>DFWZ01000060.1:13955-98536 GCA_002381565.1 Gallionella sp. UBA4121
CGCTTGATTTCAGCATCGAGCACGTCACGCGGTGTACGGAAACCCGGAATGCCATAGCGCATCATTCCGCCAAGGAATTCATGGTCATCAAATACAGTGACTTCATGTCCTTTGAGCGTCAGCTGATAAGCGCAAGACAAACTGGCAGGCCCTCCGCCGATAACCGCCACTTTTTTACCCGTTGGAGCCGCATCTGTGCTGTAGCCCAGGTTGTTGGCAATTGCATATTCACCAAGGAAATGCTCGACTGAATTGATACCGACGTGATCTTCCAGCGCATTGCGATTGCAGCCGGTCTCACAAGGTGCAGGGCACACGCGTCCCATCACGGATGGAAATGGATTAGCTGATGTCAGACGACGCCATGCATACTCCTGCCAGGGCATCGCGGGTTTGCCATCTTTACCGACCGGTGGCTTTTCTGTGCCGCGCACGATAGCCAGATAGCCGCGAATATCTTCACCTGCCGGACAACTTCCCTGGCAAGGAGGGGTGGACTGAATATAGGTTGGACACTTATGTGTGTAACTGGCCTGGAATATTTGTTCGCTCCAGTTATGCACCTTGCTATCGCCGTCTTTGTAACGTCGAAAGGTAATTTTTTGGGGAGTTTCTATTGCTTCTGACATATCGACCTACCTCCAGTAAATTGTTACTCAACACCCAATTTGATTGCATTGCTGACCAGTTGATGTACACCGCCCACCATTCTTCGATCAAACCCGTATATGGGCAAGACCTTGGAAAATTGCGCCTTGCATATCGCGCAAATACAGGCCATGAAATTAACGCCATGCTCATCTGCTACTTGTTGCAAAACTTCCATTCGGGGCAACGCACCCTTGACACGTACTTCCATCAAGTCATCGGTTAATACCCCGCCACCGCCACCACAACAAAACGTCCGCTCATGCGTGGTACTCGGATCCATTTCAAAAAAATTGTTGGCGACTGCCTTGATAATGTTGCGAGGAATATCGAACTGTCCGCCCGGATAACCGCCCATGCCAGAGCCGCGCGCCACGTTGCATGAGTCATGAAAGGTAATGATGTGCTTGTCGTTGAGCGACTTGTCAAAAACCAGACGCTCATTTTCAATCATGTCCCAGGTAAACTCGCAGATGTGCGTCGGCTGCTTATAGCGGTGATCAAGCTGCTTTTGCAGCATCTGGGCAAAACGATCATTGGGATCTGCGCCATCACCCACACCACTCAAGGTATTCCAGAAACTGTACGCCACGCGCCACGCGTGACCGCACTCACCCACCACAATGCGCTTGACACCCAACTCCAGCGCGGCCTGACGAATGCGCAACGCGATGGTGCGCAATTGATCATAGTTGCCGATGAACATGCCAAAATTAGCCGCCTCAGACGACATGGAGGACAGCGTCCAGCTGGTGCCGGTAGCGTGAAATACTTTGGCATATCCGATCAGACTGTCGATATGCGGCTCGGCGAAGAAGTCGGCGGAGGGCGTGATGAGCAGCACTTCCGCGCCATGAACGTCCATCGGGAAACGCACATCGATTCCGGTATCTTCCTTGACGTCTTCTTCCAGACCTTCCAAAGTATCTTTAAGCGCATTTACAGGCAAACCAAGATTGTTACCTATCTTGTGCACCTTACCTATGATCTCGTTGGAATATTTCTGACCATACCCGACTGAATCGAGGATTTCCCGCGCTGCCATGGTAACTTCAGCCGTATCAATGCCATAAGGACAGAACACGGAACAACGGCGGCACTCGGAGCATTGATGATAATAGTTATGCCATTCATCGAGCACTTCGCGAGTCAAATCGCGCGCACCAACCAGTTTCGGGAATATTTTCCCCGGCAGCGTAAAGTAGCGTCGATAGACGCTGCGCATCAAATCCTGCCGTGCCACCGGCATATTCTTCGGATCCTGCGTACCGATGAAATAGTGACATTTATCGGAGCAGGCGCCGCAGTGCACACAGGCATCCATGTACACTTTAAGAGAACGATACCTGGATAGCAGGTCCCCCATCTTGGCAATGGCTTTATCATGCCAGTCATCGACAAGATGACCGGGGAAGCCGATCGCCTCGTTGATTTTGTCGCTGGCAACGAAGGGCCCCTTCCCTTCCATCGCACCCGGTATTAATTTCGGGATGATGGGAATAATGCGATAAGCCGGCGCAGCAATATCAGCCATGCTATTTCTCCGATTCCAGTTTGGCAGCCCAGGCAGCGATATGTCGCTTTTCCCTCGGGTTGTCGGTCTGATTGCGAGTAGGTGAAAAAAACACTCCGGGTGCATGCAAAAGCTTGCTTACGGGGAATATGACCAGAAGTGTGAAAACCAGCGACAAATGCACATACAGCGCATAATTTGTCGGCAAGGGTTGAATATTCAAATGCATCAACCCGAGAAAGAAATTTTTTACCCCGATCACATCAGGGTGAACAACAAATGTCATCAGCAAACCGGAAGCCGCGATACCGATGAACAATACCAGCATCAGGTGATCTGACGGTGTTGAAATATAACGGATACGCTCGACAAACAGGCGGCGCGCCCACAAACCGCACGCTCCCAGCAGCATAGCTATTCCTGCATACATGCCGAACGGCTGAATAAATGCCACCCACCCCCAGACAGGGTCAGTGAAATATCGCAAGTGGCGCAACAGCACCAGTAACATACTGAAGTGGAACAACCAGCCCAGACCCCATGTCCACAGATTTGCCTTGAACAAACTCTCGAAAAAAACCACCTCGCGCGTCATGCGCAACACCACGCCGCCGGTTGTGGTCGGCGCGGGGGTGGTGGGAATTTTCAATGGAGCCGGGGTATTGGCGTAGGTACGGATACGATGCAACAACCCGACGACGAACACCAAAGTCGAAAGATAAAAAAAGATCGCAAATAGTGTGTTCATCGTTGAATCCGAACCCTTAAAGGATTAAACGCAACCCGTAGGCTTAGGCAGGCCAGCGATCTTGCACGCTTGCTTGCCGGGACCGTATGGAAACAGGCCATACAGATATTCACTGGTACCCTTGTCAGCGCCGAGCTTCTTGCCAATTGCCTTGGTAAGTACACGAACGGCAGGTGCGATCTGATATTCCTCAAAATACTCACGCAGGAAATTGATGACTTCCCAATGCTGCTCGGTCATTTCAACGTTTTCAGTCTGAGCCAGGTAATTGCCAACTTCGGGATTCCACTCGGACAAATCGATCAGGTAACCCTCTTCGTCTGTTTCATAACTTTTTCCGCCTACTTCGATATTCGCCATGTATTTCTCCTATGTGTAAATTTAAGTGTTATAGCCAGGATTGGCAGGTTTTGTTGGCCGCGACCAATTCCACGAAGCCTGCATAATCAACAGATGCAGCACCTTCGACAAGACGATCTGCTAATCCGCGGGCCTCAAGATCCGGACGCAACACGCTGATTCTAAATCTGCCCATCGCTGCGCGCAATTTTCCTTCAAACGCGTTACCGGAAGTGGCCGCGTAAACGGCATCTTCGATCAGCAGGATATCCCCGCCCGCAGCCGTGTTCAGACAACTTTCCAGCGCAACGTCAGACAGGGGAGATCGGTTAATGATATGCAACATTAGGACTCTCCTTAGAAACTCAAGATCACGTCTTGCTCATCCATCAACGCGCCCATTTCGGCACGGCTGAGCACGGTTACGTCCACCAGCAAGTCATCTTCAGTCAGACCTCGCGCTTCCATGGACTCCTTATTGACATACAGCTTCTCGACATCATAACCATCCAACGCCCGGTAGGCAGGGGAAAAATTCTTGATTTCGATGCCTTTGGTCTGCTGTCCCTTTTTCATCTGATACACGCCATCATCCATGAATACCAGCGATACATCCTGATCAAATGCAGCTGTAATCAACACCACTTCCAGCGACTCCAGCGCATAAATCGTGCCGTAGGGTGCTTTCCGGTTGACGAACATGAATTTCTTGATATCACTCATTATCGCCTCTCCTTTAGTCGCCAAAGGTGATCAGACGATCACACTTGGTACCACATTCAACCAGCTGCCCGAGACCCGAGATGCGAAAACCTGGCGCCAGATTCTCTTCTCTGATACCACGGCGCATCGCCGCTGCCACACACACCACCAGATCAACCTTGTGCTCTTCAGCCATTTTGGTCCAGCGGTTGACGATATGACGATCATCCTGTGGCGGCTCGGTCAACTTCGACGCATTGTTCACACCATCGTGATAAAAGAACACGCGCCACACCTCGTGCCCTCCTTCGATGGCCGCCTTGGCAAACAGGTAGGCCGAATCACTGGCCTGACGCTGATAAGGTCCTTCGTTGACAACAATTCCAAATTTCATAACAAATCCTCGATCAGAAACGGATATGCGTTGAAGCGTTCAGGTTGGCACGCGAGCCACGCCAATCGTCAATCAAGTACTTGGTGAACGGCAAGCCGGTTTTTTCGAAGAAACGCGGCCAGCCTATGCGTTCGATCCAGTCAGCCAGACGCTCCCAGGGACGCGCATCTTCCTTGTAAATACTGATGATATTTTTCACCGCAGCTGCAACTTCCGGCCAGCGAGGCGCGTTGTTTGGCAAACCGGAGGCAACCATTTTCATGAAGGTAGGCTTGCCGCGCGCGTTGGAGTTCTTGCCACCCACCCAGATCGCCAGCTTGGAAAACTCAGGATCATTGATCTGCATCGGCGGGCAGGGAGGATAACAAGCGCCGCAGCACATACATTTTGATTCGTCGATTTCCAGCGAAGGCTTACCGTTCACCATTGCCGGGCGAATTGCCGCTACCGGGCAACGTGCCACGACTGTCGGACGCTCGCATACGTTGGCAACCAGATCATGATTGATGACAGGCGGCTTGGTGTGTTGCACGATGATGGCGATATCGGCCTGACCACCGCAGTTGATCTCGCAGCAGGAGGTCGACAGATGCACACGGTTCGGCATCTCTTCGCGTCTGAATTCGTCGTACAACTCATCCATCAGCGCCTTCACCACGCCAGATGCGTCGGTACCCGGAATATCACAGTGCAGCCAGCCTTGCGTGTGCGCAATCATGGAGACCGAGTTACCCGTACCACCCACCGGGAAGCCATTGCTTTCCAGCTCAACGATCAGCGGCGCAACTTTCTTCTCATCGGACACCATGAACTCGATGTTCGATCTGATCGTGAAACGCACGCGACTGTCTGCATAGTCGTCCGCAATTTTGCACAATTTGCGTATGGTATGCACATCCATCTGACGCGCGGTCCCGGCACGGATCGTCCAAATCTCATCACCGCTGTGGGCAACATGATGCAAAACACCCGGGCGAGGACGATCATGGTATTTCCAATCGCCATAATTCTTCTCCATTACCGGATGCAGATATTTTTTATTATCCGGTACACCGGTCTCTTTTGGCTTACGCTTTGGTGCGGGCTTTTCAGCTTGAACAGCTTGAACGGCTTGATTCATACTATTTCTCCTCAGGCAGCTTTGTTTTTAGCGTTGATCTTGGCAACTTCTTCATCCCAGCCGTCAGTACGGACATAAGGATTCATGCGCGGAGAGTTAACCATAGACGGATCGACATCAATTTCCATTGCATCCAGGAAGTTTGTCAAACCGATACGCTCGATCATCTCACCGGTGCGCTCATGCTCCAACGCATTTTCGGCAAAGAAGTCGATGGTGCGCTGACCAAAGTCCACCAGCTTTTCGATATTTTCATCGGTATCCAGTTTGATAAACGGAATAACCACGGTGCCCATCAATCCGCCGATCTTCAGGTGACTCTTGCCGCCGACCAGAACCGTTGCGCCCTTATCCACACCAGGCGCCAGGGCACCCGTCATCACGTTGATGCAATGCATGCAACGCACGCAATCCTGATTGTTAATCTCGATCGCGTGTGTATCGCTGACCGCGACACTGGAGATATGTTCGCCGCTCTTGATCTTCGATATTTCCTTGACCTGGAAGGTTTTGGTCGGGCAACGTGCTACCACGTCATTCACCAATTCATCCATACCGTGCTTGACGAACCACTTCTTGGCCATCACCTCATCGGTGCGGATATTATCGCGCCAGGTGCCAATAACTGCCATGTCGGCGCGTTGCACAGAATTCATGCAGTCATTCGGGCAACCGGAAAACTTGAACTTGAATTTGTAAGGCAGCGATGGGCGATGAATATCATCCAGGAACGTGTTAAGCACCGCACGGTGCGTCTTCGCTTCGTCGTAGCAAGACTGTTCGCATCGGGCCGCCCCCACGCAGGACATAGACGTGCGCACAGCAGGACCCGCACCACCCAAATCGAATCCCAGTTCGTTAATTTCATCAAACGCTTTCTGCACGTTCTCTGTGGTTGCGCCCTGGAACATGATATCGCCGGACTGTCCGTGAAAAGCGATCAGGCCTGAACCATGCTTCTCCCACAGGTCACAGAAATTACGCAGGATTTCGGTATCGTAGTGCATGCCAGGCGGCGGCATTACGCGCAGCGTATGGAATTCGGCAGCGTCTTTATATATAGGCTGGCCCTCCTCGTCCTTGAGCTCGGTAAAGCGTGGAATCACACCGCCGCCATAGCCGAATACACCAACCGTGCCACCTTTCCAGTAGCCTTTTTTGGTTTCATAGGAAGTTTCCAACTGCCCCAGCAGATCAACAACGTAATCTTTATCCTTGGCCAGATCCTTAAGACCTGTCACAAAACTGGGCCAGGGGCCGGACTCGAGTTGATCGAGATTGGGAGTGTCATGCATCTTCTTTGCCATAATTATTCCTTTCAGTTAGCGTACCAAGTGGCTTGAACCGGTAATTGACTAAAACGACCCGGTAAAGGCTGGGACCAGCAATTCAAACAATTAAATCAGATTTGACTCTGCCTTTATCCGGCGCGCCAATTTTCTAAATGTTTGAGCATATTACGATGGTTAATGCCGGCAGACCATCACCCATTGCGGCTATTTTTTATAACCCTAACGGGTTGCATTACCCGTTCCGCAGTAGCATTTCAAAATCGTATCTATAGAGGATATACTCTCACAAAATACAACGGGCATATCACAAATCCATTATGGCGCAAATTAATGAATTAGCAAGATTCAAAGTTCCTCTCGGAAATCAGGAGATCGAATTGCAGCAAATTGACCATGTAGAAGGTGGCATGAGTCTTATGCGCATCCGTATCCGAGAGGCCAAACGCTTCACCATTTTCGATATCGATCCTGAAACCGCACGGCTATGGGCGAAAACCATGAATGAATGGGCTGACACTCAGGACGCAACCGCCAATGACTGATTCCCTCCCCCAGATGATAGACGCAGTCTATGACATCAGCGCTGAGATGGTCCCGGCCAGCTATCAGGTCGCGCTATGGGATGCACTGGTGCGCCATATCCCTGCACTCTCAGGCGATGCGCTTGTCGGCGTGATCCCGCTGCGCACCTCCACCAGCGAAGCTGGCATGCTGCTGCCTCGGCGCAGCAAACTGGTTCTGCGCCTGACAGCGTCGCTGGCCGCCGATTTCGCCAGTTTGTCCGGACAAGTGCTTGACCTGGGCAGCTGCACGCTACAGCTTGGCAGCGGAAAGTTGCGCAAGATCCAGGCTTACCCCACGCTGCATGCGCATCTGGTGACAGGCGGCGAAGACGAAGTCACCTTTCTGGAAGAAGTCACCGTACGACTGACTGAACTTGGCATCGCTGGGAATCTGCTATGCGGCATGCGCAACAGCATACAGACGCCGGATCGTTCTATTCATGGCTATAGCCTGGTCATCCACGATCTCAAACCGGATGACTCGCTGCGTTTGCAATATACAGGTTTGGGCGCCGACCGCCGATATGGCTGCGGCATTTTCATACCCTACAAGGTCATCACCGATCTGGATTGATGGCGGCGTGGGTTTTTTCATTAAACGGAGAAAAATGATGGGATACATAGTTGCAGGAAACGAACTTGAAACAGACGCAGACGGTTATCTGCTGGAGGCGGATTACAGCGAAGATGTCGTCGATGTGATTGCCGCTGCCGAGGGCATCGAACTGACCCCGAAACACTGGGAAATCATCAATTTCATGCGCGAACAATACCGGGAACATGGACATACGCCCAACTTCCGCAACATGTTAAAAGCCGTCAACGAATTCTGGCCTGAAGCGGATAGCAAGGCACTGTATGACCTGTTCCCTATCGGTCCCGCCAAGCAAGCGTGTAAAGTTGCAGGTTTGCCACAACCGCTGGGCAAGGGCGGCTACTAAGTTCATGCGAATCAAAAGCAACTGGTACAAAGCAGGACGCGAACACACCCCGGCAGAACAGGCCGGGGCTGTGGCTTTCAATATTTCACGGATCGCCGAAAACGCACTGAAGAACACGCGCAAAGCCAAATTTGAGGTCGCAATCGGCCCTCAATACTTTTCTTTTCTCGGGGAATTTCTGGTGTTTTTAATTCAGGTCGCCGATCGCTTAGCCTATCGGCAATTTTCCCCCGAAGATCGCTTTGTTTTCACCAGCACTTTGGCGAACCATGTCGCAAACACTTACGCCGAAAATAAGAGCCGCCTGATGGGTGGCGAGCTCACTGAATGCAAGTTGCAATTCATAGACTCGCTTAATCTGCGCGCTGGCGAATATGCCGAGTTTGGCTACGATGAGAATGGCCCCGAATTTGCCTTTATCCGTTATCTTGCCTTTTGCATGGGCCAAATCATGGATGAAAAGGATAGCGACTGGATCATTGATCAGATCATGAGTATCGAGGCGCCCAACGCGGTGGATATGCTGGAAAAGAACTTTAAAAATCTGCTTGTCACCGAGCCTGCCAAAGCACGTCCGCCTCGTCGCCGCCTCACGCCTGCCAAGAACACCTAGCATGACCAGCCCTTTCGACCTGGATAGTCAGGATGCTTATCTGAGTTGGCGTGAACACAAGCTGGCACACGCCATTACCAGCCCTGATGAGCTGATAGTCGAAATCAATGATCCCTGTAAGCTGACGGCTGCCGAACGTACTGCCTTGCTATCACGCGTCCGCCGCAGCAATATGGTCATCTATGCCTCACATACCGGGATAGATGAACAGGGCTTGCAACGGCTGGGGGCACAGCTCGGCCTGGTGCGGCTGGATGCAAACTGGCTGGCAGGTGAGGCTGGCATCACGCGCATTACCGTATGCAACGAAAACGGGCAACGGCAAGCCTATATTCCCTATACCGACCGCGCCATCAAGTGGCATACCGATGGCTACTACAACCCACCGGAGCGGCAGATACGCGCCATGGTGCTCCATTGTGTGCAGCGCGCGGGGACGGGCGGAGTAAACCGCGTGATGGATCACGAGATCGCGTACCTGATGCTGCGCGATGCGAATCCTGACTATATACGCGCACTCTCGGCAATTGACGCCATGACCATCCCTGAACGCACCGACGAGCAAGGCACGGCGCGCGCCGCACAGACCGGCCCGGTATTTTCCGTCGATCCGGCCGCCGGCACACTGCACATGCGGTACACCGCACGCACCCGCAGTATCGAATGGAAAGAGCACGAAACAACACAGGCAGCGGTCGCATTTCTGGAACAACTGCTCGCTTCCGAGTCACCCCATATCCACCGGTTCGGGCTTGAACCCGGCATGGGATTGTTGTGCAACAACGTGCTGCATGACCGCAGCGCTTTTACCGATGACACAATCCGGCCGCGTTTGCTGTATCGCGCACGCTACCTGGACAGGCTGGCGATTATTTAAAATAGCGCTTTGCTAATGTTTATTTCATCGGCGCCGATATTATCAGGAACTTCATTAGTTTCAATAATCTATTTTGGCCGGGAACTCTAAGGATGACCATGTCACAAGTCTCAATACTCAAGCAAATCAAATATTCATTTTTGGGTTTCGGACTAAGCATGGGAATTGTTTTCCCGTTTTACGCCAATTTTTTCGTCAACTGGAAAGAAGGCATGTTGCAGTGGTTCTGCCTGGGCTGCATCGTCGCCGGCATCACCATCGGCATCGTCAATCATAAACTGCTCGAATGGCTGCTAATACACAAACTCCGCCAGGTTGCCATTGCCGCAGAACGCATACGCAAGGGCGATTTGCGCGAAGGTTGCGGCATACGCAGCGATGATACGGTAGGCGAGATCACAGAAGCTTTCGACAGTATGGCGAGCGGTCTGCGCGATACGCTGCGCGATGTGGCACAGTCTGCTGACTCGGTGGACATAACTGCACGCGAGATTGGCGCCTCCATGCAAGCGCTGGGCAACACCATGGACGAGTATCGCCAGAACTCACACGAAATCGTCAACATCATCAATAAAATGACTGATGCATCCAGTGCCATTCTCACCTTGTCCGACGTGGCCCGCAACAGTGCATCTTCCGCAGACGTTCTGGTGCGCAATGGCGTATCGGAAGTCAACGCGACCGAAAAAGCGATCTCTGTTCTGGATCTGGCCAGCCGCAAAATCTCTGCCAACGCGATCAGCCTGGAGAGCAGCGCCAAAGAAGTCGAAATTGCCGTATCCGCCATACGCGCCATCGCCGAACAGACCAACCTGCTGGCCTTGAATGCCGCCATCGAAGCTGCGCGTGCGGGAGAACAAGGGCGCGGATTCGCAGTCGTGGCAGATGAGGTCAGAAAACTGTCTGAGCAGGCAGCCCAGGCGACCACCCGCATCGATGCTGTGCTCAAACGCGTGAATATCGACGTCGCCTCAACCGTGGTGATTTCGGAAGAAAATGCCAACGCTGTCCGCGACGGACTAGAGGCATCCAAATCCTCATCAGATATCTTCGTGCAGATAGAACAAGCCACGACAGCAATGAAAGAATCGGTCGAGGCCGTGCGCGAGTCCGCCGACGATCAACAGCGGCTGGTCGGAACCGTATTCACACGCATCTCGGAAAACGAGACCCGCACCGATGCCGCCGCAAAATATACCACTGCGTGCATCGCCGATTCAGCGCGCATGGTCGAGGCAGCCCATTATCTTAACGGTATAACCAAAAACTTCATTGTCTGATTCACTTCACAACCTTGCAGCAATTCAACCTGGGAGAGAACACATGAAAACTGATGACCTGACACCCGAACTTGATGACGAAGGTTACCTCATTAATCCCGACCAATGGAATGATGAGGTAGCGACGGAACTGGCAAAACGAGCAGATATTGCCCTGACAGACGATCACTGGAATGTCATCAACTTCATGCGCGCTTATTACAACGAAAATCAGATTGCCGCCGATGCGCGCCATGTGATCAAGCATCTGTCGTCGAGCTTCGGTGGCGATGCCCGCAACAAGCTCTTTGAGCTATTCCCCTATGGCTATGTCGGCCAGGCATGCAAGATATCCGGCATGAAACGCCCCAGAGGCTGGAGTACCGGCTGAGTCCATTCCGGGAACATCTGTTTAACGAAAAACCCGCAGTAATGCGGGCTTTTTTATACCTGCCAGCCTATGCTACAGCGCCAAACTGGCCGTTAATCAGGACATAAATGGACCGTCATTCGATTAGAACTTGTAACGCAGCGATACGGTAAACGATTGCTGTGAGTGTGTCGTGGTGTTTAATAACGTCCCGGCAGGCGTCAGCGGGTTGCCGGGTGTATTCATCGCATCGCTGATATCCACTCTGGACGTAACTTTGGGCGCAATCATGACCGCCCCTGCAAGATCAAAATTCCTGTTCAGCGTATAACCGCCGCCGAAGGTATAGGAACTCTTAATGATGCCGGGAAACATCAGGTTATTAAACATGTTACCTATGCCATTCTGGCCGTTTTGCTGATTTGCTGCGATCCCATTTGCAAATACGCCAATCGGATTGTTGGAATTGTTATAGCCTGCACCGAGCCAGTAGCCTTCCCCGGTATATTTTCCACCGACAGCAATTACGGTCTGATTCTTCCAGCCAAAGTCTTTATAACCACTGGCGCTGGCCCATTGAATAAGTCGATAATCTGCGGTCACCGTAAAGCTGCTGCTTGCTGCGTAAGCTATCGCGGCCTTGATTTCAGCGGGCTGATCCAGATTATCGGAAAAAACCTGACCGAAGCCCGTACCGGCGACTGACATTTGCGTGCCGTAATTCATCCTGATTTTAGAATTGTAGGATGCGCCCAGCGTCAATGCAGATGAAGTGTTGTAATAGCCGCCCAGCGCAAACCCGAAACCCGTATGCGTGCTGGCATTCTGCGCCGTGTTGACACCGGCAGGCGGGTTGCCGTTATTGTAGGAAATCGCAAGCGACCCGTACTGGAAAACCGGCGAAAATCCCAACCCATAATGACCATCGTTGTAAGCGATAGTCGGAATCACCTTGAGTATGCTCAGTGCAGTCTTGGCTAAAACATGCGTAGCTTTGGGTGCGCCGGTGTAGTCCACCCCCATGCCTGCAATGCCTGCCATGGCAACACCATAAGTTAAATTATCATTGATCCGGCTGGAGTAGGAAATATCGGGGATATAACTGGTATCAGCAGCACTGTTTGCCGCAGCCCCCCCCATACCGTCATTGCTGACTGTCGGCTTGAACAGCACCATACCGCCTACCAGTTCATCGCCTGTGGATTTGCCCAGCATGGCCGGGTTGGCAAATGTGCTTTCTGCACCGACGAAGTGAGCTACACCTGTGCCGCCCAACGCAGTATTTTCAGCACCCACTGACATCATCGTATCGCCATTAGTGGCATGTACCAGCGGTGATGCCATGACGGCGAACATCGAAACAACAAGCTTCTTCATCTTCACACAACTCTCCCTGAATATATTAAACCCAAATAATCCATTAGGCCATTATTCCGGCGAAAGCCGGAAAACGAGGCCAAGGGCCGAAGTTTCGAGGAACGGCCAAACCATGATGTTGTCCCACGTGCGTGGGAAATTGTTAATCCTCTGGATACCGGCCTTCGCCGGTATGACGCAATTTTTTGCTAATGAACTATCTGAGTTAAAAGCTTTTATCCACCCGGATTTTCGGCAAAAAAAAGCCCGCACCCTTACAGGCGCGGGCTTTTCAATCCATCGACTTCAGATCAGCTTACAGTTTCCAGCTATAGGCAATCCCCAGAGAATCCTGGTACATCTTGATGTTGGCATTGCCACCGCCAAAACCGGCTGGAATTGCACCGACACCATTCACGTTAGCCTGGAAAGCGTGCATGTAAGCCAGGGAGAGCTCGTTGGTCTTGGAGACATTCCACGTCGCGCCCAGTGTCACATGATCCTGCACCACGCCTGGCGCCAGGATATTGAACATGGTCTGACTGGTTGGGATAGGCTGGGTATTGTGACTGTAACCTGCACGCACGGTGAATGCGTCGTTGATCACCTGGCTCACGCCCAGCTTGATCACCTTCACATCCTGCCAGCCAAAACCCATGCCGTTATTGGCGCCCAAAGCACCGCCGGGTACTCCGTTGGCAACAGCAGGCACGCCGCTATACTGAATCACCTTGTAGTCGGCTGAAACCGTGGTCGCATCAGTCGCCTTTACCGCGATACCCACACCGTAGTTGGCGGGAATATCGAAGTTGCCCTGACCTGCGAACAAGCCGGCGTACTTGTTGAAGCTGCTCATCTTGGCCTTGGATGCATAGGTCGCGCCCATGGTCACTTTGGAACTCAACTCGCCGGTCCAGCCCACACGCACACCCACACCGGTGGATGAATCCGTGCCGTTGTTGGTCAATGCAGCAGAATTACTGGAAGAAGTATTAAACATCTGCAAACCATCGGCAGAGAATGTCTGATAAACCAGGTTCAGCGACACGCCGATCGAATTGGTCGGGTTAACCTTCATCGCAAAAGTCGGTGCGACAAACAACTGTTGCAGGTTGATCCCGGCATTAGGT
The DNA here is from genome assembly GCA_002381565.1 of Gallionella sp. UBA4121. Lineage (GTDB taxonomy): Bacteria > Pseudomonadota > Gammaproteobacteria > Burkholderiales > Gallionellaceae > Gallionella. The sequence continues at coordinate 27,821 of DFWZ01000060.1, forward strand.
CCAAACGGACTGTTGGCATAACTGGTGTTCATACCGCCGTTGCCATAGACCGACACGCCCAATGACTTGTTGGGGTCGAGCATCTTGTTGTAACCGAATTCAGGAATGGCAAACAGGCTCCTGCTATTGCCGCTGAAGTTGCCATTTCTCAATCCGCCGGCGCCGGTGACTTCAGCGCTGCGCGATGGCGTGAACAAGTCCAGACCCACATCGACGCGATCGCCGACCATCACCATCCCGGCAGGATTGTTGGCTGCTGCCAGTGCATCCTGTGGCAGCGCAATACCCACGCCGCCCATACCCTTGGACTTCATGCCGTAACCGTCAGAAAAATAACCATCGGTGGCATAGGCCATGGTGGATGTCATGACACCGGCAGCGAACATTGTTACAACAAGCTTCTTCAACTTCATGCGACTCTCCCTGAGTTATTGTCTGAATTATTGCCTGTATTGCCACTACTGAAACACTACTCGAACTTTAAACGAACAGACAGATATCTGTCTCTCCGGCAAAACCGAAGAACATCGCTGCGCCGCCGTATTCGACCTGGTCGATGAATTCGCTCTTGTCGAACTCAAACAGATCAACCGTCATCTGGCAGGCGATAAATTTAACATCCGCTTCCAGACACAGATCGCGCAATTCTTCCAGCGTAGCTACACCGTGTTTTTTGAGCTTTTGCTTCATCATCATGGTCGCCATGGACTCCATGCCGGGCAACATCTGCACCATCACCGGCATGGGAATCGGCATCGGCATGGCTGGATTGGCCAGCGGGCTGATCATCACATTCGACAGATCCTTGCGCAACAATTGCAAGCCGTAGAAAGTAAAGAAAATTTGCACATCGTAGCCTAACGCCGCTGCGGTGGAGGCCAGAATAAATGGCGGGTACGCCATATCCAGCGTGCCTTTGGTGGCGATGATCGCCATTTTTTTGGTTGTCATGCTTAATCCCTCTGGAGTGACTGTTTATTTCTTCTGCATGAAGAAAATGTACTTGCCACCTTCTTCTGTGTTGGCGAGCAAGATATTACCGGTTTGATCGGCAAACGCCTGCATATCCTTGACAGCGCCGCAGTCAGTAGCAATTACTTTAAGTACTTGACCTGATTCCATATCGGCAAGCGCTTTCTTGGTCTTGACGATAGGCAAAGGGCAGGACATGCCGCTGGCATCAAATTCTTTATTAAAATCCATCTTTTATCTCCAACAAGTTAATAAAATACCACTAAACAAGACAAAACCGACGCCTATGAAGCAGATATGCTATTAAGAACGCGCTACACCATTACGTCCATACCCACGACGGGGAAGACATATAACCCATAAGGGCTATCTATCAACAGATGCTTATGCAGGCAGCACCAGCGTCGCCACCTCCATGCTGCCCGCGATATCCTGCATGTGACTTTGGCTAGCGAAGGGAATCAGGTGATTGCGCTGCCTGCCGATCACCACAAGATCAGCACTGCACGCTTTCACGGCGGCAACGGCCTGCTCCGCCAGTTTGCCTATCCGCACGTCGCCGTGCGCTTTGAGCGACGAACCAGACGCCAGGGCGACGTTCAATACATTCATGCTTTGCGTCCTGGCAAGAGACTGCTGGTCTGTCGCTACGCTCAAAACCGTGAGCGGCAGCCCGTATGCGCCCGCAATGATCCCGGCAGCTTTGGCGAGACTGGATGCCGCCGGCGTCTCACCGACGGCGACCAGTACGTGTTTGTTCCAGAATTGCGCCTTACGCGGCACCATCAACACATTGCATGAAGATGCACGTATCACGTGACTGACCATTTCGCCTACCATCATCCGCGCAAAAAAACCGGGTTTGCCGCGTCTTCGTATCACGATCAGGTCGGTTTTTGATTCGGCGGCTTCTGCCACTATTTCGGTGTGCCTGGCTGACCCACGCCGCACGTGCACATCCAGTTGCACACCCAGTGCAGCGGCTCGATTGCGCAATTCGGCAATTTTCTCAGCCGCGACTTGTTCTGCATGCAGGGCAAACTCCGGCATTTCGGCCTCATATTCGGGATTACTCAGTAGCGGAAAGACGACGCGCAACGGCACACCGCTATGTTTTGCCAAGGCAAAAGCAACGCGTTCAGCACCGACATCGAATTCGGTGTGTTCAGTTGCCAGCAAGATACGATTGAACGGACTCATGATGGTAATCCTTATTTGCCGGCGGTCAGCATACCGGAAGCGGCCAGCAATTGCACCGCCATGGCCACCATACATAATGCCACGAACACCCAGTCGCGACGCCGCACATAGATCGGCAGCACCGCCAGCAGGCAAATCAGCGAACTGCCGGACAGCCAGGCTATGCCCAGCAAGCCGGCAAAGTCCCCCTGGCCGATCATATGCAGCCAGCCCCAGCCAGTTGGCGCGCCAGTTTGTTTCAGATATTCAGCTGTAGGCAGACCCCACACATTTGGCAATTTATCCAAAGGTACATGAGCCGGCAGCCAGCCTGTCACATAGGCCGAAAAAGCCACGATGAGCATCACCAGCCCCGTACGCGCCCCCCAGTTCAGCCAGGTTGCGTAGCGCTGCTGCTCAACCGAAATCAATGAGTCGCTATTAGATTCGCTATTTTGAACACTCATGGCCAGATTCCCAGTCCTTTTAACAAGGCACGCAATCCGGCGAACAGTAACAGCGAGATCACCATTTTACGCACTACGGAGGCTTTGAGCACATGCAACAGTCGTGCGCCTATCATCGCCCCCAGCATCATGCCGATCACTGACGGTACTGCGATGATTGCCAGCACGGAACCTTCGTTGAGATAAACCCAGGTGGCAGATGAGCTTGCAAGGGTCAGAATCAAACCGGAAGTACCCGCAGCCAGCTTGATGGGTGCGCCCATCAGCAGATTAAGCACGGGCAAATTTGCCCAGCCGGCACCGACGCCAAACAGCCCGCCTATGAACCCGATGAAAACAAACAGAAATATTCCCAACGGGGTGCGGTGCACCTTCCATGAGATGTTTTTGCCCTGCGCCGTGTCGCGAAAAATCCCGTGCATGGATAATGCGCTGGAGAGTCTGTCCGCCGCCGGCACAATGGGGAATTCAGATTTTTTGGCAGTCGCCATCAGCGTCACGATACCCAGGATAGTCACGCCGAGTGCGATTTGCACCAATCCGGACGGAATTGCGAGCCCGACCAGCGCGCCTGCAATGGAACTGGCTGAAGCCAGCACAGCCAGCGGCAATGCCAGCCTCAAGTCTGCCAGTCCGCCGCGCATCAGCGATGGGCCTGCCGCCAGGGAGCTGGCCAGTGCAACCAGCAACCCTGCACCACGCACGAAGTCCAGATGAAACGGGAAAAATCCGCCTACGATCGGTACAAACAGCACCCCGCCGCCCACACCGGAAGGTACGGCGACAATACCCAGAAAGAAGCAGGTCACAAATAAGGCTAGCGCCCACCCCCACCAGGGCAAGGTGCTTGTTACCGCAGGCAGTGTTTCGGCAGCATATGCACCGGCTGTAAACAGGGTCAATGAGAGCAGCAACAACATCGCATTAGCCTTGAGCATACCGCCAGCATTGTGCAGCCTTAAAACAACTGCGTGCAACATCAGGAGTTTCCCTGATAATAAAGATTTTGAGGATGTTTGGCTTCTGCGAAAAAGTACCAACGCTCCGCCAGCAGGCCGATATATTGCAGAATGAACGCCAGCAATGGCAGCGTCAGCACCAGCAGCAGGGGCAACACAAATGCGCCCAACACCATCGCCACGATCACGCCGCGCACGAAGCCGATACTCTTGCCGTGAAAAAATTCGCGTGTGTTAAATGAGCCGCCCATCGCACCCTGTGATTTTTGCACGATGCGAGGATGTCGAATGCCGATGGCACTTTGCAGCGTGCTGGCCGGCGTCAGTCTGGCATTGCGCAGCAAAGAGGCACTGCGTGTCAGCAAAGCCAGCACGGTCAATACAAAAGCAGTTTGTGACAGCGGTACGGTCAGGTCAGCGGCGAAAAAACTGGCATACGCTGCTGCCAGTGTCATGCCGGAGGCGCTGCCGAGCAAGATGAAGTTCACCAGCGTCAGAGGATGAGACCACTCTTTTAGCACTTTAATTGCCGAATAGATCATCGCCGTGCAGACAAACAGCACAACGGCCATCACGACACCGATGGTGCCGATGAGCAGTGTGTGCCCGAAACCCGCCCAGTGTGCAATGCCGTAGACGAACACCACCGCCATAAATACAGGCAGCGCAATCACTTCACGTGACAACCAGGAAGTGCGCCACATCATCGCTGAACGCCAGGCACGCTCCGGATGCCCCAAATGGAAGAAAGAGGCGATCAACCCCGATCCGCACAAGAATAAAATGATCGCGCTGCCGCCCACCAGAAAATTCGATGAAACAGAGGCCGGGGCCAGCAATTCACAAAAAAACAGCGCGAGAAACAAGCCCTGACCTGCGCCTATCAGCGTGGTCAAAAATAGCACGGAAAAAGCAGGACGCATTGAATAATTCCTTAATTAAGCTCTTCGTTGGTTGGTGGAAGATTTCTATCGAACGGCGCACCATCGATTTTGTGCGGGTTGTCGGCACGGTACAGTTCATCATCGCGCATCGTGAAGCCCGTCTTGCGGCGCGGCAGGTAATGGTTGGACGGCATCGTTCCGTGTTCCGGCATCAATGCATAACCTGCCCGCTCGCGGATCGCCACCGACACCGCTGATTCGGGGTCATGCACATCGCCGAACAGACGGGCACCGGGCGGACAAGCCAGCACGCAGGACGGCTTGCGTTCGGCCTCAGGCAGCTTTTCGTCGTAAATCCTGTCCACGCACAGCGTACACTTGGTCATCACCTTGCGCTGTTCATCGAATTCGCGCACGCCATAAGGACATGCCCAGGAGCAATACTTGCAGCCGATACACTTGTCATAATCAACCAGCACGATGCCATCCGACTTGCGCTTATAGGACGCCCCGGTAGGACAGACCGGCACACAGGGCGGATCTTCGCAATGCAAACAGGATTTCGGAAAATGCACCGTCTCGGTATTCGGGAAGCTGCCCACCTCGAAGGTCTGCACGCGATTGAAGAACGTACCGTTAGGCTCGGCCTCGTAAGGGTTAAAATCTGTCAAGACACCCGCAGCACCCGATGTGTTCCATTGCTTGCAGTTGGTCACGCAGGCGTGGCAGCCAACGCACACATTCAAATCAATAACCAGTGCCAACTGTGTCATTTATTCACTCCATTTTTCTTGCCTGCAAACCAGCCCTGCCAACCCATCTTTCGCGACTTCATGCCCGGCACGGGTTTCATCGGCGGGAATTGAGGATAACTCTGCTCCGGCTCACCCGCTTCTGCCGGATAAATGCGCACTCGCACATCGTACCAGGCCGCCTGCCCGGTAATCGGATCCGAATTCGAGTGGCGCTTGCCATTGGCTCTGGGACTCAATTCTTCCGAGATCAGGTGATTGAGCAAGAATCCCTGCTGCGATTCGTTGGCATCTTTCGTTAAATTCCACGCCCCGGACGCTTTGCCGATCGCATTCCAGGTCCACACCGTGCCCGGTTCAACCGCTTCGGAATAGCGACACATGCAACGTATCTTGCCCCATTTCGATTCAGCCCACATCCAGCCGCCGTCGGCAATCCCGGCCGCTTCCGCTGTGAGCGAATTGACGTACATGTAATTGTAGGTATGAATCTGGCGCAACCAGGCATTCTGTGAATCCCACGAGTGATACATCGCCATCGGGCGTTGCGTCAGCGCATTCAACGGATATTTTTGCAGATCGGTATCTGCATCTTCCAGTTGCTGACTCCAGAATGGCAGCGGATCAAAATGGGTAGCGATGCGCTCACGCAATTCATCCGGCGGCTGCTTGCCCGCGCGCTTTCCCTCTGCCGCCAGGCGGAAGCCCTGCAACAATTCAGAATAAATATGGATCACGATAGGATCATTGTCGCGGCGCAAGCCTGCCTGTTGCGCCCAATCCATGTATTCCTTGTTCCAGTTACGCATGTACTGACTGGAGGGTGGCAGATGGTACTGGAAGAAACAGCCGTTTTTCTCGTACATCTCCCACTGATTCGGATTCGGTTCGCCGCGCATGGCCTTGTCGCCATCCTTGCCGCGCCATCCCGCCAGAAAACCGATACCGGAACCCGGCGCCGTTTCGTAGTTGATCACGAAATCCGGGTAACCCTTGAACTTGCGCCCGCCTTCCGCCGTGGTAAAAGCGGGTAACTTCAGTCGGCCCGCCAGCTCAATGATCACCTCCTGAAAAGGCTTGCATTCACCTTTGGGCGGCACCACCGGGATGCGTACCGCATCCACCGGACCGTCGAACTCAGAAATCGGGCGATCGAGCATGGACATGCAGTCGTGACGCTCCAGATAGGTGGTATCCGGCAAAATCAGGTCGGCAAATGCCGTGGTTTCGGACTGAAACGCATCGCACACTACGATGAAAGGTATTTTGTAGGTGCCGTCATCATTTTTATCGGTGAGCATCTTGCGCACTTCCGATGTATTCATGCTCGAATTCCACGCCATGTTGGCCATGAACAGCAACAGCGTATCGATCGGATACGGATCACCACGCCACGCATTGGTGATGACATTGTGCATCAGGCCATGCGCGGAGAGCGGATGCTCCCATGAGAAGGCCTTGTCGATACGCACCGGCTGCCCCTCTGCGTCCACGAACAAATCATCCGGCGTTTCCGGCCAGCCCAGCGGTGCGCCGCCCAGCGGGGTGTTCGGCTGCACGCCCTCGGGTCCTTTTGGCGGACGTGCATTGGGCGGAATCGCGCGCGGATACGGCGCCTTGTGACGGAAGCCACCGGGGCGATCGATGGTGCCCAGCAACGACATCAAAATAGCCAGCGAGCGTATCGTCTGAAAACCATTGGAGTGCGCGGCCAGACCACGCATCGCATGGAAGGCAACCGGATTGCCGGTCACCGTTTCATGTTCCTCACCCCACCAGTCTGTCCAGGGAATCGGCAACTCGATCTTCTGGTCACGCGCAGTAATCCCCATCTCGTGTGCAATGCGCTTGATCGTCTCGGCATCGATGCCGGTGATTTCGGCGGCCCATTCAGGCGTACAGTCTGCCACGCGCTCTTTGAGCAGCTGAAACGCGGGCTTCACCGGCATGCCGTCCGGCATCACGAAACTGCCGTACAGCGTCGGATCAGCGCCTTTGGTATGATCGGCTACAGGCTGGTTGGTCAATCGATCCCACCAGTAAAAATTGTGCGGGCGCAACGGATTGACGATATCACCCTCCGGGTTGCGCAGCATCATGCCGAATTCATTGCTTGCCTCATCCTGATTCACCAACTGACCGGAGTTGGTGTAGCGCGCCAGAAAATCGCGGTCGTACAGGCCCAGCGCGATGATCTCGCGAATGATAGCCAGAATCAGCGCGCCATCCGTGCCCGGCTTGATCGGTATCCACTCGTCCGCGATGGCCGCATAGCCACTGCGTACCGGGTTGATGGCAACAAAGCGCCCGCCATTCCGTTTGAAGTCACCCAATGCGCTCTTCATCGGGTTGGAGTGATGATCTTCAGCCGTACCGATCATGTAGAAGACTTTGGCCCGTTCCAGATCCGGGCCGCCGAATTCCCAGAATGAACCGCCTATGGTATAGATCATGCCCGCGGCCATGTTGACCGAACAAAAACCGCCATGCGCCGCGTAGTTGGGCGTACCAAACTGACGTGCAAACAGGCCGGTCAGTGCCTGCATCTGATCGCGTCCGGTGAACAGCGCAAATTTCTTCGGATCGGTGGCGCGCAAGTGCGACAGCCGTTTCTCCAGAATATCAAAAGTCTCGTCCCAGCTGATTTCCTCGAACTCGTTGGCACCGCGCTCAGTTCCCGGCTTGCGGCGCAAAGGTTTGGTCAGACGTGCCGGAGAGTATTGCTTCATAATGCCGGAGCCGCCCTTGGCGCAGATGACACCCTTGTTCAGCGGATGATCAGGATTACCTTCGATATAACGCACCTCACCATCGCGCAGATGGACGCGGATGCCGCATCGACAAGCGCACATATAGCAGGTGGTAGTACGCATCTCGGTGGATGCATCAGGCAAGGGAGTAGCAATTGGATCGTGTATGGGCGAGGACATATCAGTTTTTTGTGTAAGGTTCTTTTCGCATCGAATAGTCAGAAAATTCATTACCACCGCGCGAACTTTTGCGAGTTTCGCTATTAGGCGCAATTGTACAACCATGTGTCTATAACCATATCGGGTGAGGAGAGTTATAACCCTGATGGTGTACAAAGTCATTTTATTATTTAGCCAGTTGATCTTTAGATGAATTCAACTTAATCTACTGAACGTTTTTCGGGACTGTCTGCCAAGGTTGATGCGCAAAAAAACGATTCCTATCTCAAGCGCCGTCCACAGCGATTTTTCGTGGCTACGCGATCCAGACTTTACGCCGCCCGGAAATGACGGCGGTGCGGAAATTTGCCTGACACATGAGTTTGCCGCACCGCATATTGGCGAACTCAAGACGTTGCTGGAAATTTTCCTGGCAAATACCATCAGTACAGTCGGCGCCGCCGCAGGATTAGTGCGATTGATCTCCCCTGACGGCCTTAGCCTGCCCATCATCAGTTCAGTAGGGTTCTCTGACGAACTGCAAACAGGCGTCGAGAGCTTTATTGGTTTGGATTGTGAAGCCAACGATATAACAAACCTGAGCAAGACTATCCATACATCAGATATCAGCACCTGCAACTCGCGGGATAGCTGCCAGCATACTGATTGCAGCTTTCAGTCGCTGATCACCGCGCCGCTTGAATCGTCCAACACACCCGGCACACCGCTGGGCATTCTGACACTGTTTTTTAACACGCCACAGGAAGCTGCGAGTCTATCCATCAATACCGTAGCCGCTTTTGCCGAAGTGATGAGCGCTGCCGTAGAGCACTCATACATGAATCGTGAAGCTCAGCGCACCGACCGGCTTGCCGCACGGCTTGCCATTGCAAATGAAATTCATGACTCGCTGGCGCAGACCCTGACCTATGCGCGCATGCGCGTCAGCCTGCTGCTTGAAACGACCCGTAGCGGCAATAAACAGATGACTACCAAATATGCTGATGATCTGGATGAGGCTCTGGAAATTGCGCAAAAAAACGCACGCGAACTGGTCGCCAATTTTCGTTGCGAAATTAACCACGGGGGATTGTCTGCCGCTTTACATGAGCTTGCCACCGAATTTCGCAATCGCAATAAAATCGTGCTCGAATATCACAACCGCCTGGTCGACCTCGACCTGCCACTCGAATATGAAATTCAGACCTATTATGTCGTCCATGAGGCGCTGAACAACATCTCCCGGCATTCCGGCGCGACACATGCGCGCCTGTTCGTCGACGCCGACTTCGGCTATTACGTGTTCACCGTTGAAGACAATGGTATTGGCGCATCAACATTCTCCCCGGTTGAAGGGCATTATGGTATGTTGATCATGCGTGAGCGGGCGCATAAGATAGGCGGCACCATCAAGGTTGAGAGTGCCGCAGGCCAAGGCACGCAGGTGCAATTATTTTTCCCCGAACCATCGCAGGACTGGAGAGCAACACATGAGTGAACAATTGAAAATCGTACTGGTTGATGACCAGTGCCTGTGCCGGCGGGGATTGAGTGAGTTGCTGGCGAATTGCTACGACTTCAATGTACTTGGCGCGACCGATAATGTTGTCGAATTGCGCACGCTGCTGGATGCAAAACCCGATCTTTTGATCATCGATTTACGCATGAAACCGCTGGATGGCATCTCATTGCTCAAGCAACTGCGACAGGAACAGTATCTGGTGCCGGCCATCATGCTCACCATGAGCGATTCGGAAGTTGACCTGAAAAATGCCATACGCGCAGGCGTGCGCGGATATCTGCTCAAAGATATGGCCCCGGACGATGTGGTCGATGCAATCCGTCGCGTCGCCGCGGGTGAGCTGGTCGTCGCGCCCGCGATGACGGTCAAAATGATCGAAATGTTGCGCGATGAACAGCCTGAGCATGAGGTGAAAAACTCGCTTAAATTGCTGACCGAACGCGAGCGAGAAATCCTGCAATTATTATCGCGCGGAGAGAGCAACAAGGCGATCGCACTGACCTTAAAGATCAGCTATGACACCGTGAAACAGCATGTTCGTCACATTCTGAACAAACTCAATCTGTCTTCACGAGTAAAGGCAGCCGTGCTGTTCACCAAGGAACAGGAAACGCACCACGACGATTCATTGAAAAGCTGAACACTTCATCCATGCAGCAGCAACCCGGCATCATTTGATCAATTACAAAAGGTGAGAAAAACATGGCACACATCGTTATCATGGGAGCAGGTCTCGGCGGCATGCCCGCAGCCTACGAAATGCGCGACAAGCTGGATAAAAGCCACAAGGTCACTGTCGTTTCGGACAGTGAGAATTTTAACTTTATGCCATCCAATCCCTGGGTCGGGGTCAAATGGCGCGAACGCAAACAGGTCGAATTTCCGGTGCGCACTTATCTGGAGCGCAAGGGAATCAACTTCAACTCAAACGGTGTCAAACGCGTCCATCCCGAAAAAAACCAGTTGGAACTAAATGACGGACATACCGTCGATTACGATTATCTGGTCATTGCCACAGGACCCAAACTCGCCTTTGATGAAATCGAAGGATTAGGCCCGCATGGCGGATACACACACTCGGTCTGCCATGTGGATCACGCCATGAAGTCACACAATGAGTGGGAACAATTCTGCAACAATCCCGGCCCCATCGTCGTCGGCGCAGTACAGGGCGCCTCCTGCTATGGCCCGGCCTACGAATACGCCTTCATCATGGAAACGGACTTGCGTCGTCGTAAGTTGCGCGACAAAGTACCGATGACCTTCGTCACTGCGGAACCTTACATCGGCCATCTGGGTCTGGGCGGCGTAGGCGACTCCAAGGGCATTCTGGAATCCGGCATGCGCGACAAACACATCAAATGGATCTGCAACGCCAAAGTTACCCGTGTTGAAGCCGGCAAAATGTTTGTCACCGAACACGACAATATGGGCGTCGAGGTCAAAAAACACGAACTGCCTTTCAACTACAGCATGATGTTGCCTGCATTCAAGGGAGTGGATGCAGTGTTCGGCATCGAGGGGCTGGTTCAGGCACGCGGCTTCGTGATCGTGGACAAGCACCAGCGCAATCCGACATACAAGAACATCTTTGCCGTGGGCGTCTGCGTCGCCATCCCGCCGGTGGAACCCACGCCAATCCCGGTCGGCACACCCAAAACAGGCTACATGATTGAATCCATGGTAACAGCCACTGTATACAACATTAATGCCGACCTCACCGGCATTCCGGCAGACAAGGAAGCGACCTGGAACGCCATCTGCCTGGCCGACTTCGGCGACAGCGGTGTCGCCTTCGTGGCAATACCGCAGATTCCACCGCGCAATGTGAACTGGTTCTCCGAAGGCAAGTGGGTACATCTGGCCAAGATCGCGTTCGAAAAATACTTCATCCGCAAAATGAAAAAAGGCACTTCCGAACCGTTCTACGAGGGCAGCATCCTCAAAATTATGGGCATTGAGAAACTGAAGTAGTCAGCTTCCAGCAAAGAACAGCGCAGCTTCCTCTGCCCGGGGGCGGCATAATATGAGCCCGTGCTGAATAAACAGCCGTGCCATTACACAAGGAGAAACATTATGCGATTGGACGACCGTAGTCTTGATCTCATCTTCCGCAGCGCACGCACTCACAGTGCGTGGCTGGATCAACCTGTCGGTGACGACCTGCTGCGAGAGCTTTATGACCTGATGAAATGGGCTCCCACCAGTGCAAATTCGAGCCCGGCGCGTATCGTTTTCGTAAAAAGCGAACCCGCAAAACAACGCCTGTTGTCCGCCGTGATTCCCGGCAACATCGATAAGACGCGTACCGCGCCGGTCACCGCCATCATTGCGCAGGATCACGAGTTTTATGAAAAACTGCCGCACCTGTTCCCGCATGCCGATGCACGCTCCTGGTTCGTCGGCAACCAGCCACTGATCGATACCACGGCATTTCGCAATGCCACATTGCAAGGCGCCTACCTGATCCTTGCCGCCCGTGCGCTTGGCCTCGATGCGGGGCCTATGTCCGGTTTTGACAATGCAAAAGTGGACCAGGAATTTTTCTCCGGCACGCACATCAGGTCTAACTTTCTGATCAATATCGGCTATGGCGATGCATCCGAACTGTTCCCGCGCAGCCCGCGCCTGCCCTTCGAGGAAGCCGCTCAAATTTTGTAGATAACTATTTTCGATGCGCGTTAAGAACTAGTCGGATCGGGGAAAATTGCCTCAAAACAATTCCCACCCCCTCTTTGGAGTAATTGACTATAACACTCAGGTAAAGTTAAATGCCACTTTTCCTCTGACTTGAAAGGTATTAACCATGCAAATCCCTAATCGTGACGGTGACGGCTATCTCGTCGATATGACTGACTGGACACCGGAAATCGGCCGCGCGATGGCCGAGGAAGATGGCTACGAATTGAACGAACAGAAGTGGGATCAAATCATGAAAGCGCGCGAATATTACGAGCAGTTTGGTTCGGTGCCGCCGATACGCAAGTTCAGCAAATACATCGATGAAGATCAAAAAGATGTATTCGAACTCTGGATGACAGGTCCAATGAAGCCGATTACCAAATACGGCGGCATGCCGAAACCGACCGGTTGCGTCTAACCTAAACTACTCCACGAAAGACACGAAATTCACGAACAAAACCGAATATTACCAAAATATTTCCGTCCACCATTTAGGTGGTGATGCAAATCTTATTATCGTTTAATATTTTCGTGTTTTTTCGTGCTTTTGCGAGCAGCCACTATTATGTGGCTTACCTGCCTGAACCGTTTCGTGGACAATTGCTTTTTATAACGCTCACTCCTGCTGAGCGGCATTATGCCGTTCAATCAGTCGGTCAATGAACTCGCGCAGAAAGCCTTCCGTCTGCGCACTGTGAAAACGATCAACCTCCACGCCATGACTGTAGGCAATGACGGTAGGAAAGCCGCGCACCTTGTGACGTCCGGCGATTTTCATATTCTCGTCCGCATCCACGATGCCCAGCATAAACTTACCGTCGTAAACCGTGACCATTTTGTGCAGCAACGGCGCCAGTACGCGGCACGGCGCACACCAATCCGCGCTGATATCAACCAGCACAGGAATCTTGTGCGATGCCGCCACGACCAATTCGTCGAAACTGTCTTCTTCAACGTTGCAGGAATAATTACTCATTGTTAACCTCGGTCTGATTGAATCCGCCAGTTCGGGTGAGTCCGGCAGCCTGGGCAGGAAGCCGCGTATTTAACGGGGGCTGAACTGCAAAAACAAAAAACCGACTTTCGCCGGTTCTCCGCCTTCAATTGAAAAATTGAATTATTTCAGATTCACAATGAACTTTGCCAGAGATGCGATTTGCGCATCGTTTGCACCCAGCCCTTTTGGTGGCATAGCGCCCATTTTCCAGCCAAACTGGCCACCCTTGGTAATATTCGCAATCAGGGTTTTTTCAGCATCGGCCTGACCTTTGTATTTGGCAGCAACATCTTTCCACGCCGGGCCGACCATCTTTTTGTCAATTGTATGACACGAACCGCACTTGGTCTTACCATCGACCGGCATATCCACAGCCATTGCACCGCCTGCAAACATCAAACCGGCCACTGACAGACTAACGATAATAGTTTTCATGATTTTTCCTCGATAATTTATAAGAAATAAAGCTATCTACTCACTCGGCAACTGGTGAAATCCTAACACATTTTATCCAGCTCAAGCTGTCTAAATCGGGTAACTGCGCAACTATATCTCTCTTGCCACTCGATTACCTGCCCGGTTCGAGAAACGTGTCATGCAGTTGTGCACTTCAATTTCCACGCGTGCCTTTTTGTCGTCATAGACGCTACTCTTTAACCACGCCACCTCAGCCTTGATCGCCTCATCCCCTGTCACCGTGGTATGCCAGCACTTTTTGTCGCCATCCCATCGGTAACCACGCGCTTTGAGTGTATCTTTTGACTCAAAAGGCGAGCCGGTCGCAAAAATCTGATAACTTTTCTGAGCCAGGCTGTTCAGGATGGATTTGAGAACCAGTTCACCCGATTTTGGCAGCGGTTGTTGCAATATTTCCAGCAAGGCAAAACAGTCACCCTCCGCACGATGCGCCTCATAGAAAAATCCGTATTGGTAGGCAATATAATCAAGCTTGGCAGAGCCAATGCCTTCCCCGCGCCAATCCACCTGAGCCAGCGAACACCCCCAGGGCAGCGACTCAAAAACGGGCAGGCGCTTTTCAAGAAATACCCGGTCAAATTTTGAGTTATGTGCAACAACCAGCGTGACGCCTTCGAGAAACTTCGCAACACTCGCCTCATCGATACGCCGGCCCGCAACCATCTCATCGGTGATACCGTGAACGGCGGTCGATTCCGGTGGAATGGCAAAGCCCGGGTCTTCCAGCTGATCGAAGGATTCCAGCACCTGGTAGGCCATACCGCTTTCAGGGTCAAACTCGAACAGCACCATGCCCAGTTCGATGATCGCATCCTTGTCTGAATAGATGCCGGTCGTTTCCGTGTCGATGACGACGCCTCTCGACAAGGTTTTCCCTTCGTTCTGGGCGAATGAAGCCCGGGGTTGTATCCTGCGAATGACCCGGTAGTCGGGATGTGCGTCCAGCAATTGCGCAGCAATAGCCTGATCTTCCATAAAATTATCCATTTAATTTTCTTTCGTGCATTTCACGTTCAGTTCACCGCCACACCCGCCACACCCGCCACACCCGCCTTCATCGCGCCGATCACGGCCGCCTGACTGAATCCTGCCTGCCGGAAGCAGGCCAATACTTCATCGGCGGCCTCGGGTGAGACGGATACCAGCAAGCCGCCGCTGGTTTGCGCGTCGGCCAGCAGGCGTTGCTGCCAGATTTCCAGATGATTCGCAAAATGCACATCACGTCCATAACTCTCCATATTGCGTTCAATCGCACCCGGGCCATAACCCGACTGAGCCAGCGGCAGGGCTGCCGACAGGATGGGCACCTGATCGAAACCGATTTCGCCGATGAGTCCCGCCCCGCGACACATTTCCAGCAAGTGTCCGAGCAGACCGAACCCGGTCACATCGGTCAGCGCATGCACGGCAGCAATGCCGGACAGCGCCGTGCCCACGGTGTTGAGCTGGGTGGTGTTGGCAATCAGTTGCGCATAGCCCTCATCCGACAAGGCACCTTTCTTGAGGGCGGCCGCCATGATGCCCACCCCCAGTCCCTTGCCGAGTATCAGCACATCGCCGGCTTTTGCATTACTATTTTTCTTGAGCCGGTCAGGGTGCACGATGCCCAATGCCACCAGCCCGTAAATCGGTTCCGGTGAGTCGATCGAATGTCCGCCTGCCAGCGGGATGCCCGCAGCCTTGCAGACTGACTCTCCGCCTTGCAGGATGGCGCGGATGGCAGAGATGGGCAGTTTATTGATCGGCATGCCGACAATGGCCAGCGCCATGATGGGCGTGCCGCCCATTGCATACACATCGGACAGCGCATTGGTGGCAGCGATGCGGCCGAAATCGAATGGGTCATCGACGATGGGCATGAAGAAATCGGTAGTCGCAATGATAGCCTGGCTGTCGTTCAACCGGTATACCGCCGCATCATCGCTGGTCTCCGTGCCGACCAGCAGATCTGGATAGGGCAGCTTATCTTTCACATCGCCCAAAATTTGTTGCAGCAATGCGGGCGCTATTTTGCAGCCACAGCCGCCGCCGTGAGACAATTGCGTCAGCTTTATTTCTATTTCCGACATAGGTTCCTCATTAGACATGTTGTTCAGAACTGCAAAACTAGCACAGCTAGACGAGTTTGACGAAATTATCGACGTACGCACCCCGGCGGAGTTTGCCGAAGATCACATTCCCGGGGCGATCAACTGTCCGGTGCTCTCCGATGAGGAGCGTATCATCGTCGGCACATTGTACAAGCAAAAATCTCCCTTCGAGGCGCGCAAGGTGGGTGCGGCAATGGTCGCAAAAAACATCGCCCGCCATCTGGAAACGCGCTTTGCAAATCATCCAAAGTCCTGGCGCCCCCTGATCTACTGCTGGCGCGGCGGACAGCGCAGCAGCGCGTTGAGCATCATTCTGGCGCAGGTCGGCTGGGCAGCACACAAACTGGATGGCGGTTATAAAGCGTACCGGCGTTTCGTGCTGGATCAACTGGAAGTATTGCCGCAAAATTTCAACTGGCAGGTGATCTGCGGCCCGACAGGTTCGGGCAAGAGCCGCCTGCTGACCGCGCTGAGCGAGAGCGGCACCCAGATACTCGACCTTGAGCTTCTGGCGCAACATCGCGGCTCAGTGCTGGGCAGGCTGCCACAGCAGGGGCAGCCATCGCAAAAATGGTTCGATAGTTCGCTGCTGACCACCCTGCAAAAGCTCGATCCGGCAAGGCCCGTGTATGTGGAAGCCGAAAGCAACAAGATCGGCCTGATCACGCTGCCCCCTGCGCTGGTTGCCGCGATGCATCAGAGTGATTGCCTGAGCATGGAAACGCCCCTTGCCACACGTGTAGCCGGGTTGCTGGAAGACTATCAGTACTACGTAGACAACCCGGAGTTGCTCATCACCCACCTGCAAGCCTTGCACCGTTTTCACGGTGAGAAACAACTGGAACGCTGGACGACATTAATCCGGACAGGCGATTTTGCAATCATGGTAGGCGAATTGCTCACCCTGCATTACGACCCCAGCTATCTGCGCGCGACCTCTAAACACTATACAAGACTTCCCTCGGCGCAGCATATCCGGGCGATCAGCCTGTCACCCGATGCACTCAAAGAAATTGCGGCAACGCTAATTCGCTGATTTCAACTGCCAGGCTGAATGACAGGCAACACATTCATTCAGGATATTGGAAGTCATCTTCAAAATCTCGGGTGCGGGTGTTCCCGTTGCAGCCGCTTTTGCAATCGCATCCATATCGCGGTGAACATCCATGCCCAGTGACTTGAATTCCATTGGCAGCTTTGCCATCAATGCCGGGTTGACATCAGCCGCGCCTTTCATGCCTGCCGCACTCGCCGCCTTGATGATGCGCTGCATATCGCCCTCATTCGCGCCTTCCAGAATACCCTGAGTTGCCGATAACAGGCCGCGCATTTCTGACAGGACAAGATCGCGTTCGCCGGCTTGCAGTACGATTGCAGTCCGGCCATCGCTGCCCTTTTCCGTGTTTCCATGAATAAAGAACCATGCAAAAACTGCAATGGTGGCGACCCAGAGCAACAAGGCAATTGACGCGAGTTTATTGGATTTCATTTTGGGTGACTCGAATGATGGATGAAGTGGTGCAGCTTAAGAAAAAATTATTCTGCTGTCTGTGCTAAAAGTCACACAAGCCACACAGCGATTGAAAAATAACGCAATTCAATCGTCCTGTCCAGTCAGAGAGACGCCACGACTGCGATGCGGCAACTGTAAGTAACGCAGCGTCTGCATTTCTGCAAGGCGAC
Organism: Gallionella sp. UBA4121; assembly: GCA_002381565.1. Classification (GTDB taxonomy): domain Bacteria; phylum Pseudomonadota; class Gammaproteobacteria; order Burkholderiales; family Gallionellaceae; genus Gallionella. Next base: position 45,394 of record DFWZ01000060.1, read on the forward strand.
TGATGATGCGCTGCGACTCGCCCTCCTGCGCCTCATATAAATTTCCCGGCAAGACGTCGAAGCTCGCCACCAGTTTGACATGGTTGTCATACAGCACGTCGATCAGCCAGGTAAAACGTCTGGCCTCGGCGGCATTATCTGAAGTCATGCGCGGCACGCCTGACAGGAACACCGTCGGGTACCGATGAGCAATCTCCAGATAATCGGATTGGTCATGGTTACCCCCGCACAACTCCTTGAAATCGAACCAGACGATTTCGCGCACAGCACGCCGCACCTGAATACGCCCCGCCTCGACAGGTTCGGCTCCCAGCGAAAGACGAAGAAACATGGATTCCATGCGCGCTTCGTCTGACACCATGAAAACCGGATCGCGGATCATCTGCAACAGACGGTAATCCTTGTTCCCGTCGAAATGCAATACTTTCAGCTCCTGCTTCAACAACTCAATTGCGGGCAGAAAATTCTGCCTTTGCAAACCATTGGGATAAAGGCCATCCGGCGGATAGTTGGACGTGACGAGCAGCACCACACCGCGCTTGAACAGCGCTCCCAGCAGGCGCCCCAGAATCATCGCATCGGCGATATCGTCCACATGCAATTCATCCAGACAAAGCAGGCGAGTGGCCTGTGCGATATTGTCGGCCAGCGCCATCAGCGGATCCGGCGCGTTTGAAAGCCGCTTCATCTCCTGATGGACTTCAGCCATGAAATTGTGAAAGTGTATGCGTCGTTTTCGACGGTAGGGCAGGCAGTGGTAAAAACCATCCATCAAAAAAGTCTTGCCGCGCCCCACCCCACCCCATATGTACAGCCCACGGGGAACCTGCGGACTTAACAGGCTGCGACCCAAAAACTGATTACGCTTTTGCTTGAATTCAACGAGCTGCCGCCAGAGTGTTTCCAGTTCCTCGATCGCTATAGTCTGCGCGGCATCGCAAACAAAGCCCGCCTTGTCGCAAGCCGCCTGGTACCAGGCCTTGGGTGACATATCGTGTTGAGGCACGTTTAAATTTCCGCTATGAATTCCAGCGCATTCTGATCCGGGTCGCGGCAGAACAGGGCGCTACGGCCAGACTGACTGAGGGTATAGGCAATCCCTGCGCGATTGAGTCGCGCAACCAACTCCGCCATATCCGACACCATCAACGCAACATGGCGGTCACGCCCGCCGTGAACGGGACGCGGCAAACCCGCTGCCACATCGGGCAACACCATCAGATGAATCTGCTGATGCTGCCCCACGTCATACCACACCCCGTCGAAACTCATGGACGGGCGCCGGGGATCTGCCTGCAAACCGAGCACGCCTTCATAAAAGGTGCGCGCGCTCGATAAATCCGACGTCAGAAAACTGGTATGGTGTATCCCGGCGATCATGGCTTGACGGGTTTGACCAGGCTGGCCGCAAGTTTCGCGCGCCCCCTCGCCTGATCGGTATCAATACCGGTTGCCAGCGCCACGCCCATGCGGCGGCGAGCGAAGGATTCCGGTTTGCCGAACAGGCGTATATCGCTGCCTGGCACGCGCAGCGCATCACTCACCCCTTCGAAGGCAATGCCCGCTCCTTCCATCTGACCGTAGATCACGGCCGATGCACCCGGCTCGCGCATCGTGGTATCCACCGGCAGGCCGAGAATGGCGCGTGCGTGTAATTCAAACTCGTTCTGCACTTGCGTGCACATCGTCACCATGCCGGTGTCATGCGGGCGCGGACTGACTTCGCTGAACCACACTTCATCGCCTTTGACGAACAGTTCCACGCCGAACAGTCCCTGCCCACCAAGATTTTCAGTGACTTTTCCGGCAATATCGCGTGCACGCTGCAAAGCCAGTGGTGACATCCTTTGCGGTTGCCAGCTCTCCACATAGTCGCCATGCACCTGCACATGCCCGATGGGTTCGCAGAAATGCGTCCGGGTGTTTCCTTCGATACTCAGCGCACGCACAGTCAGCAGCGTGATCTCATACTCGAAGCGAATCACACCCTCGACGATTACACGGCCCTGATTTACCCGGCTGCCGCTCGCGGCATAATTCCATGCGGCATCTACTTCTTCAGGCGTATCCACCTTCGACTGCCCCTTGCCGGACGACGACATCACCGGCTTGATGATGCAGGGATAACCGATAGATTCAATCGCTGCGCGCATTTCCTCCAGGCTGTCGGCAAAACGGTAGGGCGACGTCGGCAGGCCCAGCGTTTCTGCGGCAAGACGGCGTATACCTTCGCGGTTCATGGTCAGCATGGTCGCGCGCGCGGTGGGGATCACCCGCGCCAGCCCCGCGCCCTCGATCAACGCCAGCATGTCGGTGGCGATGGCCTCGATTTCAGGCACGATCAGATCCGGCTTTTCCTGCTCGATCAGGGCACGCAGCGCTGCTCCATCCGCCATGTTGATCACATGAGAACGATGAGCGAGCTGGTGTCCTGGTGCATTGGCGTAACGGTCCACCGCAATGGTTTCGATGCCTAAACGCTGCAAGGCGATGATGACTTCCTTGCCCAGTTCGCCGCTGCCCAGCAGCATGACTTTTGTGGCAGAAGGGCTGAGCGGTGTACCGATGACAGAGCTATGAGTAGACATTTTGTAAGGCCAGAGTAATGAATTAGGTGAAATTATACGATTTTCCTGCATGACGAGCAGCGAAAACAGCCCGTCAATCCGGAATTCACCGATAAAGCACAAGCGTAAATCAAGACAATATTCATATGTATCAATAATATGTAAATTACAGGCGTAGAATAACCGCTCTACCCTGTCCACCCTTGAGGAGCTGCACCATGACGAATATCGTGCAATTACTGGCCGATGAAGCGGAATATCTTTTGAACCACCGTTGTACAGGCATTCCCGGGGAATCGCTGCACCTGCCGGGCGCGGATTATGTGGATCGCGTGGTGGCGATGAAGGATAGAAAACCCGCTGTGCTGCGCAGCCTGCAAGCCCTGTACGGACATGGCAGGCTTGCAAACACGGGCTATCTGTCGCTGCTACCGGTGGACCAGGGCGTGGAACATTCAGGCGGCGCCTCGTTCGCGGCCAATCCGATGTACTTTGACCCCGAGAACATCGTCAAACTTGCCATCGAAGGCGGCTGCAACGGCGTGGCATCGACACTCGGCGTGCTGTCATCAGTGGCTCGCCGCTACGCGCACAAGATCCCGTTCATCGTCAAAATCAACCACAACGAGCTGCTCACCTATCCCAACAAATTCGACCAGACGCTGTTCGCCAGCGTGGATCAGGCCTTTGACATGGGTGCGGTGGCAGTCGGTGCGACGGTATTTTACGGGTCGGATCAGTCGCGCCGACAGATCAGCGAAGTCTCCGAGGCATTCGAACACGCGCATAACTTAGGGCTGGCCACCGTGTTGTGGGCCTATTTGCGCAATCCGGCATTCAAAAAAGACGGCATCGATTACCACGTTGCCGCCGATCTGACCGGGCAGGCCAATCATCTGGCCGCCACCATCAATGCCGACATCATCAAGCAGAAAATGGCCGAAAATAACGGCGGCTACAAAGCCATCGGGTTCGGCAAGACCAGCGACAAGGTTTACAGCGAACTAACCTCGGATCATCCGATCGATCTGGTGCGTTATCAGGTCGCGAATTGCTACATGGGGCGCGTGGGCATGATCAATTCAGGCGGCGCATCGGGCAAGGATGATCTGCATCAGGCGGTGCGCACCGCAGTCATCAACAAACGCGCCGGCGGCATGGGCATGATCTGCGGCCGCAAGTCCTTCCAGAAACCGATGAAAGACGGCATTGCACTGCTGAACGCGATTCAGGATGTGTATCTGGACCGGTCTGTGACGGTCGCTTAAGCGATAAGAGCAGCACCCCGCCTGAACCGCCAAAAACGGCACAGGCAGCGGATTTCGACTCAAAAATACCGTTCAGCCAGGTGGGGCTGCCTCTTACCTTAACAGGCCCGTTATCCCAGCAATCTCCCGACAATTTCGAATACATCTCGAGACAGGCCGACATGATTGCGCAACATTTCAAGGGCTGCGCGGGCGTGCGTCTGACGGCCTGCATCGAACCGGTTCCAGCGGTCGAAGCAACGGGCCAGGCGGGCAGCGACCTGAGGGTTGATGGCATCAAGCCGGCAGGTCTGTTCTGCGAGAAAGCGGTAACCGCTGCCGTCAAAGGCGTGGAATCGCACATGGTTGCTGCCGAAAGCGCGCAGCAACGCATAAACCTTGTTCGGATTGCGCATATCAAACGCCGGATGTTTGACCAGCCGCTCGACGACCAGCAGCGTGTCGGGGCTGCGGCTGCTAGCCTGGACTTGCAGCCATTTATCGACAACCAGCGGCTCGCCTTGCCAGCGCTGATAGAAGGCATCCATGGCCTGTTGACGTTCCGCACCTTCACACTGAGCCAGGGCCGTAAGGCTTGCGAACTGGTCGGTCATGTTGTCGGCGGCGTCAAATTGTTGGCGCGCCAGCGCACGGGCAGCGGCACTGCCCGCTTCACACAGATAGCCCAGACAAAGGTTGCGCAAAGCCCGGCGACCGGTATTAAGCGGATCGGCGCGATAGCCATCGGAAGGCGCGAGGCGCTGATAGCAGGACTGAAACGCCGAACCCAGCTGCTCTGCGAGGTGACGGCGCAGGCCGTTGCGGGCGGCGTGCAAGGCGTCTGGGTCGACCACCTCCAGCTGTTCTGCCAGCGTGGCTTCGCCCGGCAATGACAAGGCTTCAGCAACAAAGGCCGGATCGACATCGGCACAGGCCAGCACCTTTGCCGCCGCCCGGGTGAAGCTGTCCGGCCAGCTGGGCGCGCCACCGGCACTGAGGGTGTGTGTGGCAGCGACGATCAGGCGGCTTGCCAGGCGCTGCCCTGCCTCCCATCGATTGAAGGGATCACTGTCGTGCGCCAGCAAGTGGGCGAGATCAGCGTCACTGTATGCAAAATCGAGCACGACCGGCGCCGAAAAATCACGCAGCAGCGAGGGTACGGGCGCCTGCTCGACATCTTCGAAGATAAATTCCTGCACCGCGCTGCGTAATGACAACACTCGCTGATAGTTTGCCGTGTGCTCGCCCGCCAGACGCAATGGCAAGTCCTCCCCGTCCTGCCCGATCAGCGCGATGCCCACGGGAATGTGGAACGGCAGCATATCCGGACGACCCGGCATGGACTGTGACAAATTCAGTGTATAGCGTTTATTGGCGGCATCGTAACTGCCCGTGGCGCGGACATGCGGCGTGCCGGCCTGCTCATACCAGTGCATGAACTGAGTCAGATCAACACCCGATGCATCACTCATGGCAGAGACGAAATCGTCGCAGGTCACCGCCTGCCCGTCGTGCCGGGCGAAGTACAGATCCATGCCGCGACGAAAGGCTTGTTTGCCGATCAGGGTATGGATCATGCGCACCACCTCGGCGCCTTTTTGATAGATGGTCGCGGTGTAAAAATTGTTGATTTCGATATACGAGGCAGGTCGCACCGGATGCGCCATCGGGCCTGCGTCTTCGGGGAACTGGGCGGCGCGCAGGCCGCGCACCTCGCGAATTCTGGCCACCGAACGGTTATGCACGTCAGCACCAAATTCCTGATCGCGAAAAACGGTCAGCCCCTCTTTTAGCGACAGCTGAAACCAGTCGCGACAGGTCACCCGGTTGCCGGTCCAGTTGTGAAAATACTCGTGCGCCACGACCCTGTCGATGTTCTCAAAATCGACATCGGTGGCAACGTCGGGCCGGGCCAGCACATATCTGGTGTTGAAAATGTTCAGCCCTTTGTTTTCCATCGCCCCCATATTGAAGTCGCTCACCGCGACGATCATATAATGGTCAAGATCACATTCCAGGCCGAAGGTCTCCTCATCCCATTGCATCGCTTTTTTCAGCGAGGACATCGCGTAGTCACACTGATCGAGGCGGCCGGGCTCAACATAGATCGCCAACTGAACCATGCGCCCGGATGTGGTGCGGTAACTGTCACGCAGCACATCGAGACGGGCGGCAACCATGGCAAACAGGTAACAGGGTTTGGGGTGCGGATCCTGCCATCTGGCCCAGTGACGGCCGCCCTCCTCATCACCACTGGCAACCGGATTACCGTTGGCAAGCAATTGCGGCAACATCGCCTTGTCGGCGTGCAGGGTCACGGTATAGCGTGACATCACATCCGGCCTGTCTGAAAACCACGTGATGCGGCGAAAACCCTGCGCTTCGCACTGGGTAAAGTAGCCGTTGGCGGAGCGGTAGAGGCCGGACAGTCGGGTGTTGCTGTCGGGGCGGATGCGACTCACCGTCTCAATTCGACATGCATCAGGCAAATCGCCCAGCACCAGCTGACCGGCGCTCAAATCGTAACGGCTGGCGGGAAGTTTTACGCCATCGAGGCACAAACTCAGCAACTCCAGTTCCTCGCCGTCCAGCACCAGCGGTGCTTGCGTGCCTGACGCCTGATTGCGGCGCACTGCCAGCTGTGCCGTCACCAGAACTTCACCGTTCTGAAAACTGACATCCATCTCAACCGTATCGATCAGAAACGGGGGCGGCTGGTAGTCGGCCAGAAACAGGGGGCTTGGCGTGTCTTGGGTCATGTTGGCATCTTGAAAAAAATCGTAGTGTGACAGCAAAATCCGCTGCAAGCTATATTGTTTGAACACTCGGCCCGAATGACCCGCCTCGCCTCATCGGCACTTGTCAACAGACCTGGCGCACACTGCCCAGGCGCAGACAGGCTAACTGCTTTTTGAGGTTAATGTGCAGTCACGCCGACTGTGATGGTATTGCCGGGCTGCTGCGGCATGGTGGTCACGCCCTCATGTCCGCCATACAAATAATGTACCTCATACCCGGAAACGACCTGTTTTGACACGTCCTTGCATTCCTGCTGCATGCCCTCGCTGCCGCTATTGCTGCCGTCATTCTGTATCCGGTCGCCGGTAATGGCTCCTGCAATTGCGCCTGCCGCACCGGCGGCCACACGTCCTGAACCCTGCCCGACCTGGGATCCGAGCAAAGCGCCTGCAATGCCTCCCAGAATACTTCCGCCCATGGAACGGCTGCCGGATGACTGGGTCCGGACCGGAACGTTGTAGCATTCCTGACCGGCAACTGTCTGGTAGATGGGCCTCGATGAAATCACCTTAGCCGTGTCCGTAAAGTCATCCGCTCTGGACTGAATTGATACCGCGACAAGGATTGCCGTTGCGATGATTTTTTTCTGCATGAAAATTCCTTTTGTGGTTTTGTATTGTCCGAAAGATCGCCAGCCAGCGCCTTTGGCCTGGCGTATCAATGAGGGCCGTAGCCGTTATAGTAAGTAGTTGGTCCGTATGTAATATGTCTTGGCAGGAGCGCTGGCTGTTGGTAAGCGGCTTGACTATAGGCAGGTGCAGACTGAACATAGACCGGCACTTGCCGCACATAGACCGGCGCCGATTGCACATAAACGGGAGCCGGCTGCGCATAGACCACAGCAGGTTGCGAAATCATCTCACCCGCCAGCCCCAAACCAAACAGCATCCCCAATCCTCCGTCCCCCCAGCCTTCCCCGCCGCGCCAGCCTTCCCCGCCACGCCAGCCTTCCCCGCCACGCCAGCCTTCTCCTCCGCGCCAGCCTTCTCCTCCGCGCCAGCCTTCTCCTCCGCGCCAGCCTTCCCCTCCGCGCCAGCCTTCCCCGCCGCGGCGACCGTCGGCGTATGCCAGATTAACCACAAAAAACATCAGAACAAGCGCAAGCAGACTTTTTTTCATTTATGGCTCTCTTTTATCAAACAAAAGCGGCGATTTCACGCTTGAGATGACCAACATAGCAGAAAGTTCGTATTTATACTTCTTCGACCACGGAATTTACAATTGCTTACAAAATATGAATTTTTATTAATGCAATTCAGTTGCATGACCATGCTAAATTACAGGCCTCCCAGTACGGTTAGTCGTAAACACCCGCATATCGGTGGCTGCAAAACGCATCGTTGATAATCATCTGTCGCCTTGGACACAATCAGAGTATGCACACTCAGAATATTCACAGGCTTGTCGTCACACGCCTGATCATTGGATGGATGTTACTGTCCGTGATCATCGGCGGGATAGTCTATTACCTTGAGTTGCAGAAGGTGGATAAACTGGTGTTCGGTCTGGCAACGGTGGAGTCGCGTTTATTCACAACCACGCTCGACCGGAACAGTGCCAGCCGGAAGGATGCGCTCAAGGAAAAAGCCGATGAATTCATCAAGCGGCATTTCATCGTCATCGAACTCTACGATGAAAACAGGAATCAGATTCTGCGTGTGGTAAGACCGGGCAAGGAGGCAATCGAGGGAAAAATAGCAACGTATGTGCAGGCATTTCCGCTGGAAAATGCCGTCCATTACAACCAGTTTTTCATGGGCAAGAATTCATTCCTGCAGGTCATGCTGCCGCTACAGGACAGCAAAGGCGATTTGATCGGCTATTTTAAAGGCGTCTATCAGGTCGATGCGGAAACCCTGCATAACATCGAAATCGACATTGTCGGCACACTGCTGCTCGTGGTCGTGGTCATCCTCATGACGGCCATCATGCTCTACCCCATCATCATTTCCCTCAATAAAGGGCTGGTCAAACTCTCATCCGACCTGCTCAACGGCAATATCGAATTGATGGATGTGCTGGGCAGTGCCATCGCGAAGCGGGATTCGGATACCAATAGCCATAATTACCGCGTCACCATTTATGCGATTCGCTTCGCCGAGATACTGGGGCTTCCCAGCGCGCAAATCCGCAAGCTGACTGCGGGAGCCTTTCTGCATGATGTCGGGAAGATAGGCATCAGAGACAATATACTGCTCAAACCAGCCAGCTTGACCGAAGAAGAATTTGCCGTGATGCGCACCCATGTGCTGCTGGGAACCGACATCATCAGCCGTTCAAAATGGCTTGAGGGCGCGCGCGAAGTGGTGGAGTTTCATCATGAGAAATTCGATGGGAGCGGATATATGAAAGGTCTTGTCGGGAATGAAATTCCGTTAAACGCGCGCATCTTTACGATCGTCGATGTGTTCGATGCACTCACCTCAAGACGACCTTACAAAGAACCCTTCGACTTCGATGAAGCCATGGAACTCATGAAGCCGGACAGCGGCAAGCGTTTTGACCCGAAGTTATTACAGATATTTCACGAGCAGGCCAATTCGCTTTATCAGGCAATATCCCATGCACCGGATGATGTGCTGGAGTCAATGCTGAAAGACCTGATCAGACAGCATTTTTTACGGCCTGAGTAACAGGGACGCACCGGATCACACAACACGCATGCCGGTTTTCTGTCCATGTATTAAAAATACAGAATAATCCCGGAAAAAATCGCCATCCATGAAATCAACAAAATAACCAATAAATTCAAATGTATACTTTGTACAATCGCGTTACACAACAGGTGAATTATGGCCGGATTAACGCCGTAATCCCAACGATCTCACTCCGGCCCAGACGCACGCGACAGATGGAAGAAGTTACTTGAATACGATGAGTAAAGACACAGAGATGCCAGCCGAAAAGCTGACAACGCCCCGCGCGCCAGTCGATGCCGGGTTCAATCCGCCATCCCCCTACGGGCGCAATGTGCAATTGCTGCGGATGCTGGGGTTGGCGATCATGGTAGGCATATTGGGTGCGCTGGCGGTACTGGCGTTTCATCAGCTGCTGCTTACGCTTGAAGCGACGATGTATGGATTGAACCAGGGGCTGGTAGCCGATGCCACGCACCTGCCGCCTGAAATACGCGCCATCATTCCCGCGCTGGGCGGGCTTGTCGCCGGGTTGATGCTGCAATACTTTCTCGGGCGCGGTAAAAGCGATAACGGGACGGATTACATGGAAGCCATATCCGCCGGCGGCGAAATCCCCTTGCGATCTTCGCTGCTGAAATCGGCGGCATCCGCCGCCACGGTCGTCTCAGGCGGCTCGATCGGGCGCGAAGGATCCATGGTGCAACTGGCCGCGTTGTCCGGCAGCCTGCTGGGGAAAGCGCTGCATCTGACGCCCGTCGAGCGGCGTTTTGCCGTGGCCTGCGGCGCGGCAGCGGGGCTGGCAGGCGCATACAACACGCCGATTGCCGGCGCCTTGTTCGTCGCTGAAATCGTGCTCGGCGGCATCAGCGTGAGCAGCTTCGGCCCCCTGCTGCTGGCAGCGGCGATCGCCGATTCGGTGGTGCGACACGTAAGCCGCGTCGGCCCTATTTTTGCCGCCACCCCCGGCACACTGCAAAGTCTGCCTGAACTGCTGCTGGTGGTGTTGACCGGTATCGCGGCAGGATTGCTGGGACCACTGCTTATCGGCGCATTAAATTACGCACACCGGACTTTGGCTGCACTGCGTTTTCCCCTGTGGCTGAAGATGACACTCGCCGGGCTTGCGGTCGGCGGGCTTTCAGTCATACGCCCGGAAGTGTGGGGCAATGGTTATTCGGTCGTAAATTCATTGCTGCACCAGCCATGGCTGTGGCAGAGCGTACTGCTCATTCTGGTGCTGAAAATCATTGCCACTGTACTGACTTCAGGTTCCGGGGCCGTCGGCGGTGTGTTTACACCGACCCTGTTTGTCGGCGCGGCACTGGGTACTCTGGCGGGCAATGCGGTGCAACTGATGCTGCCTGACGTGTCGATGACGGCATTCACACTGGTCGGCATGAGTGCGTTCCTCGCCGCCGTCACTCACGCACCACTCACGGCGGTGGTAATGGTCAGCGAAATGACAGCAGGCTACGGCCTCGTCCCCGCGCTGGTGTTGGCTAGCCTGGCCGGTTATTATGTGTCGTCGGTGCTGCATCCGGGTTCGATTTATGCACGCTCTATCCCACAAGACCATCCCACGCAAACGCTGCCATTTACCCATTTATGATCCTGATACGCTACCTGCAATACCACAGGGTGACTCATGCAATTCAAAAATAAACATGTAAAAAATATTGCAAGAGCCGTGCAACAGCAGATTGATCAGATGCTTGCATGGACAGCCGAACCCAAAACCCATATTGAAGGCGGCAAGCCTTATTTGACAGAACGCAAAGGCATCCTGGCGCTGCATTTTGATGCCTTGTCCATACAAAGCGAAATGTACATTGATATGCCGGATGAGCTGGTGATCGGTTATACCCGGGCCATGATGAGTTTTTTACTGATCGACCCCACCCCCCGCCACATCGCAATGATCGGCTTAGGCGGCGGTTCACTGGCAAAATATTGCTACCGGCATTTGCCGCTGACAGAGATTACCGTTATCGAAATCAGTCCTGATGTGATCGCATTGCGCAATGAATTTGCCATTCCTGCTGACGACATACGCTTTCGGGTGCTGCCAGGCGACGGCGCCCATTGGGTGACAGATACCGCCAGCCAGCCGGATGTACTGATGGTGGACGGGTTCGATTCGGGTGGATTACCCGTTCAACTGGGCAGCCAGCGATTTTACGATGACTGCTTTGCGTTACTGGCCGACAACGGTATCCTGGTGGTCAATTTGTGGGGCGGCTACCCGCATTACGATGATTACCTGGCACGCCTGCACACCAGCTTTGCCGGGCGTGTGGTGGTGGTTGATGTAGAGGATAGCGTCAACAAAATTATCCTCGCCGTGAAAAATACTGAATTTCCGCCCTCCCTTTCATCCATCCGGCAGCACGCCAAATTACTCGGCCTGTCGCATCCGATCAATTTCCAGCAAAAATCCAACAAGTTGATTCGAGCCTTAAACCTCGCCGGTTTTTAGTCGCCGGTGTTGCCACCCGTCTTCGTTCCTGGCAGTAGGCCGGATATTTTAAGTTTCGCAATCCACCCACAATTCAGAATAAAAAACAAAACCATTCGTCTGTCATTTAACACCATTCATCCGGACAAATACGCCGTTCATCCTGATTTCCGGCTGATAACCGAACGGGCTTGAACGCCAAGCCCGCTTTAGGTAAATTGAGGTCCGTATCAGCGGCAGCCAGCAGCACTAAAGCTCACCGCGAGTGCTACAATTCAAAAATTCAAGGAACCTCAACATGAAGCCAAATTCGTCAAGCGGTCCAGTGATCCGAAACAATCAGTCATATTTTAAAAACTTTGTTCAACTCTTTCTGCTGACCGTGCGCAATTAACTGCCTGATTCATGAACAACATAGACCCGCTCACCGGATTTCTTGATCGACTTGCCTGCTTGCGGACAATCGAGAGTTTCACCGCCACGCCGACACGCCGGCCTGAACCGTTTGCCGTAATCTGGGTCGATCTGGATCGCTTCAAAAAAATAAATGAATCCTTCGGTCATCCGGGAGGCGACCAGGTGATCAAGGATTTGGCCGTGCGCTTCCGCACCCGTGTAAGCGGACGGGCAGAAATTGCGCGTATGAGCGGAGACGAATTTGTTTTCCTGGTTCCCGGATGCGACCGTTCTGCTGCCGAGCAGTTTGCCCGCGAAATGGCCAGTACGGTTGAAGAGCTGATTCCCCTCGGCAATCTGACGCTGTGCCCCACCGCCAGCATCGGTATCGCCATCCATGATCCCGGCGAAGATTCACTCGCTTTGCTGGAACGTGCGGATCGCGCCATGTATGCGGCGAAAGACAAGGGCGGCAACAGCATCGTTTGCTCCGGCGACGAAGCTGTCCAGGGACGGCAGGGCATCACGCTCGCACGCGAAGAACTTTCAATTGAAAGCACCCTGCATGCCGCACTGGAAACAGGCGGACTATGTCTGCACTACCAGCCCATCATTCTTGCAAACGGAAATATTGAGGCTGTCGAGGCGCTGATGCGCTGCTCAGTCAACGGCGAGAGCGTGCCCCCGGGAAAGTTCATACCCGTCGCGGAAAAGACCGGGCTTGTGGTTCGTCTCGGCGAATGGAGCCTGCTGCAAGGCGCGCTGCAAGCGCGTGGACTTCAGGATGCAGGTTACCACACCAAGGTTGCCATCAACGTCTCGCGCGCCCAGCTGATCTCCCCAAAATTCACCCAGGCATTGCACGCGGCCCTGATTTGCTCGAATGTCAAACCGGAACTGGTGGAACTGGAGCTGACTGAATCCCTGTTCATGGATATTTCCGATACCGTCCAAAACAACCTGAAAAATGCCATCGCCGCCGGCGTCAATCTTGCCATCGATGATTTTGGCACGGGCTATTCCTGCCTGGCCAATCTGAAGGATATACCGGCAAAAAAAATCAAACTGGATCGCGCCTTCGTCACCGTACTGCCGGAAGATCGCCGCGCTCAGGCTGTGGTCAGGGCAATGACCCAGTTAGGGCATGAACTGGGCATGACCGTCGTGGCTGAAGGATGTGAAAGACAGGAAGAAATCGACGCGCTGCTGGATGCAGGCGTCGATGCCATCCAGGGGTTCTTCTACGCGAGACCGATGCCGGAAGATACGCTGCTCGCCTGGCTCAAAGCAAGGAATACGCGATGAAGGAAGTACTGGAAAACGCCCCCCCATCGACTGTCAGCAACCTGATCGAACGTTCCATTCTCGACGTAGGTATTCCTCCTTGCCCTGTCGTACTGGATCGATTCATGACCGAGGCACGAAAGAACGAGCCTGATTTCAACCTGCTGGCACACATCATAGGCAGCGATGTCGGCATTTCTGCCGGCCTGATCAAAACCGCCAATTCTTCTTTCTTCGGCATGCGTCAACGCGCGCGTTCTGTGAACGAAGCGCTCGCGCTGCTCGGCATGAAAACGACAAGTTGTACCGTGGCAGGCATCATTCTTCGCAAAGCCTTTCCAAACATGCAGCATCTGGAACGTTTCTGGGATGCATCGGCGCGCATTGCGCATTTGACCGGCTGGTTGGCACAGCAGTTGAACATACGCGGCCTGCACGCTGAAGACGCCTATACTTTCGGCCTGTTCCGTGACTGCGGCATCCCGGTGCTGCTGGCGCGCTTTCCTCAGTACGAGAAAGTGCTTGTGGCTGCCAACAACGAGGCCAGACAGAGCTTCATAGATGTGGAAAATGCCGAGCTGCCGACAAATCACGCGATGGTGGGTTGTATACTGGCACAAAACTGGTGGTTGCCGGAGGATATCTGCCTTGCCATCCGCAATCACCACAACCTCGTTGAACTGGAATCAAACAATCCGGCACTGTCCGTACTGAGCCGCAGACTGATCGCAACAGCCCAGCTTGCGGAGTATATCTTACAGCAGCAACTCGGCCTGAGCCTGACGCAGGAATGGACAAAGCTGGGGCCTGCCTGCCTGCAAGCACTGAACCTCGATGAGACACAGCTCGAGGCCTTGTATATCGAGGCTGTATCCGTCGTGAACACTGAACAGGAATAAGCTGACGGCAGCCATTGTTAATGGATACCGTCAGCATGGGCGGTAACGCTACTTTACCAGGGTATCTATGGTGATATTCAGCTCACGGGCGCCAGGTTTCACAATGCCGGCCGTCCCCTCCAGGTCACCCGCCTGCGCCATAGGCGAGCCGGATTTGGAGATACGTGCCAGTACCACTACCTTGTCGAAACCGGACAGCTTCATCTGTGGCCGCATAGCCATACTGTCATCGAGCGTAAATTCCATCGGCAAGTCTTTGACCTGTTTGCGGATCACTGCGAGCGGCATTTTAGGTCCTTCTGCCGCACGTGCCAGGATGAAAACAAAATCGCTCGGCGATGCGCGGCTTAACATCGCAGGACTTAACGATACCCTGCCGGTAATCGCCATCGCTGGATTTGCCTCAGCCTTTTGGGGACCTGCCGGCAACCTGGCCAGTTGTTCACGACCACCCGGCTGTTTGGCAAGAAATTCCCGTGCCTGATTGATGCCGTCGATGATCATCTGAAGCTGCGGATAATCAGGCGGCAATAAACTGACCAGCTTTTGCCAATGCGTGACTGCCGCGACATAATCACCGCGCTCCATGCCGGCAGACCCTGCCAACGCCAGCGCCGTGGTATTTTCCGGGTCCAGTTCAAGCGCCTTGTCGATATACTTGGTCGGTTCGCCCAGCAACGACTGATTGTTGTTCATCGCCATCGCATCGGCATAATTCGTCCAGATTTGCGACTCTTTCGGCACCAGTTTGACCAGTTGGCCATAAGCGCGCACCGCATCGGCGTAGCGTTGCAACTCGCTATAGGAACGTGCCAGAATCAGCCATCCGTCGGGATTGTTGGGTTCCTTTGCCAGTTTCGCTTCCAGTTCCTGCAACGCGGCGTCCGAACGCAGCACACCAAAACCTTCAGCACCTTCAGCCTGTTGTTGCTGGGCGGGTAGCATGGCATTCACATTGCCGATTTTAAGGTAGAGCAACACGCTGCAAAGCGGGATCAGCACGACCAGAACCATGGCCAGAATCCGCGCCGGATTGCGCACCGCAGACTGCTGCGTTTCGGTGCTTTTCACTTCGTCGAGCAGGCGCACCTGCAATTCGCGATGCCCCTGCTCGAAAGCCTCCTGAGTCAACAGGCTATTGTTCAAATCCGCCTCGAGTTCGCTCGCCTGATCGCGCAGGATTTCGAGGTTTGCGGCATCGCGCAACACGTCGTTGTTAGCAGCCGATTTGCGCAACAACGGCCATAGCAAGAAAGACAGTGCCACAATTAGCAGTGCGGCACAGAGTATCCAGAATAAAGTCATGCTTGAGTGTCTTTCGTCGGGTTCAATGGGGCGGGTTCGTTCAGCAGCGTGGCGGCACGTTGTTCATCCTGTTTCGATAGCACGGCCTCTGCAACCAGCCCGCGGCGCTTCTTCAACTGATAGACCAGAAACACGCCACCCAGCAGCAACAGAATAAAGGGAGCTCCCCACAATGGCATGGTTTCATTATCGACCGGCGGATCAAACAACACCGACTTGCCGAAACGTTCAACCAGCATATCGAGTATTTCCTGATCGGTAGCGCCTGCCTTCATCTTCTCGCGCATGATATTGCGCACATCCTGCGACCACTCGGAATGAGAGGTTGAAACGGGTTCGCTCTGGCAAACCAGACAGCGCACCTTCTCAGCCAGATGAATCATGCGAGTCTCCATAACAGGATCTTCAGCAATGTCTTTCGCCACGCCGGCAAAACTAAAGCCCGGTAACAGACACATCAACCCAATAAATAGCAGTTTCATTTGGCTTGTAACTCCGAAATCAGTGGCAAAAGAACTTCCCGCAAATTCTGCGCAGTGACGGCGCCAATCAGCTTGAATCTGATTATTCCGGCTTTATCGATCACATAGGTCTCGGGAACCCCGTACACCCCGTAATCAAAACCCACTTTCCCGTCCGCATCCGAAATCACCAGACTGTAAGGATCGCCGGCCTTCTTCAGCGTCGCGATGCCATCATCCGCCTTGTCCTTGTAATCCACACCGACGACGGGCACCACTTTCTCGCTGGCAAACTGCATCAATACCGGATGCTCATCCTTGCACGCTTCGCACCAGGATGCCCACACGTTCAGCAGCCACACACGGCCTAGCATTTCTTTTGGCGAAAACTGCTTGGCAGGCTCATACAACAGGAGAAGCGAGAAGGCGGGAGCCGGCTTGCCTACCAGCGGCGAGGGCACTTCACGCGTATCGCGCCCCAGCCCCTTGTACAGAAAAACCGACAGGATCAGGAAAATCACCAGAGGTAATATGAATCGCATCATGATGCTTGTCCTTGAAGGGTGCTGATAACAGGCTCCGACGACGCATTGGCCGATGCCTTCTGATGGATGCGGTAACGACGATCAGATACCGCCAGTATGCCGCCCAGCGCCATGAACAAACAGCCCGCCCAGATCCAGTCGACAAAAGGTTTGATGTAGATACGCACCGCCCATGCACCATCCGATTCAGGAATCGGCTCACCGAGTGACACATACAGGTCGCGGAATACGCCGGTCTGAATTGAGGCCTCGGTCAGCGGCATGCCTGACACATTGTATTCGCGCTTTTCAGGGTGCAATTCGCCCACCAGACGACCATCCTTGTTGACGGTCACATGTCCCACGCCTGCGACATAATTCGGTCCAGGCGTCTGCGTCACACCGTTGAAGCGAAACTCATAGCCGCCGGCCATGATGGTGTCACCGACATTCATGCGCACATCGCGCTCGGTCTCATAGCCCTTCACCAGCGTCACGCCGATGATGAATACCGCCACGCCCAGATGCGCCAGTTGCATGCCGTAATAACTCAGACTCTGCTTACGCACGCGCAGCAGGAACTCACCCTCACCCGACAGGCGCTGCCGCAGACTGATCACCAGTGACGCGATGATCCAGAAAGACATCAGCAAGCCCAGAACGATCATCGGCGACCATTTATTTGATTCCAGCGACAGAAATTTTCCCATCAGCGAAGGCAGCAGCAAGGCTGTCACCAGCGCGCTGGCGAATCCCCACTTCACACGCCTGGCCAGATCAGGCACGGTCATTTTCTTCCAGCGCGCCAGCGGCCCCAGGCCCATCATGAACACCATGGGCACCATCAGGGGCACGAACACGGCCTGAAAATAAGGCGCACCGACCGACAGTTTTCCATAGCCCAACGCATCCATGAACAACGGGTACAGGGTGCCGATGAACACGGAAGCCGATGCGACCGACAGCAGCACGTTATTGGACAGCAGCAAGGACTCGCGTGACAGCATGTCGAACTTGCCGCCCAGGCCCACTTTCGGCGCGCGCCAGGCAAACAGCAACAGCGATGCGCCGATCACCAGCACCAGGAAACCCAGAATGAAAATACCGCGTTTCGGGTCGGACGCGAACGAGTGCACGGATGTCAGCACGCCGGAACGCACCAGGAAAGTGCCTAAAAGGCTTAACGAAAAAGCGCCGATCGCAAGCAACACGGTCCAGCTTTTGAATGCGCCGCGCTTTTCTGTCACGGCCAGCGAATGGATCAGCGCTGTTCCCAGCAACCAGGGCATGAACGAGGCATTCTCGACCGGATCCCAGAACCACCAGCCGCCCCAGCCCAGCTCATAATAGGCCCAGCCGCTACCCAGTGCGATACCGATCGTCATGAACACCCAGGCAACCGTCGTCCACGGGCGCGACCAGCGCGCCCAGGTCGCATCCAGCTTGCCGCCCAGCAAGGCGGAAATGGCAAAGGCATACGCCACCGAGAATCCGACATAGCCCATGTACAACATGGGCGGGTGTATCACCAAACCCGGATCCTGCAACAGCGGGTTCAGATCGCGTCCATCGGCAGCGGCCGGCAACAGGCGCGTAAACGGGCTGGAAGTGAACAACATGAACAGCAGAAAACCGGCTGAAATCAGCCCCATCACACCCAGCACACGCGCCACCATTTCTTCAGGCAGGTGACGACTGAAGGTCGCCACGGCGGCCGTCCAGACGGAAAGCAACAAGGCCCATAACAACAAAGATCCCTCGTGTCCGCCCCATATTGCCGCAAAGCGATATTGTCCCGGCAACTGGGAGTTGGAATGTTGCGCAACATAGAGCACGGAGAAGTCATTGGCTAAAAAGGCGTGAGCCAGCACAGCAAATGCCAGCCCGATAAACACAAACTGCCCGTAGGCTAACGGACGGGCAACCCCCATCAGCACGCGGTTGTTGCGCGCCGCACCGAATATCGGCAGCACGCCCAGGGAAATCGCCAGGAACAATGCGATGATTAAGGAAAAATGACCTAGCTCTGGAATCATGTGAGTGCTCTCGTAGTTATTTAACAGCAGGTGCTGCGTCCCTGGCCTTTTTCAGGGCATCGGCGGCTTCAGGCGGCATATAGTTTTCATCGTGCTTGGCCAGCACTTCAGAGGCGTGCATGATGCCATCGGCTTCCATCTTGCCTTGTGCCACGACCCCTTTGCCTTCCTTGAACAAGTCAGGCAGGATGCCCTTGTAGATCACAGGCAAGCTCTTCTTCAAATCGGTAATCACGAAATGCACCGTCAGGCCATCCCCCCCTTCACGCTTGAGACTGCCCTCCTCGACCAGACCCCCGATACGAAAACTGCGGTCTTGCGGCGCTTCCTTGTTATAGACCTGAGTCGGCGTGAAATACAGACTGACGTTATCCTTGAGGGCATTTAACACCAGTCCAACCGCCAGACCCACTGCGGCTATGGCAATCACAATATAGACAAATCTTTTCTGACGCGGCTTCATGCACTCTCCTCTGCTTCCTGCATCAGGCGCACCTGCTGCAAGGTGATTTTTCTCTTGTGTATCACCATCGCGATTTCAACTGCAAATACCAGCAGTGCAACCGCGTAAGAACCCACCCAGACATAGGTCAGCGGATTTGCTCTCATCCAGATATCCAGGCTCATCTCCGCACCTCCGCCAGTTCAGTGATCCATTTGGTATTCTTCTCACGCTCCAGAATAATGCTGCGCACGCGCGCCAGTATTATTGCGATCGCGTATAGCCAGCAGGCGGCCAGCATGGTGAACATCGCCTGCTGCATGGTAACCTGCATGGAAGTCCCGGTAAATTTGATGGTGGAGCCCTGATGCAGGGTATTCCACCACTTCACCGAAAAATAAATGATAGGCACATTCACGGAACCTACGATCGCCAGCAGCGCCGCCGCACGGTCGGCACGACGCGGATCGTCTATCGAGGCATGCAGCGAAATAAAGCCCAGGTAGAGAAACAACAGGATCAGTTCTGAAGTCAGCCGAGCATCCCACACCCACCATGCGCCCCACATGGGCTTGCCCCACAGTGCGCCGGTCCAGAGTGCAATAAACGCAAACAGGGCGCCGGTGGGCGCTACCGCACTGGCCATCATCGATGACAACCGGGTATTGAAGATCAGACCCAGCGCTGCATAGCCTGCCATCACGAGATACAGGAACATGGAGAGCATCGAGGACGGCACGTGAATATAGATGATGCGGTAAAACTCGCCCTGTTGCGCATCAGCGGGGGCTACAACAAAACCCAGGTATAAACCCACCGCAGACAGAATCGCTGACGAAACGGCAAACCACGGAATCAGTTTTCCCGCCAGTGGATAAAAGACAGTCGGGGCTGAATATTTGAACCAGTTTATTGCCATATGAAAATCTCTAAAATCATTCCATCGAAATACGTAAGGCCTGCGCTGTCACCCAGGGGGTAAACGCCATAGCCAGCACCAGCAACGCGCCCAGCAAGGACAGATGAGAGGACACATTCAGTCCGCTCGTCACGGCTTGCACCGCGCCCGTGCCAAAGATCAGCACCGGAATGCACAACGGCAATACCAGCAAGGATAACAGCACCCCGCCTCCGCGCAACCCCAGGGTCAATGCTGCGCCAATTGCACCTATCATGCTCAGAACGGGTGTACCCAGCAACAGACTCAGCATCAGCACACCGATCGCCTGTACCGTCATGTCAAACTGCAACCCGAGCACCGGCGTCATCAACGCCAGCGGCAGGCCCGATACCATCCAGTGCGAAGCCATTTTACCCAGCACCAGCACCGACAGGGACTGCGGTGCCAGCAGCATTTGCTCTAGCGTACCATCCAAATAGTCCGCCGAGAACAACCTGCCCAGCGACAACATTGATGAGAGTAAGGCTGCTACCCACAACACGCCGGGCGCCATCTTGCGCAGCATATCCGTTTCAGGCCCGACACCGAGCGGGAACAGACTAACCACCATCACAAAAAAAATCAACGTGGTCAGCACATCCGCACGGCGGCGCATCGCCAGCACCAGGTCACGGCGCACCACCAGGATAAA
This sequence comes from Gallionella sp. UBA4121, assembly GCA_002381565.1. Taxonomy (GTDB): domain Bacteria; phylum Pseudomonadota; class Gammaproteobacteria; order Burkholderiales; family Gallionellaceae; genus Gallionella. Next base: position 66,040 of record DFWZ01000060.1, read on the forward strand.
CAACATGAATAATTTCTTCATAACGCTGACAGCGACAAGCTGCGCATTTCCATGCCTGAAACAACCAGCGGTTGATGAGTCGTAAAAATCACCATGCCCTGCCTTGCCAGATGTTCGCCTATCAAATCGCCAATCAGCGCCACAGCGCCGACATCCAATGCCGTCAAAGGTTCGTCCAGCACCCAGAGACGGGCACGGCCTACCAGCAAACGCGCCAATGCAACGCGTCGTCGCTGGCCCTGTGACAGCACTTTGGTCGGCAAGCGCTCCCGCCCCTTCAACCCCATGCGGCGCAGGGCGGAAACAGCTTCTGCTTCATTCAGTTCCGTGCCCGACAATCCCGCAGAAATACGCAGATTTTCCAGCGCACTCAATTCATCCTTGATGGCATTCAAATGGCCGAGATACAGCATTTGGGCGTAATAATCCTCGCCCAGGTCACGCACATCCTCTCCGCACCAGGCGATTTTACCTTCATCAGGCTGGATGAAGCCGCACAGAGTACGCAACAAGCTGGTCTTGCCGCTGCCATTCTCACCCTGGATTTGCAAGATCTGCCCGGGATACAGCGCAAAGCCCAATCCGGAAAACAAACGATGATCACCGCGACTACACGCTAAGTTGCGCACTTCCAGCATGAAGATAGACCTGAAATTGACAAGCGCGGAATTATATACGATTGCATCTGACCATTGCGCGCCATTGCTTTATAATCCGACAACTTTTGACCAACCTAAAAGGGTACGCATGGGATTTCTGGCCAACAAACGAATTTTGATTACCGGCATGATCAGCACCCGCTCAATTGCTTACGGTGTGGCACAAGCCATGCATCGCGAAGGCGCCCAACTCGCCTTTACCTATCAGGGAGAACGGGTGCGTGAACGCGTACTGGGCCTGGCAAAACAGTTTGACAGCGACCTCATATTTCCCTGTGATGTCGCCTCTGATGACGACATCAACCAACTGTTTGTTGATCTGAAGCAGCACTGGGATGGCTTTGACGGTTTTGTGCATGCGATTGCTTTTGCGCCGCGCGAAGCACTGGAAGGCGAATTCCTCGATGGCTTCAACCGCGAAGCCTTCCGCATCGCCCACGACATCAGTTCATACAGTTTTCCGGCCATGGCAAAGGCAGCACTGCCGATGATGGAAGGCCGCAACGCTGCCTTATTAACCCTGAGTTATCTCGGTGCGGTCCGCACCATGCCCCACTACAACGTGATGGGCATGGCCAAAGCCAGCCTGGAAGCCAGTGTGCGCTATCTGGCGATGCAGCTGGGCGCAAAGGGAATACGCGCGAATGCCATATCTGCCGGCCCCATCCGCACCCTGGCTGCCGCCGGCATCGCCGATTTCGGCAAATTGCTGGGTTATAACGAAAAGCACGCCCCGCTCAAACGCAACGTCACTATCGAAGAAGTCGGCAATGCCGCCGCCTTCCTGTGCAGCGATCTGGCCAGCGGCATCACCGGCGAAATCACCTATGTGGATGGCGGTTTCAACACGACCTCCTTAGGCTCCACCGAAGCCTAGCCTGTCACTTTAAAATAACAGGCAATTCAAGCCCCGCTTTTAGCGGGGCTTTTTTATGTCGACACTTGCGAGGCAACTCACCCGGCCCGCCTCAATACCATCGTAAACAACGTACCGCCGCCAGCAACACTCTCAAGCTGCACAAAACCTGACCCATGAGCCTCGGCCACCACCTTGCATAAGGCCAGCCCCAACCCTGTCGAAGAGGATTTTTCAGCGACTTTGCGCTGCATCAGCTCATCTTCCACGCCGACAACCACACCGTCATCAAACACTTTGAACGCCAGCAAATTGTCCTCCTGCTCAAACCAGACATCGACCTTATGTTTGGCGTAGCGAACCGCATTGTTGAGTGCAGACTCCAGTGCCAGTTCGACCAGGTTTTCATCGAACCAGCCCATCCCGTCTGTAGCACCCCTCATTCTGTCGATATCCGCACGCACCGTAATCACGTGGCCATGATGGTTTTCCGCCACCATGGCCGACAGGCTGCTGCCAATCAGGTCTTCCAGAAACTCAGCCAAATCAACTTCCACCATCATCGGCGCCAGTCCTGTCTGATCACTTTTATAGAGCGTCAAAAAACTGATCAGTCTATTTTTCAGTTCGATGCAGCGGCGATATGCCCGCACCCCCTCGACGGGCACATCTTTGTGATGATTCAGTTGTTCAAGATCGATTTCGAGCAGCGCCATCGCGTTTTTAATGTCGTGAATGACAAGCGCCGATAAAGCTTTTTGCATTTACTCGCTCACAATCTCATTAAAAAACCGGTAAAAATTCATCACCTTCTGATTGTTGGGCAGCAACTTGTCCAGTGTCGAGAGATAGAACTTTGCCCGTTCCACAATCACCTGATCCAGCCCCCCGTGTTTTAACCACAATAAATGCAGCTGTGCCGCCGCCATCAGGGCTTCAAGGTTTTCTCCGTGTATTTCAAGCGCATCGATCACTTTCTGATTCGCCTCTGAAAAATGCGCGGTGCGCATCAGCTTCGTGGCCTCATCGACCAGCTCTAAAATACGCCTTCTGCCACCATCGATCACATCCTCTATCCTGTCGCCATACCCTGTGTCCATCATGGATTTTTTGACATGGCGGGCAACCCGCTTCTCGTCTGCCCCGCTTGATTGGATAGCCTGCGTCAACAACTTCAAACCAAACACCATATCTCCGGTTTTAAGCACCGCTTTCCCCAACGAGGTCATCGCCGAACTGTCCGTCCGGTTAGCCAGCATGGATGCCGCTCTTTCCACCAGCTTTCGGGCATGATCAATATCGCCGAAATCAAAATAGGCTTGTGCAAGTATTGCATCCTTCGCCACCCCAAAAAACCCGACATCCCCATGTTTCCTGGCATTTTTCTCGAGTGTTTCAATCGCCGACTTAGGTTCGCCCATATCCACTTGTATTTGCGCGAGAGACAGGTAATCATCCGCTCGCTCCACAATGGATCCACTCGACAACCGGATCGCCGCCTGGGCATTCGACTGCGCCACATCGAACCTGCCAAGCAAAAAAGCGGCTTCCGACACCGAACGAAATCGTTTTGCACTCGGCAGGATTCCCGACGAACGGTTCAACAGTTCGAATGCACCTTCATCATCGCCTGATTCTTGCCGGATGCTTGCCAGCAATTCATATGCTGCAACATAGCTGTTATTTTTTGTGAGCAGTTCGCTGGCGATTTCCTCCGCCTGCGTAAAATTTCCGAGCGCAAAATGGGTACGGGCTTGCCCCATCATGACCCACGGCACATCGCCCCGAATTGAAGCCGCCTGATCATAGGTTTCGAGCACACCGGCATAATTATTCAGGATCAACTGAGCCTCTGACTTGCGCCGTAGCACATCCATTCTGCGGCGATCATCCGGCGCCACAGCCAGCAACTTATCGCACTCATCGATCGCCACATCAAACTGCTTGTCGTTTATTGCCTTCAATGCCGGCATCAAGAATGCGCGCCGGTCGATCAGGCGTTCAAGCCGGGAGCGCAGCTTAGTTTCCGAACAGGGTTTTAAAAGATAATCATCCGGAATGAATTCCACTGCGCTTGCAACAAATCTGTACTCAGCCTCAGCTGTCAGCATCACGAAAATAGAGGTTGCGCTCAATATATTTTCATTGCGGAGATATTCAAGGAAATGCTGACCTGTACTGGAATTGTTCAGATTGTAATCGCAGATGATCAAATCATAAGCCGTCTTCCTGATCTGCTCCAGCCCCTCACTCGCATTGCTTGCCACACCGACCTTGTTCATGCCCAGTGTGTGTAACTGAGAGCGGACCGCATGGCGCATCGCACTGATATCGTCGATCACCAGCGCAGATAATCTGCCAAAATCAATGTATTCGTTTTCAATGGGCGCTTTTTGCCCACGAGTGAGCGCATTCATGCCTTTTGCAGGTTTATTACTCAAGTTGCCCCCGATATCGTTGGCGTCGCGTACGCGTCCAAATCGCACGGCTGCGACATTATCCTGATCCTGTTTATTGACAAGGTTATCACGGCTGCCCTAAAAATGCCCGCGTCTGATCAGGCAATGGAACATCCAGGGAGCTGTTCCCGAACCGGTCTGAAGCTCCTGCGATGCACATCACTGACCCCGTATTCGCGCAGGGCGGCCAGATGTGCTGCGGTAGGATAGCCTTTATGGATGGCAAAGCCGTATTGCGGGTATTGTTCGTGCAGTTGCAGCATCAGTGCATCGCGGTCTGTTTTTGCCAGTATTGACGCGGCGGCAATCGCCGCGACCTTGCTGTCGCCTTTGACGATGGCTTCACTGCGAATGCCGGTCTGAGGGCAATAAAGGCCATCCACCAGCACCAGTTGCGGCTGGATCGCCAGGGCCAGCACCGCGCGCTTCATCGCCAGCAGCGTGGCTTGCAGGATATTGAGTCGATCTATCTCTTCCACGGAAGCATAAGCCACGGCCCAGGCCAGCGCGCGTTCCCGGATCAGCGGGGCCAGTTTTTCGCGTTGCCGTTCGGTGAGCTTTTTGGAGTCATTCAGACCGGGAACCGGGTTGGCCTCGTCGAGTATCACGGCAGCCGCACTCACCGGCCCCGCCAGCGGGCCGCGCCCGGCCTCGTCCACGCCGCAGATGAGAATGGTTGAATGCCCCGATTCCATCTCGTTCAAACTGAAAAGTGGCATTATGCAGCCGGCAGATACGAAAGAACCACCGCTGCCGCCTTCTCGGCGGTGTTCTGCCGCAACGTTTGATGCAGCGCGGTGAAGGTTTGCTCGAGCTGCGTCACCGCATCCTGATCATGCAACAAATTGAGCAGTGCCTGGGCGAGGTTTTCCGGAATCGCATCGGTTTGCATCAGTTCAGGCACGACAAAGCGTTCACACAGAATGTTGGGCAGCCCAAAATAGGGCAAATAGCTTTTGCGCTTCATCATCCACCAGGTCAGCGCGTTCAGGCGATAGGTGATGACCATCGGCCGTTTGAGCAGCGCACATTCCAGCGTCGCCGTGCCGGAGGCGACCAGCACTGCATCTGCTGCCGTCATCGCATCCTGTGCATGGCCAAACAACAGGGAAAACGGCAAGTCCTCCGCTGTGCAATCATAAATTGCCTGTTCGAAAATCATCCGCGTTTCACGACTCGCCAGCGGCACCAGGAAACGCGCCTCGGGCAAGTGTTGCAGGATCAGTTTGGCCGTTTCGACATAGAGGCGCGCGAGTTGCCTGACCTCAGACTGCCGGCTGCCTGGCAAAAATGCAAACACCTTCACGGTCAGCGGAATGCGCATCGTCTCGCGCATCCGATCCCGGCTGGGTCTCTCCGGCAACATGTCGGCAAGCGGGTGCCCGACATAATCCACCGGCACGCCAGCAGCCTTGTAGAGCTTAGGCTCATGCGGGAACAGCGCCAGCATGTGCGTTACCGCACGCTTGATCTTGTTGATGCGCTCACCGCGCCACGCCCATATCGACGGACTGACGTAATGGATGGTGGGGATGCCGTGCCGCTTGAGGCTGAGCTCCAGATCAAGATTGAAGTCGGGCGCGTCCACCGCAATAAACAAGGCCGGACGGTTGGCCAGAAAGTGCGCGCGCAGTTTGCGACGTATTCCTGTGATTTCACGATAATGACGCAGCACTTCAACGTAGCCGAACACGGCCAGCTTTTCCATCGGGAATAACACCTGCATGCCGACGGCTTGCATCCGGGGACCGCCGATGCCGACAAACTCCACGTCCGGGCGGGCAAGCTTCAGTGCTGCCATCAGGTGACTGGCGAGCAAATCACCCGACGCTTCACCCGCGACAATGCCTATTACAATTTTTTGCTGAACCATGAACGAACCTGTTAGCGAACGATGCCGCGTTCTGAGCTAGCCAGAAAATCAGCCAATGGTTGTAGCTCGGCATGCTCCACAAGCTGTTGAGCTATGGCAGCCCTGGCGTCTGCCAGGCCCAAGCCCGATTTATACAAGGTCTTGTAAGCACGCTTGATTGCCATGATGGACGCACTGGAATATCCGCGTCGCTTCAGCCCTTCGGAGTTAATGCCATGCGGCGCGCTGGGATTGCCGGAAACCAGCATGTAAGGCGGCACATCCTGCAACAGGATCGTGCCCATGCCGGTGATGATGTGCGCACCGATACGGACGAACTGATGCACCACCGTAAAGCCGCCCAGAATCGCGTAATCGCCAACCTCGACATGTCCTGCCAGCTGCGCATTGTTGGCAAAAATGGTGTGATTGCCGACCTGGCAGTCATGCGCCAGATGCACATAAGCCATGATCCAGTTGTGGCTGCCCAGGCGCGTCACGCCGACATCCTGAGCAGTACCCAGATTGAAGGTGCAGAATTCGCGGATGGTGTTGTAGTCGCCGATTTCCAGCCTGGTCGGTTCATTCGCATATTTCTTGTCCTGCGGTATTTCACCCAGCGAGCAAAACTGAAAAATGCGATTGTGAGCGCCGATGCGCGTATGGCCGTTGATGACCACATGGGGGCCTACCACCGTCCCCGGACCTATCTCGACATGCTCGCCGATGATCGAATACGCGCCCACCTCAACATCGGCGGCTAACTTCGCATTCGGGTGTATGAGTGCGGTCGCGTGTATCATCAGGCCACCGATTTAACCGTACACATCAGCTCGGCTTCCGCCACCAGCTGATCATCCACCTCAACAACGGCCTTGAATTTGTACACGCCACGCATGCTGCGCGTGAGCTCCACCTTGATGATCAGCTGGTCGCCGGGTGTCACAGGGCGCTTAAAACGTGCGCCATCGATACCCGCAAAATAATACACCGACTTTTCATCCGGCTTGCGCTCCAGAGTCTGGAATGACAGCAGCGCGGCCGCCTGCGCCATTGCCTCGATGATCAGCACACCGGGCATCACGGGATGATGCGGATAGTGCCCCGGAAAGAAGGGTTCGTTGATGGTCACGTTTTTCAGCGCGACGATGCGCTTGCCCGGATCGATCGACAATACCCTGTCCACCAGCAAAAACGGGTAACGGTGCGGCAGACTTTCAAGGATTGCGTGGATGTCCATGGTGATCCCGGACGTTTCGGATTGCGTACTCATCAGCTGTTACCTTTCAACGATTCCTGTTTTAACAATTTCTGCTCCAGTATTTTGATGCGTTTCGCCATCTCATCAAGATGGCGCAGATGCACCGCATTTTTGCGCCAGTCCTCCGTCTTGCCAAACGGGAAAATGGCCGCATACGAACCTGCCTCGGATATGGATTTGCCAATCAGGGTAAATGAAGCAATCACCACGTTATCTGTGATTTTCAAATGCCCCAGGATTCCGGCACTGCCGCCGATCTGGCAGTATTTCCCGATAGTCGTGCTGCCTGCGATCCCGACACATCCGGCAATCGCTGTATGAGCGCCAACCCGTACGTTGTGTGCGATCTGAATCTGGTTGTCCAGCTTCACGCCTTCTTCGATCACCGTATCGTCCAGCGCACCCCGATCAATGGTGGTATTCGCACCGATCTCCACATCATTGCCGATCACGACGCGACCGATCTGCGGAATCTTGATCCAGCGCCCCTCATCCATCGCAATGCCGAAGCCATCGGCACCAATCACCACGCCGGAGTGTGCGATCAGATTATCGCCAATCACACAATCATGATAAATCACCACGCGCGGATACAAACGCACATGACGTCCGACAACTACGTTGTCACCGATGAAACTGCCCTCGCCGATGACCGAATGCGCGCCGACGATGGCGCCCGCACCCACCACCGCCATGGCGGCGACACTGGCAGTCGGATCAATCAGCGCCCCCGCCCCGATGACTGCGCTGGGATGCACTCCCGGCACAATGGCAGGGAGTGGATTGAGCAGTGCTGACACCTTGGCGAAATAAGCGTAAGGATTGGCTGAGATGATGCGCGGCAACGCTGTCGCTTGTGCATCGGCCTCACCCAGTATCAGGGCCCCGGCCTTTGTGTCGGCCAGCTGGGCGCGGTAACGGCTGTTGGTCAGAAAACTGATCTGGCTGGAATCAGCCAACTCCAGCGTTGCGACCTGAGTAATTTCAAGCTGTGCATCACCCAATACGCGCCCGCCAAAACGCGCCACAATCTCAGCCAAGGTATAAGCCATGCCAGTGCGCTACTTGCTGTCTGCTTTGTCGGAAGCGAGATTCTTGATCACCTTGTCGGTGATATCAATCTTGGGATTGCGATAGACAGCTTCCTGCAAAATCAGATCATACTTGTCGGACTCGGCAATGGCCTGAATGGCCTTGTTGGCGCGTTCGAGCACCACCGCCAGTTCCTCGTTCTTGCGCAGGCTCAAATCTTCCCGGAACTCGCGTTGCATGCGTTGCAGATTGACGTTCAACGCATTCAACTCACGCTCCTTGCTGCGGCGATCGACTTCACTCAGCGAGGCCGCATCCTTATCCAGCAGCAGCTGCAAGTCTTTGGCCTGCTTCATGTTTTTCTTGATTTCCTGATCCCGCCCGGAAAACTCTTTTTCAATCTTCTTCTCGGCTTTGATCGCAGGAACCGACTCGCGCAATACCCGTTCGGTATCCACTACGCCCACTTTAAAATCCCCGGCCAATGCCGAACCCGCACATAACAAGGCAGCCAACAGAACAATTTTCGTTTTCATCACTCTCACCTCATTTATCATAGCCACTTCGCTGATGCCCAGACCCGCTGCAACATCATGCCTTAGAACATCGAACCCATGGTGAACTGGAACGCTTGCAGATAATCTCCTGGCTGACTGTTCAGCGGTTTGCCAAGACTGATCTTCAATGGTCCCATCGGAGATATCCAGGTCACCGCAACACCCGTTGAATAGCGCAACCCTGCGGTGCCGGCAAAAAAGCCGGGGCCATAGACGGCGCCTGAATCCAGAAACGCACTCAAGCGCACCGACTTATCCTTGATGCCGGGCATGGGTGTCATCAATTCCATGCTGGCAACCACGCGACGCGTACCGCCAACGGGCAAATCGGTCGAATCGCGAGGCCCCAGCGAGTTGATTTGATAACCCCGCACCGAACCTACACCACCCGCATAAAAGTTCTTGAAGAAGGGCATGTCCTTGCCGCCATAGCCGCCACCGATACCGACCTGTGCATTGGTCATTAAAGTCCAGTTGCTGCTCACAGGGTAAAACCACTGGTTGTCGTAGTTAAGCTTGTAGTAACGCATATCCAGAACCGGCATGGCGACTTCAGTATAAGCGTGCTGCACCATACCTTCGGTGGTGTATATCGCACTGTCGCGAGTGTCGCTCCCCCAACCCACGGTGCTCAACACCGTAGAGTTCGTACTACCGAAAGTGTTCACGTAATTTACGTAACTGACCGGACTCAAATAGGTCAGACCGATATTCGTCTGTTCAACCGAGGCGCCAAAGCTGATACTCTGATCTTCGCTGATCGGCACCCCGAAACGCACGCCGGTACCCAAGGTAGAAGACGTATAAGGACTCAGCGCGATCATCGTAGTATTCGTGCTGTTCTTGTAAATATCAAACCCGCGGCTGACACCCTCGTCAGTGTAATAAGGGTTGGTATAAGAAACCGAAATATTCTGGTTGATTTGACTGGTATTGAGCTGCGTGGACAGGATATTACCGCTGCCAAACAGATTGGCCTGCGAGATCCCTCCGGAAAACACCAGTCCCTCGCCGCTGTTGATACCGGCGCCGATGGTAAAACTCCCTGTGGATTTCTCTTTCACCGCAACATTGACGTCCATCTGGTCAGCAGCCCCCTGCACTGCAGGGGTTTCAACATTGACCTCGTCGAAATAGTTCAATCGATCCGTGCGCTGCTTGGATTTTTTGATTTTTTTCACATCAAACCATGAACTCTCGACCTGGCGGAATTCACGGCGTATCACCTCATCGCGCGTCTTGGTGTTCCCCGTGATATTGATACGGTGGATGTAGACGCGCTGCCCCGGATCAACCACAAAATTGAAAGCCACTTCATGTTTTTCCTTGTCCACATCAGGAACCGCATTGACATTGGCAAAGGCATAACCATCGGCTGCCAGCCGCTCGCCCACCATCTTGCTGGTTTCTGTCAAATTCTTGCGCGAAAAAGTATCATTCGGCTTGATCTGGATGAGCTTGTCCATCTCGGCCGTGGGAATCAACGTATTGCCGGAGACGGCCACTTTTGAAACCTTGTACTTGTCGCCTTCAGTCTCATTGATCGTGATATAGATATCCTTCTTGTCCGGCGAAATGGAAATCTGCGTGGAAGTAATATTGAACTCCAGATAGCCGTTGTCCATATAAAACGAGCGCAAAGATTCCAGGTCAGCAGATAGTTTTTGCTTGGAATACTGGTCGTTTTTGCTAATCCAGCTCAGCCAGTCCGGGGTGCTGAGTTTCATCAAATCAAGCAAATCGGCTTCAGGATAGGCTTTATTGCCGATGATATTGATCTGTTTAATTTTGGAAACTTCGCCTTCCACGACATCGAACACGATGCTGACGCGATTACGCGCCAGTTCGGTCACTTTGGTCGTTATCGTCACACCATACTTGCCGCGCGCCACATACTGGCGCTTCAACTCCTGCGTGGCCTTTTCCAGCGCGCCTTTATCGAAGATGCGCGCTTCAGCAAGACCCGCATATTTCATGTTGTCTTTGAGCTGGTCTTTGGGAAAGTCCTTGACGCCATTGACCACAATACTGGCAATTGAGGGGCGCTCACGCACCAGCACCACCAAAACCCCCTGTTCGACTTCGAGTCGAACATCCTTGAAAAATCCCGTGCCGTACAAGGCATGGATAGCAGCATCAGCCTGCTCGTCGTTCATCGTATCGCCCACTTTGATCGGCAAGTAGCTGAACACCGTGCCTGCTTCAGTACGTTGTATGCCTTCAACACGTATATCCTTGACGGTGAACGGTGTGATCGCCGACGCCTGCGACATGAATAACAGCGAAAGAATTCCTGCAAGTTTTGTTTTGTTCATTTATTACTAACCTGAGATGAGGCGATTAATATCGTTATAGAAGGCTAAAACCATCAACGTACCCAACAATGCGATGCCGATCTTCTGGCCATTTTCCCAAGCCCGCTCCGAGACCGGGCTGCCTTTGATCAATTCAGCGACATAATACAGCAAGTGCCCGCCATCCAATAAGGGAACAGGCAGCAAATTCAACACACCGAGACTGATGCTGATCAGGGCGAGGAAGCCCAGATACGCGACCACCCCCATATGCGCCGACTGTCCGGCATAATCTGCAATGGTCAGAGGGCCGCTCAGATTTTTCATGGAAACCTCGCCCGAGACCATTTTACCCATCATTTTCAGACTGATGACGGAAGTATCCCATGTTTTCTTCAATGACTGACTGAATGCGGCCATGGGATCATAGCTCACCGAGATGACCATTGCCTGCCATGCCGCCTGGTCGACTTTAGGTCCCGCACCGATCTTGCCTATTGTCTTGCCGGATTCGGCAACGGCTTGCGGTATCACGACCAGGCTCAGGGTCATCTCGCCGCGTTGAATATCCAGTTGCACGGCGCGCCCCGGATGCGTACGCACCACGTCAACCAGTGCACTCCAGCTTTGCACAGGCAAGCCATCCGCCCGCAGAATCAAGTCCCCTGCCCGCAATCCGGCCAGCTTTGCCACCCCGCCCTCGCTTAACACGCCGATGACAGGCAATAAAGCCGGCTGATCAAGGTGCAAACCGAGCTTGTCGAGAAACTCGCCATCCAGATCCGCTGCCACCAGAGTGCTCATATCCAGCGAGTGATGCAGCACTGTGCCGCGCGCGTCCCTGGCCTCTACCTCCACTTCGCCTCGCCCGAGTGCCAGCGTCATCAGCCGCCAGTTTAATTCCTGCCAGCTGGGGATGGTCTCACCATTGATAGCGATGATCGTCTCGCCCTTGTGCATCTGCGCCATCGCCGCCGGCGTATGCGATGGCACCTCGCCCAGCACAGGTTTCAGCCCCGGCACGCCGTGCATGAACAAAACCCAGTACAGCAGGATTGCCAGCATGAAATTCGCCAATGGCCCCGCCACGACGATCGCCATGCGCTGCAACACCGGCTTGCGGTTAAACGCCATGCCCAATTCTTCGGGCAATACTTCGCCTTCGCGCTCGTCCAGCATCTTGACGTAGCCGCCCAGGGGAATCGCAGAAATCACCCACTCGGTACCGGACCTGGCGCCCCGTTTACGGTAAATCACCTTGCCGAAACCCAGCGAAAAAACCAGCACCTTGACGCCGCAGCGGCGCGCCACCCAGTAATGGCCATATTCATGGAATATCACCAGCAGCACGAGCGCCCCGACAAAAGCGAATAATGTTGTCATTTTGTGTACAGTTTAATTTGTTGCATCGCGGCACGGCGGGCCTCGGCGTCAGCACCGAGCACGTCATCCAGACAGGCAACGGAATGAACGGGCAACAGACCCAGCACGGATTCAATCACGCGCGCAATGGTCAGGAAAGGAATTTTATTCTCCAGGAATGCGGCAACGGCAATCTCATTCGCCGCGTTGAGCACAGCGGGCGCCGTGCCAGCCGCACGCAACGCCTGATAGGCCAGGCCCAGACAAGGAAAACGCTGGAAATCAGGCTCTGTAAAATCAAGCGTTGCAACCTTGAACAGATCAAGCGCCGCCACCCCGGAGTCGATGCGCTCAGGATAAGCCAGTCCGTATGCAATCGGCGTGCGCATATCCGGGTTGCCGAGTTGCGCGATCACCGAGCCGTCAATGTATTCGACCAGTGAATGAATCACGCTCTGCGGATGGATCACTACCTGAATCTCGTCGGCAGAAGCGTTGAACAGCCAGCGCGCCTCGATGACCTCCAGCCCCTTATTCATCATGCTGGCCGAATCAACCGAAATCTTGCGTCCCATCACCCAGTTTGGGTGCGCACATGCCTGATCCGGCGTGACATGCTGCAACTCGCCAAGCGGCGTATTGCGGAAAGGTCCGCCCGATGCGGTGAGCAGAATGCGCCGCACACCCGAGCTTGCCATATCACCGTTATAGTCGCGCGGCAATGCCTGAAAAATCGCGTTGTGTTCGCTGTCGATAGGCAACAGTACAGCGCCACTGGCGCGCACCGCATCCATGAACACATTGCCCGCCATCACCAGCGTTTCCTTGTTCGCCAGCAGGATTTTCTTGCCGGCGTGCGCCGCAGCCAGCGTCGGCCGCAAACCCGCCGCACCCACGATGGCCGCCATGACCGCATCCACTTCCGGCAGTATGCAGACCTGCTCCAGCGCACCCACACCGCACAACACCTCGGTCTTCAACCCCGCGTCGCCCAGCTGCTTGCGCAACTGGGCTGCGGCCGCCTCATCGAGCAGCACCGCATAGCGCGGCACAAATTGCACGCATTGCCGGAACAGCAGGTCGACCTGCCGATTAGCCGTCAACGCCACGATGTTGAATTTTTCAGGATGGCGCGCGACCACATCCAGCGTGCTGGTGCCGATACTGCCGGTCGAGCCTAATACAGTGATCTGTTGCATATCAGGTCAGTTGTCGTATCAGAATGACCATCGCAGCGAGTGGCAAGGTTGAAGTCAAGGCGTCGATGCGATCCAGCAGGCCACCGTGCCCGGGCAACAGCGAGCCGCTGTCCTTGACACCCGCCTGACGCTTGATTAAAGACTCAAACAAGTCGCCTAGCACCGCCAGTGCGACCCAGCACCAGACGGCCAGCAGCACCGCATACAGCGCAGCGAACGGAATGACAGAATAAACAATCAGCACATAGATGGATGCGCCGAGCATCCCGCCCGCCACGCCTTCCCAGGTCTTGCCGGGGCTGATGCTCGGCGCGAGTTTATGTTTGCCGAACCTGCGCCCCGAAAAATAAGCGCCGATATCCGCAACCCACACCAGACTCATCGCCAGCAACAAGACCCAAGGGCTCACGGCGTGCAGATCCAGCATGGCCAAACCGGTCGGCAACAACACGGCCCAGCCTGCCAGACACATCAGCAGACGATTCTCGACCCGCCAGCCAAAAAACATCCAGGCAGGGACGACAATCAGCCAGAGTACGGCAGAAACGGCATAAATCAACAGGTGCGGACGGAGTTGCTCAGCATCCGTGTGCGTGGCATCAAACCAGACCAGAGCCAGCATCAGCAGCAGTGTCAATGCACCGTAAAAATAGGCGCTCATAGCTGTCAGTCTGGACAATTTCGACCATTCCAGCGTACCTTGCATTACCATCAGCACTACCACGCCGACCCACCAGCTATTCGGCAATGCGAAAAGAATTAACAACAGCAACAACAGCAAAATGACGGCGGTAATTATCCTGGATCTAAGCACATGATTCTCCTTATTCGGCTTGTCCGCTCACCAGCTGTTCACTGGTACGGCCAAAACGTCGCTCGCGATGCTGGTACGAGGCAATAGCTAACTCCAACGCACTGCGGTCGAAAGACGGCCACAAGGTGTCGGTAAAATACAACTCGGTATAAGCCAGTTGCCAAAGCATGAAATTGCTGATGCGTTTTTCGCCACCGGTGCGTATGAACAAATCAGGCTCAGGCGCATAACTCATCGACAGGTACGGATGCAAATCATCCTCGGTGAACGAGGTCGCAAGCTCAGGATGGTCTTTCAGCAAGCTCTGCACTGCGTGCATCACATCCCAGCGTCCGCCATAATTTGCGGCGATTGTCAGAGTCAAGCCTGTATTGCCGCAGGTCATTTCTTCGGCATCAAAAATGGCCTGTCTGAGCCTGTCGTCAAAACGCGCACGGTCACCGATCACTTTCAGGCGGATGTTGTTTTTATGCAGGCTGGCGACCTCGCGTTCCAGCATTTTCAGAAACAGCGACATCAAAAATGAAACTTCATCCACCGGGCGTCGCCAGTTTTCGCTGCTGAATGCAAATACCGTCAAGTATTTTACGCCGAGATCACGACAGGTTTTAACAGCGACACGCAAGGATTCGACACCGCGCTGATGCCCCATGATGCGGGGCATAAACCGCTGCTTTGCCCAACGTCCATTGCCATCCATGATGATGGCTATATGACGCGGGACATGCGCTACATCCGGGATAGTGCGAGTCGAACTCGGCATTTTAGGCATATAGGATTGTGGATTGAGGATCGAGTTAAAAACGGGGAGATTGGAGTTCTTTACTCCTCACTCCTCACTCCTCACTCCTGTTACACCGCCATTAATTCAATTTCTTTAGCCGCCAGCATCTGGTCAATTTCAGAAACGAAGCGATCTGTAAGCTTTTGAATATCATCCTGCACGCGGCGCTCATCGTCTTCAGAAATCTCTTTCTTCTTGAGCAATTCTTTCAAACCATGGTTTGCATCCCGGCGAATGTTGCGCACCGCAATTTTCGCATCTTCACCCTCTGATTTAACCAGTTTGATCAAATCGCGACGGCGCTCCTCGGTCAACATGGGCATCGGAACGCGGATCAGGTCGCCATTGGTGGCAGGGTTCAAACCCAGATCCGCATCGCGAATGGCGCGTTCTACCTTGCCCACCATGTTTTTTTCATAGGGTTGCACACCGATGGTACGTGCATCGACCAGGGTAATGTTGGCGACCTGCGTCACCAGCGTCGGGCTGCCGTAATAATCCACCATCACATGATCCAACAAGCCGGTATGTGCGCGGCCGGTACGAATTTTCCCCAGGTCAGCCTTCAATGCATCCAGCGACTTGCGCATTCGCTGCTCGGTATCTTTTCTGATTTCAGCAATCATGATTTCCTCCTAATTTGCCGGGTACCACCCCGACTACTTATTCAACACGTACCAGCGTACCTTCACCTTCGCCGAATACCACGCGTTTCAGCGCGCCCGGCTTGAAAATACTGAATACAATAATCGGCAATTTCTGATCGCGACACAAGGTCAGCGCCGTCGCATCCATCACCTGTAAATTCTTGCTGATCGCTTCATCAAAGCTCAGGCTTTGATAGCGGACCGCATGCGGATCCTTCTTCGGATCGGCGGTGTAAATACCATCCACCTTGGTCGCCTTGATCACCACCTCGGCACTCATTTCAACGCCGCGCAAGGCCGCAGCAGTATCGGTGGTAAAGAACGGACTGCCGATGCCTGCCGCAAAAATCACCACCTTGCCTTCTTCCAGATAGCGCAGCGCCTTGCCGCGAATGAACGGCTCGGCGACCTGCTCCAGATTCAGCGCGGATTGCACCCGGCAATCCAGCCCCGTGCGATTCATCGCATCCTGCAACGCCATCGAATTCATCACTGTGGCCAGCATACCCATGTAATCGGCAGTCGCTCTATCCATTCCCGCTGCGGCAGGCGCCACACCACGGAAGATATTGCCGCCGCCGATCACCATCGCCACTTGCACACCCATCGCCACCACTTCCGCAATCTCGGCAACGATGCGCTCGATGACCTGGCGATTGATACCATAACTGTCGTCGCCCATCAGGGCTTCGCCGCTAAGTTTGAGCAGAATGCGTTTATAGACAGGTGTGCTCATGGCGATTATCCTTGTGCGGCCGCGATCGTTGCAGCCACTTCAGCCGCGTAGTCTTCAACCTTCTTCTCGATCCCCTCGCCTACCACGAACATCTGGAATGAAGAAACCGTTGCACCTCGGGTCTTGAGCAATTGCTCGATGGTCTGTTTGCCGTCTTCCGCCTTGACGAACACCTGGCCCAGCAGCGTGACTTCCTTGAGGAACTTCTGCACGGTGCCTTCGGCAATTTTTTCCAGCATCGCTTCCGGCTTGCCGGCTTCGCGCGCTTTTTCGATGGCAATACGGCGTTCGGTTTCAATATCGGTTGGATTAACCCCGGAAACATCGACAGACTTCGGCTTACTGGCTGCAATGTGCATGCAGATATCGCGACCCAACGCTGCGTCACCGCCCGTAAAATTGAGCAATACGCCGATCTTGCTGCCGTGCAGATAGGTAGACAGCGAACCTGTCGATGTTTCATAGCGTTGAATACGGCGAACGGTCAGATTCTCACCCAGCTTCATGACCAGCGCCTTGCGGGTTTCTTCCACACTATCCGTACCATTGGCAATACTCAAAGCCAACAACGCCTCGATATCAGCGGGATTGTGCAACGCTACTGTTTCAGCCACGTTCTTGGCAAACGCGAGGAAATCGTCGTTTTTTGCCACGAAATCGGTTTCGCAGTTAACTTCCGCTATCGCGCCGCACTTGCCGTCAGCCGCGATATACGCGCTGACCACACCTTCGGCCGTCACACGGGATGAAGCCTTGCTCGCCTTGGCGCCACTCTTGATGCGCATCTGTTCTTCAGCCACCTTGAAATCGCCATTGGCTTCGACCAGCGCTTTTTTACATTCCATCATGCCAAGGCCGGTAGCCTCGCGCAATTCCTTGACCATACTTGCAGTAATTTCTGCCATGCTCAGCTCCTAAAATTCTGATAAAAACTTACAAAAAAAGGGGCTTGCGCCCCTTTCCGCGCCTGCTTTAAATTTAAGCGGCTTGTTCTGGCTCTTGTTCAGCAGCTACTTGCTGAACCAGTTCATTCAATGCCTGTGCGCGACCTTCCAGCACAGCGTCAGCGATACCACGCGCATACAGACGAATCGCCTGGGTAGAATCGTCGTTGCCAGGAATCACAAAATCCACACCGATAGGTGAATTGTTGGTATCGACAATGCCGATCACCGGAATACCCAGTTTTTTCGCTTCAACGATGGCACCCTTCTGGTAACCCACGTCGATGACGAAGATCGCATCGGGCAGGTTAGGCATATCCTTGATCCCGCCCAGACTACGATTCAACTTCTCCAGTTCGCGATTCATCATCAGCGCTTCTTTTTTGGATACGCCCTCCTGCGAACCGTCGGCCATGATGGCTTCCAGATCACGCAGACGCTTGATGGATTGTTGAACTGTCTTGTAATTGGTCAGCATGCCGCCCAACCAGCGATGATTCACAAACGGTGAGTTTGCGCGAACAGCTTCTTCCTGCAAAATTTCACGCGCCTGACGCTTGGTTGCCACGAACAGCACGGTGCCTTTTTTCGCGGACAGCTTGCGCACGTAGCTTTCCGCTTCTGCAAACAGCGCTACGGACTTTTCCAGGTTAATGATGTGAATACGGTTGCGGTGACCGAAGATGAACGGCGCCATCTTAGGGTTCCAGAAACGGGTTTGGTGACCAAAGTGAACACCAGCATCCAGCATTTGACGCATTGTTACAGCCATGATTATTCCTATCGTAAGGGTTAGAACTACCACTCGCCAGCCTGACTCTTATCGGAAGCACCCAAAATCTGTTTACGATCTGGTCTCTTCCTACGAGCACCCCAACTTGTGCGAGCGGGATATTTGCATCGGCCAATTCCGGTGCAACGCGCATTCTAGCATTAATTGGCAGTCGAGCTCAACCGGGATGTGCGGAGCACGCCCCGGGCACACTATTTTCAGAGGATATTGTTTGGGGACGGCGTACTCAAAAAGCAAGCGCATCAGCCATCGGCATTACCGGCGTATCCACCTGACATGCTCGGTCGACTTGGAATACCACAGCAAGCCTGCTGCGATGACGACGCCGATCACAAACGCTGTCCAGGGATAGCCTTTCAAGCTGTACGAGATAAAAGGGAGAATCAACAGCGGGGCGCCCAGGATGCCCCACAACAGCGCCATGACCATACCCAGCCAACCCACGATCACCCCCGTTGTTGTTCGCATGACAACCCGGATAGCACCGCAGTGCTCACAAACAACTGCATTCGGGCCGATTTCAGAAGCGCAGAGCGGACATTGCATACAAGACCTTCCTGAAGGTAAAAAATAGCGGCGCGCGGCGCAGCATGGCGCGCACGCTTGCATTCAAACAGCGACTACGACAACGTCGATTGCGCCTTCGACTTTCTGCCCGGTGCGGCCGGCGGCGTAAATCCGGCTAACCGGCAACTCATACCCTCAATTTTTATGCCCTGCTCAAACCGGATCAGATGGCACGAGATGACCTCTCCTTTGGCAGTCAGTTCCGACAAGGACTGACGTACATTAGCCAACGAGACGCCAACGGCTTCAGCGATCTCGGTATCGAGTCGCTCACCGTGTGTTTTCAGGTATTGCAAAATGCCATCCATAGATTCATTACCAAAAGCTGTGCCAAGAATAGTGAGGAGTATATACCCAACCACACCCTCGTTCCGGCGCATGCGCATAACGGCTCATGAAAAACTGCGGCGCGCCATGAAATCATGCCGCTTTCCGAAACGGAAATCTCAGCGCAAATGCGATATTTTTACTTAAAAAAACAAAATGATATAAATTGACAGCCGACCTTACAGGACGCCGCATGCATCAGCGCGCAGCAGAATTTACCATCCGCCCCTGCTCCTGAGCCGAGTTGAGATTTCAGATGTTATGAAGATGCTGCCAGGATTCACAAAGATTAAACGAGGGGTTCCGCTTTACCGGACAAAGCCGCCTCTGCCTGCAAGTGCAGCTTCTGCGCAAACGCCTCAAAATCCTCCAGCGGCACTGGCCGGCTGAAGAGATACCCCTGATAGCAATCGCAGCCGGCCTGGGCCAGAAATTCCCGTTGCGCTTCGGTTTCAACACCCTCGGCGATGACGCCCATGCCGAGCGAATTCGCCAGCGCAATAATGGTCTTGGCAATGGCCGCATCGTGAGGATTGCTGAACACCTCCCGGACAAAGGACCGGTCGATTTTCAACTGATCCAGCGGCAGACGCTTCAGGTAAGATAACGACGAATATCCGGTGCCAAAATCGTCCAGCGAGAAACCAACGCCCCGTATTTTGAGCTCGTTCATCTTCTCAATAACCTTATCCACATTGGATACCAGCAGGCTTTCGGTCAGCTCCAGTTTCAGTCGCTCCGGATTGGCGCCGGAGCTGTCCAGTACCGCCAGCACCTGTTCGACAAAGTCGCTCTGGTGGAACTGGTGGGCGCTGACATTCACCGCAACCGTGAGATGGGCCATCTCAGGCTGACTCGCCCATATCGCCAGCTGGGCGCAAGCGGTTTCCAGCACCCAGTTGCCCATGGGCAGAATCTGCTTGGTGTTTTCGGCTTATTGAATGAATTCGCCGGGCATCAACAAGCCGCGTACCGGGTGCTGCCAGCGGATCAGCACTTCGACGCCCATCAGATGACCCTCACCCGCCATCAGAGGCTGGTAGTGCAGCAAAAACTGCTGCTCAACGACCGCCAGACGCAAATCCTTCTCCAGCGTCGCACGCTCTATCGCGGCGGACTCCATGAGCGGAGCAAAGAAACGAATTGCATTGCGCCCCGCATCCTTGGACCGGTACATGGCAAGATCGGCCTGCTTGAGCAGATCCACGATCAAAGTCTGCGTTCCCGTGAACAAAGTCGCGCCGATACTCGGCGTATTGTGAAGCTCGACATCTTGCAGCTGATACTTCTGGTTGAGCGTGTCGAGTATGGTATTGCCCACCACCTCGGTCTGAGCTTTCGCGTGAATCCTGTTCTCGCTGAGGCCAGATAACACCACCACGAATTCATCACCGCCCAGCCGCGCCACGGTATCTTCCGCACGAATACACGATTTCAGACGCAGGGCTACCTGCTGCAGCAGCAGGTCACCCACATGATGACCCAGCGTGTCGTTGATCGTTTTAAAGTGGTCCAGATCAATGAAAATCAACGCGGCATAACTGCCGTCGCGGGAATCACTGATGACCTCCTGCAGGCGTTCCATCAGGCGTGTACGGTTGGGCAGGTTAGTGAGCGTATCGGAGTAGGCGAGCTGGTCGATCCTGATTTCCGACTTCTTGCGCTCGGTAATGTCGTCGTGCGAACAGACGAAGTTGGTCACGTTGCCATCATCATCCTTGACCGCCGAGATAGTCAGCCATTTTGGAAACACCGAGCCGTCTTTGCGCATATCCCAGATTTCCCCCTGCCAGATCCCGCTGTTGCGGACGGTCTCCCACATCTCGCGGTAAAAGGCATCGTTGTGGCGGCCCGACCTGAATATGCTCGGGTGCTGCCCCACCAGCTCTTCGGCCGTGTAGCCGGTGTTCTCGGTGAATGCCCGATTAACCCTCAGAATCACACAGCTTGCATCGGTGATCATCATGGCTTGCTGAGCATCGAAGGCGGCAGCCGCGATGCGCAGGTTCTGTTCGGTCAGTTTGCGCTCGTCGAGTTCGCGCTGCCGGCTCTTGTTAAGCTGCCAGCTCATGCGCGTCAGCAGGGCGGCGAACAGCATCGCAACTACACCGCGGAGCAACGCTGTCGTCACGAAGCCGCGCACGCTGCGATGATATCCCGCCAGCTGCTCCTGTTCGGACAGTCCGACAATGATCGTCAGCGGAAAACCATAAAGCTTGCGTGTACTGGTGTAGCGCCGCATGCCGTCCCAGGAAAAAAGCGCAACCGGGATTGCGCTGTCTTCCTCACCCGTGGCCGGCGCCGCCGAGGTGTACTCGGCCACCTCTCCGACTGACACCGAATCCCCTGTGCGCTTTACCCTGAACACGCCGTCTGTTCCCATCAGCCCCATCACACCCCGCTTGCCGAATTGCGACGCGTCATAGCCGCTGACGAAATAAGCGGCATCGACCGAGACCGTCACCACGCCGGCGAACGATCCGTCGGCAGCATTCAGCCTGCGACCGAACTGCAATTTATCGGCGCCGGGCAGCGGACGATTCACAGCGAATATATCGCTCTGGCGCAGCGTCCTGAAGTACTCCTGGCCGGCGATATTCGTCATTCCGGTAGCCCGGGTGCTTGCCACGATATCGCCATGAGCATCCGCGATACTGACGACGAACAACAGCTCCGGCGGCAACAAATCGGCTGCCTTGAGATCCAAAAGCGCGTGCTGCGACCCCTTGAGTTCAACTGTATATTTGACTAACCTCAGGGTCTGATCGATTTCACGAAGTGCACGCAACGCCTGCGCCTCATAAGTCACCAGCATGCCTTGAGTCAGGGCAGTGGCGGTTTGCTCGGCGCGAACGCGTTCGGTGCTGATGAGGTTCTGGGTCATTCCCCAGAGTATGACCAGCAGCAGCACGGTCAATGCCGGGAACAGCAACACAGACGACGTTGTCTGATTAAACCCGCCCCGGATTTTGGCGACTAAAAGTTTTAAAGAGTCTGTCGAATGCATCGCCATTACCCCCGAAAAGATCTAATCCGCATGCCTGTCATGGCGTCGTTTGGCACTAATTCCCCGTTAAAACCCTGACGCTGGCATCCACCATATCCCGCTGAATGTATCCGATGGCATGGGGATTTTCGGCGAGTTGTTTTTTGACTTCGCTATCGTTCAATACCGATTTCGGCGGCTGACCTCTGCCTGTAAAAATAAGCCTCGACCAGTAGGCCTTGATTTGCGCGGCAGACTTTTCGGCGAATCTTGAGTAAAACTCGTCGCGCGAGGCGGCCCCCTCGGACTGATCGACCGGCAAGGCCCTCTCGCCATCGGGAAAGAGTGTGGTCTTGCCCATAAAAATATTCGTAACCTGCTCTTTACTCAGCGTCGTCACCGGGCATTTGACCGAGACCACGGCAACCACATCGGCCAGCGACGCGCTGCAATTCAAGCTCATTGCAAGTCCGACGGCAATCAACGCAGGACGGCTGATAGAAAATAGAGTATTTTTCATCAGAACACCCAATCCACAGTTGCGCTGATGACATTGAAACTGCTGCCGGTTCTGTAACCCGGCTGAAGATTGATTAGCAGGCCTGAGGACCCCGGATCAAGGCTGATATGCTCATATTGCAGCTTGAGGTCGGTATTCTTCATAAAATCCCAGCGGCAGCCGACGGTGACGGTCGTGCCGGTAATGGGTTTCAAAAAGCCATTGAGTCCGGCATTGAGACCTGCCGCATAGCCTCTCATGAACGGATTCACGAACGCCAGGTTCAATCCCGGATCGGAGCTGTTGCCGAGCTTCTTTGACTTGGCATAGCTGGCATAGGGTGTAAAGTCGCCGGCCCGGTAGCCGCCGCCGACATATCCTGCACGCTGCTCGCCCATGAACGAAGGCTCAATTTTATTTGTCCCGAATTCGCCCATCACGAACCATTTTCCCGGGTCGTAGCTCGCGCTGGCCCCCCAGAAAGTGACGGGCGTCTGGTAGGAGCCGTATCGATTGGCGAGGGCTGCGCCTTGAGCGCCGAAAAGTTTGAACTGATCGAAGAAGGCATTGACGCCGTCCAGGCTCAGATTGGAGTGCTGGTACATCAGACGGAGTGTCGTCGGGCCGTATTCAAGCGTATTGAAAACCCCCCAGCTGTTCCTCGCCGGATTGTTAGAGACTGCCGGATGGTACGCATTGCCGGGACTTTTCAGATTATCCACGCCGTAAAAAGCCTGTATCGTGTGCGTTACATCGCCGAAATGCGAGCGATAACTGGCATCTATGCCGTCATTGGTCGAGACGGGCATGATGTTGTAGACTTCGAGCGGCGGACGCACCCAGGGCATGGCATAACCGACATTGCGATAATCGGAAGCCAGAAAGGTCGACATCACGATCCGGCCCAGACGGATATCAAAATCAGGGGTGAACTGGTATTTGAGGTTCGCCCATTCTATCGTGGGCTTATAAGTATTGTCGTAACGCAGTTGCGAAATGGCTTGCACCACTGCGGAGAACTGCTCAGTGAATCTGGCGTCGAGCTGCATGCCGAACCGGCTGTCGACATCCGGGCTCCAGTTCTGGTTGTAGCCGGCGCCAACCGGCTTATACCAGGGACTGTTGGTGTAATCCGCCCTATGCTCGCTGGAATGAGCCATGCCCGCCGTACCAAAGCCGCTGACCGTAAATATCGACGGGTCGGACTCTTCGGCGCGTGCGCCGGCAGCACAGAACAGCATCGCCATCAGCACCATGCCAGTCAGCATGACCGATGGTCGCCGTGCAATTATCAAGCTCATCCTCAGCCTCCCTTTTAACATACTACGCATGGTCAGCACGCCTTCAGATCGGACGTTTATACCTGAGTTTTTGCAACATCTTCAATCAGAATTTGATCATACAGAGCAATCCCGGTCTTGTCATTGCAAATCACATCCCTATTTAATAATAGGAAAAATCCTATGTCATATTACCTGCCCGATGCTGACCTGTAAAGCGCTGTAACACACATGTCACATTTCTGTCGCAGATCCGCAGCACGTGCGTAATCGCGGTGGACGACATGCAGCCTGTCATTCCCGTCCCAGATTAATTCATTCGGGGACAGGCTGCGGCGGAAAAACGGGCGTAGCGAAGTTTTCGCGGGGATTCCCCATAAATCAGCGCATCCTTAACTGATTTGTACTGCAAACTGCGCCGTTGACGTCAGGTTGTGGCAAACTGTCGCTCTGTTCCATCAACGCGACTACTTTATCTTGCAACCCTACGAACTGTTCATCGGCCTGCGCTACACGCGCGCCAAACGGCGCAACCATTTCATCTCCTTCATTTCTCTGATTTCCATGCTGGGCATGGGCCTCGGCGTGATGGCACTGATCGTCGTGCTGTCGGTGATGAACGGCTTTCAGAAGGAAATCCGCGCGCGCATGCTGGGCGCATCCCCG
Source organism: Gallionella sp. UBA4121 (assembly GCA_002381565.1). GTDB lineage: Bacteria > Pseudomonadota > Gammaproteobacteria > Burkholderiales > Gallionellaceae > Gallionella. The sequence goes on from DFWZ01000060.1 coordinate 90,614, forward strand.
CATCTGGAAGTGGTCGCCGACGGCGGGCGCATGGAAGACTGGCAGCCCATTCTGGACAAGGTCGCACAAAACCCGCAAGTGCTGGCTGCCGCACCTTACGTGGCAGGACAAGGCATGCTGTCGTTCGGGCAGAGCGTACAGGGCGTGATGGTGCGCGGTATCGATCCGCTGCGCGAGACGGCCATCACCGAACTTGCCAACAAGGTCAAGATAGGCCGGCTGGACAGCTTGCGCAGTACCGAATTCGGCATCGTGTTGGGTTCCGATCTTGCGCGTGCGCTGGGCGTGCGGATGGGCGAAAAAGTCATGCTGATCGCGCCGCAGGGTTCGATCACGCCGGCCGGCATGATGCCGCGCCTGAAACAATTCCGCGTGGTGGGCATTTTTGAAATCGGCATGGCGCCCTATGACAACAGTCTGGCGCTGATCAACATCGTTGACGCGCAAAAGCTGTTTCAGATGGGCGATGCGGTGACCGGCATCAGCACCAAATTGCGCGATATCGACAAAGCCCCTGACGTGGCCGGCGAGCTGCAACGCCAGTTGCCGCAAGGCTTGTACGCCAACGACTGGACGCATCAGAACAGCAACTATTTCAGCGCGGTAAAGATGGAAAAGAAAATGATGTTCATCATCCTGTCGCTGATCGTCGCGGTCGCAGCCTTCAATATCGTCTCCACGCTGGTGATGGCGGTCACCGACAAGCAGGCCGACATCGCCATTCTGCGCACGCTGGGCGCGTCCCCTGCCAGCATCATGAAAATCTTCATCGTACAAGGCGTGGTGATCGGGCTTATCGGCACGCTGATGGGCAGCGTAGGCGGCATCCTGCTGGCCCTTAATCTTAACGTGGTGGTGCCGTTCATCGAACACCTGTTCGGCGTGCAGTTTCTGGCAAAAGATGTCTATTACATCAGCGAACTGCCGTCCGATCTGCGCTATCACGAGGTCATACTGGTGTCAGGTTTGTCGTTCCTGATCAGTCTGATAGCGACACTTTATCCAAGTTACCGGGCATCCAAGACACAACCGGCGGAGGCATTGCGTTATGAGTGAACACCTTCAGGATCAAGGATTGAGGATTGAGGATCGAGTATTGAGCGGGGAGCGAGAAGTAAGGACTGAAGCGGTGATTGCCTGTCGCGACCTGAGCAAGACATTCACTTTAGGCAAACTGCAAGTACCGGTGCTCAAAAACATCAGTCTGGCAGTTGAACGCGGTGAACGCATCGCCATCGTAGGTGCATCCGGTTCCGGCAAAAGCACCCTGCTGCATCTGTTGGGGGGCCTCGACAATGCATCCAGCGGCAGCGTGCAGATACTCGGGCAGGAAGTGCAGAAAATGAACGAGACGCAGCGGGGCCGAATTCGCAATCAGTCGTTAGGTTTCGTCTATCAGTTTCACCACCTGCTGCCGGAATTCACCGCCCTTGAAAATGTCGCGATGCCGCTGCTGATACGCGGCATGAAACGCAATGACGCAGAACCGGTTGCCGCCGCGATGCTTGCCAAAGTGGGACTCTCGCATCGCGTCGGGCATCTGCCCGCCGAGCTGTCCGGCGGCGAGCGCCAGCGCACTGCGGTTGCGCGCGCGCTGGTGACGAATCCTGCCTGTGTGCTGGCGGACGAGCCAACCGGCAATCTGGATCGCAACAGTGCGGAAGACTTGTTTGATCTGATGCAGCAACTCAACGAGCAACTGGGCACCAGCTTCATCGTCGTCACTCACGATCTCGAACTGGCAGGTCGCATGCAGAAGAGTCTGCGGCTGGTGGACGGGGTGTTGCATTCAGAGAGCCTGCTATAGCCGCAGGCAACTACTTTACAGACAGCAGATATTCGCCATACAGATCTTCCCCGATGGGGCGATTTTTTGCGATTTTCGAGTATTCCGTTCACGGCGAGTTTCGAGGAACGGCCAAACCATGATGCTGTTCCACTGATGAAACAACTAAGTATTGACTAAGCACGATCGAACATGCGCAAAGTCACTGCTTATTGCACGGGAAATTGTTAATCATCCGGATACCGGCCTGCGCCGGTATGACGCAATTTTGTGCTAATGAACCGCTGATTTATTCGGTTTTGTCGTTCCCGTCCCCGATTAATTCATTCGGGGACGGGCTGCGGCAGTCGCACGGCGTATTGATGATTTGCAGACAACATCTCTCTTTCAGCGTTATCGACGTGAACCTGATTTCCTTGAGGGCTGACAGCAAAAATGAGCGCGTCACTTTCCTCGCATCATAAAATCAGCCCTCCCGCCGCCGTTTTCTGGAACGCCATTTCAAAATCACCGCAACACGCCATGCGATGCGCACAAAGACGTAACCAGTAACTGAAAAAAATATCGCCAGCAACGGCAGGCCAATCAGCAGCGGTTTGCCAAGCTGCGCCAGCCAGCCCCTCCAGCCGGCAGCGTACACCAATGCCAGCAAGGGCACGGGCAGCTCGGTGCCGCTCACCCACGCACCGAGCCGATATGCCAGCAGGTACAACGGCACGATGGTAAATGGATTGGTGTACAGCGTGGAAAACAGTGCAACCGGCAAATTGACGCGAAGCAACACGGCCATCAGCGTAGCGGCCAGCATTTGCAACGGCCCCGGTATCAGCCCGCAAAACAGCCCCACCGCCACCCCCCCGGCCACCTGCCTGCGATGCAGATGCCACAGATCCGGCTTCTGCAACCAGTTGCCAAACGGCTTCAACCAGCGGTTGTTTTTAACCGTATCGTGGTGTGGCAGGAACTTGCGTAAAAGATTTCGCATGACGTCATTCTAGCCTCGCGTTACGCTACGCGCATGGTTCTCTTCACGCTATTTTTTACCCTCGGCGTGTGGCTGCTGCAACAGCAGGCTGCGCTGCCGAATTTTGTCTGGGCGTGGTTGCTGGCAGGACTGCCACTTGCGCTGCTGATGCCAACCCGAACGGTAGCGCTGCGACTTGCCCGCGCGCTGCTGATTGCAGCCTTCGCCTGCGGCTCAGGCTTTTACTGGGCCGCCTGGCAGGGCGAACAACGCCTGTCCGTCAGTTTGCCTGACAACTGGCAGGGACACGACATCATCGTTGTCGGCGTGGTTGCCGAATTGCCTCATATAACCGAACGAGGTCAACGCTTCAAATTCACCGTCGAAAAAACGCTCACGCCAGGAATCAACACACCAAAGCACATTTACCTATCCACCTATGCAGACCCGAAAAATCCCCCTCCGACAGTCCACGCCGGCGAGCGCTGGCAATTTACGACTCGTCTGAAACAGCCTCATGGCAGCAGCAATCCGCATGGTTTCGATTTTGAACTGTGGGCACTGGAGAACGATGTACGCGCGGCAGGCTACGTGAAAGCCGGCAATGTGCGACTGGATACACTGGCCGACGGGTTGTTTTATCGCATGGAATCCTGGCGCGAAGCGGTGCGCAATAAATTTAACGCCACATTGGGACAAGCGCCCTATACAGGCGTATTGACCGCATTGGCCGTAGGCGACCAGGACAGCATCCCGCAGACGCAATGGCAGTTATTCAGACGTACCGGCGTAGTCCACCTGATGAGCATCTCAGGCCTGCACATCACCATGCTCTCAGGTCTGTGCTTTACGCTCATCTACTGGCTGTGGCGACGCAGCACCCGATTGACGCTGTGGCTGCCGGCGCGAAAAGCCGCCGCAATCGCAGCCTTGCTGACAGCCTTAGTCTATGGGCTGCTGGCAGGCTTTGGCGTACCCGCACAGCGTACCGTGTACATGGTGGCCGCTGTTGCCGCAGCATTGTGGCTCAATCGCAATTTCTCACTCGGCCAGATACTCAGCATCGCGCTGACAGGCGTGCTGCTCCCCGATCCCTGGGCGGTGCTCTCCCCCGGTTTCTGGCTGTCATTCGGTGCAGTGGCGCTCATCCTGTACACAAGCTCCCACCGCATCGGGGGCGAAAATGGCACAAGCGATGCCGTCATCGGGCAACTACCCGGTCCGACCCGGCGAATTTCGCCGTCTGTGCTGTTTCAGTTTTTGCGCCAATATGCCGTCGTGCAATGGGCGGTGACCATAGGCCTGATTCCGCTGCTGCTGGCGCTGTTCGGGCAACTCTCGCTGGTTTCTCCCGTCGCCAACGCCATAGCGATTCCGCTGGTGAGCCTGATGGTCGTGCCGCTTGCACTGACAGCTGCCGTGTTGCCGTTCGATGCGCCGCTGTGGCTGGCGCATAGCGCGCTTCACCTGACCATGATTCCGCTGCAATTTTTGAGCAACTGGCCACTGTGGACACAACATGCACCGCACCCATGGAGCATCGTTGCCGGCATGCTGGGCGTGGCCTGGATGCTGACACCCAGAGGGTTTCCTGCGCGCTGGCTGGGAGGACTGATGCTGCTGCCGATGTTTTTAAATTCGCCCGAACTACCTGAACCCGGCGCCCTGCGCCTGATCGTCTTCGATGTCGGACAAGGTTTGTCGGCAGCAGTACAAACCCGGCATCACGCGCTGCTCTACGACACAGGACCCGATTTCCCGGGCGAGTCAGACAGCGGCAACCGCATCCTGATCCCGAGCCTGCGGGGCATGGGAATAGCCTCACTGGACGGATTAATCCTGAGCCACGACGACACCGATCACATCGGCGGCACGGTTTCCGTTTTGCAGGCGATGCCGGTCGGCTGGATCGCCTCTTCACAGCCGGTCGATACCATTCCGACTGTGCCTTCAAAGGCCATTTCACCCTTTGACAAATTCGGCACCAACGGCCCTGCCCTGATGCGCCGCTGCCGGGATGGAATGAGCTGGAACTGGGACGGTGTGCAATTCGATATCCTGCATCCGGATCAAAACAGCGTCCGTCCGCACGACAACAACCAGAGTTGCGTGTTGCGCATCAGCACAGGTCATCAGCACATTCTGCTCGCAGGCGATATCGAAAAACGCGCCGAACAACGACTGCTCAACGTACATGCCGACCAGCTTCCCGCCGGCCTGCTGGTGGTTCCGCATCACGGCAGTTCCGGTTCATCGGGCGAAAACTTTGTCGCTGCCGTCCTGCCTGACTACGCCGTGTTCACTTCCGGGTACCTCAACCGCTTCGGCCATCCAAAGGAAGCGATCCGGCAGCGCTATATGGACAGCGGCGCTACTTTGCTGCGCTCGGACGAGGACGGCGCAATCCTGGTCGACATGAACGCGAACGGCATGGCAGTTGAACGCTACCGCAAGACGCATAGCCGCTACTGGACGCATATGCCGACAGGCAGCTAGACCGAATTGCCTAGGTATTTCGGCATATTGACCGCCGCCCTGAAAAATGGAACACTGCCAGCCTGTCGCGAATCAAAACAACGGGAGAGGCTATGCAGCTCCAGTCTGCCGTTGTCTCGCTGGCAATCACAGACTGGCATCATTTTAATCAGACAATTCATGCTATCGCAAAAAAAACTCTCCCCTGACCAGGCATTCGACATTGCCGATGCCATGCAGGCAGCGGCCGCAGCCGCACTCACGCTACGCCGCTCAATAAAAGACAGCTTGTCGCACCAGGAATATGAAGTGCTGGTGGAAAAGGAAACGGCGCTGCGCTATGACGCAGACCGTTATCGCGCCGTCGGCATTAAGCTGCTGGCCAACAACGGTGCACTCACGACGAAGAATCTCGTCAGTGCTATCGACAATGCAACCCGTGCAATCAACGAAATCAAGGATGTCGGGCGGGTGCTCAACATCCTGGGTGGATTAGTCACGCTCGGCGTCACGATAACAGGCGGCAATGCGCAAGCCATCTTGGCGCAAATCACAGAACTCAAAGCGACGGTAAAAGCCAACACGCCTGTATAAGGAGGGTTCTTGGCAGGCCTTGTGCCGGCAGTGAACTGACAGATAAAAACCAGCCCTGGCAATTTATCCCTCAGCGCGTTGGCGACATCCCCTGCCGACAGCTCAAAAACATGTTTCCCCCTTTTTGAAGATAAAACGCCGTCTGTCGATAAGCAAAAGCAGCGTGCCTGTGCTACCCTTGACCCATGAAAAATATCAGCCATCACATCGCATCCCTTGCCATCGCCGCTTGGACAGGCAGCCTGTGGGCCATCGGTTATCTCGCCGTACCTGTGCTGTTTTATGCACAGCCTGACAGACAACTGGCTGGCATGCTGGCAGGCAGCATGTTTGTCAATGCAGGTTATGTCAGTCTGGTTTGCGGCATCTATTTGCTCGCCTACTTCGCATCCTGGTCCGGCCGCGCTGTGATTCGCCTGCCGCTGTTCTGGCTGGCAGCGTCCATGCTTTCGATTTCACTGCTAATACAGTTCGGCATTACCCCCATCATGAATGACCTCAAAGCGCAGGCGCTGCCGCTCGATGTGATGCACAGCGCGCTCTACGGGCGTTTCAAAATGCTGCACGGCATCTCCAGCATCGCCTATTTAATCGAAAGTCTGCTAGGCGTCTTTCTGGTCATCAAAAGCCGCCGTACATGAACGGACGCATTCAATCCGTGCGGCCAATCCTTGAGCCTGCATAAGCCAACCTTCTGATTATCAATATTAACAGGCTGCTGAAAAACTATTGCGCTCGCCGATACGGCGTCAAAAAGTGGCTCGAAATGCTCGATTACTCTGTGTAAACTCCGCTTTCTCGCCTCTTTTTTCCTTGTCTCGGCTTCGCTCATAACGTTTTTCAGCAGTCTGTTAATCAATCAACAAATACACCCGTGCAAATTTGCCTCACGCACGCGGGCGGCAAGCCACGTCCGTTCACAGCCGCCCCCTGTTAAACGTATATTTTAACTGTATTAATTTTTTTCTTGCATTAACAGTATTACTGTATACACTGTTAATTACAGTAATGTCTTGAATGGAGGATAAGTCATGGAACAATCATTTTCACACGGCCTGCTTTATTCAGTCGCGCCCGAAAATATTTCCGAGCTGCATTTACAGGACGAAACGAATACATATGATGAATTCGAGTGGGAAAAACAGGGGTCAGCGATTAGCTCGTTAATCCTGGCTGCGCTCGCTTTTTTAAAAAAGCCCGACGCCAGATAGAATTGCTGCTGACAATCTGCAAAAGTGATCGGCGGCAGCAATGATTTTCAGAAGTTCACGTCTCCCACAAGACAGCCTGTCGAAACCACGACAACAGGGGGCGCTCATCAGCCTTTTCTGCTCAGTGTGCAGCCTAATGCGGCGTTAAAAAAGCTGGCCACGGATTACGTAGCCAGCTTTTTTTCGTTAACAAACTTGTTTTTCTTCAGGCGATCGCCTTGATGATATCCTCGACCACCTTCTTGGCATCGCCAAACACCATCATGGTCTTATCCATGTAGAACAGGTCGTTGTCCAGCCCCGCATAACCGGTCGCCATGGAACGCTTGACCACCAGCACCGTGCGCGCCTTGTACACATCGAGTATCGGCATGCCGTAGATCGGGCTGGACTTGTCGTTTTTGGCCGCAGGATTCACCACGTCGTTAGCGCCGATCACCAGCACCACGTCGGTATCGGCAAACTCGTTGTTGATCTCGTCCATTTCCACGACCTGCTCGTAGGGAACTTCGGCCTCAGCCAGCAGCACATTCATGTGGCCCGGCATGCGCCCTGCCACCGGATGAATCGCGTAGCGAACCTTGACGCCTTTCTCGGTCAGCACCTTGGACATTTCGTTGATGGCATGCTGCGCGCGCGCCACGGCCAGACCGTAACCCGGCACGATGATCACCGAGTCGGCATTGCCCATCAGGAACGCCGCATCGTCCGCACTGCCGGAACGATAGGTCTTCTGCACGCCGCCGTCATCCGCCGCTGCCAATGCTTCGCCGCCGAAGCCGCCCAGGATCACGTTGAAGAACGAGCGGTTCATCGCACGACACATGATATAGGACAGGATCGCGCCGGAGGTGCCCACTAACGAGCCTGCGATGATCAGCATGTTGTTTTTC
>DFWZ01000044.1:0-25586 GCA_002381565.1 Gallionella sp. UBA4121
CTGTGGGTGGTGTTGAAGAAAACCAGGTCGCCGGGTTTCATCTGACGGGCATCGAGCGGCATGCCGACACGGCTCATCTCGGCGCTGGTTCTGGGCAGCTGCAATCCCAGCGAGTTCTGGAACACGAACTGTACAAAACCGCTGCAATCGAAGCCGTTGACACGCGATTTTCCGCCATACTGATAAGGCGTGTCATACAGGCTCATCGCATAAATCGCCAGGTTGCTCATCCGCGCTTCGTCATCCTGCGGCGCTGTGTAAACAGCCGCCTGAACAGGCGTGTCATGGCGCGTTGTGCCGCAGGCACTCAGCAGCAACAGGCTAAACAATGCGAGGAGATATTTCATGGCCGTGAATTTACGGTAGAGTATATGAACTTGTAAAGGGAAAATGATGAAAAGATTGATTATTTTGATAGGTCTGCTGCTGGTAACCAGTGTACAGGGGAGTGAACTTGAGATTATCGATCTCAAACATCGCAGTGCAGAAGAGCTGATACCCGTCATTCGGCCTTTGCTGGATAAGGATGAAATGGTCAGCGGCATGAATTATCAGCTCATCCTGCGCGCCTCGCCGCGCAACATTGCGCAAATCAGGCGACTGCTGGAGGGCATCGATACGCTGCCGCGCCGCCTGAAAATCACCGTGATGCAAAATGTGGACAGCGAAACGGTTGCACGCCTGACCGAAGTCTCCGGCAGCGTCGGTCTGGGGCGTGGGGCGCGTCTGACTTTGCCCGGAAGCGGCGCGGCAGGGCAGGATAACGTGAGTGCACGGATAATCAGCACGCGCTCGCTCGAAGATGATAAAAAGACCCAGCAGCTGCAAGTGCTCGAAGGCAACCGTGCACTGGTGAAGAGCGGTCAGACCGTGCCCGTCCGGCAGCCTCAGGTGGTGCAAAATGCCTGGGGCACGCAGGTGATCAATACCACCCAGTACCGGGATGTCGACAGCGGTTTCTATGTGCTGCCGCGCATCAATGGCGATATTGTGACGCTGCAAATCAGCGCGCAGAACGACTCGCTCCCGCCGAACCAGAATACAGGCGATTATCCTGTGACAAGGACGCAACAGACTACAAGCACCGTATCCGGCCGGCTGGGTGAGTGGATAAATGTCGGCGGGATGGGGCAGCAGGGCAGTACAGACAATTCAACCATCACCACGCGCAGCACCTCCAGACTCAATGAACAGCGCAACGTGCTGATCAAGGTGGAAGAGGTCAATTAGGCATCAATGAGCTTGTTTGGCGGCCCTGTGTTCGAAGATCAGGATGCAGGCCACAATAAATGCGAGCAGTGTTAGCGAGGCGGAATAGCGACTCAACGCCAGCCCGCCTGCATCGAGCGGCTTGTCAAGAAAATCGCCGACGACCGCACCCAGCGGGCGCGTGAGTATGAATGCCGCCCAGAACAGCATGGTGTGAGATATTTGCGTCCAGTAGTACGCAGCAACAACGAGTAACAGCAGCGCGCCAAATACCATTGCACCGCCTCCGTAGCCCAGCCCTGCCGTGTCCGCTGTCCAGTCGCCCAGGGCTGTGCCCAGCGTCTGTGAAAACATGATCGTCAGCCAGTAGAACATCTCGGCCTTTGGCGAACTGACGGTATCAACCGATACCGAGCCTAGTGTCCGATACCAGATAAACAAGGTTGCCATCAGCAGGACGAGCAGCAGCGCAGAACCCCCGGCATAGCCGATGCCAAGGGAGCGATCCGCAAAATCAGCCAATGTCGTGCCGACGGTGGTCGTCGCGATGATGGTCGTCCAGTACAGGAACGGGTGAAAGCCCTTTGCGCTGATTTGCGCTGCCACAGCCACGAGAAAGATGACCGAGAAAATGCCTGTTCCGACAAGATACCCCAGGTTCATCGACATGGACACCGCATCGCCGCCCGTCTCGCCCAGTGTGGTTGCAGCGATTTTGATGATCCAGAAAATCGCTGTCAGCGCCGGAACTTTGCTCAATGCGGTGTTCATATTATTTTCCTGTGCAGTCAAAGTCATGGTTTTGGTGATCCGGCAAGCGAATTCATACGGCTGGCGGAGGCGCCACGCCGTTCGGCCATCCGGCGACCCATCTGTTCCATCTGTTGCGGGCTGAGCAGGCGAGCGGCGAGCGGCAGCAGTTCCGCATTCTCGATGTTGATGTGTGCGGTATAACTGGCGATGAATTTTTCAGTCAGGACGACTGGTAGTTTCACGTCATGTCCTGCGACGAGTTGCAGCAGAGTCGGGCGCAACGCATTCCAGGCTGCCAGCATGACAACATGTTCGGACAGCAAACGCTCAAGCAAGGCTGTGTCCATACCCGGTGCGGCGTGGAGGGCCGGGAACAGATCCTGTTCCTCATCCTGGTGATGGAGCTGCCCTGCCGTATCGAAGTAGCGCAGGATGCCCTGTGCAGCCAGCATAGTCTGAGTATCACACCCTTTGATCTCCAGGTGTGCGGCCAGTTTATGAAGTGTGTCGCATTGCAGCAGTATCTTACCGTGGCAGGCGCGCAACATTTCCAGCGGGTGATCAAAGCCGGGTGCGGTTTCATCAAACAGGTTCATATTTTTCTCAATGTCGTTTGAAAAGCGCTTTGAACAAAAAACATGTATGATTCGCACATGTATTTGTGCCGGCGTCATTAAAACAGGTTATATTTTACTTGCAACTTTTTAAGCTATGGATGCAGCGCATATTCAATCATACAGGCTCGCGCAAATAACGCGACATTACGGTGAGTCCCCTATCATTTATCCCGTCTTCCGTGAACAGGAACAGACTGCGATCAACTTCAAACATTTAATTCCTTATGGCCATTTTTAAAACAATCATCAGTGTGCTGGGGGTAGGGCCAAATGTTACCGGTCATACCGAAAAAGTCATATCGGCCGTTGGCGGATTTGTCGGAATTTTGCTGATCATGTGGGTCAGTCACCATTATCTCGGCGCGCAGGGCGCAGCACTGCTGGTCGCATCGATGGGTGCATCGGCGGTGTTGTTGTTCGCCGTTCCTCATGGCGCCCTGTCGCAACCTTGGCCGTTGATGGGCGGCAATGTCGTTTCTGCGCTGATCGGCGTTACCTGCGAACAGAGCATTTCAAACACGCTGGTTGCAGCTCCGCTGGCCGTAGCGCTGGCGATTGCCGCGATGCATTATCTGCGTTGCATTCATCCGCCTGGCGGAGCTACCGCATTGACGGCAGTGGTCGGCGGCTCGCAAGTTCATGCGCTGGGCTATCACTTTGTGCTGACCCCGGTGATGCTGAATGTGTCCATATTGCTGTGCGTCGCCGTTGCGGTGAATTATGCATTTCCGTGGCGTCGCTATCCGGCCGGCTTGAAGAAGGAAGCGGCTGTCGTGCAGAATGCGTACAACCAGTTGAGTCACGGGGATTTTCAGTATGCGCTGGGAGAAATCGGTTCATATGTGGATATCAGCGAAGAAGATCTGTCCAGAATCTACCGGCTGGCCGTCAAACATGCCTGGCAATTATCAGATCAGCCAGAGCAAATCAGCGAGGGACTCTACTATAGCAACGGTGAGTTTGGTGATGACCTGTCGGTGCGCAGGGTTCTTAGCTTATCCAGCGATGGGCAGGATAGCGGGGTCATCGTCACATTCAGAAACGTGGCCGGGTATGGGCAGGGTGTCATAGACACGGCTACGCTGCTGGATTTTTCCAACTGGCAGAAATATGAAGTGATACTGAAAGAGGGCGCGTGGCATCGGATAAGACAGGCCAATATTGAAAGGCGAGGGCATGCACAATAGCCGGATACTGGTTTTCAATACTCTCCCAATGACAGACGCCTGACGTAATGGCAGGTATAGCCGCCAGGATGTTTGACCAGATATTTCTGATGGTATTCCTCGGCGCGGAAAAATTCCTTGAACGGCACGACTTCGGTGACGGCATGCGCTTGCCAGTCGCCTGATTCATCGACGGTTTTGATGACTTCCTGTGCTATTTGTCGTTGCTCTTCATTCAGATAAAAAATCGCTGAACGGTAGGGCGTCCCTCTATCGTTGCCCTGACGGTCAGGCGTGGTCGGGTTGTGCATGCGAAAGAATTCGAATAACAGGTGGCGGAAGGTGAGCAGGCTTGGGTCGAACACAAGCTTCAGCGATTCGGCATGCCCGGTGCGCCCCGTCTTGACCTGTTCGTATGTGGCATCCGGGGTGCCGCCGCCGCAGTAGCCGACTTCGGTTTCGAGCACGCCGGGGATTTGCCGCACCAGTTCTTCCATGCCCCAGAAGCAGCCGCCTGCAAGGTACGCGGTTTGTGTCGCAGTTTGATCGTTCATATTGTCTCCTGTTTTGTAGGGTGGATAAAGCGCAAGCGCGTATCCACCCTTCATCGGTGGAAACGCTACGCTTTTTCCACCCTACATGTTTCGTATATAAAGGTCGCGCCAAAAGCGTGCATATTTTTAGCGTCGTTCCTTTTTCATGGCCTGTGCAGCTTCGCGTTTGGAATCTTTTTCCTTTTCGGTTGCGCGCTTGTAGCTTGGGATTTGCACAAAATATGCAAGGTCGCGCTGCAAGAGAGCCATTAACGACGCTCTTTCTTCATGGCTTGTGCCGCTTCGCGTTTGGAGTCCTTTTCTTTTTCAGTGGCTCTCTTGTCATGGAGCTTCTTGCCTTTGGCAAGACCTATGGTCAGTTTGACGCGGCCGCCCTTGTAGTGCATGTCCAGCGGCATCACGGTGTAGCCCGCGCGCTGCACCTTGTTGATGATTTTTTCTATTTCAGCTTTGTGCAGCAGCAGCTTGCGCGTGCGTACCGGGTCGGGATGGATGTGTGTGGAGGCGGAAAGCAACGGGCTGATGTGCGAGCCGAACAGGTACAGTGCGCCGTCTTTTGCAGTGACGTAGGCTTCCTTGAGTTGCGCGCGTCCGGCGCGGATGGCTTTGACTTCCCAGCCTTCCAGCATCAGGCCTGCTTCATATTTATCTTCGATGAAGTATTCGTGAAACGCTTTTTTATTCTGGATAATGCTCATGAGAGGTGAATTTTGCTGTGTGTTCGGCTATTCTACCAGTCTTTGGAATTACGGCTTGATTGCTAATGGCGACAGTAGAAAAAACAGTATTGGTTGCACATAGCGCAGAACAAATGTTTAACCTGGTCGATCGCGTGGAAGATTACCCGGTATTTTTGCCATGGTGCGGCGGGGCGAGCGTTGTAAATCTGGATGGAAATACAGTGGATGCCACGGTTAATATTAATTATCATCATATTAAACAAAGTTTTACTACTAAAAATGTCCGCACGCCGCCGCATCAGATCGACATGACCTTGCAGCATGGGCCATTTCGCCACCTGGACGGATGCTGGCGATTCATCCCGTTGACTGACACAGCCTGTAAAATAGAGTTTCGTCTGCACTACGAATTTTCCAGTCGACTGCTGGAAAAACTGGTGGGCCCGGTGTTTCATTTGATCGCCAACAGTTTCGTGGATGCGTTCATTCACCGTGCAGAAAAGGTTTATCCGAACACATGACCGATAAAATCAACATTGAAGTGGTTTACGCGTTGCCCGCCGAGCAAACACTGCTGAAAAAAGAGCTGCCGGCAGGCATCACGGTGATTGAAGGCATACAGGCCAGCGGTCTGCTTGAAAAGTTTCCTGATCTTGATTTGTCGGCGCATAAGCTGGGCATTTTCGGTAAACTGACCAAAGCCGACACCGTGCTGCGCGACAAGGACCGCATCGAGATTTATCGTCCGCTGATCGCCGATCCCAAGGAAGTACGCCGCCGCCGAGCTGAAGAAGGCAAGGTTATGAAGAAAGGCGGTGGCGACGCATGAACTGTTATTTAGCGGGCAGTGGGTTATCGTACATTTGTAATAATAGCCTGAGAAAACTTCATGCTTGATTACGACCTGCATTGCCATTCCAATATTTCCGATGGCACCCTGACGCCTGCCGAAGTGGTTGATCGCGCTCATCTGCGCGGCGTGACTATGCTGGCGCTGACCGATCACGACGATACGGATGGTCTGAATGAGGCGCGCAGCGTGGCTTTGCAACACGGCATGGCTTTTGTCAACGGCGTGGAAATTTCCGTGTCGTGGCGCAAACATACGTTACACATTGTCGGTTTGGGGATAGACCCTGCCTATGCGCCGTTGCAGGATGGTCTGCGAAGTGTGCGCAGCGGGCGTGGTGAGCGTGCCAGGAAGATGGCCGATGAGCTGGCCCGTGTGGGCATAGGCGGCGTGTTCCAGGGCGCGCTCAAACATGCGAGCAACCCGAACATGATAGGACGCACGCACTTTGCCCGCTATCTGGTTGAGGCCGGACACTGCAAGGATGTCAAAAGCGTTTTCAACCGTTATCTGGCTACCGGCAAGCCCGGCTATGTGCCGCATCAGTGGGCGGCGCTTGGCGACGCGATCGGCTGGATACGCGGCAGTGGCGGTATCGCGGTGCTGGCGCATCCGGGACGATATATGGTCGGCAAACACAGCATGGGCAAGAAGACCATGCACGAGTTGCTCAGCGAATTCGTCGAACTGGGCGGGCAGGCTTTGGAGGTTGTCACGGGGAGCCATACGCCCGAACAGTATGCCGAATTTGCACGCTATGCCGATGAATTTAATCTGATGGCTTCGTGCGGTTCGGATTTTCACGGGCCAGGCGAGAGCTATCGCGATATGGGGCGGCTGCCCGATCTGCCGCTGATCTGCCGTCCGGTCTGGCAAGCGTTGCAATAACTTTGAGTTCAATACATATGGGGATCTTCAAAAATTCAGATCGTTGGGATGAAGCGCAAGGAGCCGCGCAGCGAATTACGAGACATATCGTATTGATAGGCAAGGAATGAGCGAGCACGCAACACCGCGATTCGCACAAAGAATGAGTTTTTGAGGATCATATGTCACAGTTCTTTACCATCTATCCGAACAATATCAACATGCGCCTGATCCATCAGGCCGTGGCTATCCTGAAGGACGGCGGCATCGTGGTGTATCCTACCGATTCCTGTTACGCGCTGGGTTGCCATCTGGATGACAAGCACGCGGTAGGGCGCATCCGAGAGATACGCGGGCTGGACGATCAGCATCACCTTACGCTGATGTGCCGGGACTTGTCGGAGATTTCAAACTATGCGCGGGTGGATAACACCCAGTTCCGTTTGCTCAAGGCCAATACGCCCGGCAGTTACACCTTCATACTGGAGGCGACTAAGGAAGTGCCCAAGCGTTTGCAGCATCCCAAGAAGAGCACGATAGGCATACGCGTGCCCGATCACCCGGTGGCGCTGGCATTGCTGGAAGAGCTGGGAGAGCCAATGTCCAGCTCCACACTGATATTGCCGGATGAATCCTGGCCGCTCAATGATGCCGAACTGATCCGTGAATTGCTGGAAAAAAAGGTTGATGCGGTGATTGACGGGGGCGTTGCTGGGGCTGATTTCACCACGGTGATCGATTTGACTGGCAGCGTTCCTGTGCTGCTCAGGCAAGGCAAGGGCGATGTGGCTCCGTTCGGGATTAAGGCCTAATGTTTTAATTTAATAATGCTATATAACATGATGATTAATAAATGCAAATAGAACAGCTTATTCAGACCATTGCCATCGCGGCCATTCCCATTCTGTTCGCCATCACCCTGCACGAAGCGGCGCACGGCTATGTGGCGAAGCATTTCGGCGACATGACGGCCTATCAAATGGGGCGCATCAGCCTGAACCCCATGCGCCACATCGATCCGGTCGGGACGGTGTTGTTGCCGCTGCTTACGCTGGTGCTGGGCGGCGTGCTGTTCGGCTGGGCGAAGCCGGTCCCGGTCAATTTCGGCGCACTGCGCAATCCGAAAAAGGACATGTTGTGGGTAGCCCTCGCCGGACCTGCTTCGAATCTGGCGATGGCACTGGGCTGGGCGTTGCTGTTCAAGTTATCGTCAGCATATCCTGAAAATTACTTTGCCGAGCCGCTGATGGATATGGCCGCCATCGGCATAAAAATTAATATCGTGCTGCTGGTGCTGAACCTGATCCCCCTGCCGCCGCTGGATGGCGGACGGGTTGCGATCAGTTTGCTGCCGCACCGTCAGGCATATCAGCTGAGTAAAATCGAGCCTTACGGCATGTTCGTGCTGATCGTTCTGGCTATCTCGCCGGTGCTGGGTTGGGTGTTGTATCCCCTGGTCAACCTGGTTCAACAAACCCTTTTAATGATAGTTGGAATCTAAGTTATGTTTGCTAATCGCATTTTATCGGGCATGCGCCCGACAGGGAGTTTGCACCTGGGACATTACCACGGTGTATTGAAGAACTGGATACAAATGCAGCACGAGTTCGAATGCCTGTTTTTCGTGGCCGACTGGCACGCGCTGACCACCCATTACGATGCGCCGCAAATCATCGAGCAAAGCGTCTGGGATATGGTGGTGGACTGGCTGGCGGCAGGCGTCGATCCTTCCCGCGCGACGCTGTTCATTCAGTCGAAAGTGCCGGAACACGCCGAATTGCATCTGCTGTTGTCGATGATCACGCCGCTGGGCTGGCTGGAACGCATGCCGACCTACAAGGATCAACAGGCAAAACTTACCGAAAAGGATTTGAGCACCTATGGTTTTCTGGGCTATCCGCTGTTGATGAGCGCAGACGTACTGATTTACCGTGCCACGCAAGTGCCGGTTGGTGAAGATCAGGTGCCGCATGTCGAGTTTACCCGCGAGCTTGCGCGCCGCTTCAACCATCTGTACGGGCGTGATCCCGGTTTCGTCGAGAAGGCCGAATCGGCCATTAAAAAACTCGGCAGTAAGAAGGCCCGTCTTTACAATGAGCTGCGCAATCGTTTTCAGGAACGGGGCGATAGTGAAGCGCTCGAATCCGCCAAGGCCTTGCTCGATGAGCAGCAGAGCCTGAATCTGGGCGACCGGGAGCGACTGTTCGGCTATCTGGAAGGCGGCGGCAAGATGATTCTGGCTGAACCACAGGCCATGCTTACAGCGGCATCGAGAATGCCCGGGCTGGATGGGCAGAAGATGTCCAAGTCTTATAACAATACAATCACGCTGCGCGAAGACGAGGCGAGTGTTGCTAAAAAAATTCGCACCATGCCGACCGATCCGGCACGCATCCGCCGCACCGACCCGGGCGATCCTGCAAAATGTCCGGTGTGGGCTTTGCATCAGGTGTATTCCGACGAGCAAACCCGACAAGGTGTGGTGCATGGCTGCAAGAGTGCCAGCATCGGTTGCATAGAATGCAAGCAACCGGTGATCGACGCGGTGCTGGCAGAGCAGCGTCCGATGCGCGAACGCGCGCAACTGTATCTGGATGACCCGTCCCTGGTGCGCAATATCATTGCAGACGGCAATGAAAAGGCACGCAAGCTCGCTTGCGAGACGATGCGGGATGTGCGTGAGGCGATGGGGCTGAGCTACTCCTGATTCATGTCTGAGGCCCAGGTTCTGTCTGACGGGCATGGCAAAGATACCAAACTTGATACCCGCCATGACCGTTCCTTCCCTCCAACCCTCTCCCCCCTTGCGGGCGAGGGGGTGAATCAATCGCTGCGCGAATTTCACGTTACTGCCCGTCTGCACGGCGAGCCGATGCTGCAAATGCCGCTGGATTTATATATTCCGCCGGACGCGCTGGAACTGGTGCTGGATGCCTTTCAGGGGCCGCTGGATTTGCTGCTGTATCTGATACGCAAACACAATCTTGATGTGCTGGATATTCCGATGGCGGAACTGACCCGGCAATACTTGAGCTACATCGGCTTATTGCAGCAGCACAGGCTTGAGATGGCGGCGGAATACCTGTTGATGGCGGCGGTGCTGATTGAAATCAAGTCGCGACTGTTGCTGCCCAAATCAATTGTGGTCTCTGAGGAGGATGGGGAAGACCCGCGTGCCGAACTGATGCGCCGTTTGCAGGAGTACGAGCAAATGAAGCTGGCGGCGCAAAAACTCGATGAACTGCCGCAGGCCGGACGGGATTTCGAGATCGTCCAGGTGCTGATCGAGCGAAGCTGCAATGATGCGCGGCTGCCCGAAATCAGTGTGGAAGATCTGAAGCTGGCATGGATGGGCTTGCTGACCCGAGCCCGTGTCAATACCCATCACACCGTGCGCAGCGAAGCCCTCTCGGTGCGCGAGCAGATGACGCATATTTTGCGTTGCCTGCAAGGGGGCGAGTTCGTGGCATTCGATTCCTTGTTTGATACAGACGCCGGTTTGCCGAAGCTGGTCATCACCTTTATCGCGATGCTTGAACTGGCCAAGGAGTATCTGCTGGAAATTCAGCAAAGCGAAACATTTGGGAGCATTTATGTCAGAATCTGCAGAACTGCGGCGTGAATTGCCAGGCAGACCCGAGCTCAAGATCATTCTTGAAACCGCGCTGCTGACCAGCCCCGAGCCGCTGTCACTTTCCGAGCTGAAAATGCTCAGCGATGAACCGCCTGATAATCGCGAGCTCGAATCGATGCTGGCAGAAATCGCAAGCGACTGGCAGGGCCGCGGGGTGGAACTGACTAAAGTGGCAACCGGCTGGCGTTTTCGGGCCAGGCCGGAAATGCAGGTCTATCTGGACAGGCTCAATCCGCAAAAGCCGCCGCGCTATTCGCGTGCCGTGCTAGAAACGCTGGCCATCATCGCCTATCACCAGCCCGTCACGCGGGGCGACATCGAGGAAATACGCGGCGTCGCGGTATCCTCACAAATCCTCAAGACACTGGAAGCGCGCGGCTGGATAGAAGTCATCGGCACACGCGATACGCCAGGCAGACCCGAATTGTTCGCAACGACCCGCCAGCTGCTCGATGATTTGAACCTGCGCACGTTGCAGGAACTCCCGTCCTTGCAGGAGATGGCGTTGCAACAGCAGGTGGATACTTAAGGCAACGCTGATTTATTCGGTTTTGTCGTTCCCGCCCCGACCACCCCAACGAGGGCAGTCAGCGGCGGGAAAACGAGCGTAGCGAAGTTTCGAGCTTGCGGCCAAACGAGGCCAAAGGCCGATGTTTCGAGGAACGACAACCCAGTTGAATAAAGGCACTGGTTCCCCGCTTTTGCGGGGAAGACGAATAAATGAGCGTTTCCTCATAGGATTTTTCCCATATATTATAAGAATACGCTACACTGCGAATTCATTTGACAGCTCAATTTTTGCTTGATGCAGCTTTAGCAAAAATAACTGCAAGACCACTGCTTGATATACATCATGTAATGAAAAATCAATGCCTTATATTTCTGTGCCTGGCTTCTCAGTCAGGCTATGCGGCCGATTATGTAAGCGAATCCGACTATTATCAGGAACTCCCTGTGGTATTGAGCGCCTCTCGATTATCACAGCCGCTGTCTGAAGCGCCGAATGCGATGACGGTGATTGACCGAAAAATGATCATTGCATCCGGTTTCAGGACGATTCCTGATCTGTTCAAACTGGTTCCGGGCATGTATGTCAGCTATTACAAGGGCAGTCAGCCGATCGTATCCTACCATGGCTCGACAGACCAATATGCCAGGCGCATGCAGGTGATGATCGATGGTCGCAGCGTGTATCTGCCGCCTGTCAGCACGGTGGATTGGGCTAACTTGCCGATCACGATCGATGACATCGAGCGCATCGAGGTGATACGGGGGCCTGCCGCCGCTTCGCACGGCGCGAATTCAACCCAGGGGGTGATCAGCATTACCACCCGCGATGCGGGCGTGATGGATGGCAAAAGCGTATCAGTCACGCACGGGGACAAGGGGGTCAACGACATATCAACCCGTTTTGGCCGCCGCGGTGAGCAGTTCGATTACCGCATGACCCTGGCCTACACTGCGGACAATGGCTACGATAGCCTCACTGTGCCGCCCAATAATTTTCCCGTCAGCGCGATCGCGCTGCTCAATAACAGCAACGACAGCAATCAGGCGCGATTGCTCAATTACCGCGCGGATTATCATCCCAATGCGGTCGACCGTTACGATATCCAGTTCGGCTTCAACCATGATGTGCAGGGCGTCGGGTTCAGCGACAAAAACCCGAATTCGGCTTACCCGAGATCGACCAACGGTAACATGTTTCACGATCTGACAGGCAATTCCGACTTCATACAACTGGGATGGATACGTCAGCTTGCAGACGATGGTGAATTGAGTTTACGTTATTCCCATACACGGCAAGATCAGCATGAAGCTTTTCCTGCCTATCTGGGCGGGATATTTTATGCCGGTCCAATCGTTCAGTCGCTTCAGACCAGACGCGATGAAATTGAGGTGCAACACACGCTGCCACTGTCCTCTGCCAACCGCCTGGTCTATGGTGCGGCATACCAGGCAGACGGGGTTGGCGGACAAGGTTTTATTCCGCCGTTGTCGCAGATTTATAGTTCGTCGTTACATACCAATCAATACCGGCTATTCGGGCATGATGAATGGCGCATCACGGAGCGCTTGCTGTTCAATGCAGGCACCATGTTCGAGAGGGATGCGCTGGCACAACAGCATAGCTCTCCGCATGTTGCGCTGAATTATCATTTGACGCCGCAGCAAACCCTGCGCATGGGCGTATCTGTTGCATACCGAACTCCTGCCATGGTCGAGACAAATTATCCGCTGCTGCAACCCGGTGCGTTGCTCATCCCGAGTCAGACGGTGAATTCCCCGGGCCTGCAATCTGAAAAAATGCTATCCCATGAGATAGGCTATATCGGAGAGTTTCCGGATTGGGCAACCTCGCTGGATTTGCGACTGTTCAGCGACCAGTTAAGTAACGGCATCTATCTTTCATCCACCAGCAAAACCTTCGTGAACGGGATGGCGGGCGCGTATCAGGGGTTCGAGGCCACCGTCAAGCATGGGTTCAGTAAAGACAGTAGTTTGACGGTGAACTTCGCGCACGAGTTGGCCGCCAGCAATGGGGCTGCACTGGCTGCAGCAGGGCAGCGAGCACTTGTGTCATCCAACCCCCTGAACAGCGACATCCTGAGTGCAAGCATGCCGAAAAACAGTGCCAGCCTGCTTTTTGCGCAACGCCTGTCTCATGACTACTCCTTCAGCGCGTCCTGGTATTATCAGGCCGCCATGCAGCCGTTTGACCGCGGCACTATCGATTATCAGCCAATCCAGCGGCGCATGGATGTTCGCGTCGCCAGAGCCTTTAACCTGGCTGGAGGCGTCAAAGGCAGTGTGGCACTGGTGCTGCAAGACCTGCTCGATCAGAACTACACCGAATTCATTGCCAGCAATCTCTTCAATCGGCGCGGCTATGTCACGCTGACGCTGAACTGGTAACGTGGTTTTACTCAACAAAGTCTCAGGCTGGTTGCTGCAAACCGTATTTTTTGGTTTGCTGGGCGGATTTTCCCAGCCGGCATGCAGCGCAGATGACTTGCGCGTGTTGCTGGTGCTGAGTGACAGCAGTCCGCTGTATCAGAACTTCGCAATGACCTTCGAGCAAAATTTGCCTTCGAACATTCATTTAAATCTGGTGCAACGCGCCGAGGATTTTGATGCGCAACCGGCTGATTTGATTGTGGCCGTCGGGGTGAGGGCGGCGTATCGGGCGGCAGAGAAAACGGCGCTGCCATTACTGGCGACGATGATTCCCAGCAATATCTACACCAATTTACAAGGGCTGCGATACGGTCAGACTTCCGCCATCTATCTCGAACAGTCATGGGCCCGGCAGGCAGCTTTGCTGAGCGCCGTCATGCCGGAGCGCCAAAAAATCGGGGTGCTGTATTCGGCCCCTCAGGATATGTCCATGTTGCGTGGTGAGCTGGCCGTTCATCATGCTACGTTGATTGCCAGGCATTTGCGCAGTAAGGATACGCTGTTTTCCGATCTGGATGAGTTGCTCATCGATAGCGATGTGCTGCTTGCGGTGCCGGATAGTGAAATCTACAACAGCAACAGTATTCGCAATATTTTACTCTCCAGTTATCGGCGCGGTATTCCGCTGGTCGGGTTCTCACAGGCATATGTCAAGGCTGGCGCATTGTGTGCGATTTTTTCCACGCCGGAACAGTTAGCCGCACAAGCGGCTGCCATGACCGTTTCGTTCTTCAGGACGGGCAAATTGCCCGATGCACAGTTTCCCGCAAAATATAGCATCGCTGTCAATCAGGAGGTGGCCAGAACCTTGGGGTTAACTCTGCAATCAGGTGAAGCACTCCTTCTTCAGGTCGAAAAATCATCTGGAGGTTCGCGATGATGAATAAGAAATATGGTATTCGCACGTACGTAGTCTGGTTTTCGCTGATGCCGTTGATGCTCATGGTGATCGTGCTTGAAGCATTCATGCTGCATGATCGTTACGGCGATCTGGATCGTGATTTGGTCACGCGTGGGCAATTGATTGCCCGCCAACTGGCTGCCAGCTGCGAGTATGGGGTATTTGCCGACAACCGGGTGTTCTTGACCGGGATTGCCGAGAGCGCCCTGCAGCAACCGGATGTCAAAGGGGTCGTGGTGGTGAATGCGACTCATGGCGTTCTGGTGAGTTCCGCTGAGATGTCCGGCGCAAAGGACAAGACTGCCCGCATGTTGGGACTGGTGAACCTTGAAGTTCCGATATTCGATAACGGAGATATGCTGTTACTGTATCAGCCCATTCTGTCTACACAGGTCGACCTGGATGAATTTGAGGAAAAGCCTGCTGTTCAGCAGGCAGGGGCGTTGGTGCTCGAAATGAGCTGGGAGCAGACGCGTCGTCTGAAAGCCCGCTTGCTGTGGTTCACCCTGTCGGTGACCGCAGCATTCTTGCTGGTTACGCTGTATCTGGTGCATCTTGCCAGCCGGCGTATTACCGTGCCCATCACAAAATTAAGCGAAGCGATACATGCCATAGGTGACGGACACCTCGAAACAAGGTTGACAGTGCCCAGTTGTATCCGTGAGTTGTGTACCCTATCCAGGGGCATCAATCAGATGACGGCAGATTTGCAGCACGAACGGACGATTTTGCAGCAACGCATCAATGAGGCGACCCATCAATTACGCAATCTGGCATTTTACGATACCCTGACGCTCTTGCCCAACCGTCGTCTGTTGAATGACAGGCTGACCCAGGCTTTGGCTGCCAGCGCTCGAAATGGTTATTACGGTGCCTTGATGTTTCTCGATCTGGATAATTTCAAATCGCTCAATGATCAATTCGGCCATGCGGCAGGTGATTCGCTTCTTGTTGAGGCGGCAGGCCGCATCAGTAGCTGTCTGCGCGAGGTGGATACCGTCGCGCGATTCGGAGGCGATGAATTCGTGGTGATGCTCGGATGCCTGGATGTCGATCACCAGCTTTCTGTCAAGCTTGCGCATATAGTTGCAGAAAAGATACGTTTGAAATTGGCCGAGACCTATTTCCTGATCTATCAGACAGCGGGTAAGACACAAACCCAGCTTGAACATCATTGTACCTCTAGCATCGGAGTGGTGCTTTTTATGAATCATGATGTCGATCAGGACGATCTTCTGCATCGTGCCGATACTGCGATGTATCAGGCTAAAAAGGATGGCCGCAACCGGATTTGTTTTTATCAACCGGCAGCTTTATCGCCGTTGGACGACTAACAGACTGTGACTCGCTGCTGGTTCGGTTATTATTAATGCGGTTAATGGTGAAAATTTTATAATGCAATTTTCCTTGAATATGTCATTGGTAGTGTTGTCTGTTCTGGTCGCCATGATAGGCTCCTTCGCAGCCTTGACCCACGCGCAGCGCATGCGCGAGACTACCGGCGGCGTGGCAATGTTGTGGATGTTGATAGGCGGATTTACGCTGGGTCTGTCCATCTGGTCCATGCATTTCATCGGCATGCTGGCGTTGCATCTGCCCACACCCATTGCATTTGATCAGACACTGACCCTGCTATCTGCGCTTCCTGCCATTGCCGCAGCCCTGTTTGGTTTTCGGGTGGTGCGCGAAAATCATGTCAGTCGGACGCGCATCGCGGTAAGCGGACTGTTGATGGGTGCGTGCATCTGCCTGATGCACTACACCGGTATGGCAGCACTCAAGATGTACCCGGCGATACATTACAACCCGCTGATTTGCGCTCTGTCCGTGATGATCGCCGTGGTGGCCTCATGGGGGGCTTTGCTGATGATGTATCAGGGCGACCGCATCAGGCTGCAACCTTTTCCGCGCTTTTTGCTGGGTGGGGTAATCATGGGGGGGGCGATTTCCGGCATGCATTATACCGCGATGCTGGGGACGATCATCCAACCCGGCAGCCAGTGTTTGTCAGGCGTCTCCGGGATAGAACCGCGCATTATGTCCATGCTGGTTTCGGTGACGGCGTTGTTCTGGTTCGGCGGCGGTATTTTTGCCAGTCTGTACGACAGGCGCATGGCGCAACAAAATGGCAGGGCGCTGGAAGCGCTGGAACAGGAACACCTGAAGTTGCAGGCAGATACTGAACAACGAGCCCGCGAGATGACGAAGTCCTTGCGTGAAAGCGAAGTGCAGTTGCGCATGACTCTGAAATACGCGCCTGATGCAGTATTTATCTTCAAGCGGGATGGACAGATCGCCTATGTCAACGACAGTGTGCTCAAGCTGCTGGGGCATAGCCGTAAAGATTTGTATAACATGACGGTATTCGATCTGGTGCCGAAAGACTTGCAGGGAATATACAGGCAGGGAGTCCGGGAAATACTGGCGGATAATGAACGCCATATCATGGAAATTCGTCTGGTCAAAAAAGACGGCAGCAAGATTCCGATGGAATTGAATGCGGTGTTGCTGCCCGATGGCAGGATTTACGGCTCGTGTCGTGACATCACTGAGCGAAAGTTGGCGCAACGCGCCTTGCAGGACACGCAGGCGAATTTGCAACGCCTGCTCAATTCTGTCGCCGAGGGTATTTACGGTCTGGATAACGAGGGGGTGTGCACCTTCGTGAATGCGGCATTTCTGCGCATCCTGGGATATGGGGAGGCGGGCGAGATTGTCGGTAAAAAAATGCATGAGCTGATACATCATACGCATGCCGATGGTTCACCCTATCTCGTCAAAGAGTGCCGGGTATATCAGGCATTCAGAGAGCGGCAAGATATTCATGTGGACGACGAAGTCTTCTGGCGCCGTGATGGCACGGCGGTCGCCGTTGAGTACTGGTCGCATCCCATCATCAAAAACGGCATCGTGCTGGGTGCGGTGGTGACCTTCCTGGACATCACCGAACGCAAACTGTCCGAGCAGAAAATTCATCAGCTGGCGTTCTTCGACGCGCTGACCGGCTTGCCCAATCGACGCCTGTTGCTCGATAGGCTGCACCAGACATTCGCCGTCAGCGACCGGAATAATTGCTATGGTGCATTGATGTTTCTCGATCTTGATCATTTCAAGGCACTCAATGACAGCCGAGGCCACGATGTGGGTGATTTGCTGCTGATCGAGGTGGCTCGCCGCCTGCAAGGCTGTGTGCGCGAAGGTGACAGTGTTGCGCGTCTGGGCGGTGATGAATTCGTGGTGGTGCTTGAATTGTTGAGCAGCAATGAGAGCCAGGCGGTATTTCAGGCCGAACAGGTTGGCGAAAAGATACGCGCTGCATTGAACTTGCCGTACCAGTTGAATCAATATGCCCACCACACGACGCCCAGCATCGGCATCGTGCTGTTTAAAGGACATGAGGAAAGCGTCGATAACCTGCTCAAATATGCCGACACAGCGATGTATCGGGCCAAGGATGCAGGGCGCAATGAGATACGCTTCTATGATGCTGGCATGCAGGCCGCCCTGGAAGCGCATGTCCAACTTGAGGGAGAATTGCGCAGCGCGCTGGACAAACAGCAATTTCGCCTGTATTACCAGATACAGATGAACAGCCGGCGTCGTCCGATCGGGGCGGAAGTGCTGCTGCGCTGGGAACATCCTGAGCGGGGCCTGGTATCCCCTTTGCAGTTCATCCCGCTGGCTGAGGAGACAGGGCTGATTTTGCCGTTGGGAATGTGGGTGCTGCAAACCGCCTGCGCGCAACTCAAGATATGGCAACGCGATGAACTGACCCGTGATCTGGTGCTGGCTGTGAACGTCAGCGCCAGTCAATTTCTCCAGCGCGACTTTGTGGCGCAGGTGCAGCGCGTGTTAGTGGAATCCGGTGCAGAACCTTCCCGTTTGAAGCTGGAACTGACCGAGAGCATCGTGCTGAAAAATGTTGAAGATACGATACAGCGGATGTATGAGCTCAAGATGCTGGGCGTGAGTTTCTCCATGGATGATTTCGGCACCGGTTACTCGTCGCTGCAATACCTGAAACGTCTGCCGCTGGATGAGATCAAGATCGATCAGTCGTTTGTGCGCGACATTACCACCGATCACAACGATGCTGCCATCGTGCAGACCGTGATAGCGATGACCGAAGCGATGGGCCTGAACGTGATCGCCGAAGGCGTGGAAACCGAGGCGCAGCTTGAATTTCTTAACTTGCGGGGCTGCCATGCCTTCCAGGGCTATTTGTTCAGCAAGCCGGTGCCGCTCGAGGCGTTCGAGGCGCTGCTAAGCAGCTGACTGGGACCTGACTAGGACGGGATCACCCGTATGCGCTGGCGGCCGAATGCTTTTGTATATTTTTCAAAATGCCCGGCAATGGCGGCATGGCAATCGGGACAGTGACCGTCGGGTGTGAGGCGATATTGTTCGATTTCGTACCAGTCGCGCACGATCAGGGCGCTGTTGCAAACCGGGCAATGCGTGGTATCACCCTCAATATTATGTACATTGCCGGTATAGACATACCGCAGTCCCGCTTCCAGAGCGAGCTGTCTTGCCCGCACCAGTGTTTTGGGCGGGGTGGGGGGCTTGTCGGTCATCTTGTAGTCCGGATGGAAGGCGGAGAAGTGCAGTGGCACGTCACGTCCCAGTTCACGCGTAATCCAGGCACTCATCGCAGCGATTTCATCATCGCTGTCATTGAGGCCGGGGATCAGCAAGGTCGTCAGTTCGACCCAGACTTTGGTTTCATTGCACAGATATTTGAGCGTGTCCAGCACCGGTTGCAGGTGCGCGCCGCATTGCCTGACGTAGAATTCATCGGTGAACCCCTTCAGATCCACGTTCGCGGCATCCATTTTGGCAAAAAAATCGCGGCGCGCAGCCTCGTGGATGTAACCTGCCGTGACCGCTACGGTCTTGATGCCGCGGGCATGACAGGCATCCGCCACATCCATCGCATACTCGGCGAAAATCACCGGGTCGTTGTAGGTGAACGCGACACTCTTGCAACCCAGTTGTTCTGCGCTGTGCGCGATGGCTTCAGGGGTTGCCTCGTCGGCCAGCTTGTCAAAGCTGCGCGATTTGGATATGTCCCAGTTCTGGCAGAACTTGCAGGCCAGGTTACATCCCGCCGTGCCGAATGACAGCACGCTGCTGCCCGGATAAAAATGGTTGAGCGGCTTTTTTTCGATCGGATCGACGCAAAAACCCGAAGATCTTCCATAGGTGGTAAGCACCATCGCATCGTCAACCCGACCGCGCACGTAACATGCACCGCGTTGACCTTCGTGCAGTTTGCAGTCGCGCGGACACAGATCGCACTGAATTCGTCCGTCATCAAGCATGTGCCAGTATTTGGCCGGATAGCGTTCGTCAAGGCTGATGGGTTCGTCCATTTCATTTCTCCTTCTGGTGCCCGGCTGTTGTTCGGACGGGTGTTCAGCTAAAAGTTTTCGGATTCACTATATTTACTGACGGAATAACGCGACAGTTTGATGCTGTCATCCCAGAAATCATCGGGCAGCCCGGCCTTGCGCTTGAGATGCGCCATGAACTGTTCAGGTTCGGGCAGCTGATCCCATACTTGCGGCAAAAATGTGCTGCGATAGCGAGCAAATTCGAATATCACGCCATCGACTCCGGGTCGCAATCGGGACAAGGCGTCGGCTTCATTGCGGAATTCCATCGTTTTTGCCTGCGTGAGCAATGAAATCTCGATGCTCGTGATGGTAAGCTCGGACGCCGTCAGCTGCGCGAAACGCGGATCGTGCAGGGCAGCAGAAATGGCATTGCTTTTAACATCGGTCAAGAGTGAACGGTGCGCTTGCAACGAACCTATGCAACCGCGCAGTTGTCCCCGCTGAGTCAGGGTGACAAAGCAGGCCCCCGGCTCACTCAACCACGGTGCGCCCTCATTCGCTGTCATGGGCACGTTAAGTGTGCTGGAGATCGCGGCCCGCGCAATCGGCAGCAGTACCATTTCACGATCAATGGACATTGTTTTTTGCCTCGGTAAAAGCCAGCGCGGCATAACCCACTACCCGGTCGCGTGTGCCGGCAGTGTCGCCCGAGTTGCGCAGATCGAGTAAATGCGGCGTCAGGTGGTGATGTCGCGCCGCCGTGATCAGCCCGCTGATCGGTGTGCCGCCGCAGGCGCGGTCATGCGAAATTGGCGGCTCTAAGTTCAGGATGGCCTGTACGGTCTCACCATCTACGCGCTGCGCAACTTGGTAGGGCAGATAGTGCGAGAGATCGGAACTGATGACAATCAGCGTTTCCTCACCGCCCCATAGGGCTTCCAGCACTTCCGCCACTTCTTCGGCAGTAGCTCTGCCTACCAGCAATGGCAGCAGGGTGAAATCAGTCAGCACACTTTGCAGAAATGGCAGTTGCACTTCCAGAGCATGTTCCAATTCATGAGCCTCGTTGCTGAAGATTACTTGCGGCAGATGGGATATGGCGTGTGCAGCGATGGTATCGAGCATCACCGCTCCCAGCGGCGTGTCGAAGGCGTCAGCGTCAGGGAGGGCGATGCCGCGCACCGCGACGCGATGGGCAGGGCCCAGCAGCACCACCCGCCGGATGCGTGCCGCGATGGGGCGGAGCGTTGCATAGGCGGTTGCGGCGATGGCGCCGGAATAAATGTAACCGGCATGGGGGACGATCAGGGCCTTGGGCGTCAGATCAAGCTTGCGCGCATCAGCCAGAAATCCTTGCAGCTGATGCACAAGCGCTCCGGCATCGCTGGGGTAGAACAGTCCTGCAACAGCAGGCGAACGAATGGCAGGCATGAAAATCTCCACTGTCGAGAAACCCGCGCAGCGAAACTTTATCAACCTCCTCCCGCCTGCGGGAGTGGGCGGGGGGAGGGGCAGGCATGCGATCCCAGATAATCCATTAGCCCGTTATTCCGGCAAAAGCCGGTATGACGCAATTTTGTGCTAATGAACTATTTGGGATTATCAGGACCGACATTCATGCACGCCAGTTGATGTCAACCACATGGGGGTCGCCAAGTGGGAATCAAGTCATGCGTTGACGATTTATCCCAGCAAATGTTTCACCATTTCACGTTCGTCCAGCAGCTCCCTGTGACTGTCTTTCATGTGCCGATGCCCCAGTTCACTGATGGACAGGTTTTGCACAATACTGAAATGGCCATGCCGGCAGGTCACCGGAAAGCCGTAAATCACGCCCTCAGGAATGCCATAGCTGCCGTCGGAGGGGATGCTCATGGTTACCCAGTCGTTGTGATGCGAACTTAGCATCCAGTCGTGGATATGCGAGACCGCTGCATTCGCTGCACTCGCCGCACTGGACAGGCCGCGCGCCTCGATGACTGCCGCACCGCGTTTTTGCACGGTGGGGATGAATTCGTTTTCTACCCAATCCTGATCCGGCAGAAGGTCCCTGACCTGACGTCCGCGTATCTCGGCATGATCAAGGTCAGGATATTGCGTGCCGGAATGATTGCCCCAGATGATCATTTTCTTGATGTCGCGGATGGGCTGAAACAGTTTCTGGGCGACTTGCGCGATGGCGCGGTTGTGATCCAGACGCATCATGGCGCTGAAATTGCGAGGATCAAGATCAGGTGCGTTTTTCATTGCAATCAGCGCATTGGTATTGGCGGGATTGCCGACCACCAGCACCTTGACGTGGCGCGCTGCATATTCATTGAGCACCTTGCCTTGCGCAGAAAAAATTGCGCCGTTGGCTTCGAGCAAATCACGGCGTTCCATGCCCTTGCCGCGCGGACGGGCGCCAATCAGCAACGCGATCTCGGTATCCTTGAAGGCGACTTTCGGGTCGTCAGTGATGATGACCTGTTGCAGCAACGGAAATGCGCAGTCTTCCAGTTCCATCATCACGCCGCGCAGCATGCCTTGTGCCTGCGGCAAATCGAGCAATTGCAGGATGACCGGCTGTTCGTCTCCCAACATATCGCCATTGGCGATGCGGAACAAGGCAGCGTAACCGATTTGTCCGGCAGCGCCGGTGATGGTGACGCGTACGGGTGCTTTCATGTGTCGCTCCTTGGGTGATGAGGTGTGCACATCATAGTTCTTTTGGTTTTCTTGTGCCATGCAAAAGGTGTAACATGACGTTCAGTATTTTTTTGCAATAGTGAAGGTTGGTAATGCTAAAAAAACGTCCGAAACACCTTGCACTGCATCTCATCAAATTGCCGCTTCCCGGCCTGATTTCCATATTCCATCGCATAAGCGGTCTGGCCTTGTTTCTTGCGCTGCCCCTTTTACTGCTCGCGTTGCAATACAGCCTGCGCTCGATCGAAACATACACCCGCTTGATGGATGTGCTGAATCAGCCTGCGGCCAAGTTGGTGTTGCTGGGGCTGCTGTGGGCATTTCTGCATCACTTTTGTGCAGGCCTGCGCTATCTGGCAATCGACTTGCATATCGTCGCCAACCTCAAGCAGGCAAGGGACAGCAGCAAGATCGTGTTGCTGGTGAGTCTGCTGCTGACTGTTCTGATCGGAGCGAAATTATGGTGAACCGTGTCGTGGTCGGCGCGCACTTCGGACTGCGCGACTGGTTGATTCAGCGCGTGACTGCCGTCGTGATGGTGCTGGGTAGCCTGCTGCTGGCAGCCTTCCTGTTGTTCCGTCCGCATTTGGGCTATGACGGCTGGACGGGCTTGTTTGCAGGAGGGCCGGTGCGCACCTTCGCCTTGCTGTTCTTGCTCAGCCTGTATTACCACGCCTGGATAGGCGTGCGCGACATCGTAATGGATTACGTCAAGCCGGCCTGGGTGCGTTTGCTGATCCACGTTCTGGTTATTCTGGTTTTAATCGTGTATGCGATCTGGTCGGTACAAATATTGTGGGGATTTTAAATTCAGGATTCATGCGGCAAATTTTTAGAGGTATATTAATAAATGGCTATTGCTAAACGGACGTTCGATGTGGTGGTGGTGGGGGCCGGGGGATCCGGCATGCGCGCCGCGCTGCAACTGGCGCAGGCAGGTCTTAAAGTCGCTGTGCTCTCCAAGGTGTTTCCGACCCGTTCGCATACGGTCGCAGCCCAGGGCGGCATCGCGGCAAGTCTCGGCAATGTCAATGAAGACAACTGGCACTGGCACATGTACGACACGGTGAAAGGATCGGATTATCTGGGGGACCAGGATGCCATCGAATTCATGTGCCGTGCAGCCCCTGAAGTGGTATATGAGCTGGAACATTACGGCATGCCGTTCGATCGTCTGGACAGCGGCAAGATTTATCAGCGCCCCTTCGGCGGGCATATGCAGGATTACGGCAAGAACCCGGTGCAGCGCGCCTGTGCGGCGGCGGATCGTACCGGACACGCCCTGCTGCACACGCTGTATCAGCAAAATGTCAAAGCCAATACCAATTTTTTCGTCGAGTGGATGGCGCTGGATCTGATCCGCGACCAGGCGGGAGATGTGCTGGGTGTGACCGCGATGGAAATCGAAACCGGCGAGGTGATGATGTTTGCCGCGCGCGCCACGCTGTTTGCCACCGGCGGCGCGGGGCGCATATTCCATTCGAGCACCAATGCCTTCATCAACACCGGCGATGGCTTGGGGATGGCGGCGCGTGCCGGCATTCCTTTGGAAGACATGGAATTCTTCCAGTTTCACCCGACCGGTGTTTATGGAGCGGGGGTGCTGATCACTGAAGGCGTCAGAGGCGAGGGGGGGTATCTGGTCAACAAGAATGGCGAGCGCTTCATGCCTAAATATGCGCCGAATGCCAAGGACCTGGCCAGCCGCGATGTGGTGTCGCGTGCCATGACCATCGAAATCAACGAGGGGCGCGGCTGCGGGCCGCACGGCGATCATGTGATGTTGAAACTCGATCATCTGGGCGATGACGTGATCCGTCAGCGCCTGCCCGGCATTAGAGAGATCGCGCTGAAATTTGCCCATGTGGATCCTGCCAAGCATCCCATACCGGTTGTGCCGACCGCGCATTACATGATGGGCGGCATTCCAACCAATTTTCACGGACAGGTCGTCGCTCCCTACAAGACCGGACCGGATGAAGTGGTGCACGGTCTGTATGCAGTGGGCGAGTGCGCCTGTGTGTCGGTGCATGGCGCGAATCGTCTGGGCTGCAATTCGCTGCTGGATTTGCTGGTGTTCGGACGTGAAGCCGGGCGTCAGATCATCGAAGATTTGAAAAGCAATCCGCATCCCAAGCCGCTGCCCGGCGATGCCGCTGATCTTCCCATGTCGCGGCTGGACAGGCTGGAAAACCAGAAGAACGGAGAGCGTGTCGCAGATGTCGGGGACGCAATGCGCAGAACCATGCAGAAGCATTGCGGCGTGTTCCGCTTTCCGGAGCTGCTGGCTGAAGGGGTGGAGCAGATCAAGGCGGTAGCGGAGCGGATTGCTCATACTGAAATCGGTGACAAGAGCCGCGTGTTCAACACCGCGCGCATCGAGGCGCTGGAGCTGGATAACCTGATCGAGGTGGCTCAGGCGACGATGATCGCAGCGGAGGCCCGCAAGGAGAGCCGCGGCGCGCACGCGCGCGATGATTTTCAGGAACGCGACGATGTGAACTGGCTTAAACACAGTCTGTATTTCAAGGAAGGACATCGTCTGGATTACAAACCGGTGCGCTTGAAACCCCTGACCGTGGATTCGTTCCCGCTCAAGGCGCGGGTTTATTAGGGGTGAACAGATGAAATTCAGAATATATCGTTACAACCCTGAAACCGACGCTGCGCCGCGCATGCAGAATTATGATCTGGACGTAAGCTCAGGCGGCAAGATGTTGCTGGACGCCTTGCTGTTGATTAAAGAACAGGACGATAGTCTGTCGTTGCGCAAATCCTGCCGCGAAGGGGTGTGCGGCTCGGATGCGATGAACATCAACGGCCGCAATGGACTGGCCTGCATCACGCCGTTATCCTCGTTGAAAGAACCGGTGGAACTGCGCCCCTTGCCCGGCCTGCCGGTGATACGCGATCTGATCGTGGACATGACGCAGTTTTTCAAGCAATACCATTCGATTAAGCCTTACCTGATCAACAACGAACCGCCGCCCGAAACCGAGCGTTTGCAGTCGCCCGCCCAGCGCGACCATCTGAACGGGTTGTATGAATGCATTCTGTGCGGTTGCTGCACCACGGCCTGCCCCTCGTTCTGGTGGAATCCGGATAAATTCGTGGGCCCCGCCGGACTGTTGCAGGCGTATCGTTTCATTGCCGACACACGCGACCAGGCAACCTCCGAACGTCTGGATGATCTGGAAGACCCCTATCGTCTGTTCCGTTGCCACACTATCATGAACTGCGTGGATGTATGCCCGAAGGAGTTGAATCCGACCGAGGCGATTGGCCGTATCAAGGATTTGATGGTCAAGCGCATGGTATGAAAAAACAGGATGCAGGCGTGGAAACTCTGGATTCAGGATTGAGGATTGAG
>DFWZ01000044.1:25859-48430 GCA_002381565.1 Gallionella sp. UBA4121
GCATCCTCAATCCTCAATCCTGATTTATTGCAGCGCGTGCGCTGGCGGTGCCGGCGCGGTTTGCTGGAACTCGATATCATACTCGGGCGATTTGTTGAAGCTCATTACGCCCGGTTGTCATTGCCTGAGCGGGAAACATTTGAACAGTTTCTTGATATGGCAGACAATCCGCTCTGGGATATGATTTCGGGCAAGATAAATACAGTATCGAACGAACAGACCGAGTTATTGGAAAAAATCAGATCGGTTTAAACCTCAAGATTGGAAGCCTGATGGAAAAAGAACTTAGCCAGAAAAAACGTGTTGCAACGCTGACCCTGGACGATGGTCGCAGTATTGAATTGCCAATTTTGTCCGGCACGCTGGGCTCGGATGTCATCGATATACATGAACTCAGTAAGCTGGATGTTTTCACCTACGATCCGGCGTTTTTTTCCACCGCAAGTTGCATGTCAAAGATCACCTTTATCGACGGGGATGCCGGTCTGCTGTATTACCGTGGCTATCCGATCGAGCAGTTAGCCGAAAAGTCCGATTTTCTGGAAGTCTGTTATCTGTTGCTGGACGGACAGTTGCCCAATGCCACACAAAAAGCCGAGTTCGTGCAAAAGGTTAAATCGCACACCATGGTGCATGACCAGTTGGCCAGGTTCTACAATGGTTTCAGGCGCGATGCTCATCCGATGGCGGTGATGGTAGGCGTGGTCGGGGCGCTTTCGTCCTTTTATCACGACTCGCTGGATATCAACAATCCGGAACACCGCGAACTGGCGGCGATGCGCTTGTTGGGCAAGGTGCCGACCATCGCGGCGATGGCATACAAATATCACAACGGCTATCCGTTCATGTATCCCAAGAACAAATTCAGCTATGTGGAAAATTTCCTGTACATGATGTTTGCCACGCCTGCCGAGGATTATGTGCCCAATCAGGTGCTGGTGCGCGCACTCGAGCGTATCTTCATTCTGCATGCTGACCATGAGCAGAACGCCTCCACCTCGACGGTACGACTGGCAGGCTCCAGCGGTGCAAACCCGTTCGCCTGCATGGCATCCGGCATCGCAGCCCTTTGGGGGCCGGCACATGGTGGGGCCAATGAGGCGGCGCTGAACATGCTGGAGGAAATCGGCGACGTGTCGCGCGTGGCGGAATATGTGCAGGGCGTGAAAGACAAGAAATACCGCCTGATGGGTTTCGGCCACCGGGTTTACAAGAACATGGACCCGCGCGCCTCGGTGATGCGTGAGACTTGCTATGAGGTGCTCAAAGAGCAGGGGCTGGAAAACGACAAGCTGTTCAAGCTGGCGATGGAACTGGAAAAAATCGCGCTGAGTGATCCTTATTTCATCGAACGTAAGCTTTATCCGAACGTGGATTTTTATTCAGGCATCGTGCTGCGCGCGCTGGGTATTCCGGCCAATATGTTTACGGTCATCTTCGCCGTGGGCCGCACCATAGGCTGGGTTTCACAGTGGAAGGAAATGATGGCGGCGAGTGACCGCAAGATCGGCCGTCCACGTCAGCTTTATATCGGCGAAACCCGCCGCGATTATCCATCCGAGGGTGAACGGTGAACCAGAATTATAACCAGATGATGCAGGACAGCTCATCGCTGTTCGCGGCTGCCTTTGTCGAAGAACTGTATGAGCAGTATCTGCAGAATCCTGCAAGCGTCGAGGCAGAGTGGCGCAGTTACTTCGATGCATTGCCGGCATGGGAAAAGCCGTCGGCGGAGCTGCCGCACACGCCCATCCAGCGCTCATTTGCAGCATTGCCCAGATCGATGGCAGGCGGCGCGTCCGATGCGGACCACGAGCGACTTCAGGTCAAAGTGTTGCAACTCATCAATGCGCACCGTTTCCTGGGATTGAGGGTCGCCAATCTGGATCCGCTTAATCGCCACGCCAAACCTGTCATCCCTGAGCTTGATCCTGCGCATTACGGTCTGACCGAATCCGACATGGATACCACGTTCGAGACAGGTTCACTGGTATCGGCGGCACGTCTGACCTTGCGCGAGATCATGCAGTTGTTGCGCCAGACCTACTGCGGCAGCATCGGTGCGGAATACATGTATATCAGCGATGTGCCGCAAAAGCGCTGGATACAGAACCGGCTGGAAGGGGTGCGCGGGCGGGCTGGCTTCGATGCCGCGCAGCGTCGCCGCATCCTTGGGCGTTTGACCGCAGCGGAAACGCTGGAGCGCTATCTGCATACCAAATATGTCGGGCAAAAACGCTTCTCGCTGGAGGGGGGCGATACGCTGGTGCCGTTGCTCGATCATCTGCTGCAACGCGCAGGTAGTCAGGGTGTCAAGGAAGCCGTGATCGGCATGGCGCACCGCGGGCGGCTGAACGTGCTGGTCAACATACTCGGCAAGCAGCCCAGCATGTTGTTCGCCGAATTCGAGGGTATACACGCGGAGCATCTGACTTCGGGTGACGTTAAGTATCACCAGGGATTTTCTGCCGACATTGAAACCAGTGGCGGTAATTTGCATGTCGCGCTGGCATTCAACCCGTCGCATCTGGAAATCGTCAATCCGGTGGTGGAAGGATCGGTGCGCGCACGGCAGCATCGCCTGAAGGATCTGGAAGGCAAAAAGGTCGTGCCGATTCTGCTGCATGGCGATGCGGCATTCGCAGGACAAGGCGTGGTGATGGAAACGCTCTCGATGTCGCAGACGCGCGGCTACCGCACCGGCGGCACCGTGCATATCATCATCAACAATCAGATCGGTTTTACCGCCTCCGACATGCGCGATACGCGCTCCAGCCAGTATTGCAGCGACGTGGCGAAAATGATCGATGCGCCCATTTTTCATGTGAACGGCGATGATCCGGATGCCGTGATGCTGATTGCCGAAATCGCGCTGGATTACCGCATGCAGTTCGGCCGCGATGTGGTGATCGATATGGTGTGTTTCAGGAAATTGGGGCACAACGAACAGGATGAGCCGCTGGTCACTCAGCCGTTCATGTATCGTTATATCCGCCAGCATCCGGGCACGCGCGCGGTGTACGCGCAGCGCCTGGTCG
Organism: Gallionella sp. UBA4121; assembly: GCA_002381565.1. GTDB lineage: Bacteria > Pseudomonadota > Gammaproteobacteria > Burkholderiales > Gallionellaceae > Gallionella. The sequence continues at coordinate 28,898 of DFWZ01000044.1, forward strand.
ACGAGGGCGTGATTGTGACCGAGGAAGCGGAGGCGATGATCGCGACCTATCGTCAGGCGATGGACGAGGGGCGGAACTCGATACAGCCCGCTATAGACAACCCCAATAAACCCGTTTCTGACTGGGCTGCATTAAAGCGCGGCATCGCCTGGAACGTCCCGGTGGATACCACGGTATCTTTGCAACGCTTGCAGCAATTGGCCGTGCCGCTGACCACCGTGCCGGAGGGTTTCGTATTGCAGTCGCGCGTGCAGAAAATCGTCGATGACCGTGTCGCGATGGCGCGCGGCGAATTGCCGCTGGACTGGGGGATGGCGGAAAACCTGGCTTATGCCACGCTGCTCACCGAAGGCTATCCGGTCAGGTTGTCCGGGCAGGATTCGCAGCGCGGCACGTTCTTTCATCGTCACGCCACCTGGCACGACCAGAATCGTGTGGTATGGCATGAGGGCGCGTACACCCCGTTGCAGCACCTGGCAGCCGATCAGGCGGACTTCGTGGTGATCGACTCGCTGTTGTCCGAAGAGGCGGTGCTGGGTTTCGAATACGGGTATGCCACCGCCGAGCCGAATTCTCTGGTGTTGTGGGAAGCGCAGTTCGGCGACTTTGCCAACGGCGCGCAGGTGGTGATCGATCAGTTTATCGCCTCCGGCGAAGTGAAATGGGGCAGGCTGTGCGGCCTTGTGATGTTGCTGCCGCACGGCTATGAGGGGCAGGGCGCTGAGCACTCATCGGGGCGCATCGAGCGCTACTTGCAACTGTGCGCCGACTATAACATTCAGGTGTGCATTCCCTCGACCCCGGCGCAAATGTTCCACCTGCTGCGCCGCCAGATGTTGCGCCCGACCAGGCAGCCGCTGATCGTGTTTACACCTAAAAGCCTGCTGCGCAGCAAGGAGGCCGCTTCCCCGTTGAGTGATTTCACGCAAGGCGGATTCCGTGCGGTCATAGCGGAAGCGGATGCGCTGGATGCCGGCAAGGTCGGCCGCATCATCGCGTGCAGCGGCAAGGTTTATTACGATCTGGTCAATGCGCGGCGTGCCAAGGGGGTGGACGATATGGCGATCATACGTCTGGAACAGCTCTATCCCTTCCCGCATGATGATTTTGCAGCCCAGGTGGACGCTTTCCCGAATGCCACTGAACTGGTCTGGTGTCAGGAAGAGCCGGGTAATCAGGGTGCGTGGCACCGTATCCAGCATTATTTATTGCGCCACATGCGCCCCGGCATGCGCCTCGATTACGCCTTGCGCCCTTCATCCGCAGCCCCTGCCGCCGGTTATCTGGCGGTGCATAATGAACAGCAGAAAGCGGTGATCGAAGCCGCATTCCGTCCCGATCTCGATGTCAAGAATACTCCAGGAGCGCATGATAATGAGCATCATTGAAGTCAAAGTACCGCAACTCTCCGAATCCGTATCCGAGGCGACGCTGCTGACCTGGCACAAACAGGTTGGCGATGCCGTATTGGAAGGCGAGAATCTGATCGATGTTGAAACCGACAAGGTGGTGATGGAGCTTCCTGCCTCAAAGAGCGGAATCTTGAGCAAAATCATCAAGGGCGACGGCGAAAAAGTCGGCAGCGAAGAACTGATTGCGCTGATAGACACCGCGGCGACTGCTCATGTCGTGGAAAAAGTGTCTGCCGTTGCAACCCCTGCTGCTGCGGAAATTCCTTCTGCCGTGCCGCCTTCTGTGCGCAAGTTGGCCCATGCACTCGATGTTGATACCTCCGGACTGCAAGGCAGCGGAAGAGCGGGGCGTGTCACCCGTGACGATGTGTTAAGCGCCATGCAGCAAGTTGCCGCGCCGCAGGCTGTGACAGCACCTGTCGGCAATCGTGTCGAACAGCGCGTGCCGATGACGCGCATCCGTCAGCGCATCGCCGAACGCCTGTTGCAATCGCAACAGAACGCAGCCATCCTCACTACGTTCAACGAAGTGAACATGCAGCCGGTGATCGACTTGCGCAACAAATACAAGGATTCCTTCGAGAAAAAACACGGCATCAAGCTGGGTTTTTCCTGCTTTTTCGTCAAGGCCGCCGTGTATGCCTTGCAGAAGTTCCCGATCGTCAATGCCTCCGTTGATGGCACAGACATCATCTATCACGGCTACTTCGACATCGGCGTGGCGATCGGCAGCGAGCGCGGCCTGGTCGTGCCCATTATCAGGGATGCCGATAAATTGTCGTTTGCCGACATCGAAAAGCAGATCGTCGATTTCGGCGCGCGTGCCCGTGTAGGTAAATTGACGATGGACGAGCTGACCGGCGGCACCTTCTCGATTTCCAACGGCGGCGTGTTCGGCTCCATGCTCTCGACGCCCATCATCAACCCGCCGCAGGCCGCCATTCTCGGCATCCATGCCACCAAAGACCGTGCAGTGGTGGAAAACGGCCAGATCGTGATCCGCCCGATCAATTATCTGGCAGTGTCATACGACCACCGCATCATCGACGGACGCGAAGCCGTGCAGTTCCTGGGCGCCATCAAGGAAGCGCTGGAGTTCCCCGGGCGCGTGCTGCTGGATTTATAAATGACGGCCTTTCGTGCCTACCGGATATTCAAGAAAAACGGCAACTCTGCCGGGCGTTTTGTCGCGCTCGCGAATTTAGCCGATACCGCTTTTGATGGTCACGATGCGCTGAAAACCGACACCGTGCTGGAAGCCCAGTCGCACGGCATTACCTTCAAGACTGTGTAGGAGGACGCGATGCGCAAAGATGAAGCCTTAAAATTGCTGATCCAGCACAAGCCGGAGCTGATCCGGCGTTTCGGCATTACCGACCTGGCGTTGTTCGGCTCGACTGCGCGCGACGAGGCGCAGGAAGGCAGCGATATTGACGTGATGGTTGAATTCGATGGCCGCTCGACGGCGAAACGTTATTTCGGTGTGCAGTTCTATCTGGAAGATTTGCTCGAATGTCCGATTGATCTGGTGCAAAAGGATGTCGTCCGTCCCGAGTTGAAGCCCTATATAGAAAGGGATTTGATTCATGTATGAACCATTGGTGAGGGAGTGGCGTTTTTATGTGACGGACATGATCGGTTTTGCCGAAAAGGTCGTGGCATATACCGATGGTCTGGATCTGGAACGGTTTGTGTCAAGCGGTATCAATTTTGATGCGACGGTGCATAACCTGATTCTGCTGGGTGAAGCGGCAACACATATCCCGGATTGGGTTCGCGCCATGACTAGCGAGATTGACTGGAAGCAAATTGTCGCCACGCGCAACCGGCTTATACATGGCTATCTGGGCATCAACAACGATATTGTCTGGGATATTATCCAGAACGAAATTCCTTTACTGCTCACTCAACTAGTGGCGCTGAAAAACGCAGCCGCTGAAAATAAAATTTGATAGCAATGTCACGCTGAAAACTGACGAGGTATAAATGAATTTCCGTGCTTACAGGGTTTTTGAAGAAAACGGCATTTCCGCCGGGCGATTTGTCGAGCTGAGTCTTGACGATCTCGATCAGGGCGAAGTCGTCATCAAATCGCATTATTCCGGCGTGAATTACAAGGATGCGTTAGCCGCCACGGGCGCGGGCAAGGTCATACGCCGTTTCCCGTGCGTGGGCGGTGTGGATGTGGCTGGCGTGGTGGAGAGTTCAACGGACGCGCGCTTTAAAACCGGCGATGAAGTGCTGGTCACAGGTTACGGCATGGGCGTGTCCCACGACGGCGGATTCGCCGAATATGTGCGCGTGCCGGCCGACTGGGTCGTGCCTCTTCCATCCGGTTTGACGCTGTTCGATGCGATGGCGCTGGGTACGGCGGGCTTTACCGCCGGGTTGTCTATACACAGGCTGGAACAGAATGAGCTGCGCCCTGAAAACGGCCCCGTCATCGTGACGGGTGCGACAGGCGGGGTGGCGAGCCTGGCCATCGGGATGCTGGCGCAGTTGGGCTACCATGTCGTCGCAGTTACCGGAAAGATGAGCGAACACGATTACCTGAAATCGCTTGGTGCAAGCGACGTTCTGTCTCGCCATGATCTGGTGATGGGCACGCGCCCTATGGAAAAGGCACAATGGGCAGGTGCGCTGGATTCGGTGGGGGGCGAGACGCTGGCCTGGCTGACTCGCACGATGCAGCAGAACGGCGTGATCGCCAGTTTCGGCAACGCGGGTGGCATAGTACTGAACACAACAGTGATGCCCTTCATCCTGCGCGGGGTAAGCCTGATCGGTGTTGATTCTGCCGCAACCGAAATGCCGCTGCGCCGCGAAATCTGGCGCAGACTGGGCACCGACCTTTATCCTGGAACGCTCGCGCAAGTGGCGCATCGCGTACCCTTCGAGCAATTGCCTGATACATTCTCGCCATTATTGCAGGGCAATTCGATTGGCCGCACGGTCATTCAATTCGCCTCTGCAAGATGATTGCAGGCTTTTAAGCCTTGTAGAGGGCAGGAGTGATGCTATAATCCGCGCCCTTGGCGAAAGTGGCGGAATTGGTAGACGCACTGGATTTAGGTTCCAGCGTTGTAAGACGTGAGAGTTCGAGTCTCTCCTTTCGCACCAAGGTAAGATTTTAAGCCCCTGATGCCAGGGGCTTTTTTCTTGCCTACGGTTTAATAATTGCAATGTAATCAGCATTTTGTATGTGTCATAAAGTTTCATTAGGTCTCGGAGTGTTTATTGACAGCCCAAGCGTCTTAAGGAACTACGACCGACTGAAGCTGGGATAGTGCTCATATATTCATCCTGTCGGGTGCACCAAAGAGGCGCGAGTGCGTATTCTTCTTTGGGCTATTTGCAATCTGAGGTTGGAAACCAGGTTTCAACGGCACTTTGAAAGTGAGCCGTTTTGTGCAAAACTTGGTTGTCTGACACCGAAAGGAAACTGCCCGTTGCATGCAAAATAGGGTTGGACGATGAAAGGGCCAATGACGGCAATGCAGCGTTAAGAGTCATTCAGGTTTAAAATATCAATAAATGCATCGTGCCAATTGCTGACTTTCAGCAGAGTGCCAGGGGGTGTAAAATCACCTACAAAAAAGGGGCTGTCATTACCAGCAACAAGGTGTTGTTCGCACTTTGGGCCTGCTCTGTTGCCGCAGTCAATATAATTATTCATGGTGAACCGGAATTTATATTCCAGTAACAGCTTCGTTTGAAAAACACTCAGTTCAATCCATTTACGCTTACATTCAGAGACGATATTCTGGAAGACGCGTTCTTTCAGAACTCACTGAAGCGTATCCGCTTGCAAGGACAAATCGCCATGCTTGTGGGAACGTTTGTCTATTTGCTTCAGGGGATACTTGATCAATGGTTTGTCCCTCCGGAGCTGGCAAATCAAGTCTGGATGGTCCGTCTGACAGCATTGTGCGTTCCGGCTTTTGTCATCGCACTGTCTTTCACCTCTGTGTTTCCTCGGCTGTGTCACCCGCTGCTGGCCTCAGTTGGCCTCGCTGCCGGAGTGGGGGTCATCAGCGTGCAGATGATCCTGCCTGTCGAGAGCTCGGCCTATTACTACCCGCTTATGGTGCTGGTAACATTTTTCACCTATAACTTCATTGGTACCCGCTTCATTTTTGCCCTTTACGTCGATCTGTTTTTGCTTATTACTTATAACTTGCTCTTCGGCTGGGTGATGGGCTATTCGCACCAAATACTAATTAGCCATGATTTTTTCATCATTTCAGCTAACCTGATTGGCGGTTCCGCCGGATATCTTGCAGAGCTACAACGAAGAATTCTTTATCTGCGCGAGTACGAACTTGACGAAGAACGCCAACACCATCAGACCCGATCACTTCACGACGGCCTGACCGGGCTTCCCAATCGCGACCTGCTCCATGACCGCATTACGCAGGCAATGGTAGCAGCGCAACGCGAATGTTCGATACATTGCGGCTTCTTTCTAGATCTTGATGGATTCAAGGCTATTAACGACCAGCTCTCTCATAATATGGGTGATCTCGTTCTACAGGAGGTAGCGCGGCGACTGACCTCAGCCGTTCGGGGTATGGATACGGTAGCCCGGATCGGTGGCGATGAATTCTTCATACTCGCACTGGATATTGAAAGCGACGTGGCGGCGTATCAGCTGGCGGAAAAACTTCTCGATCAATTCAGCTCGCCGTTTCCTGGGATTCCTGAGGACATGCTGTTGGGTGCCAGTATCGGCATCTGCCTATTGCCTTACGAAGGAATGACCGCCTCCGATTTCATTCAGCGAGCCGACAAGGCAATGTATCAGGTCAAGGGGGCTGGAAAAGGTCATTTTGCATTGGCCGGGATGCACTAAGGGGAGCTGACCTGATCCGGGAATGACAAGCCATAAGGATTAATGGATGCTTCGGGAGTAAAACATATCCCAATGGAGATACCATAGAATAACTGTTGAATGACCGATTTCTGGAACATCGAATGACTGTATCGGGTCGGGTGCTGTCGCTAGTTGCCGACAACTGAATGTCTCTTGTCAGTCTAAAGCAGGCCTAGCTCCACTGGTTCAATTCCAACCTATTGGAGTTTCGAGGAAGATGCGCACAAAACGCTGATTCCAATCTGGACATTCAGCCGAGTCAGCCTCTGAAATTTCCCCCTATACAACCTTGGAATGCAAATAGCCCTTATTTGATGTATTTTTATTTTGTGTATGGCGATTCCTGAAAAAGAACAGGAGCACTTATAGGAACAGTCCGCCGTGTTGTTATTAATTATATAATTAATTCAATATGTTGAAATGAGGTTCGAGTCTCTCCTTTTGCACCAAGGAAAGATTCTAAGCCCCTGATTCAGTGGCTTTTTTCTTGTCAAAAAACAGCGCACGGGACAATTGTTCTTATCCTGCCGCTACTGCCATCCGGTAGCCGTCAATTTGTTGGCAATCCGGCAGATAACAGGCAGCATAGGCATGTTTACGTACTTCATCAATTTCCGCCAGCGGCAAGCCCAGGCACTTGCAGCATGCCTCCATCTGCGCCCATGCAAGCGCAAAACCGGCATCGCCCAGTGGCGTTGTGGGCAGGTAGAGTCTGGACAGTGCCTCGATTTCTGGGAAGCGATCAATCAATACGATATCCACGCCCAGCGCATGCCCACAGGAGATGCCGATCAACACTTTTTCTCCCGCATAGCTGAAACTGACTTTAATGTTAGCGCTTATGCCTGCAATCAGCGGTCCGCACGGGCTTTCAATTAACGTGAAGCTCGCACAGCGATTTGCTTTTCCCCTCGCACGCAAAGCGGGAGAGGCTTGGGGAACGGGTATGGCAGGTTTAAAGGGTGACATTTGCGCCATGCATGTTGATTCGATGTGCGCGGCAGGCAACAGGCAATCCAGGCATTCCCGCAACACCGCCCTCGCAAGTTGTCTGGCATCGGCTCTTTGCGTAGCCGCAGGCAAGGTCAGCAGGATCAAGGCGAGCCCGTTGTCATCAAAGCCGGCTGGACGTTCAGGCCAGATCACAGGTTTTAAAGGGGGTGATTTCATACGAGCATTTTTAAAATCATGTCGATATTTCATCAGTATTCACCGATGACTTTGTCCACGGCAGGTTTTATTTTGGCGCGATCGACCATGTTAAGCATGGCGACTTTTGATATGAGTCTGGCGGTGACGAGGTGTAATGGGTTTGCATAAGATACTCCTGCTTACTTTGGTGCGTATAATCATACGCATCTTTACACTCGCATCAGGTTTTAGGCTATCCAGGGTTCTGCGGGCGATCCGATCCATTTTGTTCCAGCAGGGATGTTCTCGCCCTTCAATATCAGGCTGAGCGGACCTAAGGACGCGCCATCGCCGATATGTGAGCCGTAAAGGATCACCGTACGAGGACCTATGGTGACACCACGGCCGATACTCACTGCGCCGATTTTCATGATGCGATCCTCGAACAGGTGGGTCTGCGGGCCGCACAAGCTGTTGAGCGCGGAGTAATCGCCTATGCTCACGCAATCGAATTCGGTCATGGCGGTGGTATCCATGTAAATGCCACGGCCGGTCTTGCAACCAAGCAGGCGCATGCAGGGCGGCAGCATCGGGGTGCCGCGCAGGAAGTCCACAAAATTGGGCACGGCGATGGACTCGTAGAGATTCGTGACCGCCTCGCTCCCCCAGACAAAGGCCGTCCACATGGGCGCCGAACGGGGCCGATAGCGACCGACGACCAGCCATTTGACGAGTACCACAAACAGGAATGAGCCCACGCCGTAGAGAAATCCCGCCAGCGCCAGCGCAATCGCGGTATCCATAAAGAGTCCGGCCCCGGCCAGCGGCATCACCAGTGCGACGGTGAGATAGCCCACCGCGATCACCACGGCCATCGGCATGACGATGCGCAAGGCTTCGACGAGTCCCCGGCTCAGACGCCGCCGCAGGCTGGGATGAAAGGTTAGCTTCGGGTCGAATCCTGCGAACTGTTCACGCGCGGGCAGGATGATGGGCGGGTTGCCGACCCAGGTGTCGCCCGGATGCATACGCTCATTTGCAGGCACGCTCGACTGCACGCCAATCAGCACGTCGTCCGGCAACACGCTGCCATCGGGTACAAAGGCGCCGTTCCCCAGAAAGGTTCGATCCCCGACTATTGTGGGACGCAGGCTCATCCAGCCACCCTCGATGCGCTCATCGCCCAGCATCACGCCATCGGCTACAAAGCTGTCGGTGCCGATGGTGAGCATGTCCGGCACCACGCCTAGGGCGGTGGAAATCTCGGTACCGGCGCCGACCCGGGCACCGAGTAAACGGTACCACCAGGGGGCATACACCGTGGCGTACAGTCCGTGCAGGACAAACAGACTGGATTCCTGAATCTGGTTGCCCAGCCATTTGGAAAAATACACCGCGCTATGAACAGACCAGCTGCCCTCAGTGAGTCGCGGCAGCACCAGATAGCGGAAGCCGGTCGAGGCCAGTACGGTGGCCAGTACCAGTACGGCACTGGCAGGAATGGACAGGATCAGATAGGTGAAAAATGCACTCATGGGAGCAACATGGGCGTCTGCGATGTTCAGCCAGCGACCATCCAGATAGTCGATCAGAATAAAGCTGGGGAATACCGGCAGGAAAAACACCACCGCAACCATGTTTGCGCCCAGGAAGTAGAACAGTGTTTCCCATGCAGCGCGGAGGGTTGAAATTGTCTCGCGCGGAGGGCGGCAGGATAAATCTACATGCGCTGAAAAATGTGAGGGTGATCCCTCCCATATCTGCGTTTTGGGCACCCGCTGCCCTGCGGCAAGCGACGAGAGTCCGCCGAGATGGGCATAGTCGCCAAGCGCGCTGTTCCCTTCCATGACCGCATAGGAATCCACTACGGCCTCATTGCCTATGTTGATCGTGCCTAAAATCAGTTCACCGCGTTCGACACGGGCGTTTTCCAGATTTACCGAAGAACCAATTGAGACGCCGTTGCCGATGCTGAGCAGATCGGGTGCTCGTATCGTTAAGGCGCCGATGAGTACATCACTGCCTACTTTCGCACCCAGCGCGCGCAGATACATCGCATTGAGCGACGATCCGGACAGCAAATGACGCGGCGGCACTTCAGAAATCCGGTCTGCCAGCCACCAGCGGAAGTACATTACCCCCCACAGCGGATAGCGTCCTGCCTTGAGTTTTCCTACTACCAGCCACTTTGCGGCGATGACAAACAAAAAGCTGCCGAAATTGGCAAGCAGATAGACCAGCAGGGCGGCGAGAATGGCGCGCGACATGGTGTCATCAGGGTCGCCGGTGAAGTAGTGATAGGTGAAGAAGGGCGACAGCCATTGCGCCATCTTGAGACATACCAGCGGCGGAATGACGGCGGCCTGCGCCAGGCTGCACAGGATGCGACGCAACCTGGGCGTTTCCACGATGTCTATTGCGGCGGCCAAACCCGACTGTTCCTTTTTTGCCAGTGCACTGGCAATCAGACCCAGCCGGCGCTCGGAGTAGATGTCGTGAACTGTCACGTTGGCAAAACGCGCATCTTCACGCAGTCGCGACACCAGCCTGGCTGCGAGCAATGAATGTCCACCGAGATCGGTAAAGAAATCTGCCGTGCGCAGCAAAGGTTGCCCGGGGAACAGATGTCTCAAGGCCGAAAACAGGATTTTTTCCGCCTCGCTTTGCGGTGTGTCTGATTCATCAGGCAAGCCGGTATCCGCCAGTGGCAATGCACGCAGTGCCTTGCGGTCGATTTTGCCGGAGGTCAGGCGCGGCATGATTTGCACCACTTCGAAGCGTGCCGGCACCATATAGGGTGGCAACTGGGCGGCAAGGCAAGCTCGCAGTTCGGAGCTTACGGGTGCCGCATCTGTGCAGGCAACGTAGTAGGCGACCAGTTGCTCCACTTCACCCACTTCCTTAAGTATCACTGCCACCGTGGCGATGCCCGGCTCCCTGGCGATGACCGCCTCGATCTCCCCCAGTTCGACTCGGAAACCGCGAACTTTTACCTGATCATCGACCCGGCCCAGGCACTGGACATTGCCGGCTTCATCGATGCGGGCGAGATCGCCGGTGTGATAGAGGCGTGCTTCATGTTCATTCTCTGCATAGGGATTGGCAACGAATTTTTCGACGGTCAAATCCGGGCGACCCAGATAGCCTTGCGCCACGCCGGGGCCGATGATGCACAACTCGCCTGTCTCGCCCGCAGGCAGCAGTTTAAGTTCGCTATCCACTACCATCAGGCCGTAGTTGGGCAGTGGTTTCCCGATGGTTACAGGCGTGCCGCGATGCAACCGGGCGAGACTCGCCGATACGGTGGCTTCGGTGGGGCCGTAAGTATTGAAAAGTTGCCGATCAGGCGTTGCCCAGCGATCGACCAGTGCCTGCGGACACATCTCGCCGCCGAGATTGATCAGCCTGAGACCGGCCACATCGCGCGGGAAGAGGGCTAGCAGCGTGGGTACGGCGTGCAACACGCTGATGCTGTTGGCGTCGAGCGCGCTGGTCAGTGCATCGGGGTCGCCTGTGATTTCGCGAGGCGCTAGCCACAAGGTTGCGCCGACCAGGTAGGAAATCCAGATTTCTTCGAACGACATGTCGAATGCAACGGAGAAGCCCTGATACACCCGGTCATCGGTGCGCACGCCCAGCACTTCGTTTTCGCTGCGCAAAAAATGGGTGATGCTGCGGTGGTTCACAAGGATGCCCTTGGGCTTGCCGGTCGAGCCCGATGTGTAAATCACATAGGCCGGGCAATCCGGGCCAAAATCTGCGCCTCTATGCAGCAGTGGCGCATCGAGTGCTTCGATCAGGTCTTCAAGTATCCACAAGGGGCTCGTGTAGCCGGCAAGCTGTGGCAAAAATGCGCGGCAGGTGAGCAGTCCCGGGCTCTGTGCGTCGATCAGGCAGATGTCTATTCGTGCCACCGGGGTATCGGCATCGAACGGCAGCCAGGCAGCCCCCGATTTGCTGATGCCCAGCTGTGCGACCAGTAATTCCAGCCCGCGCGGCAACCATAATCCCACGACCTGATTTGCACGCACGCCAAGCCCGATCAGGCCAGAGGCAACCTTGTCCGCCTCGGCATTCAGTTGTGCATAGCTGAGTGTACGCTCGCCGAAAATCAGCGCCGTCTTGTCAGGCACCCGAATCGCGGTGGCTTCAAAAATATCGGGCAGGGTTTCGGATTGAAGAAGATCAGGACGGTGCGGACCGCGCAGAATCATAAATTTGGCATCTCAAAATAGACAGCGGATATAAAATCGCCTTAATTGGCGCAGTTTACCATGCCGCTTAGCCCATGCCCTAATTTGCCAGATCAGCCGCTTAGAGTAGGATACGGGGCTGTCTGAATATCGGATTTTCAGCGCTGAGCGACCATAGGACACTGACATGAACGAGATAGTTGATTCCATTTTGAAGTACAACGCGGGCCGTGAGGCGGCGCGGGTCTCCCTGAAATACCGCGCGATGCGTCAGGACGCGCATGCCTTCATGCGCGGCACCTGTCATTTGTACTACAGGGACTGGCCGGCTCAGGATAAACAGCTGAACGATGCGCCGCTGGCCTGGATTTGTGGCGATCTGCATCTGGAGAACTTCGGTTGCTACAAGGGTGATAATCGCCTGGTGTATTTTGACCTGAATGATTTCGATGAGGCGGTACTCGCTCCGGCAACATGGGAGCTGGGCCGCTGGCTGACCAGTATTCTGGTGGCGGGCACTTCTTTAAAATTATCCGGGAGTGACGCCATTCGGCTGTGCCAGATCGGCTTGGACAGTTATGCGGCAGCCTTGATGACAGGCAAGGGCCGGTGGCTGGAACGCGAAACGGCCAAGGGTATGATACGCAACCTGCTCGACCCCATGACGTTGCGGGATCGGAAAACATTTCTGGACAGTCGGACCCGTGTGCGTAAAGGGCATCGCAGCATTACTGTGGATGAAAAACGTGCGCTGGCGCTGCTGCCGCAGGAAAAGACCGACGTCATGGCCTTTGTCGAGGAATATGCCAGGCTGCAACCGAAGCCGGATTTTTATCGTCCTCTGGACGCGGCAAGGCGTATTGCCGGAACCGGCAGCCTGGGCGTAGACCGTTACGTGATATTGATCGAAGGCCGGGGCGGTCATGATGAAAATTTTCTGCTCGATCTTAAACAGGCCATACCCAGCGCCCTGGCACCCTACGTGATTCATAAGCAACCTGAATGGATCAATGATGCTCATCGTGTCGCCAGTGTGCAACGCTGGGCGCAGGCTATCTCCCCGGCTTTTTTGTCGGCGGTGACGTTTGGCGACCAGCCGTTTCTTTTTAAAGGATTGCAGCCGACGCAGGACAGGCTGGCGCTGGAAGGGTGGGGTGGCAAGTTGAAACGGCTGGAGCAGGTGATACGCAGCATGGGGCAGATCGTGGCATGGAGTCATTTGCGCAGCGGTGGCAGGTCTGGTTCTGCTATCGCGGATGAATGGATCGTCTTTGGCGATCGACGCGACTGGCAGGCGCCCCTGCTAAAAATTGCAACGAGTCAGGCTGCAAAGATCGGATCTGACTGGGAAAAGTACTCACGTGAGTATGATCGCACCGGACCGTCATGGCGCTAGTTGAAAAGATGTGACAAGGCACGACATGCCGGAAAAGCAGGATTCTGTTACAATTCGTCGGGAACAGGCGATGGGCAGGAGCACCGGCAGCAACATTTAATCGTATTGGTGCGGATTTCCAAGTTAATTCAATTGCTTGGAATTTTGCTTCTCCCTTAAACGCTCCCTATTTAAATTCAAATTCAAGGAAATACAGTATGCCCAGCGTAGAAACCGTGAGCGCGTTAGAACGTCGCCTGAACGCAACTATCCCCCAGCAAGCCATTCGTGGTCAAGTGGCTGCCCGCCTGAAACACATCGGGCGTACTGCAAAAATCGCAGGCTTCCGTCCGGGCAAAATTCCCGGGAAGATTCTAGAGCAGCATTATGGTACGGAAGCTCGTCAGGAAGCACTGGGTGAGGCCTTGCAGAAATCATTTTTCGAAGCCGTTCAGGCTCAGGCATTGAAAGTCGCGGGCGATCCGGAATTCACCGTTAAAACCAACGACTGGAATGCCGAAGAAATCGAATACAGTGCGACTTTCGAGGTATATCCCGAAGTGGTGTTGGGCGATGTTGCAGGAGAGTCGGTTGTTCGCTCGACGTTCGAGTTGAGCCAGGCTGATGTGGATAACACGATCGCCACATTGCGCAAACAGCGCGCAAGTTATGCGCCTGTTAAACGCGCAGCCCAGAATGATGACAAGGTTGTGATTGACTTTACAGGCACGCTGGATGGCGTGGTGTTTGAAGGGGGCGAGGCCCGCGACTATCCAGTCACGCTGGGTTCGGGTCGCATGCTGCCCGAGTTTGAGGCGGCCATCGTCGGCATGAAAGTCGGCGAAACCAAGTCATTCGATATGACCTTTCCGGAAAACTACCACGGTAAGGATGTGGCCGGCAAGCAAGTGACCTTTAGCATCACGCTGAACAGTGTTGAAGGTCCGGTATTGCCCGAAGTGGATGCCGAATTTGCAAAATCGGTTGGCATAGAGGATGGTGACGTGACCCGTCTTGAAGATGAGATTCGCAGCAATTTGTTGCGTGAAGTTACCCGCCGCCTCAAAGGACGCAACAAGGATGCAGCGATGGATGCATTGCTGAAAGTCGCGCAGTTTGATTTGCCACGTGCCCTGGTGGAATGGGAAATGCACCGTCTGATGCAGCAAACTGCACAGGAAATGGAGCAGCGCGGCATGGCGATGAAGGGTATGCAGTTGCCGCCTGAATTGTTCCGTGAGCGTGCCGAGAAGCGCGTCAAGCTGGGTTTGATTCTGGCCGATCTGGTTGAAAAATTTGAATTAAAAGCTCAGCCTGAGAAGGTTCGTGCGCTGGTGGAAGACTACGCGCAGAGCTTTGAACATCCTGATGAGGTGGTGCGTTGGCATTATGCCGATCCGGCACGCTATCAGGAAATCGAAAATCTGGTGCTTGAAGAAAATGTGGTGGATTGGGTGTTAGCCCGTGTCAAACTCACTGAGCAAACCTTGGCATTTGCAGAATTGATGGGGAATTAAGATGCATTATGACGAAGCACTGTTGTCCCGGCACCGGCAGGAGCCGCAAAATATCGGCATGATTCCGATGGTTGTCGAAACCAGTGGGCGCGGTGAGCGAGCGTATGACATTTATTCGCGTCTGCTCAAGGAGCGCGTGGTGTTTCTGGTGGGTGAAGTGAACGATCACAGTGCAAATCTGATTGTGGCGCAAATGTTGTTTCTCGAGTCGGAAAATCCGGACAAGGACATTCACTTTTACATCAATTCACCCGGTGGTTCAGTCACGGCGGGCATGGCTATCTACGACACCATGCAGTTCATCAAGCCTGCCGTGAGCACGCTGTGCATAGGCCAGGCCGCCAGCATGGGTGCGTTCCTGTTGACAGCGGGCGAGAAGGGCAAGCGTTTCGCGCTGCCAAATTCACGCGTGATGATCCATCAGCCTTTGGGCGGCTTTCGCGGTCAGGCATCCGATATCGAAATCCATGCTCGTGAAATTTTATATTTGAAACAAAAGCTCAATCAAATGCTGGCGTCCCACACGGGGCAAACGATCGAGGCGATCGAGCGGGACACGGATCGAGACAATTTCCTGAGTGCGGCAGATGCTGTTGCTTATGGACTGATCGATCAAGTGCTGGAAAAACGTGTTTGACGATAACTTGAAAGAGGGTTGATATGGCTATCGATAAAAAATCAGGTGAAAAGCTGCTTTACTGTTCGTTCTGCGGCAAGAGTCAGCACGAGGTTCGTAAGCTGATCGCAGGACCATCCGTATTTGTGTGCGATGAGTGCATCACCTTGTGCAATGACATCATGCGCGAAGAGATTCAGGGTGATGCTGCTCACGGCGACAAGTCTGATTTGCCTGTTCCCAAGGAGATTTGCGCGACGCTGGATGAGTATGTGATCGGCCAGGAGCGCGCCAAGCGCATCCTGTCAGTCGCGGTGTACAACCACTACAAGCGGCTGAAGTCCAATACCAATGATGGCGTCGAGCTGTCCAAGAGCAATATCCTGCTGGTAGGCCCTACCGGTTCCGGCAAGACCTTGCTTGCGCAAACACTGGCGCGCATGCTGGATGTGCCGTTTGTGATGGCGGATGCGACCACGCTGACTGAAGCGGGTTATGTGGGCGAGGATGTCGAAAACATCATTCAAAAACTGTTGCAGGCGTGTGACTATAACGTCGAAAAGGCGCAGCGCGGCATTGTGTATGTGGATGAAATCGACAAGATTTCGCGTAAATCAGATAATCCCTCTATTACCCGCGATGTCTCAGGTGAGGGGGTGCAACAGGCATTGCTCAAGCTGATTGAGGGAACCAAGGCCTCGATCCCGCCGCAAGGTGGGCGCAAGCATCCGAATACGGAATTTCTGCAAGTGGACACCACCAATATTTTGTTCATCTGTGGCGGTGCGTTCGATGGCCTGGAAAAAATCATACGCAATCGTTCATCCAAGGCCGGTATAGGATTTGGTGCGACTATCAGTTCTGTGGATGAGCGCAAAACGGGCGAGACCTTGCGTGAAGTCGAGCCGGAAGATCTGGTCAAGTTTGGCCTGATTCCGGAGTTCGTCGGACGTTTACCTGTGGTCGCGACGCTGGAAGAGCTGGATGAGGCTGCCATGAAGCAAATTCTCACCGAACCGAAGAATGCGCTGACCAAGCAGTATCAGAAACTGTTTGCGATGGAAGGCGTCGATCTCGAGTTCCGTGAAAACGCGTTGCTGGCGATTGCCAAAAAAGCTCTGGCGCGCAAGACCGGCGCACGTGGTTTGCGTTCGATTCTGGAACAAGCCCTGCTGGATGTGATGTTCGATCTTCCCTCTATGGACAACGTCAGCAAAGTGGTATTGGACGAATCAGGGGCGGTGGGCGAAATCAAACCCATCATCGTCTATGCGGATACGCCTAAGGCGGCCTGATTTATCCACATGAAAACCTCGAAGAGCCGGTTTTGTTGCCGGTTCTTTCAAAATTTTCATTTATCTTTCCCGAACGGGGATTGAATTAGCTCAAGCTATCCCCATCTAGCAATCCTGACAACGAATAGGTTATTGCCATGTCCGAACAAGATACCCCAATTGAGCTGCATCCACTGTTACCATTGCGAGACGTCGTCGTGTTTCCGCACATGGTTATTCCGCTGTTTGTAGGTCGTGCCAAGTCAATTAAAGCGCTGGAACTGGCGATGGAGGCTGGACAATCCATCGTGCTGGTCGCGCAAAAAACAGCTTCCAAGGACGATCCCGGAACGGATGATTTATTTACCATCGGCAGCATGGCGAATGTTCTGCAAATGCTCAAGTTGCCCGATGGTACGGTGAAGGTGCTGGTAGAAGGTACCAGCCGCGTCAATGTGCTGCGCGTGGATGATGTGGACAGTCATTTTGTCGCCTCAGTCGAAATTATTCCTGCTGAAGATGCCGCAGGGAGCGAATCCGAGGCGATGCGCCGGGCTTTGATTGCTCAATTTGAGCAGTTCGTCAAACTCAATAAAAAAATTCCGCCGGAAATTCTGTCTTCATTGACCGGGATTGATGATGCCGGTCGTCTGGCCGATATTATCGCCGCCCATTTGCCGCTAAAGTTAGAGCAAAAGCAGGAAGTGCTGGAAATTTCGGTGGTTCAAAAGCGCCTGGAACACCTGCTGGGATTGCTCGAAGGCGAGATCGACATACTTCAGGTCGAGAAACGTATTCGTGGGCGGGTTAAGCGTCAGATGGAAAAAAGTCAGCGCGAGTATTATCTGAATGAACAGGTCAAGGCAATTCAGAAAGAGCTGGGTGAAGATGAGGAAGGCGCGGATTTCGATGTCCTGGACAAGAAAATCAAGGCTGCGGGAATGCCGAAAGAAGCGCGTGCGAAAGCCGAGGCCGAATTAAAGAAGCTGCGTCTGATGTCCCCCATGTCGGCAGAAGCGACGGTTGTGCGCAACTATATCGACGTGCTGATCGGTTTGCCGTGGAAGAAAAAAACCAAAATCA
Organism: Gallionella sp. UBA4121; assembly: GCA_002381565.1. GTDB lineage: Bacteria > Pseudomonadota > Gammaproteobacteria > Burkholderiales > Gallionellaceae > Gallionella. The sequence goes on from DFWZ01000044.1 coordinate 46,372, forward strand.
GCACCGATCTCAAACAGGCCGAAGTGGTGCTGGAAGAGGATCACTACGGGCTGGATAAGGTCAAGGAACGCATTCTGGAATATCTGGCAGTACAGCAGCGTGTTGACAAGCTCAAGGCGCCTATTCTGTGCCTGGTAGGGCCGCCCGGTGTAGGCAAGACCTCGCTTGGCCAATCCATTGCGCGCGCTACCAATCGTAAATTTGTACGCATGTCGCTGGGCGGCGTGCGTGACGAGTCGGAGATTCGCGGTCATCGCCGCACCTACATAGGTTCCATGCCCGGCAAGATATTGCAGAACATGAGCAAAGTTGCGGTTAAAAACCCCTTGTTCCTGCTCGATGAAGTGGACAAGATGGGCATGGATATGCGTGGCGACCCGTCAGCCGCCTTGCTGGAAGTGCTTGACCCTGAACAGAACTCAACCTTTGTCGATCATTATGTCGAGGTGGAATACGACCTGTCAGATGTGATGTTTGTCGCGACGGCCAACACCTTGAACATTCCTGATGCCTTGATGGATCGCATGGAAATAATCCATGTCTCCAGCTATATGGAAGATGAAAAGATCAATATTGCCACGCGCTATCTCGTGCCGAAAGCGATCAAGAATAACGGGCTGAAGCCTGAGGAAATCACCATCGCTGAGACCGCGTTGCGTGACATCGTGCGTTATTACGTGAGGGAAGCTGGTGTGCGCGGCCTGGAGCGTGAAATTTCCAAGATTTGCCGCAAGGTAGTGAAGGCTTTATTGCTCAAAACGCGTGAAAGTAAAGTGGTTATCAATTCACGAAATCTGGACAAGTATCTTGGCGTGCGTCGCTACTCCTATGGTGTGGCCGAAAAGCATAATCAGGTTGGCCAGGTGACAGGGCTTGCCTGGACTGAAGTCGGCGGGGAATTGCTCACTATCGAGACCGTGGTCTTGCCTGGCAAGGGTAAAACCACTACCACCGGCAAGCTGGGTGAAGTCATGCAGGAGTCGATACAGGCAGCCTTGAGCGTAGTGCGCAGCCGTACCAAGCGGTTGGGGATTGATGATGATTTCTATCAGAAAACCGATCTGCACATCCATTTGCCTGAAGGTGCGATTCCGAAAGACGGGCCCAGCGCCGGCGTGGGTATGTGTACCGCAATGGTGTCTGCGCTGACCGGGATCCCGGTGCGTGCAGATGTCGCCATGACGGGAGAGATCACCTTGCGCGGGGAAGTATTGCCGATCGGTGGCTTGAAGGAGAAGCTGATTGCAGCCCAGCGAGGCGGTATTAAAACGGTTTTGATACCAGAAGAAAACGTCAAGGATCTCGCTGAAATTTCCGATAATGTAAAGAACAAGCTGGACATTCATCCTGTTAAATGGATAGAGCAAGTTCTTGAGTTGGCGCTGGAACGCAAGCCTGCGCCGCGAGAGGATGCTGTCGTTGCGTCAGTTGAGTTGGTGGGTGATGCCGTATTGGCTAAACCGATCGTTGCGACCAAGCATTGAATTTGCATATTTGACTTGACCACAGCTCTTCGGCCTTGATATAAAGCGGCCTCAGGTTGCTTTCTAATTTTAATAACTAGCAAAGGGGATGTACGTGAATAAATCTGATCTGGTAGACGCAATTGCAACATCGGCTGATATTTCAAAGGCTGCAGCTGGTCGTGCATTGGATGGAATGATCACTGCTGTCAAAAATGCATTGAAGAATGGTGAGGAAGTGAGTCTGGTAGGATTCGGTTCGTTCTGCGTTGACGAACGTGCGGGTCGTACAGGCCGCAATCCGCGTACAGGCGAGGCGATCACGATCAAGGCTGCGAAAGTTCCTAAATTTCGCGCTGGTAAAGGCCTGAAAGATGCTGTAAACTAGCGTTCTTTGCCGGGTGCTTAGCTCAGTTGGTAGAGCGTCGCCCTTACAAGGCGAATGTCGGCGGTTCGAGCCCGTCAGCACCCACCAAAGCGGTAAGCGGAGAGTAGTAAGTGACAAGTGGTACAAGTTTTGGAGTGGTAGTTCAGTTGGTTAGAATACCGGCCTGTCACGCCGGGGGTCGCGGGTTCGAGTCCCGTCCACTCCGCCA
>DFWZ01000046.1 GCA_002381565.1 Gallionella sp. UBA4121
TCATGCACATGCCAGAAAATAATAGCATCGACATTGACCGGCACCGTGTCCCTAGTCAGCGCCTGTTCGGCGTTGAAGCCCGTTGTCTGAATACGTTCGTCGATAACGGCAATCACGTTGTCGAGGATCGGGATGATGACGAACATGCCAGCTCCTTTGACACTTTGCAGTTTTCCCATCCTCAGGATGACAAACTTCTGCCAGGTATTGGCCATCTTCAGTGACATCGCGATAACGGCTGCGACTGCGAAGAACGCCAGCGCCAAGTAGGCATTCACCCAGTTGCCGACGGCAAGGCCCGCGAGGATAAGAACGAAAACCAGAAATGATGTGATTGGATTCATGGGAATCGTTCCTTGTATTTGCTTGAGGATTTCAAAATTACACGTCATCGCGTGCTATTTCTGTGCGGTGCCGTACCAACGCAAACAATCAGACAATAGCATTCAAGTCACAATCGAATCACCGTTGCCATAGAATATGTGTGGCTTCCAAAGGAACAGCAACGTCATTGCGGTGTGGAGTGAGGTGGTCCGATGCAGGACGGGATGCTGACACTTCAGCGCGATAGGCGTACCCACCAGTTGCTGCACGCGCTTCAAATATCACCCTTGCCTCTACGCCACTGAATACACCTTCGGAAAGCAAAGTATCAAGCACCGGTTCTGCCCTCGGTGTGGCATTCATACGTTTGTCGAAGGCATTCTCTCTGGAAATCCCATGGTGGTAATCAATGTCCGGTGCCTCGAAGGCATTGACCTCTCGGCACTTCCAGTGAAGCACTTTGACGGACGTTCGCTCTAACTCATCATGACGCCCAACCTTACATTCGAGAGGGACGGGCCAGAAGCGGCCTGCCCCTCAATTTTACGTTGTGGCCGCTTTGGGTTATCAACAGGCATTCGATATCGCCATCCACATTAGATCGATGGTCTGTTGTCAGCAGTACAGCAGCCACTCAGATGCCACACCTTGATGGTCGGCTCTGTCTCGACAATGGTACGTCGCGTACCGTCAGCTAACCGGCAGGCTAAATATTGAAGGGAGAAAAAATCTCCAAGGGCAGATTTGTGGCGGAGTATCATCGAAACTGTCCATCTGGAATGTGCCAATGACCATCACCTAACTGAGTTTAAACGACCGCTTCCCGCCACTAAGCTGATGTTCACGGGTAACAAGTTGGCTGATCGTTACAGATGCGAATATGAAAATACATTTTTTCAATCGTCGTTAGGATTCACAAGGAGTTATACATATATTCTCGCGTAAGTGGCAATGGAATCATTGCGCTCCCTTTACCCTTGCATGCGAGAACTTGATAGATGTTGATCCACTCATGGGAAAATGCATGAGCGCAACCAGCAAGATAAATTTCCCAGATACGAACTCGCTTGTCTCCGGCGATAGCGATCGCTTGTTCACGTTTTGATTCCAGACGGCTTGCCCATTCGTGACAGGTGCGCGCGTAATGACGCCGTAACGATTCCACATCGGCCACCTCCAACCCGGCTCCAGCCATTTCTTTTAATGCCAGGCTAAGATGTGGCAACTCGCCTTCCGGAAATACGTAACGGTCGATAAACTCCCCGGCCCCGGCGCCCATCTCGCCACTTTTCACATCGCTTGTCGTGATGCCATGGTTCAATACCAGGCCATCGTCAGTCAGAAGCGTGTATATCTTGCCAAAATACATGGGAAGATTCTTCAAACCTACGTGCTCGAACATACCGATACTCGCGATTTTATCGAACACCCCATCGCCAGGCAGGTCACGGTAGTCACGTAATTCTACCGTGCAACGCTCTTGCAAACCTTCAGCTTGAATACGGCTTTGGACATACTCAAATTGGTTCTTTGATAGTGTGATTCCCGTGGCAATTGCGCCATAATTTTTGGCTGCTCGCAGAATCAACGCTCCCCAACCGCAACCTATATCAAGAAAGCGTTCACCGGGCTTCAACATCAGCTTGTTCAGAATATGATCCAGCTTCTGTTCCTGCGCGGCTTCCAGTGAATCATCCTCATGCCGATAATAGGCGCATGAATAAACCATATTTCGGTCAAGGAACATGGCATAAAAATCATTCGAGACATCGTAATGATATTCGATCGCCTCGCGATCTTGTCTGACGCTGTGACGCCTGAAGAAATGAAATTTGGCGCGTTGATTGGCAGCAAGGCTGCTAACCAGATTTTCCGCAATTCGGAATATTTCATGGATGGACCCATCGACGCGTATGTGTCCATCCACAAAGGCCTCGCCGAGCTTATTGAGATCAGGGGGAATGAAATAGCGGAGCGCGGACAGCGTTGGGACGTAAATTGTAACAGTGGGTTCAGATGAAAGATTAAACTCGCGCCCGTTCCATAATACTAGCCGCAGCGGAATAATAAAGTCAGCGGGGATTCGTTTTAACAGCTTTTCGAGGCGGTATTCAATAAACATTACGACCCCCATCGATAGCTTTTGGTATGTCTGCCCGCCAATGGTGAACAGCGTGGTGTGTAATTGTGTACGATAGATATCCTGTCAGCACGCCGAGCGTCAGCGCCAAGGCACACCACAGACCAACCACCAGCAGTGCAGGGATGGAAATCAAAATTACAATCAACGCCGCGCTCAGAATCGTCGGCGTAAAGATCAGCGCCATTGGTCGACGATGGTGCTCCTCCTGGCAGCGGCGAAAAGGCTGTAAGCCGTGCAGCACGAAGCGGTGTAAGGCGTATTCGATGGCAGTCCAGCTTATCAGACCTGCCAGCGCGAAGACTGTGATTTCAACTCGCTGTTCGCGCGGTCCGTTAACCATCAAAAAAACTGCCAAGGCCACCACTATGGCGCAGTACAGCGCAAAATCCACACGGTAAGCCGTCTTGCTGTGTTCCAGTGTGATGATGTGCATGCATTTGTCCTTGTAGTTCGAACTACCATATTAGAAATGGCTAGTCAGCATAACGAACCGGAAACTCACCCGATTTACCATGCAGTAATAACCCGAAATTCAGAGACTAAATTTAACACTAAAACTAAAGCGACAATCCAATACAACGCTGGGTGAACTTAAACAAATAACAGAAAAGTCCCATAGGATTTTTTGGTATGTAATGGCAATATGTAAACTGCAAAATCACCATCGACGATGGTGTTAAGATCGTTAATAATATCGATAAACAGCTTCAAACAATCACGATGCTATGAGTAATATGCCGATAAACAATGATTGTTGCAGGCCTGTACGTCATAGTTTCAGCACTACCTAGAATATTTGCCTAAGAAGACAGGCAAATTGGGAGGTATGAAATTGGATAAAATCATTAATAAATAATGTGTTGTTATAAATTCTATGGGGATTTTCTGTCGTGTGTTTAGACGCACCCAACGCTCTAGCGACATCTCGGGCCAGATGGCACGTTACGCCAAGATAGACAAAAACTGCTAGAACAGTAATTTGAATAAATTCGGTCGTTTTGGGCTTAGAATCCCTTCCTGTCAATTTCTCCGGTCTTAAGGATTTTTCTGCATTAAATTTATTGTTTAGCCGGTTCGGCAGGTTGAACTACTGCTGAAGCTGCGGCGGATGCTGCCTCAATCGTCGGTGCAGAAGCCGGAGTGACCGCTTCAGTAATCGGCGCCGCTGTTTGAGTGGGCTGAGCCGTCGGTGAAGTCAGTTCTTCCGTTTTATTACAGCCAGCCAGCGTCACCACAATCAGAGCAGAAAACAAAGAGAAAAATTTCATTGTCGTCACATTTTTGAGTTTCATAACAGTTCTCCAGGTTCATTAAAATTTCTATGTTGTTAACGGCTAGCGTCAGCAAATGAGAACAGCCGTTGCTGTATTTTTACGTTGATCAGATACGGTATATCCGAATTTACATGTTTCTTGACTGGCATCCCAACTTCTCCAGGCGGTATCGAGCGCAGCATAAATATATTTAAATCGTTGATGCCTTGATGTATTAATGCCTGTAACAAGTGAATCAGAACTGGCGAATTCATCGGACGCTTGAGGGGATATGCTACTGTTCATGATATCTTTTATTTCAGCATGTACAGTTAAATCGCCTGAATGTTTGAAGCTTGCATGCCTTTAGGCCCCTGCGCCACGTCAAAGTTGATTTTCTGACCTTCCTTAAGTGACTTGAAACCGCCCATGTTGATTGCTGAAAAATGGGCGAATAAATCATCGCCACCATCATCCGGCGAGATAAAACCAAAACCCTTTGCATCGCTAAACCATTTCACTGTACCTGTTGGCATTTCACTATCTCCTTGCTGGTAGAACAGAGGGAAATCCCCTGTGTGATACTTACGATACCAACGCGGCTATTCGGACGTCCGTGTGCTAGCGCACTTAGTAGGTTTCCGGCTGCGCAAATCTACTTAAAAACGTGGATTCAGCGTATCTCGCAAGCTTAAGGCTGTGACGCCAATTTCAAACTGTATGACCGATTGCAAACAGCCTCGACGGGGAATATCACCATGTACATATTTATCGTTATGGGACGAATCACGAAATCAGCAATAAGTCCTAATGCATGCCCTGCGGTGACCTCTGTGTTGCAACGTACAGAGCACGTCACCTGTGACACTCATAATTCCGCGAGCACTGAAATTTAAAATTATCATGTGCCAGCACCCAGAGATGTAACAGCTTCATGTTGACGAAGAAAACTTGTTGGTTTTAATAAAAGGAGAGTCAAATGTACCATTATTATTGGAACGACTGGTATCCCGTTTGGGGTTGGATTCTTTGGTTTGGTATCGTGTTTCTTTTTTTCTCCAGCATCGGAAATTGGGGTTATAGTTACCGAGCACACCAGAAATATGACATGCAGCCTCGGAAAGAAGCTATCGATATTCTCAATGAGAGATATGCCAAAGGGGAGTTAAATCTGGAAGAATATAACCAGATAAAGTCCGATATTACTAAGAAATAACTAATGTATTTTTGCAGCATCAGTAGGTTACATACTAAATCAAGTTAGAATCCCCGCGAAATATCGGCATTAACTTGGTTTAAGAATTTTAATAAACAAAAAGGATGCGATGATGAAAAAAAGCACAATGACTATAGCCTTGACAGCAGCACTGTTGAGCATTTCCGTGGCACAGGCCACCGAGTTTTCTGGTGGCTGGGTTGGCGCCAAAGCGGGTTCCAATCGATCCAACGTAACGGGTGTTGATACCCAGAAAGCGACTACCTATGGCGCTGAAGCCGGTTACAACTGGGATGTAAACAGCTTGCTGCTGGGTGTGGATGGTTTTTTCGATCACAACAATCCGGCGGATCATAATCCCGCACCGTACAGATATGGAAGCCGTGCATATGGTCTGGACTTCAAGCTTGGCCTGCCTGTCGGTAATTGGCTGCCTTACGCCAAACTGGGCTACGCACGCATCAATGCGAACGGCGCCGCCAGCGCATTTGGCGGCAATGACGCACATATGGGTCTGGGTGTCGAATACAAGTTTGCGCCTCACTGGAGCCTGGCTGGTGAATACACTACATTCCGCGACAAAAACGCGGGCCTCAAGCTGACCAACAACAACCTTACTCTCGGTATCAATTACTACTTTGACACGCCTTATGTTGCACCAACTCCTGTTGCGGCGAGGGAAGAGGCTGTGGCTGCTCCGGCTCCCGCGCCCCGGCCGGTTGTAGTGACTCCGTCGCCAGTTCACAGGAAGGCGGTTTTTGCTGCTGATTCCTCTGCGGATTCCCTGTTCGATTTCGGCAAGGCGGACGTGAAGCCTTCGGGCAAAGGGGCGATTGACAAGTTTACTGCCGACCTTAAGGGGGCCGACTATGAAGTCATCAAGGTAACGGGGCACACTGACCGGATTGGTTCGCATGCACTCAACATGAAGCTTTCGACTCGTCGCGCCGAGGCTGTCAAGGCCTATATGGTCGAATCTGCAGGAATCCCGGCCGACAAAATTGAGGCCACAGGTGTAGACGGATCGTATCCAGTGACGAAGCCCAGTGAATGTAAAGGCAAGAAAGCAACCAAGAAACTTATCGCCTGCCTGGCACCTGATCGCCGCGTAGAAGTCGAAGTTGCCGCTACGCGAACATCCAAATAGTTTAAGTATGCTCTAAAAAAGCGGGCTGGCAACAGCCCGCTTTTTTTATTGGGCGCGCCCGGCAGGGCGCACTTACTTGGAGCAACCGTATTAAAAGTCAACCTCAAAATAAAATTAAGCTCAACTCATGTCACACCTCCAATGCTGATTGTCTCTGATGATTGCGTTGAGAATCGTCAGCAGCTTGCGCATGCAGGCGACGATGGCGACCTTGGCTCTTTTGCCCGCAGTGATCAGTCGCTGGTAGAAAGGTTTGGCCTGGGGATTCCATAGGCAGGCGACCACGGTAGCCATGTAAAGGGCGGTGCGGACGCCGGTTCTGCCGCCGTTGATGCTCCTCCGTCCTCTGAACGTGCCGCTGTCACGGTTGTACGGGCACACGCCGACCAGGGAAGCGATCTCCTTGCGGTCGAGCTTGCCGAGTTCCGGCAACGAGGCCAGAAGCACGCTGGCTGTGATATTGCCGACGCCTTTGACTTCGGTAACATGGCTAGTTTGGGCGCCCATATTTTCGAATCCTTGATCGCTCCAGTCACATCGTTGTTCGTATCTTCAATCTGCTTCTTTATCCAGACAATATGCTCCTGAACGCCGGGCCTCACCTTGGCATGGGCGGATCCAAGCCGGTTCTTTTAGGAAGCCAGCATTTCGACAAGCTGGTGCCGTCTGGCAATCAGCGCCTCAAGCTCCATGGCATGCGCGTCCGGCAACGGGCGCGCTTCCGGCTGAATCGTGGCGGCGAAGCGCGCGAGTACCTTGGCATCCACGGAGTCGGTCTTGGCCAGTCGTCCGATCGCTTTGGCAAAGTCTCTTACCTGACGTGGGTTGACCACGGCAACTGGGATGCCTGCTGCAGCGATACGCGCCGCTACGGCAGATTCCAGTTCTCCGGTAGCCTCCAGCACTACCAGCGTGGGAGAAACCGCCTGCAACGCGGACAGCAGGACATCGTGCCCAGCTTCATCGTTGCTGTGCGTGACAACCTCACCTTGATCGCCAAAGGCGGTATCAAGGGTGTTCTTCGATACGTCGATTCCGATAAACATTTGACTTGCCTCCCGTCCTTGCAAAATGCGTGCTCCAGCGCCCATGCAACCGTTCGGTTTAAACAAAGTCGGGGCCGGCGCTACCTGCTCCAAGGCGGGTTACAACTACACCCAAGGTGGAGTCGTGCTGCCGGTCCCAGTGCCGGTGCCGCTCAGCGACCTTACTGCGCTTTTGTTTCAACATCAGTATGATGAATCTTTTTTAACTAATTTCAATATACAAGGTGAAAGTCCTCTATTCGCCCGACAAGGGGAAGAGTTAGCTGAACGGCAAGGGTGTTCTGGGTGACTGGAAATCTGGATGAAGCCGAAGGCAAAGCACTGGCCTGACGAACAGGAAGCAGATATCAGACCACCGCCCCGAAGTTGTTGCAGTCTATTGGCGGAGGAGACGGTGGGCATTTCGCACTATGTGCGCTGGCGCACAGTTTAACTGCGCTTGAAAGCCCACGATGAGAAAGCATGACGTTCAATCAATTCTGCGGCATGCACGTTGGATTCCAATTAATCAGCAATTTCTAAGAAAGGAACATACATCATGTCAAATACCAATGAAGCTAGCGGTCTCCATAAAAAGGCTGCAATCGATCATGAAGAAGCAGCCAAACACCATCGCAAAGCAGCGGAATATCACGATCAGAACAAGCTGAGTGATGCTAAAGCCAGTTCCAAGAGCGCAATGGATTCTTGCAATAAGGCACAAAAGCATTCGGCAACTGCATGCGAGTGTTCGGCCAAGTAACTGCGTGATAACGGCGGCTGGTTTTGGGATGATTCAGATTTTGATTGGTAATTTAAGAACTGATGTCAACTGGAACGAGCGGTTATAAAAGGGCCAGCCTCATAACTGGCCCTTTCTCTTTTTGGATGCGCCGTTAAGATCAAGCGAGGCATCGTCGCGCTGTTGAATCGTAGCTGATTGGTTGCATTGCAGCTAATCGCTTTCTGCCACGTCTGAATTCATACGTTGAAAGTCCGCTTTTCGCGAGGCTGACTAGCTGCTTCGTCAACAGCACTTCGCGAACATCTGCAATCAGGTAGGCCAGTAAAAAATGCGCGAAATGCCGGTTTACAGTAACCTATTGTGGTATTTGAAGGGCAGTTGTGTGCCAATGCCGACGGTCAAGGTGTAGAACAACCAGTAATAATGCGGTCATTCGCGACAGACAACAGAGTGCTAGTTGCTGCCGGTCAACATCGCGTTCCAATTTGCCTAAATATTGAGCAGATGACCTCAGTTGAGGCGTGATTTAACTCCGTCACATTTAATCTGAAGAAAACCTTCCCTTAAACTCTTGCCGGAAAACTCTGTCTATTTGTACTCTGAATATTCTTGTAATGCTCACAACCTCCTTCTGCTTCACTTCTCTGACGACTCCCTATTTCCCACAAACTCCAGCGCCCCATCTAGTGCGCTCATAAATTCATTGATCTTGATTGGTTTGGTGAGATAACGAAAGAATCCAGCCTCTAGTCCATTTTCGATATCGCGGAGCATGGCATTGGCGCTAAGCGCAATGATCGGGATATGTCTCGTAGCTGGGTCTTTGCGCAGGATAATCATGGCTTCGATTCCGCTGATGCCGGGTAAATTGATGTCCATCAGGATTACATCTGGGAGATGAGCCCGCGCCAGTACTACGCCGTGATTGCCATCTCTCGCGTTCAACATGTTTACGTGTGGGTGCCCTTCAATTATTTGCTCGACCAGCATTAGATTTGCCGGATTGTCTTCTACATAGAGTAGGGTGTGCGGCGCCGAATTATTCTTACCCCGTACTCGCGGTGAGTGATCTGCGGGTAGTGTAACTTCAGCGACAAGTGGCATCTCGGCCCGAAGGAGTTCGACCCAGAACTCGCTGCCCTCACCGACGATGCTTTCCACGCCGATGATGCCTTTCATCAGGTCGACCAGTCGCTTGGTTACCACCAGACCGATGCCGGTCCCTTCTTCGGCACCGTTCTCTTGTCCGAGACGATTGAAAGGCTGAAATAACTGCGCCAATTTTTCCGGGGCCACTCCCACACCGCTGTCTTTGATACTGATTCGTATGCGCCCAAGCATATTTTCGACATACTTTACCTCGACCGTCCCATGCGCGTGGTTGTATTTGATCGCGTTGGAAAGCAGGTTGATCAGAACTTGCTTCAGCCGGATTCGATCAGCATAGACAAAACACGGGATATCAAACGTGGGAAAGGTCAGTTTGATGTCACGCTTTTGCGCCTGAGGTTCGACAATAGCCTGGCATTCAAGCATAACTTTTGCGAGCGACAAAGGTTCCGGCGACAGCGTTAGCTTGCCGGACTCGATCACAGCCAGATCGAGGATTTCGTTTATCAGTTCCAGCAAATACCATCCTGCCTTGAGAATCTGCTGTAGCCTAATAGTCTGGATTTCCGTTGGCGGTGGTAAACTGGCCTCCAGCAACTGGGCGAAGCCGAGGATGGCATTGAGCGGGCTGCGCAGCTCATGGTTCATGCTGGAAATAAATTCCGATTTAGCAACGTTGGCTTTTTCCGCCACAGCCCTGGTGCGCTCCAGCTCGATATTCTTTTCCGTTAGCAACTGTTCCATGAGCCTGCGCTCGGTAACGTCCCGAGTCAGCATGACAAAGCCGCACAGACCGCCGTCCGTGTCCCGCATCGTCGTAATCACCACATTGGCCCAGAAGATCGAACCGTCCTTGCGTAGCCGCCAGCCCTCGTCTTCATGCCGCCCCTGAGTTATCACGGCATCCAGTTCCCGCTGCGGCTTACCGGAATCAATGTCTTCGCGCGGATAAAATCGGGAGAAAGACTGCCCAATAATTTCTGCCTCACTGTAACCATTGATTCGCTGCGCTGCGATATTCCAGTTTTCTACATGCCCATCTGTATCCAGCATGACAATGGCGCAGTCGGTCACGCTTTCCACCATCAACCGGAGACTCGCATCTGCCTTTCGCAGTTGTTCTTCATTCTGTTTGCGTTCGGTGATGTCGGTTAGGGCGATGCGCATCATGGATACATCGTCGGATTTTATTCTCTGGCAATCCAGTTGGGCGTGGAAGAACGTACCATCGCTACGTTGGATTAACAGTTCGCAAACTTTCCGCCCAACGCGCTGCAATACGTTCAGGCAATGACTATGCCAGCGATCTCTGTCCTTGGTGGTAACGATGCTGTCGAAGCGCCGATTGAGCAGTTTTTTGCGCTCCATTCCGAGCAGTGCTACACCCGTGAGATTCACCTCGGCGATTATGCCCTCGTGGGTGAGCGTGAGGTAACCGATGGGGGCGAATTCATAAAGGTCAATATAACGGTCGCGCGATTCTTCTATGGCGACCTGCACACGCCGTAACTCCTCGTTCTGCATTTCCAGCTCAGTCTGTAACACACGGCGTTCATGCTGGTGTTCCTCGTCAGTGCGGGGGGGCAGCTCATTTCGGATATCGCTCAAGTTATACCCCTTTAGGGATGTTTAGCTCAATGCCTAGTCACACTTGCTTAAAAATAAGATGTGGCCTTTTTAAGCATTCTACTCCCAATCAACAAATTCACATTTATCTTAAATCTATCTGTGCGTTGCCGAACTGTACTGTAGAGATTGAAATCATATTATTGCATCTTCTATGCGCTGATTTCAGTTGAGGAAGTATTGTATTGAACAACTTTCAGGAAATTCGGCTTGCCGTTGTGGGTCGATAGGGTAAATTTGCCCCACTGAATTGCTGGCCGGATTGCGGTCATTCGCCAAGGACAGCATTGTCTCGTCAGTGGTACTTCGCGAACGACCGCAATCCGGCGGACTAATAAATTGCTGGAGCGAAAGGCCGGTTTGTGGCGATGATTTTCGATGTGCGAATTATCACTTGGTGCCAAAACCGGCACTTTGATTGCCCCTCCTATTTGCGCACATCTGTAATGGGTGTGCGTTATTTTTGCATAGAATAATTACAATAAGGCATTTGCGCTGTGTGCATGGGCAAATTGCTAAAGATTAGAAAGAAATGATGGAAGAGGTACATGAAACGCTCGCGGCGGCTGAGGAAGCATTAATAGGCGCAGAGGCGGTGAGGGTTGCTGCATTCCACGCTGTAGAAAAGGCACGAGAGGCAGTAAGTCTAAAAGCTGCGGGAGTAGCTGCCGAACTTCTATTAGATGCAGCAGAAGTCGCCGCTGCTGCGCTCAAGATAGCAGAGCAAAAGGCTTTGGAAGCATGGGAGAGTGCCGCATCGCGTTCATTAGCGCGTTCTATGGCACGCAAATAAGGAAAGGTCGGGGGGGGGCTGAACGACCAAATGAATCAGACGCTGCTTGCTGCCAATGACTGAAATCTGGCAGTTAATATCGTGGGATGAATAGCAAGTCAGCGCCATTTGCGGAGGGTCGAGGAGTAAAATATTAAGAAAGAAAGCTGACGCTCGTGATCAGTAACAAGGTGACATTAAGCTACACGTCGACGTGTAAAATATCCAGTAAGAAATGTACCGCTGCTACATTGCAACATCGCACTAACGGACAGATGATGCCCCAACTGCGGCTTTGAAATCTGGTTATGAAGGTTCATCATAAACGACCTTGCATAAAATAAACTGCATACTCTGATTAATATCTTGGCGTCATGGCAATTGATTATCCGAGTACAGAATAGGTATTTACATATAGGAGATTGATATGAGCGATCAGCATATTCGCAGGGCACAATCGTGTGCAACTGATGCTCATAAGGCAGTGCATGAATTTCATGCTGCGGTGTCACAGCCTGACATGGAATTTGTGGTATTTTTCTGCTCCAGCGAATACAAACTTGACGTACTGACAGCGGAGATGAACCGGTTGTTTGCCGGGATTCAAGTGGTGGGCTGCACCACGGCCGGAGAAATTGGGCCATCAGGTTATCTCCAGCATAGTTTATCGGGAATGAGTTTCGCGGCGGAAAGTTGCATGGCGGTGAGTGGATTGCTGGATAATTTGAGTCAGTTCAATATCGCCGCAGGGCATGACTTTGCACAAGCGTTGTTACAACGGTTCGAAAACCAGGCACCTCATGCTGATTCAAAGAATAGTTTCGCATTACTGCTAATCGACGGTTTGTCTGTGCGTGAAGAGGCGGTGACACATGCCTTGCAGCATGCCTTGGGTAGAATCATGCTGTTCGGCGGCTCGGCGGGTGATGACCAGAAATTCGCCAATACTTATGTGTTCAGCGAAGGTCGATTTCATGCTGATAGTGCTGTGCTGATTCTGATCAGCACCTCTTTACCATTCAAAATATTCAAGACCCAGCATTTCGTTTCCACCGATGAAAGGCTGGTGGTCACTGAAGCCGATACCAGCCTTCGCATCGTTAAGGAAATCAACGGGCTGCCCGCTGCCGCTGAGTATGCCCGTTTGGTTGGGCTTGATGTACATGAGCTTAATCCCATGCGTTTTGCTTCTGCGCCCGTGGTGGTCATGATAGACGGCACAGACTATGTGCGTTCCATCCAGAAAGCGAATGCCGACGGTAGTCTGACTTTCTTTTGCGCCATTGAAGAGGGGGTGGTGCTCAGGGTGGCGCATGGCGTAGGTCTTGTGAAAAATATGGAGCAGACATTCGACGATATTCATGCGCAAATCGGGCAGCCACAACTGGTCATTGCGTGCGACTGCATCTTGCGCAATCTGGAAGTATCCCAGAATGGTTTGAAAGGTCGCGTCAGCGAGATATTCAAAAATAACAACACCATCGGTTTCAGCAGCTACGGCGAACAGTTTCACGGAGTACACGTCAATCAGACGCTCACTGGGATTGCCATCGGCACTGCATTGAAAACAACTCAAGAGCCGCGTAATGTCTGAACAAGTGCATCCGCTATCCGGCATTAACGAGCATGCCTTGCAGGCCGAGATCGCACGTCTGAACAAGATTATCCAGTCATTGATGAACCGCGCCGAGCGCAACGCAAGTCTTCAGGGATCTGACTTCAATCTATTCCAGACTGCGATCACACTTGAAGATCAGGTGCGCCGTCGCACCGTGGAGCTGGAAGCCGCGTTGCGGGAAAATGAAAAAATTACCCGTGACCTGCGTGAAAGCGAATCTCGAATTCGCCACCTCGCTTTTTATGACACCCTGACGCAACTTGCCAATCGCCGCCTACTGACCGACCGTTTGGGGCAAGCGATGGTTGCCAGTAAACGTAGTGGGCGTTATGGCGCAGTAATATTCCTTGATTTAGATAACTTCAAGCCGCTTAATGATTCGCATGGACATGTTGTAGGCGATTTGTTGTTGACGGAGGTCGCAAATCGATTAAGAAAGTGTATGCGTGAGACGGACACGGCGGCACGCTTTGGCGGCGATGAATTTGTAGTGATGCTCAGCGAGCTTGATGTAGATCAGGCTAAGTCGATATCACAGGCAATCACTGTTGCTGAAAAAATACGCACCACATTGTCCGAACCCTACTTGCTGATTAATGCTTCGAATGGCGCAGATGTTACTGTTGAACATCATTGCACAGCGAGCATCGGCGTAACCTTGTTCAGCAAGCATAATGCCAGTCAGAATGATATCCTCAAGCAGGCTGATGCTTCGATGTATCAGGCCAAGGAGGACGGACGAAACCGTGTCTGTTTCTTTGATTATGCCGCATAAATATTACATGTATTTTTAGTAATACATGAGGTTACATGAACAGGAAGCTGCTTGTCACGAACGACTGCAGTGTCTCGTTATGTGGACATGTGAATTATGTGTACCAACCTGATATCTATCCGTAATTCGCAGGTATTCATTGACCTGCGAGACAATCAGCTATTTCTAGCCTGAACTTTGCATAAATTTACTGTCGTGCGATTTCATCGAGTTTGATGTCATTTTTTTGATTTTCAGACGACAGCCCCCCAACCCCCACTGGCGGAGTGAAGCGTGAATTGGTTATTGGCAAGGATGGGTGACGCCGTCTCGTGGGCCAAACGTGCCAGTTCATGGAGAAGCCAGCATGGCAGGTTTTCTGCTGGCCGGGCAAAGTCGCTGGCAGACTTGTGCCAGCAGTGATTTGACCGGACAGGTGCTGGGCAAGTGCAACATCACCCGATCTTTGTACCGTTTGACTCGCAAGGCAATTTTGAACAGCGAGAGGATGACCGTTTTGGGCTGAGCAGTCGCCAGCGCGATGCCCTGTAGCCCCAGTTGGCGCAATTGCTGATGCAACACATAGACTGCAGCCGTCAGTAGCAGACGGCCAAAGTTGGCAAGAAAGGTTGAAGCCGAGGTTCGGTCGGATTTCAGATCACATTTGACTTGCTTGATCCAGTTCTCCGCCTGGCCGAGCGCAATATTCCTGTTGGTAGAGCGCTTGAGGTGTCGGACTGCGTAGCGTGGTCACAACGAATCGTTCGTTGTCTTTAGTTATATTTGCCATCGCTGCCAACCAGCACCTTGGCCTTGAGTAACACGCGATGCGCTTGTGACCAGGATTTGGCGGCATATTCAAATTCGCCGAACTGGCGAACAGCCGCCACATCAGGCCATCGTTTCTGTGCGCTCATTGACTGATGCAATGCGAGATGCCCGCGCGCATTTTTCATCAGGCCTTCTGCCTTGCGGGACAACACAGCGTTGCCGGTCAGACCGAAGATAAAATCCGCATTGCCATCGTCAATAATGAGTTGCATCAGTTCGGGATTGGCGAAATGTCCATCACCGCGCAGCAGAATACGGGTATCAGGCCAGTGTCGGCGTAACAAGCGCAATACACGCTTCATGATTATGGCGTTCTCGGCGCCCGTCGGGCGTTTGCCTGGACGCAACACAGCCGTCATGCTGTCGGTATTGACCATGCTCGAAGTGGAAAAGCGGATTGGCAAGGTGCCAGGTATCGAAAGCGTTACAGTGAATTACGCTACGGGAAGCGCCACAGTGCGCTACGACGAAATCCGACTCGAAGTCGCCAATATCAAGGCGATCGTGCACCAACGCGGGCATCAGTCTGCAGGCGAAAAAAATAATCCCGAGGAAATAGCGTATTGTGCGGTTGTTATGTGTGCTCCCGCACAGTGTGCGCGCGATTTTTCGTCTAATTTGTTCGCTGGAATTCACTATATTGGCTTTATTCGACTTTGCATTCCGGGATAGAACAGCGGGTCGTTGAGTTCCACTTTCTATCGTTTAACAGGAGAATTGCGATGAGTCAACTGCATAGTTTTTCAAGTGTTAGTTTTTCAAGCTTGCCTGTAAAAGCATCGAGCAAATACGGCAAGAAGGCGTCGGAGAAAGTCGAGAAGGTAATGAAGGAACTCAAGGCGGGCACGTTGAAGAGCGGCAGTTCCGGCAAGAAGGTTACCAGCCGCAAACAGGCGATCGCGATCGGACTGTCCGAAGCGCGACGCGCGGGCGGCAAGGTGCCGCCGCCGAAAGAAGCCTCTTCGAAGAAATCGGCCACCGGCAGGAAGACCGCGACGAAAAAATAGTCCGTTAGGCGATTCACCGCGCGAAGTACCCCGTTGGTTCTCCAGCAAGAAATAGCTTTCCGCAGGCCATGTTATTGCGTCGACCGTTCACGTCATGCCGGCAGCGGACACGCGCGTTTCCATTTGACCTGATTATTGATATAGGAGATATCCATGGCTGACAACGTCAAGATTCTCGGCACCGCGGGCAGTATCCGCAAAGCGTCCTTCCACAGATCCGCCTTGCGCGCGGCGCAAAAGCTCGCGCCCGAAGGTGCATCGATCGAGATTTTCGAAATCGACGGCCTGCCTGGCTTTAACCAAGACGATGAGAAGAATCCATCCGCGAAAGTGACGGAACTGAAAGCGAAGATCCTTGGCGTTCGGTTCGGCGCGGTTTTATCGAAACGAGCGATGAATTGCACGCCAAAGTTCCGCCAGGGTCATCGTTTCTTTCAATCACGGGTCAAGACTTCTCAATATCGC
>DFWZ01000059.1:0-44087 GCA_002381565.1 Gallionella sp. UBA4121
GTGGCAAGCTCGGGCCGTCCTGTGAATATCAAGAAGGGGCAATTTCTGTCGCCCTGGGATATGCAGAATGTCGTCGAGAAAGCCAGGGAGGCCAGCGGTCAGGACAACATCATGGTGTGTGAGCGCGGTGCATCATTTGGTTATAACAACCTGGTGTCGGATATGCGTTCGCTGGCCGTGATGCGCAATACCGGATGTCCTGTAGTGTTCGACGCTACCCATTCTGTTCAGCTGCCGGGCGGGCAGGGAACCGTGTCAGGCGGTCAGCGCGAATTCGTTCCTGTGCTGGCGCGTGCGGCAGTGGCCGCAGGAGTTTCCGGCCTGTTCATGGAGACGCATCCGAATCCGTCGAAGGCGCTGTCGGATGGTCCGAATGCGTTCCCGTTGGGACACCTGAAGGCGCTGCTGAAGACGCTGATGGTGCTGGACGATGCGGTCAAGCAGCAAGGTCTGATTGAAGAAACGGTTGATTTGAAGAATTTTTGATTTATTGCAGGGATGTTCGGTTTGCGCAGGGCTTAACTGGATCGTGAAGTGATTTTAGTTGTTATAAAAATTTGATTTGGATTACTAAGGATAAAAGATGAGTGCAATTGTTGATGTGATCGCCCGTGAAATTCTGGATTCGCGCGGAAATCCTACCGTGGAAGCAGACGTGTTGCTGGAGTCCGGTGTGATGGGACGCGCTGCTGTGCCGTCCGGCGCTTCCACAGGTGCGCGGGAAGCGATTGAATTGCGCGATGGCGACAAACAGCGCTATCTGGGCAAAGGCGTATTGAAGGCAGTGGAATATGTGAACACCGAAATCGCCGAAGCGATCATCGGTCTGGATGCCAGTGAGCAGGCCTTTATCGATCAGACCATGATCGAACTCGATGGCACGGAGAATAAATCCCGCCTCGGTGCGAATGCGATTCTGGCTGTATCCATGGCTGTCGCGCGCGCAGCAGCGGAAGAGTCCGGCTTGCCCCTGTACCGCTATCTGGGCGGGTCGGCCCGGATGCAGCTGCCTGTACCGATGATGAATATCATCAACGGCGGCGCACATGCGAACAACAACATCGACATGCAGGAATTCATGATCATTCCGGTCGGCGCGCCGAGTTTCCGCGAGGCCTTGCGCTACGGTGCGGAAGTGTTCCATGCGCTGAAGAAGCTGATCGATGAAAAGGGCATGCCCACGACCGTTGGCGATGAGGGTGGTTTTGCACCCAACTTGCCCAGCAACGAAGCGGCATTGCAGCTGATCGTCGAAGGCATCGAAGCGGCAGGCTTTGTTCCGGGTGCGGATGTGGCCATCGGCGTGGACTGCGCCAGCTCCGAGTTTTACAAGGGCGGGTTATATTGTCTCGATTCAGAAGGGCTGAAGCTGACTTCTGCGCAGTTCGTGGACTATCTGGCCAACTGGGTGGACAAATACCCGCTGATCAGCATCGAAGACGGTATGTCTGAGAACGACTGGGATGGCTGGAAACTGCTGACCCAGCGTCTGGGCAAGAACGTGCAGATCGTAGGCGACGACGTATTCGTCACCAACACCAAGATTTTCCGCGAAGGCATACGTCAGGGGCTGGCCAATTCCATCCTGATCAAGGTCAATCAGATCGGCACCCTGACCGAAACCTTCGAAGCTATCGAGATGGCAAAGCGTGCGGGTTACACCGCCGTGATTTCGCACCGCTCGGGTGAAACCGAAGACAGCACGATAGCCGACATCGCAGTGGCTACCAATGCGCTGCAAATCAAGACCGGATCGGCGTCGCGCTCGGATCGCATGGCGAAATACAATCAGTTGTTGCGCATTGAAGAGGACCTGGGGACGACCGCTGGCTACCCCGGAATCGATGCCTATTACCAACTGAGCTAGATCGTTACGGCCAGACTGTTCAATATTCGCCCCAGGCTCAGGCTCGGGGCGTTTTTTTTACAAAAAAGTCGTCTTGGTATAAGTTGAACGATGCACCCCTTATGAAAATCATCACGCTGATACTGATCGTCCTGCTGCTGCTGTTGCAGTACCCGCTGTGGCTGGGGCATGGTGGCTGGTTGCGGGTGTGGGACTTGCATCATCAGGTCGAGGCGCAGCAGCAGACAAACAGGCAAACAGAGGCGCGCAATGCCTTGCTGGATGCCGAAGTGCGGGATTTGAAGCAGGGTACCGAAGCGATCGAAGAGCGCGCGCGCAGTGAACTGGGAATGGTTAAAAGCGACGAGATTTTTTACCAGATTCTGGATGAGCCGGCTAATCCGGTAAGCGCTGCATCGTCCGTATCCGCTGCCAGGTAGCCTCTCGTCGCTTCGTTTCTTGCCGGTTTGGCGGCGATAATCTGAGGGTCAATTCGATTCTTCAGCGAGGGTTTCAGTAACCGAAAAGTGATCGATTTGCATCGAGCCGGATCCTTGTTTTATTTCGGCGCCGAGCTCAACGCCGGAAATGTAATCATCCCTGTTGATGACTCCTGCATTGACCAGCTCATTGATGATTTTATATAAACTGATTGTTCCGGATAGTTTGTCGGCTGTGGTGTCCAGCGTGATGAATGTATGCCCGTTCACATCGCGATGAATGGCCTGAATTGCAGTTAACGTGTCATCCTTATAGAGAGTGCCTGGCCCGTCTTGCCAGCCATGTACCTTGACCATAAGCTCGTTAATGACAGCCGCGCCAGGTGTTCCCCACGGTTTGTTTGATGTCCAGATTTCAATGCCCACGCTAAAATCATTGGTTTCACCGCTGATTGCCACGCTGTAATCGACTGACAGATCGGTTATGTCTTTTATTTGATTCGAATGCATCATGGTGCCCAGGTATCCGAGCTTGTTACCCCATATTATTTCCGGATATCCGTAAACGTATGGTGGTCCCTGAGTCTTTGGATAAGCCCATTTCATCGTCACGCCATGCTGAAGACTGCCCTTGTTGAAAGAAATCTGTTGGGTATAGTCTTTACCAACGATCAGGTTTCCTTTGCCCCAGTCGTTATTTTCAACGATATAGTCGCCCAAGGTAAAATGTTGTCCACTTTGTGCAATAACTTCTGCGCTATGCTCGTCGGGAGCAATGCGTTGTTCACCTGCTGAAATCACTGCTGCGGGTGAAAAATAAGCAGGCATGTGAATGGCGAGTATGAGAGTCACCAATATGAGAAACATCAGTTTGGAAAAAACCAGTCTGGGAAAAACCAATCTGGGAAAAACCAGTCTGTGGATTTGCATGATTTGTTGCCTCTGGTTTATTTTGCGCTGCCATTTTGAATGAATCGCCCGTTATAAATTGGGCACGAATGGTATCGAAAACACGATGTAATTCTGCAACAGTCCGTTGTGGCGGCACCATCGGGTAATGCTGATTTTAAGATCGAGAAAAAAGCGATTTATCTGGTGATTTATCCTAGTAGACGCCAGGGAATGACTGATGACAAACCCTGGGCAGCCAGGTGGTGATAGCTTCTGGACCTTAATAATGACTCGCTGCTCATCAGGCTGAGCTAGCGGCTTTAGCCTGAATAATCCATTGGCTCGCCATTCTCGCGCAGGTGCGAATCCAGAAATTAATAACATCCGGCGAAGCCGTAAAAATGACAATGTTGTCCATTTATGCGGCCTGCTGGTAAGCGATGGTTCAGACGCAGTCTTTTGTATACAAAAGATTTATTACAGTTGTGTGTCTTTTAAGGGGGCGCTAGTATGTCCTGCGGGATGGTCCAAAAGAATCAATGATCGATCTCGTTTTGAAATATTTAGTTGCTGCGGGGATAAATTATTTATGAAGACTATTTGTACACCAGAATATTTAGCCAGAGTTGAGCTTTTGAGCGAAGAGGAAACCGAACGTTTGTTATCCAGAATGCACGGCAAGTTACCTCGTCGGCTGGAAAAGGGTAAGTTAAGTCAGCAGCAAGCGTTGGCAATACAGTTGGAGTTGGAAGATGAGCAGCTCCAGGAATGGCGCGAGATGATGCAGATATTGAAAAAAAGCGCAAAGTGTCCGCCTAAAACCAAGGGAACTACCAGGGCTGCCAAAGATTCAGACCGGCAAAAATAGCAGGTTGCCCGCTTGCCTCATGTTTAATAATTCAGAAATGCGCGCGTGTTAGCGTGGCCGTCAGCATTCATCTGTGGAATGCCGAGAATAGGGAATGCATTTGGACATGTTACGTGATCATTTGAAATCTGTAAGTAAAATTTTTGATGTAATTGAGCATCAGCGCATTGAGGTTCTTTTTCAGCCGGTAATTGACATTGCCAGTTGCAGTATCATCGGCTATGAAGGCCAGGTGCGCGGCCCATCCGATGAATTGCTGCATTCGCCGGCCAGGTTGCAGCGCGTTGCTAAACAGGCCGGCAAGCTTCTCGATCTGGAGAATCTTTGTTGCCAGTTGACCGTCAAACGCTTCGTTGAGCTGAAACTGCATGGGATTCTGTTCCTCAGGCTGAATGCGGCTGTTTTTCTTGAGCATAAATTCAAGGAAGTGCATGTCATACAAGCCATTGAAAAAGCGGGGGCAGACCCTCAGGACGTCGTTATTACATTGTGTGCAGATGCGCCTTATGACATCAGTCATCCCAACTTGCTGCCGAAAATAATTTCACGCTTCACTGAACTCGGTTACAAGACCGCACTGGAAGATCAGGGGGAAATTTTTTCCTTGCTTCAGTCTGAGTCCGGAATCAGCCCGACCTATGCAAAAATTAACCAGTATTTAATTCGGGATATCGATAAGGATCCAGTTAAAGTCCAATTGATCAAATCCCTGCTGAAAATCGCCAAAAATTCAGGGCTCACAACCATAGCAGAAGACGTCGAAACGCGAGGTGAGTTGCTGCTGGCAAGAGATATAGGTATTTCGCTCGGGAAGGGCGCGCTCATTGCCAGGCCAAGCATAAAGCCTGCCCGAACGGTAGCAAGGGAGATCCGGAATATATTGGCGAGCAGCAGTAACGGCATCCCACTGCATGAGCAAAATGGCATTGATGCCATTCTGGAAATGGAACCTGCATTTTTGCTTGAAAATAATAATGAAGCAGTATTCCAGGTGTTCGAGAAAAACCCTCAAATCTCCCTGGTTGCGGTAACGAAGAATGATGTTCCGGTCGGGTTGATAAACCGCAGCGTGTTTATCAACCGGTTTGCACGTTCTTACCAGCGTGAACTCTATGGGAAAAAATCCTGTTCAACTTTCATGGACCCTGAGCCGTTGATCGTCGACAGAAATGTCTCCATTCAGGAACTAAGCCGTCTTCTGGCGGAGGATCAGCGCCATGTTTCGCTGGGTTTTATTTTTACCGATAAGGGGCATTATCTGGGTGTGGGCACGAGCCAGAGTTTGATTCATGAAATAACCGAAATGCAAATTCAGTCAGCCCGGTATGCCAATCCGCTGACCGGATTGCCCGGCAATTCACCCATCGACGATCAGATTGATTTCCTGCTGGCAGCTGAGGAAGCTTTTACTGTCTGTTACTTCGATCTGGATCATTTCAAGCCGTTCAACGATGTATATGGGTTCAGCATGGGCGATGCGATGATTCAGATGACAGCGAAGATTATCACTGAACTATGTGATCATGAACTGGATTTTGTGGGACACATAGGCGGTGATGATTTTATTGCGTTATTCCGGAGTGCAGACTGGGAGGCGCGTTGCAGAGCCATGCTGACAAAATTTGGTGTGGACGTTATGTCTTTCTTTAATCCGGAAGATATTGATCGCGGCGGTTATATGGCCGAGAACCGGCGCGGTAAAAAGGAGTTTCATAACCTGACTACATTGTCCATCGGGGCGGTGCCAATTGCACCAAAAATGTTCAAATGTCATCGCAACATCGCGGTAATCGCGGCCGAATCCAAGAAAATGGCGAAATCTGTGCACGGCAACAACCTGTTTATCAATCAGCGACATTATGCTGATAACACGGAAACTCCGGCGCAGTAATACGCATATTTTTGCAAGCCCAGCTCGCTGCGATGGTCAGTGTGGTTCACGATGGACAAGGCCTGAAAAGGCTTTCAAAAGCACTTTCGTGGTGTATGCCGGAAGGGCGGTTTTGCTGGATTTTAATATCCAAATGCCCGTGCGCCCTGATAAAAGGCAAAACTCACCAGCCAGGCTAATGCCAGTGACCAGGCAAGGGAAAACAGCGTGAAGCCGGTGCTCTTCGATTCGCTCTTCAGGGTGGCGATGGCAGACAGGCAGGGCGTGTAGATCAGGGTAAACAGCATGAAGCTGTACGCCTGCACCCAATCCAGTTGCAAGGATAGCGCACTGCCCAGTGCCGGTCCTGTCAGGCCGTAGATGACCGCAAGCGAGCCGATGACGATTTCCTTGGCGACGAAGCCGAAGATCAGGGCGATGGTGAGTTGTTCGTTGATGCCGATGGGCGCGAAGACGGGTTGCAGCAGATGGCCTATCATGCCCGAGAGCGTCCCGGCGCTGGCGGGGGCGGCCGAGAAGGGCAGGTGGGTGAGCAGCCAGACCAGCACGACGCCTGCGATGATGAAGGTCGTGGCGCGGTGCAGAAAATGCCTGACTTCCAGCCAGCCGCGCAGTACCATCTGGCGCAAGGTGGGAAAGCGATAGGGTGGCAGTTCCAGCACAAACGGTTCGCTGTTTGCGAATTGGCCTTTGAACAGCAGTGCGGTGAGAATTGCAGCAGCGAAACTGAACAGGTACAGGCTGAACAGCACCAGCGGGGCCGCTTTGGCTGAAAAGAGCGCTGCGGTGATGAAGACGAACACTTGCAGGCGTGCAGAGCACAGCGAAAACGGAATCACCAGCATACTCAACAGCCGTATCGAACGGGAGCGCATCACGCGCGTTCCCATCAGTGCGGGCACGTTGCAGCCGAAGCCCATCAGCAGCATGACGAAACCGCGCCCATCCAGCCCCATTTTTGCCATCAGCGCATCCATCAGGAACGCGGCGCGCGACAGATAGCCGCTGTCCTCGACGATGGCCATCAACAGGAAGAACAGCACAATGACAGGCACGAATGCCGCAACTGTCGCCACGCCGTTGTAAATGCCGTCCAGCAGCAGTCCTTGCAGGGCTTGTGGCAGGCCGGAGAGCGACGGGGCGATGGCTGCCTCGCGCAGCCAGGTGAGCAGTGCGGCGATGCCGGTTTGCAGCGGCTGGCTGAAGAAAAAGATGCCCTGAAACAGCAAGTACATGATGCCGAAAAAAATCGGCAGACCGAGCCACGGGTGCAGCAACACACGGTCGAGTTTTTCGGTGAGATTTTCCGGCAGGCGGGCAGGAATCTGCACCGTCTGTTTCAGCACGCGCGCCATCTCGGCCTCGATGTGCTCGTCCTGTTCCAGTTGGCTGCGCAGGCTTTCCGCCATGCCGGGAGTGGGGTAGCGCAGCGCGCGGGTGATGGCCTGCAAGGCGTCCGCATAACCTGTGCCATATTTTCCGCTGATCGGGAAGATCGGCATTTCCAGCAGTTCCGCCATTTTCCGGCTGTCGATGCTGATACCGTATTTTTTGGCTTCATCGCTCATGTTGAGCAGCACCACGATATTCATGTTGAGTGCTTTTAATTGCAGCAACAGGCTCATCTGGCGTTCGATCTGGGTGGCGTTGAGTATTACCAGCGCCAGATCGGGCGCATTGTCGTGCAGGAAGTGGCGCACCACCTGTTCGTCATCGGAAAAACCATGCAGGTCATAGATGCCCGGCAGGTCTATGATTTCAACCATGTCGGCGCCTAACAGGATTTTGCCGCTGAGCAGTTCGACCGTGATGCCGGGCCAGTTACCCACCCGCGCAGCCCCGCCCGTCATGCGGTTGAACAGCGTGGACTTTCCGGTGTTGGGCATGCCCAGTAAAGCGACTCTTTTCATCTTTAAAACCTTTTTTTATCCACGAAAATTACGAAAGTCACAAAATAAATCAATAAGTTACTTCTGTGCGGTAATTTGCCTGCATGGTGAGGATTAAAAATAATATTTATTAGAATTTTCGTGTTTTTTCGTGTTTTTTTTCGTGTGTTTCGTGGACAGCCGCGTTTTTAGGTTCATAGTTTACGCACCTTTATTTTGACGGCTTCGTTGCGCCTGAGCAGGATATCCGTCGTGCCGATACGCACCTGCAAGGGGCCGGAAAAGCTGGCCTTGCGGATCAGCTCGATTTGTTTGCCGCTGCGAAAACCCAGTGCGAGCAGGCGTTGATGCAAAGCCTCATCGGCATGAATCGACTGAATGGTGGCAATGTCGCCTGTTTGCAGTGCGGCGAGTGTGATGGCTGGCATGAAGAGGCAATATATCAACAGTAGCGCCATTATTCCACAGCCATCCGTTGTTTGTCGCGTCAGGCTTTACTATGGATGGGGGCGGCAGAAGTTGAATATGCAGGCGTTGATCTTCAGGGGCGGTATATTTGCCATGCCCGTTAGGTTAGAATAACGACTTTGTTTGTGATGAAAACGAGAATCAAAATGATCAAGGGCAGTATTGTTGCAATCGTAACCCCCATGCATGAAGACGGTAGCCTGGACTTGCCGTCGTTTCGCGCGCTGATTGATTTTCACATCGAACAGGGCACGGATGCCATTGGTGTGGTTGGCACTACGGGTGAATCGCCCACGGTTAACCTGGAAGAACATAGTTTGCTGATCGCCGAGGCGGTAAAGCATGCGAATGGCCGCATTCCGATCATTGCCGGAACCGGTGCGAACTGTACCCGTGAGGCCATCGAGCTTGCTGCATACGCGCAAAAGGCGGGTGCCGATGCTTCGCTTTCTGTCGTGCCTTACTACAACAAGCCGACTCAGGAAGGTTTATATCTGCATTTCAAGGCAATCGCCGAAGCGGTGGATATGCCGCACATTCTGTATAACGTCCCGGGTCGCACGGTGGCGGATATGAACAACGATACGGTGTTGCGCCTGGCTCAGATTCCGAATATCGTCGGTATCAAGGATGCAACCGGCGACATCGGGCGCGGCAGTGATCTGTTGCAGCGCGCCCCCCGTGATTTCGCTGTTTACAGCGGCGACGACGCCAGTACGCTGGCGTTGATGTTGCTGGGTGCTCAGGGTGCGATTTCTGTGACTGCCAACGTGGCGCCAAAGTTGATGCACGAGATGTGCATGGCGGCACTGGATGGCGATGTATCCCGTGCTCGTGAAATTAATTTCCGTTTGCTGGGGCTGCATCGTAAGCTGTTCGTCGAGGCCAACCCGATTCCGGTGAAGTGGGCGGTGTCGCGTATCGGCCTGATAAAAAATACCTTCCGCCTGCCGCTCACTCCATTGTCACCGACTGCATACAGTGAAGTTGAAGCTGCAATGCGCCAGGCTGGCGTACTTACACATCATTGAGTTGAGGAAAGAATATGAAATTTTTGCATGTCGGTATTTGTAGTGTCGCGCTGATCTCGCTGGTGGGTTGCAGCGCGATGGGTCTGGGAAACAAGCGCGTTGATTATGGCGCTGGTGCCCAGCAAGTACCATCGCTGGAAGTGCCTCCCGATTTGACCGCCCCTCAGACGGATGATCGCTACAAAATAGCGGGTGCAGACGGTGAGTCGGTTGCGACCTATTCTGCCTACACCAAAGGGGAGGCAGCGTCTTCGCCACGCAGTGCGGCAGCGGCGGTATTGCCGGTCGTTAAGGGCGTGAGTCTGGAGCGCAGCGGCAACCAGCGCTGGTTAAAGGTCGATGATAAGGCGGAAAATGTCTGGCCTGTGGTCAAGTCATTTCTGCATGAAACGGGTTTGAATATCGAGAACGAAGATCAGGCCGCCGGTATCATCGAAACTGACTGGGCAGAGAAGGGTGGCAAGGCTACGCAAGGCGGTTTTTTCGGAAAAATGTTTGACCATATTTTTTCGTCCGGCGAGCGTGATAAATATCGCATTCGTCTGGAACGCTCCAAAGATGGTGCGAGTACCGAAATTTATGTCACCCATTACGGCAAGGAAGAAGTGCTGAGTTCGAGCGGAGATACCACCAACTGGCAGGCAGGGCCGAGCGATCCTGAGATGGAAGCTGAGATGCTGCAACGTCTGATGGTGCGTCTGGGTGTCAATCCGGTGCAGGCTGCCACTGCTGTCACGGCGGGCGGTGTGGTATCCGCAGGCAGCGCTAGTTTGCTGCAAGTCTTCGATGGCAGCAGCGTCATCGTGATCAACGACGCGTTTGACAAGAGCTGGCGCAGAGTGGGGCTTGCGATTGAGCACGCCGGTTTGGCTGTGGAAGACAAGGATCGCGAAAAAGGGGTCTACTTCCTGCGTACTATCAAGGCGGAAAAAGGCTGGATGGAAAAGCTGGAGTTCTGGAAAGACGATGAAGAGGCAGATCTGCGTTTCCGCGTGAACGTCAAGGATGGCGGCACTTCATGCGAAGTTTCTGTGACGGACCAGAATGGCGCAAGCAGCGATGCCAGCCGTCAGCGGCTTGAGGCGATTTACAAGAACATCAATCAGTAACGCTTATTCCACTCCTGCTAAACATTGGCTCGTCATGCATGACGAGCCAATGTTTTTTTTATGTTTAGCCTATGCTTTTCAAGATAAATAAATGAGGTTCGCGTCCTTGGGCAGCGGCAGCGAAGGCAATTCGCTGCTGGTGTGTGCAGGGAAAAGCTGCGTGCTGCTGGACTGCGGTTTTGGCCTGAAGGACAGCATCGCACGTCTGGCGCGTCTGGGGTTGGCGCCTGAGCAGTTGAGCGGCATCGTGGTGACTCACGAGCACGGCGATCATATCGGCGGTGTGGCGCGCCTTGCACGAAAATTTAACCTGCCGGTCTGGCTGACGCACGGCACCAGGCGCAGTCAGCCAAAAGCCTTTTTCGGTGTTGCCGAACTTCATGAAATAGATCCGCATCGGGCATTCGCCATCCGCGATATACAGATCAGCCCCTATCCCGTGCCACACGATGCCGCAGAACCGGTGCAATTTATATTCGGTGACGGGGCGAGGCGGCTGGGCGTGCTGACTGATGCAGGTTGCAGCACGCCGCATATCGAAGCGATGCTGAGCGGTTGCGATGCGCTGGTACTGGAGAGCAATCACGACAGCGCAATGCTGATGAACGGTGATTATCCTTATAGCCTGAAGCAGCGCGTGGGCGGGCGGCTGGGACATTTGAGCAATCAGGAGTCGGCGGCTATGCTGGCTGAACTGGACACTGGCCGCTTACAGCATCTGATTGCAGCCCATTTGAGCCGCAGAAACAACACCCCTGAGCTTGCGGTCAAGGCGTTTTGCGGGGCGATGAATTGTGAAGAAAGCTGGGTGGGTGTGGCGACGCAGCAGGAAGGCTTTGGCTGGCGTGAAATAGTGTAGATCAGGATTGAGGCGCGAGGATTGAGAAGCGAGGATGTATAGGCAATAAAAAAGCCGACTTGCGTCGGCTTTTTTATTGCCTGAAAGCTTAAGCTTACTTGGCAGCTGGTGCGGCTTCAGCAGCAGATGCAGCAGGAGCAGCTTCAGCAGCTGGTGCAGCAGGAGCGGCTTCAGCAGCTGGTGCAGCAGGAGCGGCTGGTGCAGCTTCAGCAGCTGGTGCAGCAGGAGCGGCTGGAGCTTCAGCAGCTTTTTCGCCACAAGCAGTCAAAGCAAGGGCCAACAGAGCAGCAACAAGAGCGGATAATTTCATGGTCAGTTTCCTTGGGGTTCGTTGATAAAGTGAAAAATTTTGCTCGACTTAACCTTGTTAGTTAAATTCAAAGTCGGGACATTTTACCAGTAAATTTAAAAAAATCTAGTGGCAACCCGGTTTTTTATAGGCCCAATTTGGTTATGGATACGGCAGGGTGTGAATTTTCCCACATTTCCAGATAGAGTGACTCCAGCGCGCGTGCATTTTTCGGGTCGTTTTTTGCCATGAGGCCGCGCGGGTCATCAAAGTGATAACGGCGCACGTAATGCGCATTGTCTGCTACGCAAAAAGGGGTGGTGCAATGCAGATCCCTGGTCTGATGAATGAGCAGGCGGCTGTCAAACTGGCGCAGCAGCATCGTCATGCGCGGGCATCGCGTTGACAGGTAGTGTGTGTCTTGCGCCAGTATGAGCAGGCGATTGGTCCGATGGCTGAGCAGAAAATGGCGCAATGATTCATAACGCGACTCGGAGTTGAATCCCAGCCCGTCATAATTTTTTTCGAACAGATACAAATGGTGACTCGCCAGTTTGCACAGCGTATCAAGCGCTGTGGTGTAGTCCACAATGCCATCCAGATGCGTGTGCTGCGGTGTGTCATCCGTCATTTTTTCTCCTTAAATTCAGATGGGAGAGAGATATCCGTCCTGATACCACTGGTAGAGCAACTCTGTCAGCTCGTCAGAACAAGCGTCAAGCGCTGGCAGTTCGCGCTTGTCCGCAAACTCGCGCAACACGGCATAGTCACCATCCGATACCCCGGTTGTTTCGCTATTCATGAAAACAGTATTGCCGTGGCACAGCATCTGGCTTTTCAGGTTGAGTGCTACACCTTTATTTTGTATGGCTTTCCTGAATTTTGTAAGATTAAGCGGGCGTTCAGGCACGTCGAAAAAGATATGCGGCTTGGGCTCACTCAAATAACAACCCAGGAAATTAGCGATGTCGTCCTTGTCCCATTTTACCTGTTTGATGGCGCGTGCTACCTGGCTTAGCATGTCCTGGCTGATTTCTGAAGGATGCTTCTGTGTTTTGAGATCCGGGTCGGCGTACATGCCTTCCACTGCGATCCGGTCTTGCAGGTAAACCAGAAACTGTTCGGCGAGTTCCTGATACGCCGGGGTGCGGAAACCGATGGAATACGTCATGCAGTCGTCTTCTGCGATGCCGTTGTGCGCACAGTGCGGCGGCAAATACAGCATGTCACCGGGTGCCAATACCCATTCCTGCTCCACCTTGAAGTCTTTCAGGATGCGCAGCGGTGCACCTTCGATCAGTGTGCGATCCGCTTGCGTGGAAATCTGCCAGCGGCGGTGCCCCATGCCCTGCAGCAGGAAGACATCATAGGAATCGAAATGCGGCCCTACACCGCCACCTTTTGGTGCGTAGCTGATCATCAGGTCATCCAGACGCGCATGCGGAATGAAGCTGAATTTTTTAAGCAGCTCTGCCGCCGTTTGCAGGTGATGGTTCACGCCCTGTACCAGTACCGTCCACGGGGTTTTGCTCAAGCCCTTGAAGTTTTTCGCTGTAAAGGGCGACTGTTGCAGGTCGAATTGACCGTGCCGCTGTGTCACAAGGCGGGCTTGCGCATCTTCCGTGCAGGCCAGTTCGATCAGCTGTTCCGGCGTCAGCAGTCCCGTGAACCGGGGGAAGGCGCCGCGTATCAGCAGCGGTTTTTTCTGCCAGTAGTCGCGCAAAAATATATCGACGCTGAGTGAGCCTAGCGGGGTAGATGGTTTTTTCATATGCGACATTATAGCTGCGCCAGGTTTTGCAGGGCGAGTGGCAAAGGTGAGATTTTTTCACACCGCCTTTACGCACCTCGCCGGCTTAAGCCGGTTCTTGCGTATCGCGGCGCATCGGATATCATCTGAAAAGGCTGAATTTGAGAGGTTTGGGCAATAAAAAATCATTAGCTGGCGACAGACAATGCGTTTAAAATACTGCGAATATTTTGTTGGTCATGCTTTGCGACAGTTTGCCATTCAAGCAGCGGACAGATACAAATTTTTCAAATTTTACAAAGGAAATCAAATGAAGATCGAAAAAAACTCTGTGGTATCGCTCCGCTACGAATTAATCAACGCTGAAGGCAACGGCGAGATAATCGAAAAGGTCGAAGACCCGATCAGTTATCTGCATGGCGGTTACGACGGTATTTTTCCTTTGGTCGAGGAGGCGCTGCACGGCAAGCGTGTTGGCGATACATGCAGTGTCACGTTGCAGCCGGATGATGCCTTCGGCGAATATGAACATGAACTGGTTGAAGTCGAGGCGCGCAGTTCTTTCCCCGAGGATGTTGCCGTCGGCATGCAATTCGAGGGCGCACCCGAAGAATCAGATGATGAAGATTTCATCCTGTACACCGTGGTGGAAGTCAACGACGACGAAGTGACCGTGGACGGCAATCATCCGCTGGCCGGCAAGACGGTTACGTTCAACTGCACGGTAACTGGCGTACGTGCTGCGACAGAAGAAGAGCTGGAGCACGGGCATGTGCATGATGAAGGTGGTCAGTTGCACTAAGCTGCAACAGGCGCGTGCCTGCACGCGCCTGTCTCAACCCATTTTTTCCGCTATCCAGCAGGCAGCCTCTTCAACTCCCGACGGTACGACGGCTGCCGGTTTGGGCTCGC
This sequence comes from Gallionella sp. UBA4121, assembly GCA_002381565.1. Classification (GTDB taxonomy): domain Bacteria; phylum Pseudomonadota; class Gammaproteobacteria; order Burkholderiales; family Gallionellaceae; genus Gallionella. The sequence continues at coordinate 14,244 of DFWZ01000059.1, forward strand.
ACCATATCTGTTCCAGTGTTCCGGAAAATTCTCCCTGTAGCAGTGCATCGTGTGATATCTCGCGGCTCAGGCCGTGATGTTGCAGCCACGCTATCAGTGCGGATGATTCCGGCCAGCCGGGGCGAGCAACATATAGCACCGGCACACCGCAGCACGCAGCTTCAACGAAGCTGCCATAGCCGGGCTTGCAAATCAGCGCGTCAGAACTTGCCAGCAAGTCGCTGAAGTTCATCGGCAGGGATTCGATGATGATTACATCGGTGCGTCCGGCCTTGCGGTTCAACTCAGGACGGGTATGCCAGGCAGCTGACACCAGGTAACGCACACCCTCTGTTCCCGGCCAGTTCTCGACGGGCAACCGGCTGGCGATCCCACCCATGCTCACCAGCACCAGTTTTTCTTCTTTTGATAATTTCAGGTGATGATTGAGTTCTTCGCGCCGGTTGGTGCCGATGGCGGCGATGGGTGCGACTGGAATCAGGTTGGGAAGCTCATCCATCGCCATGCCGGGTGTCGTACGCAGGAAGGCATCCGCACCGGCATAGCATGACTGAATTTGTCGGGAGATCGCGTCGTCGCCGCAGTAATGACGATAGATGTCAGCCCAGTTCAGCGAACACAGCGCGACACCCGGTATGCCGGCCTGCCGTGCGCCCGCCAGCGGCAGATAACCGACGTTTGAAAATACAAAGTCGGCCTGAAGTTCACGCAACAACCGGGCTTCTTCTGCGACGCGCGCATCCCAGTCCGAGTGGTAAGCGCGATACATGGCGCGGCTTTGTTCGACGTCCACATCCAGTGGCGATGACATCACCATGCCGATGTCGTCACGGCTTTGCAAGTGCGTAAACGGTGCCCGGATGCGCGAGCGCAGGTGCGATGCTGCAACAGAAGAGCGCACGGTGATGTGCAGTTGCGGACGCAGTTCGTGCAGCGCATTCAGGATCGGTGCGGTTTGCGCGACATGACCGAAACCGTGGCCGGAGATGGAGACAACGAGATGTGTGCGCATGCAAGTGACCGAGTAAGCAGGATGCGATTATTTCATACCAGCCACACGCATGTCGCTGTTAAAATTGGACACTTGGTTTTTCGGGAGATATGGGATGCAAGAGGGTCTGTTTCAACGAACCCCGCGACTGGACGGCAAGGATGCCGACGCCAGCAGGGAGGAAATTCTGGCCTGCTTTCTCGCCACCTTCGATCGTTATGAGCAATTGTTCGAGACGTTAACCTGCGAGCAGGCCTATTTTGTAAAACCGATTTCGTTGCGGCATCCGCTGATTTTCTACCTCGGGCATACGGCCACCTTCTTCATCAACAAGCTGATACTCGCCGGATTGTTGCAAGATCGCATCAATGCCCCATTCGAATCCGTCTTTGCCGTGGGCGTGGACGAAATGAGCTGGGATGATCTCGACGAGACACACTACGTCTGGCCTGCCGTTGCCGAAGTGATGGCGTACCGGAATCAGGTGCGCGAGGTGGTCCGGTAGTTAATACAGAGCGCCCCTCTTGCGCTGCCCATAGACTGGGATCATCCCTGGTGGGCGATCGTGATGTGCATCGAGCATGAGCGCATTCATCTGGAAACCTCGTCGGTGTTGATACGCCAGCATGCGCTCGAATACGTCAAGCCTCATCCGGCCTGGCCTGCCTGTCAAACTTCAGGTGAGGCCCCGCAAAACCAGCTGGTGGACATCCCGGACGGAGTTGTGCGTCTTGGCAAGCAAAAGTCGGCGCCGACTTACGGCTGGGACAACGAGTACGGCCGGCACGAAGCCGGCATTGCTGCATTCCAGGTCAGTCGCTATCTGGTTAGCAATCGCGAGTACCTCGATTTCGTGGAAGATGGTGGCTATGCCACGGCGACGTATTGGGAGGCCGAAGGTCTGGCGTGGAAGACTTACAGCAAAGCTTTTCATCCGACGTTCTGGGTCAGGCAGGCTGATGTCTGGCATCTGCGACTGATGACCGAGATCGTTTTGATGCCATGGGATTGGCCGGTCGAGATCAACTTCCATGAAGCCAGTGCTTTTTGCAACTGGAAAAAGGCGGTCACAGGGCAGTCGGTGCGGCTGCCCACCGAGGATGAGTGGTACCGGCTGTATGATTTTTGCAAGCTGACCGAAATCGAATCCGGTCAGCCGGCCAAAGCCAATATCCAACTCGATTATTATGCTTCCTCATGCCCGGTCACCGAATTTTGCCACGGCGAGCTGTTTGACGTGGTCGGCAATGTCTGGCAGTGGACACAAACGCCGATCTATCCTTATGCAGGGTTCGAGGTGCATCCGCTGTACGACGATTTCACCACGCCGACCTTTGATGGACGTCATAATTTATTGAAAGGGGGTTCGTGGATATCCTGCGGCAACGAGGCGCTGCACAGTGCGCGCTATGCATTTCGCCGCCATTTCTTCCAGCATGCCGGATTCCGCTATGTGGTCGCTGAAGCCGGCACCGCCGTGGCGGCCTCGAACTATGAAACCGATCGCTTGCTCTCCGAATATGCCGAATTTCACTATGGCGACGAATATTTCGGCGTGGCGAATTTTCCAAAGGCGCTGGCTGGTATCGCGATCAGTGCGATGGACGGCAAACCCGCCCGTCGCGCGCTTGATCTGGGTTGTGCGACAGGGCGCGCGACGTTCGAGCTGGCGCGCCATTTTGAGCATGTCACGGGCATCGATTTTTCAGCACGCTTTGTCGGCGTGGGCGCGCAGATGGCGGAGCAGGGCGTGTTGCGCTACACACGCACCGAGGAAGGACGACTGGTCAGTTATCAGACGCGCAGGCTGGCCGATCTGGGGCTGGATGCGACGAGGCACAAGGTGGATTTCTTCCAGGGCGACGCCTGCAACCTCAAGCCGCTGTTTGGCGGTTACGACCTGATACTCGCCGCCAACCTGATTGACCGCCTGTACAGTCCGGCACAGTTTCTGGGCAGCGTGCATGAGCGCCTGAACATGGGCGGCATTCTGCTGATCGCCTCCCCCTACACCTGGCTGGAGGAACACACTAAAAGCGCTGAATGGGTAGGCGGATTCAAGAAAAATGCGGAAAACTACACCACGCTGGACGGCCTGAAAGAACAGCTGGGGCTACACTTCCGACTTTTAAAAGCGCCGCTTGACGTGCCTTTCGTCATTCGTGAGACAAAACGCAAGTTTCAGCACAGCGTATCGGAAGTCACCCTGTGGGAGCGCATCGCTTGAGCTTTGACTTTGACAGGATAATTGCGCGCGATGGCACCTGCTCGGTCAAGCATGACGGCAGCAAAGCGTATTTCGGCACGGAAAACGTGCTGCCGCTGTGGGTGGCAGATATGGATTTTGCAGCACCGGAAGCGGTGACGCAGGCGCTGCTTGATCGCGCCGCACATCCGGTCTACGGCTACAGCCTGTATCCGGAAAGTCTATATGACGCGCTGATCGCCTGGCTGAAAAATCGCCACGGATGGGCGGTCGAACGTGAATGGATCGTCATGGCACCCGGCGTTGTGCCGTCCCTGTTTGCGACCGTGATGGCCTGCACGCAGCCCGGGGATGCCGTCATCGTCCAGACCCCGGTGTATTTCCCGTTTTTTTCTGCGGTGACGACCAACGGGCGCCGTCTGGCCCGGAATCCGCTGCGTCTGGACAGCGGACGTTACAGTATGGATTTTGATCATCTTGAGCAATGCGCTCTGGATGGCGCGCGATTGCTCATGCTGTGCTCGCCGCACAATCCGGTCGGTCGCGTGTGGAGCCGGCTCGAGCTGGATCAAGTTCTGCGCATCGCGAGGCGGCATGATATGACGATATTGTCGGACGAGATCCACGCCGATCTGGTCTATCCGGGTCAGCAGCACACCGCACTGGCGATACTGGCAAATGATTCGGATAAACTCATTACCGCCGTTGCGCCGAGCAAGACGTTCAACATCCCCGGCCTCGGCCTGTCCTGCCTGATTGCCCCCGATCCCGCACACCGCGCAGCGTTGCAGGAGGTATTTGCCAGCCTGCATATGGAAAATTTCAACCCGTTCAGCATTGCCGCCTTTGAAGCCGGCTATCGGGGCGGGGAGGCATGGCTGGACAGCCTGCTGGTTTACCTGGCAGGCAACCGCGATTTTGTCAGGGATTATCTGACCGTTCATCTGCCGGACATCCGCCTCATCGAGCCGGAAGGCACCTACCTGCTCTGGCTGGATTGCCGCGAGATGGTCATGGATGATGTGCAACTGCGCGAGTTTTTCGTGCAGCAGGCGCATGTCGGGATGAATCCCGGCACGGCGTTCGGCATCGGTGGCAGCGGCTTCATGCGTCTGAATATAGCCTCGTCGCGCGCTGTCATCTTTGATGCGCTGGGCAGGATTTCGCAGGCATTCAAGGCGCGCTGAAAGCTCGAGTCGATTTCCTCTGCTCCGCTGGGCGGGGCGGGTTGATGGCTGATCGACAGCAGTTTCTGTCTGAATAAACGCTGCTTATCGAAGCTGCCGTTCGTCAGTAAAATACAACCGGCTGTCCGGTGTTTTGTACCGCAGGGTGGGTGACATTTTAGCCGCCGGACGGGCTTGGGTTCGCGTGCTGGTTTTGCTATTCTGCACCCATCACTTGTTGAATAGGAGCGAAAAAAATGAAATGCCAAAACGGAAATTTACGCAATGATCATGATGTTACGCTTTGCTTGAGGGCGTATGTGCAGAAAGAGCATGTGAAATGGGAGGAATATGGCCCGTTTGCTGCGCTGGCTGCTCTGTTGGTGGGCTTGTTGATCAAGGGCCTGAACTGACAGGCCGCCCCTCCACTCTCTGTTCCTGTTCCTGTTTGATTGCTTTAAACAGGGACAGGGGGTGAAGCACCCTCTCTAACGGGTATTGCAAAAATGCATCCCTGATGATGAAACCGGCTATGCCGGTTTTTCTCATTGTGCGCCCCGCATGGGTGCAGTCTTGGAGGTGAAAGTCCTTCCGTGAGCTGACCACAGCGAACGAAATGAAGCGCAACTGCATGAGGGCGACCGAATGTGGGGAGAGCGAAGCGAGGTGTCAAGCGTGTACGCATTGCCGTAATTTTCAACTCCATATTTTGATTGTGTGTGTTCGGAACAAAATGGACTGCCTGGGGTACGTTAGCGTACAGACTGAAGGCAATATTAAATTTATTCTTCAAATTCTGCTGGGTTATATGCAGAGGCCGGATGTGCATAGTTGCACGTTTTATCTTTTACGCAGTGATATGGAGGCATCATGGAAACCAAAGACACATTGGAATTACCGCAAATCCGTTTTCCTATCAGGGGAACTAAAACTGAGGCTGAACTGGCTGCTGAACAGGACGATATAGAAAAGCTCAGCAAGATTGTTGTGAGGGCTTTTGGGGCGATTGCGACTGCAACCGGGCTTTCTGATAAAGACGTACTCCGCGCTATTGAAGATGTCCATGTGGATATGCTTAAGGATGTGCTTAAGGATGGTAATCATGTGGATGCGCTTAAGGATGGTATCCAGGAAGCGATCAAGGAGATTTCGCTTGCAACCGGTCTTGAGACGAAGCAAATTTCCGACATATTCTCGGCGAAGAAAGACACCAGCCTTAATGACATCGTTAATCGACTTTATGAAAGAGGCCAGGTTACCAGAGCGACGTTTGGAATCGGGGTTGGGAATATGCTCAGCGAATAGCTGAAGGTAAAGCTGCCTCGATGGCGCAGACCTGCCTTGTCAAACAGCGTGTAACACTTTCCAGGCTGTGAGTGGAAACAGCGCCCGATAGTTGTCGCCTCATGATGTAACTATCCGGTGTTTTAGCCGGAGGTATGTGGAAGCAGTTGGACGCTGATTAGTGAAAAGTATTAAAGGTTATTTGACAGGTTAAACCAGCTTTTTCAGCTGATACAGTTTCTCCAGCGCATCCCGTGGGCTCATGTCATCCGGGCGTATTTCGCGTAAAGCCGCGAGCAGCGGATGCTCTTGAGGTTCCGGGATATCCGGCACGGCGGCGAACAAATCGCCCTGCGGGCTCATGGCGGCGCTGTTCTGTTCCAGCGCGCGCAGCTGTTTTTTCGCGGTCTTGATGACCTGCATCGGTACGCCTGCCAGGGCGGCCACTTGCAGGCCATAGCTCTGGCTGGCCGCGCCTTCGTTGACCGAGTGCAAAAACACGATGCTGTGCTGGTGCTCGATCGCCGACAGATGCACGTTGGCGAGCTGGGCGAATTCTTCGGAAAGTCTTGTCAGCTCGAAATAATGGGTAGCGAACAGCGTGTAGCTGCGGTTTTTCTCCAGCAGGTGACAGGCGATTGCATAGGCTAACGCCAGACCGTCGAAAGTGGAGGTGCCACGGCCGATTTCATCCACCAGTACCAGGCTTTTTTCGGTCGCGTTGTGCAGAATGTTGGCAGCTTCGGTCATCTCGACCATGAAGGTGGAACGTCCGCTGGCCAGATCGTCGGACGCGCCGATGCGAGTGAATATCTGGTCGATTTCGCCTAAGCTTGCTTGTTGCGCAGGCACGAAACAGCCGACATGCGCCAGCAGCGCGATGATCGCGACCTGACGCATGTAGGTGGATTTTCCGCCCATGTTAGGGCCCGTGATCAGCAGCATGCGGCGTTCATCGGATAGCCCGGTGTCATTCGGTGTGAACCTGTCCACCTGGGCTTCCACCACCGGATGGCGGCCTTGCGTGATGCTGATCGCAGCAATATCAGAGAATTGCGGGGCGCTGAAATTCAGCGTGGCGGCGCGTTCACTGAACGTGGCTAACACATCCAGTTCGGCGATCGCGGCGGCGATGCGTTGCAGCTGCGGGACGAACGGGGACAGCTGATCCAGCAACTGGTCGTAGAGCAGTTTTTCGCGCGCAAGAGCCCGGTCGTTGGCGGACAGCGCCTTGTCTTCGAAGGTTTTTAATTCCGGCGTGATGTAGCGCTCGGCGTTTTTGAGTGTCTGGCGGCGACGGTAGTCATCCGGCACATTGACGCTTTGCGCGCTGCTCACCTCGATGTAGAAGCCATGCACGCGGTTGTATTCCACCTTTAAAGCAGAAATGCCGGTGCGCGCACGTTCACGCGCTTCCAGCGCCAGCAGGAAATCGCCGCAGTTGGTCTGGATGCCGCGCAACTCGTCCAGTTCGGCGTCGTATCCGTCGGCGATTACGCCGCCTTCGCGCAGCACGGAGGAGGGCTCGGCGCGCAAGGATTTAACCAGCATGTCGGTGAGGTACGTATTATCGGCTTGCAGTGCATCGGTCAGCGCATTGACAAGCGGGGAATCGCACGCCGCCAGTGTGGTGTGCAGCTGCGGCAAGGCCAGCAGCGTGTCGCGCAGGCCGGACAGGTCGCGCGGGCGGGCCGATTTCAGGGCGATGCGCGTGGTGATACGCTCCACATCTACGCAGGGCTTCAGGTATTTATGTGCTTCGCTATACGACTCGCACAGCTTGTCCACCGCATCGAGGCGTGCGCGCAAAATTGCACGGTCGCGCAGCGGATGGTGCAGCCAGTGGGACAAAAGCCGGCTGCCCATGTTGGTCGCACAGGTGTCGAGCAGTGACAGCAGGGTGGGGGCGGGCTCGCCCCTAAGCGTCTGGGTGATTTCCAGATTGCGCCGCGTCGCGGCATCCATCCTGACAAAGCGATCCGCGCTGTATACCTGCAAGCTGCGGATATGGTCCATCGTCTGGCCCTGAGTGAGACGGGCGTAACCCAGCAACGCGCCGGCAGCTTCCAGTCCGACACTGAAATCATCGCAACCGAATCCGGCCAGGTCTAACGTGGCGAACTGCTGGCACAGGGCGCGACGCGCCGTATCCAGCTCGAAGTGCCAGGCGGGGAGCTGCTTGTAAGCCACATGGTTGTTGGCTTGCAGTCCCGTATTTTCAGCATGCAATATTTCGGAAGGTTGCAGACGTTCGAGCTCGGCGGGCAGATTGTCGGCCGTCGTCTCACTGACGAAAAACTGCCCCGATGCCAGATTCAGCCAGGCCAATCCAAGTTTGCCGTTGCGCTGATGCAAGGCCAGCAGCAGGCTGTCGCGCTTTTCTTCCAGCAGGGCGGAGTCGGTGATCGTGCCGGGGGTGACGATGCGCATGACGCGGCGCTCAACCGGCCCCTTGCTGGTGGCCGGATCGCCGATCTGCTCGCAAATCGCAACCGATAGTCCCAGCTTCACCAGACGTGCGAGATATTGCTCTGCGGCGTGATAGGGAATGCCGCACATCTTGATCGGCACCCCGTTGGATGTGCCGCGTTGCGTCAGTGTGATGTCGAGCAGTTTCGCTGCGCGTACCGCATCGTCGAAAAACAACTCGTAAAAATCGCCCATCCGGTAGAACAGCAGCCCGTCGGGGTGTTCTGCCTTGATGCGCAGAAACTGCTGCATCATCGGTGTGTGCGGGGTAGCCTTGGCGTCAGTCATCTTTGTTCTTTTGGCAGCATTTCGTCGATGCGCTGTTTTTAATCAGCTTTTCAGTGCCGGCGTCAGATGAGGAGCGATGACCTGTAAAAGCAGCGGATGGATGTTCGGGTTGCCAGCGCAAATGTGCCCGGTCTTGAGGAATGTATCTCCGCCAGAGAGATCGCTGACCATGCCGCCCGCTTCGGTGATCAGCAAGGTGCCTGCGGCAATATCCCAGGCTTTCAGGCCGGTCTCAAAGAAGCCGTCGTAGCGACCCGCCGCCATCCACGCCAGATCGAGGGCTGCAGAACCTGGACGACGCAGGCCGGAGGTCTGTTGCATCAGGTCGCGGAAGATGCCGATGTAGGCGTCCATATGCTCAAAATTGGTGTAGGGGAAGCCGGTGCCGATCAGTGCATCGGCCATGTGGATGCGCTTGGAGACGCGCAGGCGCTTGTCGTTGAGGAAGGCGCCGCGTCCGCGCGTGGCGGTGAACAGTTCATTCTTGGTCGGGTCGTATATCACCGCCTGGGTGATGATGCCTTTGTGCTGCAAGGCGATGGACACGGAAAACTGCGGGAAGCCGTGCAGGAAGTTGGTGGTGCCATCCAGTGGATCGATAATCCAGACGAACTCGGACTCGCCGTGAGCGCCGCTCTCTTCTGCTAGAATCGCATGGTCGGGATAGGCATCCAGCAATGTCTGGATAATGGTCTGCTCGGCGGCGCGATCAACTTCACTGACGAAATCTGCATGAGACTTCCTGGTGATGGTGAGATGATCGATCTTGTCGGTGCTGCGGTGTATCAGATTGCCGGCGCGACGCGCGGCCTTCACCGCGATGTTGAGCATGGGATGCATATAACGACCTTTTTTTAAAAATTACCGTGCAACTGCTACGCTTGCTCAGGCGGCGTTAAAAAATAGTTCAAAATCCTCATGTATTTAAGATACATTCCGGTTTTTTGCTGCGCCAAAACGGCGTTTTTTCTATTTTTTGCCTTGTCTGAACAGCGCTCGCTGCGTTGCGCGGAGATTTTGAGTTTAATGAGCAGTAAAACCTAGCTTCGCATTCTAATTGGAATTGGACTTTGTATAAACAAAATCATTTAAGTAATGTAAGAGTCGTCCTGAGTCACACCACCCATCCGGGCAATATCGGTGCGGCGGCGCGGGCGATGAAGACGATGGGGCTGCACCATCTGTATCTGATCAATCCGCGCCATTTCCCCGATCCTCAGGCTGCTGCGATGGCGGCGGGGGCGGACGATGTGCTGCAAAATGCGGTGGTGTGCGGTGCTATCGATGAAGCCTTGCAGGGTGTGGTGCTGACGGTGGCTATGACGGCGAGACTGCGGGACATTTCCAACGAAGTGTTGACGCCGCGCGCGGCGATGCCGCTGGTTTTGCAGCAGGCGGCGACACAATCCGTAGCCTTGCTGTTCGGCACCGAAATGTCCGGCCTCACCAACGAAGAGGTGAGCCGCGCCCAGATGCTGGTGAATATTCCGGCCAATCCTGATTTTTCCTCGCTCAATCTGGCCTCCTCGGTGCAGGTGATGGCTTACGAGCTTAGCGTGGCCGCGCAAAGTTTTCAGCCGGCCCAGCAACTGCTTCAACCTGCCGCGCATGAACAGGTGGAAGGTTTTATGGTTCATCTGGAAAAGGCGCTGCACGAGATCGGTTTTTTCACCACGCAGAACCCGGCGCGCATGATGCAGCGTCTGCGCCGCCTGTATGCGAGGGCGCGGCTGGAAGCGGACGAAATCAACATCCTGCGCGGCATATTGAGCGTGACAACCGAGTACAATGCACGCCTCAAGGCGCGTTATCGGCAGGACAATGATGTTTAGAAATATAAAGGAAGACATTGCCAGCGTATTCGACCGGGATCCGGCAGCGCGCACCACTTTCGAGGTGCTGACCTGCTATCCGGGCCTGCATGCGCGCCTGCTCCATCGCTTATCCAACAGCTTGTGGCGCGCCAACCTGAAATGGCCGGCACGCTTTCTGTCCTATCTGACCAGGGGATTAACAGGCATCGAGATTCATCCTGGGGCGACCATAGGGAAGCGCTTTTTCATCGACCACGGCATGGGCGTGGTCATCGGTGAAACCGCAGAAATCGGCAATGACGTGACGCTGTATCACGGCGTCACGCTGGGCGGCACATCCTGGCGGCATGGCAAGCGCCACCCCACCCTGGGCGATGGGGTGGTGGTCGGTGCGGGGGCGAAGATACTCGGGCCGATCACCATCGGTGCTGGCGCGAAGATAGGATCAAATGCTGTGGTGGTCAAAGACGTGCCGTCAGGGGCTACGGCGGCGGGCATACCGGCGCGGATCCTGGATGAAGAGAAGAAAAAAACGCCAGGATTTGACGCGTATGGCATAGGCAACGACCAGAATGATCCGGTTGCCAAGGCAATTCACGGCCTGCTCGGGCACAGTGTGACGGTGGATCAACGCATTGATTTTATTCTGCAACAACTTGAAAAAATGGGCGTGAGCGTTGAAGAAGAGCGTGCCACCGCCGATAAATTTGACCCCAACCATTTGAATAAAATAGTTGATTAAAATGTTCGGGTATTATAGTATTTGCATAACTGGTAACCGGAGGTTGAATTTTCCGGTTTTGAATGAATTTTAAAAGGCTAGAAATAACATGCGATTGACTACCAAGGGGCGTTTTGCTGTAACGGCAATGGTTGATTTGGCGATGCACGGCGGACGCGGTCCGGTAACACTCGCATCTATCAGTGAGCGGCAGAAAATTTCGCTTTCCTACCTGGAGCAGTTGTTCGGCAAGCTGCGCCGGAATAATCTGGTGGAAAGTGTGCGTGGTCCCGGAGGCGGATATTATCTGGCCAGGACAGCCACTAAAATAAAAATTGCCGAGATCGTGGTCGCGGTGGATGAGCCGCTGGATGCAACTCATTGCGCTGAGCAGGCTGATTGCCATGACGGCAAGCCTTGCCTCACGCATAATTTGTGGATGAGTCTGAATGAAAAAATTTATGCCTATCTGGACTCTGTCAATCTTCAGCAGTTGGTAGAGGGGCAGGCCAGACCCACTTCAGGCGTGACTGCGATATCGATGAATAAAATGGCTGTCAGGTGATTTGCCATACGGCTTCTTGTTGCGTAATTTAGAGAGTTTAAAATGAAACTACCAATTTACATGGACTATTCTGCCACCACGCCGGTTGACCCGCGTGTGGCCGATAAAATGATTCCTTATCTGACCGAGAAATTTGGCAATCCGGCCAGCCGTTCGCATGCGTTTGGCTGGGAAGCCGATGCGGCGGTTGAGTTGGCGCGTGAACAAGTTGCGGCCCTGGTCAATGCCGATTCCAAGGAAATCGTCTGGACTTCGGGGGCGACTGAATCGAACAACCTCGCCATCAAGGGCGCGGCACATTTCTATCAGGGCAAGGGCCGTCATATCGTCACCATGCGCATCGAGCATAAGGCGGTGATCGACACAGTACGCGAACTTGAACGCGAAGGTTTTTCCGCGACTTACCTCGACCCTGAACCGAATGGCCTGCTCGATCTTGAGAAGTTTGAGGCAGCCTTGCGCCCTGACACGATACTGGTGTCCATCATGATGGTGAACAATGAAATCGGCGTGATCCAGGACATCGCTGCCATCGGTGAAATTTGCCGCAACAAGGGTATTCTGTTTCATGTGGATGCGGCGCAGGCGACCGGCAAGGTTCTGATTGACTTGCAGACGCTTAAAGTGGATCTGATGTCCTTCTCTGCGCACAAGACATACGGCCCCAAAGGCATAGGCGCGCTGTACGTGCGGCGTAAACCGCGTGTTCGGCTGGAAGCGCAGATGCACGGCGGCGGACATGAGCGCGGCATGCGTTCCGGTACGCTGGCAACGCATCAGATCGTCGGCATGGGCGAAGCGTTTCGCATCGCACAACTCGAGATGGGAGTCGAGAACGAGCGGGTGCGCATGCTGCGCGATCGTTTGCTCAATGGCTTGATGGACATGGAAGAGGTGCATATCAACGGCGATCTGGAGCAGCGGGTGCCGCACAACCTCAACCTGAGCTTCAATTTTGTCGAAGGCGAGTCGCTGATCATGGCGATCAAGGACGTGGCCGTGTCCAGCGGTTCGGCCTGCACCTCGGCCAGCCTCGAGCCATCCTATGTGTTGCGTGCGCTGGGGCGCAGCGATGAATTGGCACACAGCTCAATCCGCTTCACGGTGGGGCGTTTCACCACCGTTGAAGAAGTGGATTACGTCATTGCGCTGATGAAGGGCAAGATCGACAAGCTGCGTGAGTTGTCGCCGCTTTGGGAGATGTACAAGGACGGCATTGATTTGAACACCGTGCAGTGGGCTGCACATTAAAAACAGGAACGAGGATCTAGGAGCGAGCCGGAACACGGTTTTCCTCAATCCTCAATCCTCAATCCTAGGAGATTAAAATGGCATACAGCGAAAAATTATTGGACCATTACGAAAATCCTCGCAATGTTGGCTCGTTCGGCAAGGATGATGAAGGTCTGGGTACCGGAATGGTCGGCGCGCCGGCCTGCGGTGATGTGATGAAATTGCAGATCAAGGTGGGCAAGGACGGCATCATCGAAGACGCCAAATTCAAGACCTATGGCTGCGGTTCAGCGATTGCGTCCAGTTCTCTGGTGACTGAATGGGTCAAGGGAAAAACGGTGGATCAGGCATTGGAGATCAAGAACACACAGATCGCCGAAGAGTTGGCGTTGCCGCCGGTGAAAATCCATTGCTCGATTCTGGCAGAAGATGCCATCAAGGCAGCGGTGGCGGATTACAAGTCCCGTCACGGTGCAAACGTGGAAACTTCTGCCTGTACGGGCAGCCGTTAAGCGGGAGGAGATCATGGGCGTTACTCTGTCTGAAGCGGCGGCAAAACATGTGCAGAATTTCATTGCCAAGCGCGGTCGCGGTATCGGGCTTCGCATCGGCGTGCGCACCAGCGGTTGTTCCGGCATGGCTTACAAGCTGGAATTTGCCGATGCGCCCGATGAGGATGATTTGCAATTCGACAGTTTCGGCGTGACTGTGCTGGTTGATCCAAAAAGCCTGCCGTACATCGAAGGCATGGAACTGGATTACACACGGGAGGGATTGAATGAAGGTTTCAAGTTCAACAACCCGAACGTGAAGGACGCGTGCGGTTGCGGCGAGAGTTTTCAGGTTTGACGTGATCATTTCCGCACATAACCCGCGACTTTGCTGGCATTGTTTGCCAGCTTGGTCGAATGGCTAACTGTTTCATCAGGCGGAAATCCAGTTGAAAAGTATTCCCTTGCGTAGCAAGGACAAAGCCGAAGAAGTTGCCTTCGCCTGTGCGGGAATGACGAAGTTTAATTTTTAGTGATTTCTTAAATGTCCCTCTCGGGTTTTAACTTTCAGCATAATCACTTCCAATTGTTCGGGCTGCAGCAGTCCTTTAAACTGGACACGGCGCAGCTCGAACTTGCATTTCGTGCCTTGCAGGCGCAGGTGCACCCTGACAAATCGGCTCATCTGGCAGATGTAGAGCAACGCCTGGCGATGCAGCGCTCCACGCTGGTTAATGAGGCGTATCAGACGCTGAAGAGCCCGATAAAGAGGGCGCGCTACTTGTTGTCGCTCCATGGTGTGGACACGCAGGAAGAAACCAATACGGCCATGCCGGTAGATTTTCTGATGGTACAGATGGAATGGCGCGAGGCAGTTGGCGTCGCTGTGCAGGCGCGTGATGTCGCCGCACTCGAACAGCAGGAAACACGCATGAAGGCGGAGGCGCGTAAACTTGAAGCTGCGCTTGAGGTTAAAATGGACGTCGAGCATGACTATGACGTTGCTGCACAGCTGGTGCGCAAGCTGCGATTCATGGAAAAACTTGCGGAAGAAATAAATTCCGCTTATGACGAAATAGACAGCTAGTGAGTGGCAAGTGGTGAGCAGATAAATACCACTTACCACTGACAACTTACAATTCACGACTCCCAATGGCCCTATTACAAATTTCTGAACCCGGTTTAAGCACAGCACCTCATCAGCACCGCCTGGCGGTGGGAATTGATCTTGGCACAACCAATTCGCTGGTTGGCACCGTGCGCAACGGCATCAGCGTGGTGCTGGGCGATGAACATGGCCGTGCCATGCTGCCTTCGGTGGTGCGCTATGCGGCGGACGGCAGCGTGATGGTGGGCGAGGCAGCACAGGCTTTGCAGAGCGATGACCCGGTCAATACCATTGTTTCGGTAAAGCGCTTCATGGGGCGTGGACTGGTTGACGTCGGCGACATCAGTCAACTGCCGTATCGCTTCGTAGACGCTTCGACAAGCGCGGCACTGGCGCCTTCGGCAGGATCCCTCGGTTCACTCGGGGCTAAAGGCTCAGAACACGGAATGGTGCAACTGCGCACCGTGGCCGGGGTAAAAAGTCCTGTGGAAATATCCGCAGAAATTCTCAAGGTGTTGCGCAGCAGAGCAGAAGCCTCGCTTGGCGGCGAACTGGTGGGCGCGGTGATTACCGTGCCGGCCTATTTTGACGATGCGCAACGCCAGGCCACCAAGGATGCTGCAAAACTTGCGGGTCTCAACGTGCTGCGTCTGCTCAACGAACCGACGGCAGCTGCGATTGCCTATGGTCTGGATAATGCCTCCGAAGGCGTGTATGCGGTGTATGACCTGGGCGGCGGCACCTTCGATATTTCCATCCTGCGGCTGTCGCGCGGGGTGTTCGAGGTGCTGGCTGCAAATGGCGACTCGGCTCTGGGCGGTGACGACTTTGATCAGCGGATTTATTGCTGGATTCTGGAAAAGAATCAGCTCTCCGCTCTCAACCCCAGGGATACCCGCTTGCTGCTGACGTTAGCCCGCACAGCCAAGGAACAACTCACCGAGCATGACGAGGCGCGCATGACTGCGGTGTTATCAAATGGTGAAGTGATAGACAACGTGCTGACGCAGGCTGAATTCGAAATCATGTCGCAGAATCTGATACAGCGCACCTTGCAACCTTTGCGCCGTGCCTTGCGCGATGCAAAGTTGAGCGTTGAACAGGTCAAAGGGGTCGTGATGGTCGGCGGTGCGACACGCATGCCGCAAGTGCAGCGTGCAGTAGGTGAATTTTTTGGCCAGACGCCGCTGACCAATCTCGATCCCGACAAGGTAGTGGCATTGGGCGCTGCGATACAGGCCAATCTGCTGGCGGGCAATCGCAGTCGCGATGACTGGCTGTTGCTCGACGTGATTCCGCTGTCGCTGGGCCTGGAGACGGTGGGGGGGCTGGCGGAAAAAATCATTCCGCGCAACAGCACCATCCCAACCGCCAGAGCCCAGGAATTTACCACCTATAAAGACGGTCAGACCGCGATGAGCCTGCATGTGGTGCAAGGCGAGCGTGAACTGGTGAAAGATTGTCGCTCGCTGGCGAAGTTCGAACTGCGCGGCATTCCTCCCATGGTGGCAGGGGCGGCGCGCATACGCGTTACCTTCCAGGTGGATGCGGATGGCCTGCTGAACGTGGCGGCGCGCGAGATGGGCAGCGGGATTGAGTCGGCGATTGTGGTCAAGCCATCCTATGGATTAAGCGATGCAGAAATCGCCCGTATGTTACAGGACTCCACGCAGCACGCCCGGGACGATATGCAGGCTCGCACTATGCGCGAGCAGGAAACGGAAGCGAGTCAGTTGCTCGAAGCGGTGCAGCACGCCGTGGCGCAGGACGGCGAGTTGCTCGATCCGGTTCAACGCGCACATATCGAAACACAGATGGCAGTTTTGCGCGATGCATTGCAATCTGCGGATCATCTGGTCATAAAACGCGCCATTACGGCATTGAATGAAGCAACCGTCAGTTTCGCGCAGTCACGCATGGACAAGAGTGTGACGCGTGCACTGGCGGGCAAGAATATATCTGATCTGGAGAGTAAGTAATGACGCAAATTATCGTGTTGCCGCATGAGGAGCTTTGCCCGAATGGCGTGTTGCTTAATGTCACGCCAGGTATTTCCATTTGCGATGCCTTGTTGCAAAATGGGGTCGAGATCGAACATGCCTGCGAAAAATCCTGCGCATGCACCACGTGCCATGTCATCATCCGCGAGGGGATCAGTTCCCTGAAACCTGCTGAAGAGCTCGAGGATGATCTGCTGGATAAGGCATGGGGGCTGGAGCCGAACTCCCGCCTGTCCTGCCAGGCGATAGTCGCTGATACCGATCTGGTTGTTGAAATTCCCAAGTACACCATCAATATGGTCAAGGAAGGCTGAAAGGATCCCAAATGAAATGGATAGATGTGCGCGATATTGCTATCGCATTGAGTGAAAAATATCCCGACACCGATCCGCGTACCGTGCGCTTTGTCGATCTGCATAATTGGGTCGTCTCACTGGACGGCTTCGACGATGACCACGGGCATGGCGGCGAGAAGGTGCTCGAAGCGATACAGGCGACCTGGATAGACGAGGCCGAATAGTATGCTGAGACTCTGGCGGCGCATTCCAAACAGCTGGCTGTATCTGGCAGGTTTCCTGTTTTCAAGCGGACTGATGGGTTTCGGTCTGTACCTGCAATACGTCAAGCATCAGGATCCTTGTCCGCTGTGCATGGTGCAGCGCGTGATTTTCATCGCCATTCTGGTGGCGTTTCTGATCGCCGCGACGCACGGCCCGAAGCGTCTGGGCGAACGCATTTATGCGGTGCTGGTCGTGTTGCTCTCGCTATCCGGCGTTGCAGTTGCGGCGCGCCATATCTGGCTGCAAAACCTGCCCAAAGACCAGGTGCCCGCCTGCGGTCCGGGTCTGGACTACATGCTGGAAACCATGCCGATGGCCAATGTGTTGAAATCACTGATGCACGGCTCCGGTGAATGCGCAGAAAAAGGCTGGACCTTTTTAACGCTCGGCATTCCGGAATGGTCGCTGTTGTGCTATCTGGCCCTCGGTGTTTGGGCGGTGCTGATCGCGCTCAGAGGAAAATCTTAACCGCTCTTGGCTGGTAAATAACGGAGCATGGGCATTCCCGCTCAAGCGGGAACGACGGACCCATTTCGGCAATACTCGTGCCAAACGCCTGGGACGCACATCTTCCCCCACGAAGCGCCGGATAATGCGCCGATGCCTGCACCATTCAGCATGCCGATGTTCGGCTGCGCGAACCATGCTCCCCTGCCTGACGATGGCAGGGAACAGTATGCCATCGTCACCAGAGATATTCTTTTGTTCCATTTATGAAACAGCCTGTCTCATTTTAAGAGCTTTATCTATCTTTTTGAGCCGCCTATCATGCCCCTGTATTCTCACTTCGGAGGACAAGACCATGAACATCATTATTCAAGGGCTGACCTGAATTTGAAATGAGCAATTTTTATTGTGATTGGAGCATGATATGTCTGAGCAAATGCCCGTTGTTTTTGTGTCACATGGTGCGCCGGATGCGTTGTTAAAGGCGCCGGATGCCGTTGCCTGCTGGGGAGAGATTGGCAGGTTGGTTCCGGAACCCGCAGCAATTCTTGTCGTGTCAGCGCATTGGGAAGCTCGCCAGCCAACGGTCAGCTTGTCCGGTTCGCCTGAAACCATACACGACTTCTCCGGCTTTTCGCCTGAGCTATACCGCATGCATTATCGCGCACCCGGCGCACCGGCTCTGGCCGAGCGTGTCGCATCGCTGCTAGCAACTGCCGGCTTGACAGCCGACCGCAACGCCAGCCGTGGGCTGGATCATGGGGCCTGGGTACCGCTATCGGCAATGTATCCACAAGCTAATGTGCCAGTCATTCAGCTTTCATTGGTACAAAACGCTGGCCCTGCAAGCCATTTTGAGCTGGGGAGGCTGCTTGCGCCCTTGCGGGAGGAAGGCGTGCTCATCGTCGGTTCCGGCGCGATCACGCACAACTTTGCATGGCTGGATTGGACAGCTCCGGCAGATAAAGTGCCTTTTCCGCAGGCGGAAGTATTTAGCAATTGGGTTGCAGAGCGATTGGCAGCGCAGGATATTTCGGCTCTGCTCGCATATCGTTCCGCCCCTTATGGAGCGGAGTCTCACCCTGGCGAAGAGCACTTTATGCCTTTTTTCGTTGCTCTGGGTGCAGCAAAGAGTAATATTCCACAGCGCTGTCGCCCTCGTTTTTCCTATGGCGCGCTGTCCATGGATGCTTACATCTGGCGTGATTAGCGATGGCCGGGATATTAATCTGGTAACGAACGACAGGTATTGATGTGCTAACCGCACTCTAAATACATTTGCAACTTTTCAAGGGGATCATCATGAGTCAATATCAGATTGCCGTTATCGTCGGCAGCCTGCGCAAGGATTCTATCAACCGCACGCTGGCAAGCGCCATTGCAAGACTGGCGCCTTCAGAGTTTTCATTCAGTCAGGTGCAAATCGGCGACCTGCCGCTTTACAACCAGGACGACGATGCGAACCAGGCCGATTCCGTCAAGCGTATGAAGGCTGAAATCGTGGCCGCGCATGGTCTTCTGTTTGTCACGCCAGAATACAACCGCTCGATCCCAGGCGTGCTCAAGAATGCAATCGACCATGCCTCACGCCCTTATGGGCAGAGCGTTTGGACGGGCAAACCGGCCGGTGTGCTGGGCGCATCGCCCGGTGCTGCCGGCACAGGCATGGCACAGCAACACTTGCGCAACATACTCGCAGCCGTTGGCGTGCTGGCACTTGCACAGCCCGAGGCGCTTATCCAGGCAAGGGATGGGTTGTTTGACGAAGCCGGCAACATCGGCGAAGGCAGCAGGAAGTTTATGCAGAACTGGATGGATCAGTATGTCGCCTGGGTGAAAAGGCATGCCGGTTGATGGCATGGTCAGAGGCCTGAAACCGGATAACGTTTTATTTAAAACCAAACTAGTGCTGTTAAAACTGGAGTTAACATGTTAAAGCTCAGAAAATCTGAAGAACGCGGTTATGCAGATCATGGTTGGCTCAAAAGCTACCACTCATTTTCATTTGCCGGTTACCATGATCCCAATCATATGGGGTGGGGTAATTTGCGGGTGATTAATGAGGACCGTATTGAAGCGGGGACGGGGTTTGGCAAGCACAGCCACCGCAATATGGAAATTATCAGTTACGTTCTTTCGGGTGAGCTTGCGCATCAGGACAGTATGGGCAATATCAAGGGCATTCCGCCTGGAGATGTTCAGCGCATGAGTGCGGGTACCGGCGTGACGCACAGCGAATTTAATCACGCCAAAGGCCAGGTGACGCATTTTCTGCAAATCTGGATTGAGCCGAATGTTCAGGAAATCCCGCCAGGCTACGAACAGAAGACGATTCCGGTAGCGGAGAAACAGGGGGCATTGCGTTTAGTAGCCTCTCCCAATGGTGAAAATGGCTCTGTAGTGATTCATGCAGATGCGAAGCTCTATGCCGGATTATTTGACGGAAATGAAAACGCCAGTCTCGATATAGATCCAGACCGTAAGGCCTATGTTCACCTGATTCGCGGAGAGCTGGCGGTCAATGGTCAAAAAATCACCTCTGGCGATGCCGTTTTATTAGCGCAGGAAAATCAGATACAACTCACGCATGGCAATAAGGCGGAAGTGCTGGTATTTGATCTTGCGGCTTGATATGCATTTTGATATCTGCCGGCTCATCGTTGAGCCTCACTCGCGATGCGACGGAGCGAACATTTGAGCGGTTCACTGAAGTAATTCTCTGAAGGAAGAGCAATATCGACGTGCAGCTATTGGTACAAACCTGTGGGTTATGCCATAAGCTGCGGTCAAGTCCAAAAGTATTTCAGGGCACGGTATTTTCTGGACAGTTATCGACGTGTTAGCTGTGGGTTGACGCATAAGCTGCGATTTCGTGTTTAACAAAATCAATAGGTTACAAATTCACCGTACACCATAAGTTGCAACTAAATAACCCCATAAGCTGCGATTATCGCCATCAATTTACGCATAAGCTGCGATTTCCTTATGTGATTGGGCTGATTTTGTTCTATTTGAAAACTTGGCATTGATTTATAAGGAAAAAGTTTTGTGTAAAATGGCTGTAATCTATACGATTTATCGATGATGCGGCTGAGTATAGGTCGCTTATTGTACTTGTAGAGGGGGTTTTTGCAATTCAAGTAGGGTAGAAACAATTGTCCAAGTTTGAGTGCCCACTTTTTGCCGTGCAATAATGCGGGATCGTGGGCAGCTTCGTGCCATATGCCGACTGTCATAGGATGAAGTTTGAACGACTGGATCCTTTAGTATACCGGCCAGTGGCGAGTTAAATGCCTGCCAGGTAACAACTACAGTTTCTATCTTTACAGAACTCCCATGTAACTAAACTAAATGGGAGCGCGCGTAATCATTTATCGCACACACTGGGATTACTTGACATGCCTATACCTGAGTTAAATACAGCAGAACCATGGATTAATGATTTAATTAAAATTGGCATTCCATCTCTCGGAACTTTACTATCAATATTTGTGACATATCGCATTGGAATTGCTGGACACAAGAAAGATTTGGACATCGAAAAGCTACGTGCTGAGATTAATAAATCCAAAGCAAGTAGCGAAAAAAGGACTGATCTTGCAAAGGATGTAATGCTTAAAATAACTGCGGTTGAAACTGCACATGGAAAGTTTTCCGGTGTATTTCGCAGTGAAAATATTAAAGTCAACTCGACTTTAACTGGTGAGCAAAAAATAAAACTGAATTCTACATTTCAGGACTTATCACGGGCAATTGATGAGTGCACTGGGATAAAATCATCTGTTCTGCTATTGAACGAGCCTCAGGTTTCGGTGAATTTTACTTTGTACTTAGAAAAACTTTATACATTTCAGGCTGGTGTAAAGCAAGATGATGATTTCTCTGATCAAATTACTTTGGGTAATCAATTTTTAGCCATTGAACATTCTAAGGAAAGATTGGTCGCGATACTAAGTAATATCTACATGGGAATTATCTAGATTTGGTGAAAAAAATTTAAAATATGCAATTGAAATTAACTACTCGTAAAAAATGGTGGTGGAACATAGCTGTTTGGGCTACGTCCGTATACTGCGAAATCAGGAGACCTTCAGAGGAAAAACTTGATGAGATCGCAAATTGGGTGTTCGTGCGATCTACAGATATACATTTTATGGGTAAGAAGCTTGATCTGCGTGTTAAATCGGCTTCATCAAATCGGCTTTTAACATATTTTGGTGATACCAGTATCATTATTAATTCAATCGATTTTTCAGGTAGTTACAGTAATTCACGATCGAGTAAATTTGTTATTGGGTGGAGTGATTTTGATAGTAAAAATGGGCGAGGCGGGTTTCGGAATAGCGGGCACGGTAGATATGTTGTCTATGATTCAGAAAGTGATGTGATAGTTATTCAAGGGGATAATTTACAGCGTCCAAATGATGGACTTATTGCAAATAATGGAATTTTCAGTCTTATAGATTTTCATTTTGGAAAAGTGCATTCGAATACGTTTTATGTATTTTCTGAACATGGAGATGTATTGTTTAAGCGTAAATTTACGGCAAATATTTTTAAAAGTGGATTGTCAGAAAATGGTCTCTATGCCGCATGCCAGACAGCCAATAGCCGAACTGATGATGGCAGTAAATTATTTTTTTTGGATATAAAAAACAATCACGAGTTGTTTCGCCGAGATCCAACGTACAGGCAAGAGTCATTCGACTTTGACGAAGAAAAATGCGAGTTGATTGTAAGCGATAGAGTGTTGGGTAAGATACGTTACGCTGCAAATGGTGATTTGATTGACTCTCTTGAAGATCAAGAGGCAAATTTAAATTCAGACCACTATCAAGTAGTTATTACAAATGCCGAATGCATTGTAAAGCAACCTCTGATAAATATGAATACAATTCGCCGTATCCTTGAGGCGGTCGTCAGAGCTAGATCTTTGGGTGCTGATATGGATGAAACGTGGAAACCTACCGCACTTAAAGTTCAAGGATTGGCACATGAAATTTTAGGGGAGTATGCTGAAGCCATTGATGTATTTGAAGAGGCACTAAGGTTAAATCCAAGAATTGGTATTAAAAAGAAAATGGATCTCTTGAAGCGAAAGCTAAAGTCGCGAACACCACAGGCAAAGTAAATGAAGCAATTTATTCTAGTAATTGTAACCACTATTCAAACTCAAATAATTTCCTTACGTTACCGGTCAGCTGTCAGCAGTAAAGCCGTCGCTCATCAGCCACACCTTGACGTTCGGCTGTGTCTCGAAAACGGAACTTGGCCAACGACTGGTACCTTGCGCGCCGACGGATGTGCTCTGCAAACACGCTTGCCACTAGCTGCACATGCGGTATTCACCCGATGGCTTGATGATATCGAGGAAAACATGCCAAAGAATCGGTCATAACAATCAACCGGGAGACGCACGCGAACTCGCGTTTGGATTTCTGCAACAGGAGAATCAAATGATCATTGAAATAGCAACAGCAAACGACATTCCAGAATTGAGCAGCCTGCTGGCGGATTTGTTTTCGCAAGAGGAAGAATTCACTCCAAACCACGAGACCCAGCAGCGGGGGTTAGCCCTGATTATTGACTATCCAGCGGTGGGTGCTGTGCTGGTTGCAAGACAAGGCGAGCAAATCATTGGCATGGTAAATCTACTGTTCACCATATCCACTGCACTGGGCGAGAGGGTTGCTCTGCTGGAAGATATGGTTGTTTTCCCTGCTGGCCGTGGCGTAGGTGTCGGCACAAAGCTAGTTTCCGAAGCAATCTCATATTCGCAAGCGCAAGGATGTAAGCGCATTACCTTGCTTACCGATCAAAGCAATATATCAGCTCAGCGGTTCTATGCGAAGCAAGGCTTTGTGATGTCAAGCATGGTGCCAATGCGCATCGCCTTGGCTTAGGAAACTCATGATCGGCATCGGGGACGGCGTATTCCATGGACTTCACCCGCTTTAGTAGACAGATGATAATGTCGAAACTAAAGAGGAGTGAAACCAATGAGCGGTACAAGATACACAGATGAATTTAAGGCGGAAGCCGTCAAGCAAGTCACCGAGCGTGGACATGGTGTCGTTGAGGTATCTGGTGTGCTGATTTTTCGATGCTCAAGAGGGAGGGTGCCTTAATTTTGTGCATTCGTCGTCAGTAACAAAATTTTTGGAAAATCAGAATTCCGTTATGTCTCGGTAGTGACGGTTCGAAAAGTCGAAAGCGGACGTTCCCGCAAGCTGCGCAGGCATCCCTTTTGGAAAATTCCGATGGTCCGCTTAGGCCGAGAACCGGGCGGTCACAGCAATCCCACTGAGGGGCCATTTTTTTGCGCGAAGTTTGTCATTCGCCATCACGAACTGCCTGCCGAAAACCTGCCATTGTGAAAAAATATGTTTCGCTCCTGTGAGTCTGTCGTCCGCCAAAGATCACTGCTGACCCCAAACGCATCTTCCGATTTTTTCTTGCTCCAGCAGACCCTACTAACGGATCGCATCCAATCTTATCTAACCGTTTCTATTTGTCCAACGTCCGTTTAAGCACTTATATAAAAAAATAACCTCCGACTTTGCTTTGCAGCCAGGTCGGAGATATTAAATTTTCATTTCTAAACTACTAGCACTTTATGGTGCCTCTACTAGCGCTTTATGGTGACTCCCACAAGCAACTTATGGTGCGTCCCGCATTCGTTACCCGCACGCGCCGATCGCGCCGCAACTGGTGCAGAATTCGCAACCATCTTTTTTAATCAGTGTGGCGTTGCCGCACTCTTTACATGTCTTGCCGCTCAGCGGTTTGATGCCGGTGGGTTTGATCTGTCCTTCAGGAATTTCCAGCACGCCCATCTGCTGCACCGGATAGCCGTGCTCATCCAGTACGCCCAGCATGGCGTAGCGGTGGATGATCAGTTTGGCAACGTATGAAACGGTGGATGGGTAGCTCTCCATCTTGGCGCCTCCCGGTACGCGCGCCATGAAGTCGCCCAGGGGTTCGCCGAAATTGAGCAGTTTGCGCAGCTTCATTCCTATCCAGGCAGGGTCGATGACGCGCATGTCCAGGCTCAACACCTTGCACAGACCGTCGAGGGCGCGCGGATACACGCCGGACAGCCACATCGAGTAGGGGCGGCGCTGTCCGTCCGGCAGCACCAGTTCTTTTAGTCCCAGCACGAAGTCGTCACCGGAGCCTGCATTACTGATGTCTACCGTCCAGCTCATGGTGCCGTCGGTACCGGTCTTGGGTTCCTTTCTTGCAAACAGCGCATCCATCATCGGCGTAGTCATGGCGTCATGCACTTCCAGTGCGCCCAGGGCTTCGATGCGGTATTTGAGCAAGTGGGCGAAGGCGGCTACCAGGCTGGGCATGCGAGTAATGATGCCATCGGGCGGCATCGGCATGTCGAATGCGTCGTCGCCAGCGGTCTTCATCAGCATTTCCAGCTTCATGCGTATCCATACCGGATCGAGGGTGCGCATATCCATCGACAGCGATTTGGCCAGTGCTCCCAATCCGCGTGGCTGCTCCGATCCATTCACCCACACTTCGAAAGGATGGTTGCCGCCGCCGTTGGAGGTGTGCGAGACGAAGGTGACGAAATTGCCGAGCGGATGTTTCACCACCTGCGACACCCAGCCTTCACTGCCTGCGGGTAGCGCGGGTCGACCCGGCCAGCGCAGGGAAGCCAGTGCAGGTTTTGGCGTGGCTTCCAGCTCGATGCGCCTGTCCTGATCGAACACGAAATCCTGCGGCTGCT
Source organism: Gallionella sp. UBA4121 (assembly GCA_002381565.1). Taxonomy (GTDB): domain Bacteria; phylum Pseudomonadota; class Gammaproteobacteria; order Burkholderiales; family Gallionellaceae; genus Gallionella. Next base: position 39,331 of record DFWZ01000059.1, read on the forward strand.
CGTCTTTCTTGGGCTCAGGTGTGACAGACAATACCGAACCCAGCACACTGTTGGGCCTGTAGGTCGCCAGACCCTTCAGTCCGGCACGCCAGGCTTCGGTGTAGAGATCCTTGAAGTCGTCAAAGGGATAGTCGGCTGGCACGTTGACGGTCTTGCTGATCGAGGTGTCGATGAAGGGTGCGACGGCGGCGACCATTTTCATGTGATCGAGCGCGGAAATTTCAAGCGCGGTGACGAAGGCCGGCGGCAGTTTATCCATATCGCTGCCGAGTTTTTTGTAGAGCCGCCAGGCGTGATCCTCAACCGAATAATCTTTTGTCGTGCCGTCCATCATGCGTTTTTTGCGCGTATAGAACCACGAGAAGGCAGGCTCAATGCCGTTGGATGCATTGTCGGCGAAGGCCAGCGAAATCGTGCCGGTGGGCGCGATGGACAAAAGATGGCTGTTGCGTATGCCATGCTTCCGTATCCTGTCCTTCATTTCATCCGGCAGGCGCGAGGCGAAGCGCGGGGAGGCCAGGTATTGCTCGGCATCGAGCAACGGGAACGCGCCGCGTTCAGTTGCCAGCTCGATTGAGGCGGAGTATGCCTCGTCGCGCATGATGCGCGTGATGTCGGCAGCGAAGGCGCGCGCGGAGTCAGAGTCGTAACGCAAGTTAAGCATCACCAGCGCATCGCCAAGGCCCGTGTAGCCCAGGCCAATGCGTCGCTTGTTCTGAGCCTCCTGTTGCTGCTCAGTCAGCGGCCAGGCGGTCACATCCAGCACGTTGTCCAGCATGCGCACCGCGATCTTGACCAGTTGCCTGAACGGCTCAAAATCGAATCCGGCATGCACCGAAAATGGGTTCTGTACCATGCGCGTCAGATTGATCGAACCCAGGCAGCAGCAGCCGTAGGGAGGCAGCGGTTGTTCGGCGCAAGGATTCGTGGCCTCGATCACTTCGCAATAAGACAGGTTGTTGTCGCGGTTCATCAGGTCGATGAACAGCACACCCGGTTCTGCGTGATCGTAGGTGCTCTCGATGATCTGACGCCACAGGTCACTTGCGCGAACTTTGCGGTAAACCCACAGACCATCGGCGCGCTGCACAGCGCCGGCCTCCTTGATTGCGGCGGCAGGTTCCGCCTTGTGCACCAGCTCGAATTCCTGATCGTTTTCAATCGCCTGCATCAGGGTGTCGGTGACGCCGACGGAAATGTTGAAGTTGCGCAGATCGCCCTGGTCCTTGGCGCGGATGAATTTTTCGATATCCGGATGGTCGCAGCGCAACACGCCCATTTGCGCACCGCGCCGCGCCCCGGCTGATTCGACGGTTTCGCAGGAACGGTCGAACACGCGCATGTAGGAGATCGGCCCGCTGGCGCGCGAATTGGTGCCTTTGACCTGCGCGCCCTCCGGGCGTATGGATGAAAAGTCATAGCCGACCCCGCCGCCGCGCCGCATGGTTTCGGCGGCCTGTTGCAGCGCGTCATAGATGCCCGGTTTGTCGTCAGTGATACCCGAAATTGCATCGCCCACCGGCTGCACGAAACAGTTGATCAGGGTTGCCTGTATGGACAGGCCGGCCGCAGAGTTGATGCGTCCGGCGGGCACGAAGCCGTTTTCCTGCGCGAGAAAGAATGCCTCTTCCCAGCGTGCGCGCTGCTCCGGTTGCTCGGCCTGCGCCAGACCGCGCGCCACGCGGCGGCGTACATCCTGAACGGAGTGCTCGCCCGCTTCGGCGTATTTTTCCAACAACACTTCGATGCTGATCTCTTGCGTCATTTGATACTCCCGATTAACTACGTCTACCAGCCACCAGCTACAAGCTTGTTTCAAACAACCTTATCAATCCATCCAGCCCGACAAAGTTTAACGCGTAGCTGGCCTGTACTCTTACCACTGGTTTGGCGTGATAGGCGATGCTGGCTCCCGCCCGGGCCATCATCTTCAGATCATTGGCGCCGTCGCCCATCGCGATCACCTGTTCAGGTTTGAGCCCCAGTTCGTCGCGTATCTTCACCAGCCAGTCCGCCTTGCCCTGTGCGTCGAGTATTTCGCCAAGCACACGGCCGGTGAGTTTGCCGTCGATGATCTCCAGCGTGTTGGCGTGGGTGTAATCAAGACCCAGGCGCGTCTTCAGGCGTTCGGTGAAGAACAAAAATCCGCCGGAAACCAGCAGCGTTCTGATGCCGTACTTCTTCAATCGGGCGAGCATGGTCTCCGCGCCGGGATTGAGTTGCAGGCGCTCATCATACACCCGCTGCAACGCGCCTTCATCCAGTCCTTCGAGCAATGCCACGCGGCGGCGCAGGCTTTCTGCGAAGTCGATTTTGCCTTGCATCGCGTCCTCGGTGATGGCCGCTACCTGGGGTTTCAATCCCTGCATGTCGGCGATTTCGTCTATGCATTCGATGCTGATCAGCGTCGAATCCATGTCCATCACCACCAGTCCGAAGTCGGACAAATGTTTGCCGGCAGGCACAAAACCGTAATCAATCCGGTGCTCGAAGCAGTAAGCATTGATGTCAGTATGCGGCCTGGCATCTTGCATGCGCCAAGCTAGCGCATCGATCTGCTCGATGTTTGAGGCGCCGGATAGTCCGGCCAGATGCTCAATCTGTTCGGTAGGGATATCGTTTACTGCCTGAAGGATGAGGTTCATACGTTACTTCAATTCGTTAAAAAAGTTCCTGATTGCCAGTACGCGCTGACTCAGATCTTCAAGCTTTAACTCGATACGCAGCTTGTCCTGGCCGATCATCTTGATGTGGCGACGGCTCTGGATCAGCGTGATGATCTTCATCGGGTCGATAGGCGGGTTAGCCACGAACTGCAACTGGATCGCATCTGACGAGGCATCCACCTTCGCTATGCCGAGCGGTTTCGCCAGTATGCGCAGGCGATGGCAATCGAGCAGGGTCTGCGCAGGTTCCGGCAGCAGGCCGAAGCGGTCTATCAATTCCTGGTGCATCCCGTCCAGATCAGTCTGGCTTGTGCAATTGGCCAGCCGCTTGTAGATCACCAGTCGTTGGTGGATGTCGCCGCAATAGTCGCCGGGCAGCAGCGCCGGGCTGTGCAGGTTGATTTCGGTGGTAATGCCCAGCGGGTGCGCCATGTCAGGTTCGCGCCCCTGTTTGAGGGATGCCACAGCGGCATTGAGCATGTCGGTGTACAGCGAAAAACCAATCTCCTGCATCTCGCCGCTCTGCGATTCACCCAGCACTTCACCGGCTCCGCGTATCTCCAGATCGTGCATTGCCAGATAAAAGCCGGAGCCTAACTGTTCCATCGCCTGGATCGCTTCCAGCCGTTTCTTGGCCTGTGTGGTTAAGCCATCCAGGCTGTCCACCAGCAGATAGGCATAGGCCTGGTGGTGAGAACGTCCGACGCGTCCGCGCAACTGATGCAGTTGCGCCAGACCGAAACGGTCGGCGCGGTTCATGATGATGGTGTTGGCGGTCGGGATATCGAGACCGGTCTCGATGATGGTGGTGCACAACAGGATGTTGAAACGCTGCTGGTAGAAGTCGCGCATCACGGCTTCCAGTTCGCGCTCACCCATCTGCCCGTGTGCGACGCGGATGCGCGCTTCAGGCAACAACTCGGTGAGTTTCTCAGCCATGTTGGCGATGGTGTCCACTTCGTTGTGCAGGAAATACACCTGGCCGCCGCGTTTGAGTTCGCGCAGCACGGCCTCTCTGATTACGCCCTGGCTGTATGAGCTTACGAAAGTCTTGATCGATAAACGCCGCTGGGGAGCGGTTGCGATGATAGAAAAGTCCCGCAGCCCTTCCAGCGACATCGCCAGCGTGCGCGGAATAGGTGTGGCGGTCAGCGTCAGGATATCTACTTCCGCGCGCAGCGCTTTGAGTTTTTCCTTCTGTTGTACGCCGAAGCGGTGTTCCTCGTCGATGATGACCAGGCCAAGATTGTTGAATTCAATCCCTTTCTGTATCAGTTTGTGTGTGCCGATGATGATGTCCAGCTTGCCTGCTGCCATGTCCTGGAGGGCTTGTGTCTGCTCTTTTGCAGAACGAAAGCGCGACAATTCTGCAATGCGGATCGGCCAGTCGGCGAAGCGGTTGGAGAAGTTCTGGAAATGCTGCTCGGCCAGAAGCGTGGTGGGAACCAGCACGGCGACCTGTTTTCCGTCCATTGCGGCGACGAACGCGGCGCGCAGGGCGACTTCGGTCTTGCCAAAACCCACATCGCCGCAGATCAGCCGGTCCATCGGTTTGCCCGATTGCAGATCGCCAATGACGGCGGTGATGGCGGCGGCCTGATCGGGCGTTTCCTCGAAGCCGAAACCGGCGGAAAATTCTTCATAATCGCGCTGAGTCAGCTTGAAAGCGTAACCTTTGCGGGTGGCGCGCTGTGCGTAAATATTCAGCAATTCGGCGGCGGTGTCGCGCACCTGTTGCATCGCGCGGCGTTTGGCCTTGTCCCACGCACCGCTGCCCAGTTTATGCAGAGGGGCGGTATCGTGTGCCCCGCCGCTGTAGCGGCCGATGACATGCAGTTGCGATACAGGGACGTAGAGTTTGTCGCCGCCTGCATATTCCAGCAGCAGGAATTCTCCCTCTCCTTCACCCAGATCGAGATTCACCAGCCCCTGATAGCGCGCGATGCCGTGCTGCTCATGCACCACGGGATCGCCGACCTTGAGTTCGGACAAATCGCGCAACATGCCTTCGACGTTGCTTTTCTTCGCCGTGCGGGCGGCACGGTTGCGCGGTTGCGAGGCGTAAAGCTCGGTCTCGGTGACGATGGCCAG
>DFWZ01000059.1:44333-68687 GCA_002381565.1 Gallionella sp. UBA4121
AAAGCTGCAAAGGCCTGGGTGGGCGTGTCGGCGTGACGGTTCACCGCGATGTTGGGCAGGGTGGCTGTTGCGCAAGGGGTGGCGGAATCACTATCGCGCACGATGTCCAGCCGCGCGAATTCCTTGAGTGCGATGAAGAAGGCCTCGGAATCCATAAACAGATCTTTGAGTGGCAGCAGCGGGTGTTGCGGATCGCCCCTCAGCAGGTTGTAGCGCGATAGCGCATCCACGCCGAACTGCCCGATGGCCTCGTCCACATTGCCGTGCAGGCACAGCGTGGCGTTTTTGGGCAGATAGTCAAACAGCGTCGCGGTCTTGTCGAAAAACAGCGGCAGGTAATACTCGATGCCCGCCGGCGCGTTGCCACGGCTTACTTCCTTGTAAATGCGCGATTTGGACGGGTCGCCCTCGAAGCGGTCGCGTAAACTCTGGCGAAAGTGCGCCTGGCCTTTTTCGTCCAGAGGGAACTCGCGCGCTGGCAGCAGGCGAATCTCAGGCACCGGATACAGGGTGCGTTGCGTGTCCACGTCGAAGGTTGCGATGCTCTCGATTTCATCATCGAATAAATCGATGCGATATGGCAGCACGCTGCCCATGGCGAACAGATCGATGATGCCGCCGCGCACGCAGAATTCGCCGGGCGACAGAACCTGTTGCACATGGCTGTATCCGGCAAAGGTCATCTGCTCGCGCAGCCCTTGTAAATTCAGTTTTTCGCCGCGTTTGAGAAAGAAGGTAAAGGCGGCCAGGTATTCCGGCGGTGCCAGCGGGTACAGCGCGGTCGTGACCGGCACCACCAGCACATCGCATGACTGGCGACTGACATGGTGCAGCGTCGCCAGTCGCTCGGAGATCAGGTCCTGATGCGGTGAGAAATGGTCATACGGCAGCGTTTCCCAGTCAGGCAGTAAATGCACGCGCAGACCGGGCGCGAAGAACGGGATTTCTTCCACCAGTCGCTGCGCCTCAAGGGCGCTGGCAGTGATGAGCACCAGCGGCGTGCTTTTTTCAGCAAATTGCGCCAGCGCCAACGCGTCGGATGAACCGGTCAGCCGGGTGTAGCGGGGGCGGGAATGTGAGGATGTGAACAGCATGTTGGATTGCAAGGGCTGAGGCTGATAATGGAGAGCCGCATTATAAGTTAAACACTGGCCCGCCGTTTTATCGAAACGTCTGTTCGCTGTCTAAGCGAAACGCTGGCGTAGCGTTTTATAGAAACGCCGGCTCAGCGTTTTTAATTTACAATTCGCTCATGACTGAATTTTATGCCCTGGTTCCTGCCGCCGGTTTCGGCGCGCGCATGGGACAAGAATTGCCCAAACAATATCTGCCGATTGCAGGTCGGCCGATGATTTATCACGCGCTGAACACGCTGTGCAGTTGCCCTCAAATCTCCATAGTGTTCGTGGTGCTGTCCCCCGGCGATACGCTGTTTCACGATTATGACTGGTCGTGTTTTGGTGACAAGCTGCAACCTTTGTTTTGCGGCGGTCAAACGCGTGCTGAGACGGTGCTGAATGGTTTGCTGGCATCCGAACTGGAGCCGGATGACTGGGTGCTGGTGCACGATGCAGCGCGCCCCTGTCTGACAGAGGCTCATCTGGAAAAACTGATCATTGAGCTGCGGGATGATCCCGTGGGCGGAATACTGGCAGTAAAGGTGGCGGATACCTTGAAGCGTGCTGACGCTGGACAACGCGTGCTGCGTACTGAAAACCGCGAGTTTCTGTGGCAGGCACAGACGCCGCAGATGTTCCGCGCAGGGCTTCTGGCGCAGGCATTGCAGCAATGCAAAACTGTTACCGATGAAGCTTCGGCAGTCGAGGCGATGGGTCTGAGCCCTAAACTGGTGGCAGGGGATACCAGCAATTTCAAGGTGACATATCCAGAGGATCTGCGACTGGCCGAATTGTTGTTAACGAGTTAAAGGTTTTGTCCGCGATGCGGAATTTTTGAATTGCTGGGTTCCCGCTTTCGCGGGAATGACGGCGGAGAATAGATATATATGCGCATAGGTCAGGGTTTCGATGTTCACCAGCTGGTGGAGGGACGCAGGCTGATTATAGGGGGTGTGGATATCCCTTGTGAAAAAGGGTTGCTTGGGCATTCCGATGCGGACGTATTGCTGCATGCGATCTGCGATGCGCTGCTGGGTGCCGCAGCGCTGGGCGATATCGGGCGACATTTTGCCGATAGCGATGTGAAGTTCAAGAACATCGACAGCCGCATCCTGTTGCGCGAAGTGGCACACATGGTTCGCGGGCAGGGTTTTCGCGTCGGTAACGTGGACGCGACCATCATCGCCCAGGCACCTAAGATGGCGCCGTATATTGCACAGATGATTGAGCACATCGCCGCCGATCTGCACCTGGAGAGGAGCGCCGTCAACGTGAAGGCGACCACCACCGAACATCTGGGTTATACAGGACGCGGTGAAGGCATCGCGGCGCAGGCGGTGGTACTTTTGCTGGCAGATCAATGAAAATACTTGCACTGGAAACTTCCACCGAATATTGCTCGGTCGCACTCTGGCAGGACGGCGTGACCGTAGCGCATTGCGAACTGGCAGGTCAAAAACACTCAGAACTGCTGATAGGAATGCTGGATGCCCAGCTTCAGGATGCAGGGTTGGGAATTGGTGATATGGATGGTATCGCGTACGGTTCAGGGCCCGGTTCCTTTACCGGGGTGCGCATCGCGTGCGGGGCGACGCAGGGGCTGGCGTTCGGCGCACAGATACCGGTGGCGGGGATCTGTACCTTGCTGGCGCTGGCGCAAGGTTCAGGCCAGTCGCGTGTGATTGCAGCCCTGGATGCGCGCATGGGAGAGATTTATTGCGCCGCGTATGAAAAACAGCATGACGGCTGGCTGACGGTGTGTGAGCCGTGTCTGTGCAGGCCGGAAGACGCACCCGTCGTGGCAGGTCGCGACTGGTTCGGCGCGGGTAGCGGATTTGCGGCTTTTGGCGATGCGTTGCAGGCGCGTTATGCCGGACAGTTGAGCGGCATGGATGCGGCCGCTGTGCCACAAGCTGCCGCGATTGCAGTGCTGGGTGCGATACAGTTTGCCGGAGGATTGGGCGTGGATGCGGCGCAGGCACAGCCCTTTTACCTGCGTGACAAGGTGGCGCTCAAGACTGCCGAGCGTGAGCAACTGGCTATTGAAAAGTCATTATTAAATAAACCTCCGCAATGAGGCTAATGACGACAGCGGATGTGGATGAAGTGCTGGCCATCGAGCAGGCGGTGCAGGCTTATCCCTGGACGCGGGGCAATTTTTGCGATGCGCTGGACAGTGGCTATTTGTGTTATGTAGAAGAGACATCGGATTGTGTGGATAAAGCGTCGGTGCGCGGATATGCGGTGTTGATGCCGGGCGTGGATGAAGCGGAATTGCTCAATATAGGAGTAGCGGCAGCGCATCAGCGCCAGGGGGTGGGCGGCATGATGCTGTCAATGATGCTGGATGTGGCAGGCAACAGGGGGCTGTCCCGGGTGTTGCTCGAAGTGCGCGCCTCCAACCGGGCGGCGATTGCCTTGTACCGCCGTGCCGGGTTCATTGATGTCAGTGTGCGGCGCGGTTATTACCGCAATGCCGGCGGCAGCGAGGACGCGGTTGTGATGGCATGTGATATACCCTCTCCCCCGCTTGCGGGAGAGAGGTTGGGAGAGAGGGACGATGGATAGGCGTGAGGCGATGCTGCGCGAGTTGAATCTGTACCCGTTGTGGGTGCGGCGTGAACCCGTGGCGCAGGATGCCGCAGCAGCCGAAGAAATTGCGCCTGTAACTTATATAAAGACGCCGGACTCCTCGCTTGACGGGGACGACAAAGGTGCAGTCGCCGATGAAAAAACAGGCGCAGCCGGGGAAAATATTCCTGACCATTCGATTGTGGCAGCAGCCGAAGATCTTTTTGCCGGGAGTTCACAAGACGATTTCCAGCCGGTTGATCATAGCCGGCAAGAGGGCGAAGCCGGAGAAGATAGCTTGCGTGAGTTTCAACTCAAAAATGCAGGCGGAGCGCTGGGCCGCGTCACCTGGCCTGAACTTAAAGAAAAAGTGCGGAGTTGCGAACTTTGCAATCTGCGCGCTGGCTGCACGCAAACGGTGTGCGGGGCAGGCGATGAGCAGGCCGACTGGCTGTTCATCGGCGAAGCGCCGGGCGCAGAGGAAGATGCGACTGGTGAGCCATTTGTGGGTCATGCGGGCCAGTTGCTCGACAACATGCTGCTGGCAATCAAACTCAGGCGAGGCGAGAATGTGTACATCGCCAATGTCATCAAATGTCGCCCTCCGGACGACAGGCACCCTCATGTGGGCGAAATCGAGGCGTGCCTGCCCTATTTGAGGCGCCAGATCGATTTACTCCAGCCCAGGCTGATCGTGGCGCTAGGCAAGACGGCGGCATCCGCCCTGCTGGGGACGGATGCGACAATCGCCTCGCTGCGTGGCAGGGTGCATGACTATAAAGGCATCCCGCTGATCGTGACCTTTCATCCCGCCTATTTGTTGCGCAGTCCGATGGAAAAAGCAAAGTCCTGGCAGGATTTGTGTCTGGCTGTTGCGACAATGAAAGCGTGCTCTTCTCTGTCTGCCGGAAATTGAACGGTCCTTCAAGACGGGCTGGTGCGCTGCTCATCTGGCATCTTTGCTATGCAGCGGCTTCATAAAATAAAGGTGATGCGCAAATTGCTCCGGATCAGAAAGTTTTTGTTGTTGCTCGCATTGCTGTTGCTGGCCGTTGCCTGGCTATACAGCAATCATCATGCTGCACAATCTGTCATCAGGATAGGCGTGCTGCATTCACTCACCGGCACCATGGCCGCGAGCGAAGCGCCACTAGTGGATGCGGTGCGGCTGGCGGTGGAAGAGGCTAACCAGTCCGGGGGGATAGACGGCGCACGGATCGAGATGATCGTCAGCGATTGCCGCTCGGATGCCGGCTACTGTGCGCAACAGGCCGAGAAGCTAATCGTGCAGGATAAGGTGCAGGCCTTGTTCGGCTGCTGGACGTCCGCTTGCCGTAAGGCGGTCAAAACTGTCGTCGAAAAACACCATCACCTGCTGTTCTACCCGGTGCAGTACGAAGGTCTGGAACAGTCGCCCGACATCATTTACACCGGTGCAGTACCCAATCAGCAGATCATCCCGATGGTGGCCTGGGCGATGCAGCAGCGCGGCAGGCGCGCCTACCTGATCGGTTCGGATTACGTATTTCCTCATACTGCGAATCAAATCATCAAAAAACTGCTGGTGGCACAGGGCGGGCAAGTCGCAGCCGAACGTTACGTGCCGCTGGGTGAACATAATCTGGACGCCGTCGTGCGCGAGATCGCCGGGCAACATCCCGACTTCGTTGTGAACACGCTGAACGGCGACAGCAATCAATATTTTTTCCGTGCGCTGAAACAAGCGGGCATCCGTCCCGAAAATACACCGGTGTTTTCTACCAGCATAGCCGAGGTGGAGCTGGCGGCGATGGGGCCGGAATTGATGACCGGGCATTATGTCGCCTGGAATTATTTTCAGAGCGTGGACAGCGTCGAGAACAGCGCCTTCATCGAGCGTTTTCATCACCGCTTTGGCACGGAGCGGGTGCTGGATGATCCGATGGAGGCGGCCTACATCGGCGTGCATCTGTGGGTGAACGCCAGGCGCGCAACGGGCACGACAGATATGGCGGCCATGAAGGCGGCTCTCGGGCAGCAAACCATGAATGCACCGGAAGGCATCGTGTCGGTGGATGCGGACACGCGCCATCTGTGGAAGCAGGTGCGCATCGGTCGCGCACGCGCTGACGGGCAGTTCGATATCGTCTGGCAATCCGGGCGCAGCATCTCGCCTGAGCCGTTCCCGTTTTTCATCCCGCGCGCCGAGCGCGATGCGATGGCTAAAGGCGCGCGATGAAGATATTCACGCGTCTGGTGTTGATGTTTCTGGTGGTGGCGGTGCTGCCGCTGGCGCTGTTTGGCTATTTCAACCTGAAACAGGACGAGGCGGTATTGCGTGTCGCCGCGTTGAGTCGTGTGTCCAATCTGGCGGACAAGAAGATGATACAGGTCAGGGGCTATCTGGCGGAACGGGAGCGGAATGTGCGTTTTCTGGCGAAGAGTCCCCGTGTTGTCGAAGGGCTTGAGGTGTTGTCAGAGGTTCCCGGCAAGCGTGCCGGGAGACGCTATGCCAGCGAGGATGCGCTGGTGCGGCAGGATTTGGAACGGTATGTGGAAGAGGCTGGGGTGTTCTACGACCTGTTTTTGATCACGCCGCAGGGCGAAATCATCTATACCCAGAGGCACGAGAGCGATTTTTCCACCAATCTGCTGAACGGCCCATGGCGTGACACGCAACTGGCCGAGGCGTTTCGCGATGTGCGCATGACGCTCGAACCGGTGATCTCCCGTCAGGGGTGGTACGCGCCATCGAAGAGTGCGGCGCTGTTCATTGCAGCGCCCATCATGGCGGACGGAAAATTCAAGGGAGTGATGGCGGCGCAACTGGGCAACGAATTGTTTTTCAGAGTGGCGTCGGACACGGTCGGCATGGGGGTGAGCGGCGAGGCCGTATTTGCCAGGCGTGACGGGGAAGACATGGTGATGACCACGCCACTCAGGTATCGTCCCGGGGGGGCGGAGGTGCTCAGGCTGAACCTGAAAAACAATAAAGATATTCCCATGTTCAGCGCAATTTCCGGCCAATCCGGCGAGAATGTGAAACGGGATTATCGTGGCGTACAAGTGGTGTCCGCGTGGCGTTATCTGCCGGAACTGGATTGGGGGATGGTGGTCAAGCTCGACGGGGTCGAGGTGTTTGCCTCCGTTTATCGGCAACAGATCATCATGCTCGAAGCGCTGCTGGCTTTGCTGTTTTTATCAGGCACGCTCGCATATTATTTTGCCCGGCAAATCAGCAGGCCGCTGGAAGCTCTGGCGCGGACTGCGGGCGAGATGGCAGAGGGCGGTAGTCTGGATCAGCGTGCTGACGAATCTGCCTTTGGCGAACTGGGGCTGTTCGCGCAGGCATTCAACCGCATGGTCGCAAAGCTGCAAGGACTCTATAGCACGCTGGAAGATCGCATCGAGGAGCGCACCCGCGAACTGAATGTGTCGAATGAGCAGCTGCAGGAAGAGATTGCCGCGCGCAAGCAGGCCGAGGAGGAAATACGCAATCTGGCGTTCTATGATGTGCTGACCGGGCTGCCGAACCGGCGTCTGTTGATTGACCGTTTGGGTCTGGCGCTGGCGGCATCGTCGCGCAGCAGGAAATATGGTGCGGTGCTGTTTCTCGATATGGACAAGTTCAAGACGCTCAACGACAAGCTGGGGCACGACTATGGCGATCTGATGCTGATCGAGGTGGCGCGGCGCATGCACTCCTGTGTGCGTGAGGTGGATACGGTCGCGCGTTTCGGTGGCGACGAGTTTGTGGTATTGCTCGAAGACATCGATGAGCATTCGTCTGAAGCATTGCAGAAAGTGGCGCTGATTGCAGAGAAAATACGCGAAAGCCTGTCGGTTCCCTATCAGATTGCAGGTTATGAGCATTACAGTTCTCCCAGTATCGGTGTCAGCTTGTATCTCGGTCACGAGGAATCGGTCAATATGCTGCTCAAACATGCGGATATGGCGATGTATCAGGCCAAGGATTCGGGCAGAAATGCGGTGCGTTTCTTCGATTTGAAGATGCAGCAGACAGCGGAAGAGCATGCAACGCTGGAGACGGATTTGCGGCGTGCCGTATCAGACGGGCAACTGCGTGTGTATTACCAGATTCAGGTGGACAACAACCATCAGGCGCTGGGTGCGGAGGCGCTGGTGCGCTGGATGCATCCTGTGCACGGCATGGTTTCTCCCGAGCAATTCATTCCAGTGGCCGAGGAAAGCGCGCTGATTCTGGAAGTAGGGGCCTGGGTGCTTGAAACCGCCTGTCAACAGCTGTCTGTCTGGCAAGGGAGCGAGTTGACCCGACATCTGCGTATTGCGGTTAACGTCAGTGCCAAACAATTCAAATTGGCTGATTTTGTCGGCAGGGTGGCGGCCATTTTGCGCAGGTATGATGTCGAGGCGTCGCAGTTAAAGCTGGAATTGACCGAGAGCGTGGTGCTCTCCGATGTGGCCGATGTGGTGGCGAAAATGCACGCACTCAAGGCGCTGGGCGTGAGGCTGTCGCTGGATGATTTCGGCACGGGTTATTCATCCTTGTCCTACCTGAAACAATTGCCGCTCGATCAGATTAAAATCGACCAGAGTTTCGTGCGGGACATCGCAACCGATCCCAACGATGCCGTGATGGTGCAGACCATCATCGGCATGGCGCAGAATTTTCGCTTGAATGTGATTGCCGAAGGAGTCGAAACCGAAGTACAGCTGGCTTTTCTCAAGAAGAATGGTTGCATGGCCTATCAGGGCTATCTGTTCAGCAAGCCCGTGCCGATTGAGGAGTTCGAGAAATTGCTGGTGCGGTAGTGGTTTTCTTGCCGGGTTGCCACCAGTAGTCAGATCTTTCCAGAGTCCTGATCGTGTCCATGCCGCTTGTATAATACGGTCATGATGCCGGACAGCATCAGGCCGAATACCGTAATGATGATGTAGATACTCAGGTCCAGTTTCGCCATCATGGCGTACAGTGCCAGCATGGCAAAGATGCTCAGGTTCTCGTTGAAATTCTGCACGGCGATAGAGCTGCCCGCGCCCATCAGCAAGTGGCCGCGATGTTGCAACAGCGCATTCATCGGTACCACGAAATAGCCACCCATCGCGCCGATGGTGATCAACAGCAGGATAGCCAGCGTACTGTTGGTGACCGGAATCATGATCAGTACCACGAGGCCCATTGCAATGCCGATGGGCAGCACCTTTACCGAGTGTTCCAGCCTGACGAATTTCGCGGCCAGCACGGCGCCGATGGCGATGCCGACAGCAACCCAGGCGGTCAGTTTGGCGGCGCTGGCAAAATCATAGTGCAGCGCGATGGCCGCCCAGCCCAATACGATCAGGCGCAATGTCGCCCCCGTCCCCCAGAACAGGGTGGTCACGGCAAGCGAGACGCGGCCCAGCGGGTCTTTCCATAACAGTTTGAAGTTGTGCCAGAATTCGCCAAGCAGAAAGACCGGGTTGCGGCTCAATGGTTTGTGATCCAGTGCCACGCGCGGAATATAGAGATTGATAGCTGCTGCGGCAATGTAGATCATCACGATGATGGCGATTGCCAGTTCCGGCGGGGTGTCGATGCCTGTATCGATAGCAGGTATGTCCCACCACTGCAACATTGGATCAGCAATAGTCGGGCTGATCAGTACTCCGCCGATGATGGCGCCCAATACGATAGCCAGCACGGTCAACCCTTCCATCCAGCTGTTTGCCAGCACCAGTTTTTCAGGCGGCAGGTATTCGGTGAGGATGCCGTATTTGGCCGGCGAATAAGCCGCTGCACCGAGTCCTACAAAGCCGTAGGCGATGAGCGGATTGAGGCCGAACAGCATGGCGACGCAGCCGAAAATCTTGATATTGTTGCTGACGAACATCACGCGCCCTTTGGGCAGCGAGTCGGCGAATGCACCGACAAATGGCGCTAACACGATGTAGGAAAAGATAAAGGCTTCCTGCAGTACCGGCGTGTGCCAGGCAGGCGCGTGCAAGCCTTTCAACAGGGCGATGGCGGCAAACAACAGGGCATTGTCTGCGAGCGCGGAGAGGAATTGCGCTGCAAGGATCGTGTAGAAGCCGAGGTTCATTCAACTGGAATAAGATTTATCAGGGCGTTTTATATCATGAAAGTATTGCCCCTGCTATCATTACGTAATCGAAATTTTCCCGGACTCCCAGATTCATGCCGCGTCCCATACTAGCCTACATCGATCAGAATGCGCTGGAGCATAATCTGCATGTCGCCCGTCGCACGACGTCTGCGCGCATCATGGCTGTCATCAAGGCAAATGGCTATGGACATGGATTGCTGCGTGTGGCTGAAGGGCTGGCCGGGGCAGACGGGTTCGCGCTGCTGGATATCCAGGATGCAATAAGGTTGCGTGAAGCGGGATATCGCCAGACGATTTTGTTGCTGGAAGGTTTTTTTGAAACGGCAGATCTGGAATTGCTTGCCGAATATGAGCTGACAAGCGTCATTCACAGTCAGTGGCAAATCGCGCTGCTGGACGCGTACCCCAGGCGCTGCGCGCTCGATGTCTGGCTCAAGGTCAACAGCGGCATGCACAGGCTGGGATTTGCGCCCGCGCAGGTGGCGAGTGCAATGGAGTCTTTGCGCCGTCACTTTGCGGTGCGCGAGATTACGCTGATGAGCCATTTCGCCAATGCAGACGAGTCGCGCGGTGTATCCGGGCAGGCGGACTTGTATAACGATATTGCGGCAGCTTATCGTGTACCTCGCTCCATGGCCAATTCCGCAGCGCTGTTGCGCTTCCCCGCAACACACGGCGACTGGGTGCGTCCCGGCATCATGCTGTACGGCGCGTCGCCGTTTGCCGAGATTACCGCGCAGTCTGCGGGTTTGAAACCTGTGATGACACTGACCAGCCGGATTATCGCCACGCAACAATTACACGCAGGTGATGAAATCGGTTACGGGGGGCTGTTTCGCGCGGACAGGGACATGCGTGTCGGCATCGTCGCATGCGGCTATGCCGACGGTTATCCGCGTCATGCGCCAAATGGCACGCCGATGCGGGTGGACGGGCAAAAGGCGCAGTTGCTGGGTCGCGTCTCGATGGATATGCTGTATGTGGATTTGACCAGCCTGCCGCAAACCGGTGTGGGCTCGCAGGTTACACTGTGGGGCGAGGGGATGCCGGTTGAAGAGGTCGCTCATGCTGCGGGGACCATCAGTTATGAATTGATGTGTGCCCTGGCGGCGCGCGTGCCTGTGCGGGTCTAAATAAGGAAGGATCGGGCGTATGAAAGATAACCTGCAGCCAGTCAAACTTGCCGAAATTCAAATCGGCCGTCCGCTGATATGGACGGTGTTCGATAAACATGGCAACTTGCTGCTGCGCGAGGGGGCGATGGTCGAATCTCAGCGACAAGTCGACGGCCTTTGTGAAAACGGATTGTTTCGCCAAAAAAGCGTTACCAGCCGTCAGGGAGGCGGCGCTGTTGCCGGAGCGGAGTCGGCAGTAAAATCCAATCCGGCAGAGAAAGTTGAGGATTTGCTGGCGATCAGGCTTGCCATCGGTGATACGGTGCAATTGCAGGACGTTTCCTCGGACAAACAGCGTTATTTTGTGAAGCTGGTCGGTTTCATGAATAAAAAAAGCGTGCTGGTATCGCATCCCAGGCAAGACGACAAGTTGAGTTTTATCAAGGAAGGGGACGGGTTTTTAGTGCGCGGTTTTGCAGGTACAAAAACATATGAATTCAACAGCAATGTAATCAGTGTTTGTTTGAGTCCTTACCCTTATTTGCATCTGGCATATCCACCGCAGGTCAAGACAACCAATATGCGCAACGCGGTACGCATCAAATTGAAACTGGTGTGTTCGATTGAATCGCAGGCGACAGGACTTAAAACGTCTGCAATCATCGATGATATGAGTATTTCAGGTGCGCGCATTCATGCCGCTAAAGCATTCGGCCATGTGGGCGACATCGTGTCAGTGGGCCTGCGCATGCAAGTCGGGGGTGATACCCAGGTATTTCTGGTGTCGGCTGCGATACGCAATGCGCATGCAGGAACCGATGGCCAGACAGGGGGCGCGATCGTCATGCATGGCATGGAGTTCGTTCAGGCGCAGGGTGCTGATCTCATTATGTTGCAGAATTACATCTATAAAGCCATGCTGGAAAGTTAACGGGCACGGCAACTTCGGATAATTGCCGTGCCCGTTCCGCTCTTCTCAATCCTGATGAAACAACTAGCCATTCGACTAAGTCATCATAAAACGATGGCAAAGTCGCTGGTTATCTCCCGCTAGAGGGGAGAGCGCAGCGAGGGGGACGTAGTCAGGCAAACGAATCGCTTTGCGAATTTTAAGGAATAGTTGCTATGTTGGGCATTATCGGCGGCAGTGGTGTTTACCATATTGAGGGACTGAAAAATTCCCGTTGGGTCGTGGCGGAATCCACTTTCGGCGCGCCGTCGGATGAGGTGCTGCTTGCCGAGTTGGCGGGACAACCCATTGCATTCCTGCCGCGTCACGGCCGTGGGCATCGCATTTCACCTTCGGATATCAACTTTCGCGCCAATATCGACGCGATGAAGCGTCTGGGCGTGACCGACATCATTTCTGTCAGCGCGGTGGGTTCGTTGCGTGAAGATATTCCTCCCGGCACGTTTGTCATCGTCGATCAGTTCATCGACCGCACTTTTGCAAGAGAAAAGAGTTTTTTCGGCACGGGTCTGGTCGCTCACGTGTCGATGGCGCATCCGGTGTGCAATCGTTTGGGCGATCATCTGTTTGCGGCGGCAGAGCAGCTAGGCATTCCGGTGGTGCGCGGCGGCACCTATCTTGCGATGGAAGGGATGCAGTTCTCCAGCCTCGCTGAATCAGAGCTTTATCGCAGCTGGCATTGTGACGTGATCGGCATGACCAACATGCCGGAGGCCAAGTTGGCGCGCGAGGCCGAGATATGTTATGCCACGGTGGCGATGGTGACGGATTTCGACTGCTGGCATCCCGATCACGACAATGTCACGGTGGACGCGATCGTCAAGGTGCTGCTGGCGAATGCAGACCGTGCGCGTGCGCTGGTGAAAGAGGTCGCAGCACCTGTGCAGGACGATGCAGAGGCTGATGTTTGCGCCTGCCGCAGCGCCTTGCAATACGCGATCCTCACCGCACCGGATGCGCGCGATGCCGCAATGCTGGAAAAACTCTCGGCTGTGGCCGGACGTATCCTGAATCCTTCGGTAAGTGGAGAGTAGTCAGTGGTTAGTTGAAAACCGCAGCTCTTCACCACTTGCTACTCACAATTTACCACTTACCACTTACCACTTACCACTTACCACTTACCAGGAATTTGTATGCCCATAAAATCCCGCATCCGCACCGTTCCGCACTATCCCCATCAGGGCATCATGTTCCGCGACATCACCACCTTGCTCAAAGATCCGGTCGGGTTGCGCACCACGATCCACGAAATAGCCGCGCGCTACAAGGATGTAAAAATCGACAAGGTGGCGGGCATCGAATCGCGCGGCTTTATCGTCGGCACGCCGGTCGCCTACGAGCTTGGCCTGGGCTTTGTGCCGATCAGAAAGCGCGGCAAGCTGCCTGCCGAGACGGTGGGGCGCGATTACCAGCTGGAATACGGCAGCGACCGCATCGAGATTCATGTGGATGCAATTAAGTCTGGCGAGCGCGTGTTGCTGGTGGACGACCTGATCGCCACCGGCGGTACGGCGG
Organism: Gallionella sp. UBA4121; assembly: GCA_002381565.1. GTDB lineage: Bacteria > Pseudomonadota > Gammaproteobacteria > Burkholderiales > Gallionellaceae > Gallionella. The sequence goes on from DFWZ01000059.1 coordinate 57,688, forward strand.
AAGCGGCTGTTAAGTTAATAGAGGACATGGGCGGGATCGTGGTCGAATGCTGCTTCGTGATCGACCTGCCGGATATCGGCGGCCGTGCCCGCCTTGAAAAACTGGGCCAGAAGGTGTTCGCGCTGTGCGAGTTCGAAGGCGACTGATTCTTCATATAGATGCTTTGGCGCAACAGATTTATTTTCTTTTAAAACCCTATAAGGGTATTATTCGGGTATGGAAAAGCTAAAGGCACATTACTCGCTGCAAGAGATTCAAGAGATTGTGGCGCGTGATTCGGGGCGATCTTTTACGTTCACTGCTCAACGGGGGGCGGAAAGTATGGGGCTGTCCCGCTCCGAAGCCGTGAGTGTGGTTTTGGCATTAACCAGCACGCGGCTTTACAAAAGCATGACAACCCACACGGATAACACGGTTTGGCAAGACGTGTATCACACACCTTGCCCTAACGGCAAAATTGCCTATATCAAGCTGACCGTGCAGGCTGGCGCAGTCGTGATTCAGTTTAAGGAGAAATGATATGACTAAATTTTGTTTGCAGTGTGATGACGGCACCAAATTGAAGTTGGAAACCAAAGATGTTACCGTCGAAGCACGCGGTGAATCATGCCTTGTGCCAAATGTCACTGGCTGGCATTGCGCCGTGTGTGGCGAAATTGAATATACCGATCAGGATAGCTCAGATCGCGTATGGAATGCGATTGAAATCTTGGGCGAAAAAGCCAAAGCGCGAGATGCCGCGTTGCTTGCCCATGCCAGAAAGCGATTGAAACTGACCCAGAAGCAAGCGGCAGAACTCACTGGCGGCGGACACAATGCATTCAGTCGTTATGAACGCGGCGAAGCCGTCCCCATGCGTGCTGTCGTTAATTTGTTCAAGATATTGGACAAACACCCTGAGCTGGTGAAAGAACTGGTTTAAGCCGGGTGAAATCTTTGTGGCCTTTGTGCGAGTTTGAGAGGGTGTGGGGTGTAATAAACGAAGCGCATCGCACCACACCATAGTTAAGGAGATGGTAATATGCCAAAAGGTAGTTGCACCACATTATTCGTTAGCTCTACTTGCTATGACCTTGCACAACTTCGAACAAACCTTCGAGATTTTTCCGAAGCGGTTGGTTTTGAACCTGTACTGTCGGAGCTAGACTCATTTCCAGTCAACCCTTCACAGAGCGCAATACAAAACTGTCTTGAGGTGGTTCGCACGCGCGCTGATTTATTCGTACTTGTCGTAGGCGGTCGCTATGGCTCTATGAATGATGCCGGAAAATCAATCACGAATTTGGAGTACTTAGAGGCTTCGGCACGTGGTATCCCAAAGTATGTGTTCGTGAAAAGTGAAATTCTTTCAATACTTCCAGTTTGGCGAGCAAATCAGAATGCAGACTTTAGCTCAACTGTGGATACGCCTAAGCTCTTCGAATTTGTGTCGCACCTCAAAGATAGCGGCGAAGTATGGGTTTTCCCGTTCAATAGTTCCCAAGACATTACTAATACGCTTCGAAAACAATTGAGCTATTTGTTCGCTGATTGCCTTGCTCTACGCGCAAAGCTTCAACCTGTTGATCTATCTATACTGCAACTCGGTCCAGAAGCTTTACGACTCTATGTTGAAAAACCCAGAGGTTGGGAATACCTCGTTTTCGCAAAAATACTTCATGAGCGAGTTCAATCGCATAAGAGTAAAAGGCTTGATCTTGAACTTGGCATTAGCTTTGGATCTGTAATCGATCTTCGTGACAAAGTGGTTGCAATAAACTGGGTTTCAGCTAAATTTACTCAGATAACTCAAGTCGTTACAAATTTAAGCAAAGTACTTAATTCAGGTATTGCCAAGGCTGTGGGTGCGCCGGGTGAGCCCGGTGATATTCAGCGAATAGAACACATTGCTTCCCGTATCGCCGAGGGGTATGCGCAAGTAATTGATTGGACACTTGAATTTAATCGCTTGGTTGTAGTACACGATTTAGAAAAGATTATGAATCTCGCAGCTAATTTCTCTTCAAACATATTTGCTGAAATTGAGATTTTTTCAGCAGAACTATATGAACGTGTACAGTACGCTCTTGTAAATCAAACGCATGGCGATGTGGTGAACTTTACACTCACACTAACTGTACCTGACACGACTGAGTTTGAGCAGGCGATGAAACAACTACAAATGCAAACTATTTATGAAAGTTAACGGTATTCCTTACCGCACTATCTGGCCGACTGCCGACGGCGCAGTCGAGATCATCGACCAGACCCGGCTGCCGCATGAGTTTGTCACGGTGCGCCTTGAAAACATGCGCGATGCGGAACATGCGATCCGCGAGATGCAGGTGCGCGGCGCGCCGCTGATCGGCGTGACAGCCGCCTATGGTGTGGCGCTGTCGATGCGTCACCATAGCTCGGACGCCGCGCTCAAGGCCAGTTGCGACATGCTGGTCAAGGCGCGCCCCACGGCGGTGAATCTCTGCTGGGCGGTGGAACGGATGCGCGCTTATCTTTCGCCATTGCCGGCCAGTGAGCGTGCGGCTGCCGCCTGGCGCGAGGCGTCGAATATTGCCGAGCAGGACGTTAAAATCAACCAGGCGATCGGGCAGCACGGGCTACAAATCATCCATGCGCTTTACCGGGAAAAAATAAACGCGCCCGGAGTGATAGAAAATCCGGAATTTCAGGATGCAGCGCAAGGAGCGCGGAGCACAGAACCGAAGGCAGTACACGAAGTGCGACGAGGTTCGAGCACCGCGCAACACAGCGATGAGCCTGATAAACGGATTTTCAATATACTGACGCACTGCAACGCGGGCTGGCTGGCAACGGTCGACTGGGGGACAGCACTGGCACCGATTTATGCCGCATTCGAGGCGGGCATTCAACTGCACGTGTGGGTGGACGAGACCCGTCCGCGCAATCAGGGTGCGAGTCTGACCGCGTGGGAGCTGGCGCAACACGGCGTGCCGCACACCGTGATCGTGGACAACGCAGGCGGCCACCTGATGCAGCACGGGCTGGTGGACATGGTCATCGTAGGTTGCGACCGCGTCACAGCAACGGGCGACGTGTGCAACAAGATCGGCACTTATCTCAAGGCGCTGGCAGCAGCAGACAACGGCGTGCCGTTTTATGTGGCGATGCCGACCCCGACGCTGGACTGGATGTTGCAGGACGGCGTGCGGGAAATTCCCATCGAGGAGCGCACTCCGGATGAGGTGACGCATCTTGCAGGTCTTTGTGACGACGGGCAGATTCGCCGTGTGCAACTGACCCCGCAGGGATCGCCCGCCGCTAACTATGCTTTTGATGTGACTCCGGCGCGTCTGGTTACCGGACTGATAACCGAGCGCGGCCTGGTGGCGGCCAATGCCGACGCCATTCGCATCCATCTCAAACTTACATAAAAGGCATTGTCCACGAAAAACACGAAAGGCACGAAAAAAATTCACAACATAATTCGTCCAACTGTCATTTTGAGCTTCGAATATGGTTCTTGTGTTGGAGCAACACGCAGCTATGATTAAATTATTGGTTATATTTCGTGCCTTTCGTGTTTTTCGTGGACGAGGTTTGTATTAATTAAGGATATGAAATGAACGAAAACGAACTGCGCAGCGAACTGGTACGCACAACACAAAAACTGGATGACCTGGGCTTGAGTCACGGCACGTCGGGAAATATCAGCGTGCGCGTTGGCGAAGGATTCCTGATTACGCCCTCCGGCTTCGGCGCGGAAGGTCTGACTTCAGACGATATCGTATTCGTGCATTTGTCCGGCAATTCGCTGGGGCGCTGGCAGCCGTCCAGCGAATGGCTGTTCCACCGCGACATCTATGTGGAGCGCCCTGAATTCGGGGCAATTGTTCATACGCATTCCAATGCGGCGACGGCGCTTGCCTGTCTTCGGCGCGACATTCCTCCGTTTCATTACATGCTGGCGCTGCTGGGCGGCGACAGTCTGCGCTGCGCCGACTATGCCACCTTTGGCACGCAGGCGTTGTCCGACAACGCGCTGCTCGCCATGCAGGAGCGCCGCGCCTGTCTGTTGGCGAACCACGGCATGATTGCGGCCGGAAAGAATTTGGCTGAGGCTTTCAAAAATACCGTTGAAGTGGAAAACCTGAGCGAGATTTACCTGCGGGCGTTGGCTGTCGGCGAGCCGGTTCTGTTAACGAAGGATGAATTTGCCGATGCCCTGCAACGCTTTGCAAGTTACGGCAAGCCAAAACAGTAGTGTTGCCATTACGCTGAATTAGGTTTAATGTTGCTGCCATGAAAACTGTACTGTCTTCCATTGAGTCCGAGTTTGCCACGACTGAAGAAGCCGAGGCCTATGAGCGCTGGTTCAGTGCCAAGGTGCAGGAATCGCTGGATGACAACAGCCCGTTGATTCCACACGATCAGGTAATGGCAGAAATGCAGGCGCTTATTGACACCAAACGCCGCGAACATGCTGCCCGTACTTTGGCGAACTAAGGCCCGTTCGAGCTTGGCTCAGATTAACGGCTATATAGCTGACCGCAACCCGATAGCAGCACAACGGCTGAAGGATGCAATCGAACAATCCGTATCAAACCTGCCGCAACATCCCTACCTGTATCGTTCCGGGTTAATCGCAGGAACCCGTGAGATTGTCGTGCATCCGAATGATGTGGTGGTGTATCGGGTTGCAGCATCTGCCATCGAAATAATCAACGTCCTGCACTCCAGGCAACAATATCCCTGAAGAAAAAATCCGTACCCTTGTTGAGGTCACTTGGACGTTTCGCGTAGCATGCCGCCAAAGCTCCAAAAAATGAATAAGAAATGAAATCAAGACATAGCGCCACACACCGTTTTATTGCAACCGGCCTGTTCGATGGCCTGAACTCCTTCTCTGAAATCGAAGCGCGAATTTCTGCGCAACCTGGCAACAATGAGCGCGGCGATAGTCTGCGCTGCGCCAACTATGCCACCTTCGGCACGGTATGATCGCGGCGGGAAAGGATTTGGCCGAGGCTTTTAAAAATACCGTTGAAGTGGAAAACCTGAGCGAAATTTACCTGCGGGCCTTGGCTGTCGGCGAGCCGGTCCTGTTAACGAAGGATGAATTTGCCGATGCCCTGCAACGCTTTGCAAGTTATGGCAAGCCAAAACAGGAATGACGCGTCCTGCGGCGGCACGTGCATGACGTCAATGGCGCGGTGCGTCCGCGAACCCGGCGTCTACACGGTGATCGGTACCGCTACGGTCCAGTTCGCACCCGTGTTCAGGTTCGCAGGTGCCGTATAAGTGGTGTCAACACCGCCGGTGGTGAGCGTGACTTTGAACGCCTGCGGACCGTCCCAGTTGATGCCGACCATGATCAGGGTATACGCGCCTTTTTCCAGAATTGACTGGAGAATGACGGCGTATTCCACCGGGTCGTTGTATCCGGACTTGATGTGGCAGATTTCAGAACTGCCGGCGGGCGTCGCAGCGATGAGGTAGAGTTCGTTGTCGGTGGCGGTAACGTGAATCTTTGTGGTTGTAGACATGGTAGCTCCCTTTTTTGTTGAGCTGATAAAGACGATTTTATTACGTCTGACGCAGATGTCAGGCGGCGGTCATCTCTGCTCACCGTAACCGTTTGCAGAGCGTCGGGCAATATGCCGTTCGGCCTATGCATTTCGGCTTATCAGCGTGCTGGTTTGTTCATCAATTTCCCCGGCTGTTGCCATTGCACTGGATTAAGTTTACTGTTGCCGCCATGAAAATAACCCCGTTTTCCACTGCTGAAGTAAAAGCTGCGCGGAAGAAATCAGGCTTTCAACCAGCTACCTGCGACATTTTCTGCAACGTCATCGACAACTACGGCGACATCGGCGTGAGCTGGCGGCTGGCGCGGCAACTGGCGAACGAGTTCGGCATTAGCGTGCGGCTCTTCGTGGATGATCTGGCCAGTTTCGCCAGGCTGTGCCCGGAGGCCGATGCTGCGCTGGATATGCAGCGCTGTCGCGGAGTCGAGGTGCGGCTGTGGACTGCCGACGCGTTTGCCCCTCTCCCCCAGCCCCTCTTCCCCGCTGGGGAGAGGGGCGTGGCCGATCTGGTGATCGAGGCGTTTGCCTGCAAATTGCCGGAATCTTATCTCGCAGCGATGGCGGCGAGCGAAAATAAATCGGTGTGGATAAACCTCGAATATCTGTCCGCCGAGGATTGGGTAGAGGGCTGCCACAAGCTGCCTTCGCCTCGCCCGCCGCTGACGCGGTATTTTTTCTTTCCCGGCTTCACCAGAAAAACCGGCGGCTTGCTGCTGGAGCATGATCTACTGGCGCGGCGCGATGCGTTTCTGAGCGATCCTTTGCAGCAGCAAGCCTTCTGGCAATCCATCGGCATGGATATGCCCGCACCGGATACGCTTAAAATATCGCTGTTCGCCTATGAAAATGCCGCGCTGGCAGGCTTGTTCAATGTATGGGCTGGCAGTGAGCAGTCGGTGTTGTGTCTGGTGCCCGAGGGGCGCATCCTGCCGCAGGTCAGGCAATACTTCGGAGATGTTGAAGGGGACAGCTACTCACGTGGCAATTTGCAAGTGCGCGTGCTGCCGTTTGTGGAGCAGGAACGCTACGACGAACTTTTGTGGGCATGCGATGTAAACTTCGTGCGCGGCGAGGATTCCTGCGTGCGGGCGCAGTGGGCGGGCAAGCCTTTCGTCTGGCAGATCTATCCGCAGCACGATGAAGTGCACTGGCAGAAGCTGCACGCCTTTTTGAATCTGTACAACGGGCATGGAAAAGTTACCACCCCTGATAATAAAATTCGGCATGTCCGTTTCCCCCATCCCAACCTTCCCCCGTCAGCGAGGGAAGGTGCAAACGAATCGCTGCGCGAGTTTCACGTTAACGCGACGCTCAGCCCACAGGCAGCCCGTGCAATGCACCACTTGTGGCGGATATGGAACGGAGGCGATGGCCAGGTCGCAGAAGCCGCTTCGACAGGCTCAGGGCAGGCATGGGGCGAATTTGCTGCCGCCCGCCCCGAATTGGATGTTCGCGCCAAGGTCTGGGCGCATGAATTATCGGCAAACAATCTGGCATTGAATTTACTGGCTTTTTTTCAGGAAATCGGTACAATGCGCGCCTTCAAAATAGATGGGCAGTGAACATGAAAACAGCACAAGAACTACGCGCCGGTAACGTCATTATGGTAGGTCAGGATCCGATGGTCATCCTGAAGGCGGAATACAGCCGCTCCGGTCGTAACGGATCGGTGGTCAAGATGAAGATGAAGAATCTGTTGACCGAATCGGCCAAAGAGACTGTGTTCAGCGCCGACGACAAGTTCGATCAGGTCATTCTGGATCGCCGTGAAGTCACTTACTCCTATTTCGCCGATCCGATGTATGTGTTCATGGACGAGGAATACAACCAGTACGAAATCGAAGCGGAGTCCATGGGCGATGCGCTCAACTATATCGAAGACGGCATGCCATGCGAAGTGGTGTTCTACAACGACAAGGCGATTTCCGTTGAACTGCCTAACACCATCACTCGTGAAGTCATTTATACCGAGCCTGCGGTACGCGGCGATACATCGGGCAAGGTGATGAAGCCTGCCAAGATCAACGGCGGATTTGAACTGCCTGTTGCGGCGTTCGTTGAAATCGGCGACAGAATCGAAATCGACACCCGCACCAACGAGTTCAAAAAGCGCGCTTAAGTGACGGTTCCAGCTTAAACAGGCTGCCCGGGTGTGTCATGCATCCGGGCAGTTTTGCATTGTGCGCAGTCATGCCGCGAGCCGGGTCAGGCTTTCGCCACCGCCAGCTCATCCAGTTCCGTCGTATAGCGCTGCGACACACTGCCCCGTTTCATCGCCCAGCTTTTTCTGACCCCTTCGCCCAGGAACTTTACCGTGCCGCTGCCCATGCGGCGGTTGATCCCGTCTATGGTTGCCATCAGCGCGCCGGATTGTGCGGGCGTCTCATCGAACAGGGTGCGCGGCCGATCAACGCTTGCGATGATGCCGGACAACACGACGCCGGCTTTCTGGTAAGCGTAGCCGCTGCGATAAACCTGGCGCAACCCGCTCAAGGTCGCGTGACACAGCAGTCGCGTGTCATTGGTAGGAGCAGCGAGGGGCACGGTCAGCACGGGTTGATATTGCGGGGTCTGATGCGGATTGGTGCGAATAGACACCTGCACACAACACGCCATTGAATGCTGGCGGCGCAGCTTCTCGGCGGCACGGCTGGTGTAGCTGACCACCGCCTGCTCCAGATCGGATAAATGGACAACGGGTATGCCAAACGAACGCGAACAGATGATTTGCTGCCGGGGCGGGGTGATTTCATCCAGCTCCAGGCAGGCTGTGCCATTGAGTTCGGCCACGGTGCGCTCAACGGCCACGCCGAATTCACTGCGGATGCGGTGTGCGGACGCGCGTTTCAAATCCAGCACAGAACCGATGCCCATTTCCTGCAAGCGAGCAGTGGTTCTCCTACCCACGCCCCATACTTCGCCGACCTCGATTCTGTCCAGCAGCGCGTCCAGTTCTTCTTCAGGCAGTTCGTTGAAATTGCACACGCCGCCGGGCAGCTTTTTGGCGACATGGTTGGCGAGCTTCGCCAGCGTCTTGCTCTGTGCGATGCCGACACACACCGGAATGCCGACGCACTGTTTGACGGCCTGGCGCATGCGCTGCCCATGCCGGCTGAGTGCGTCCATGCCGGTGAGTTCCAGAAAACATTCATCTATCGAATAGACTTCCATGTTGGGCGAGAATTGCGCCAGCAGCCGCATCACACGGTTGGAGAGATCGGCATACAGGGGGTAATTGGAAGACAGGGCGATGATGCCGTGTTTTTTTGCGATATCCTTTAATTTGAACCAGGGTGCGGCCATCGCAATGCCGAGATCCTTGACTTCCTGTGAGCGCGATACCACGCAGCCATCGTTGTTGGAGAGGACTACGACGGGCATGCCTGCAAGGTTGGGCTGAAACAGACGCTCACAGGAGACGTAGAAGTTGTTGCAGTCCACCAGTGCGATCGCGCGTTTCATTTGCTTGCAGCCTGCGTTTCAATGCTTGTGTACATTCCAGCTCACCACGCCCCAGATGGTGAAATCCTGTTCTGGCAAAATGCGCATGTCGGCATAGTCGGGATGGGCTGCACGCAATATCGGCCCGTCTGGCGTGTACAGCAGTTGTTTGACGGTGAATTCGCCGTCCACGACCGCGATTACCACGCAGCCGGATGTCGCGGGTAAGGCGCGATCAACCACCAGCAGATCGCCGTCAAAGATACCGAGGCCGCGCATCGAGTCGCCCGCGACGCGCATGAAAAAGGTGGATTCGCGGCGCCCGATCAGGTGTTCGTCGAGGCTGATGCGCTGTTCCACATAATCATCGGCGGGCGACGGGAAACCTGCGGGTACGGGGCGGCGCAGCAGGGCGCGCTGGCGATAGAACAGTTCCCTGTTCGGGTGGGTCATGGATAGCAGCGGTGCCGTGCGGCGTGATTGGTGTTGGGCGGTTTGCATGTCTGTTAGCTCCTGTATTTGCGAATCAGGCCGGTCAGCACGCCGAATATTTCCAGTGTGCCCTGCGGGCGGATGACCGGATAGGCCGGATTGGCAGGGCGCAGAATGAATGCGCCATTTTCCCGATCCAGTGTCTTCAGCGTGAAGTCGTCGTCCACGATTGCCACCACAATGTCGCCGATATTCGCGGTCATGCGTTTTTCCACCACGGCGACGTCGCCGTCGTGTATGCCGGCATCGATCATCGAATCGCCCTTGACCGTGATGAGTGTGGTCTTGGACGGCGTGTCTATCAGCATCTCGTCGATGACGAAGAACTCACCCTGGGTGGCTGTCACGGAAACCGGCATGCCTGCCTGAACCGATGACTCTGCCAGCGGGCGCGCGAAAAATTGCCGCGTCGGTATCCATGCGCCATCCGGCGTGCGTTCGATGAGACCGGCATCAGCCAGGCGGGTCAAAATTGACTTCACCCAGGACTTTGAGGCAATCCCGAATATCTCGCACAGGCGGGCGTAGGAGGGGATGTTTTTCCAGTCGGCGTAGTAGTCCTGGAGTTTGCCCAGATACTCGGTGTCTTTGTAGTCGGTCATGGTAATTCCTTTGAGAACGAACGTGCTGTGCAATATAAAGAACGTTCGTTCTGTTGTCAATGCAAATGAAAATTTATATACGGAAGATGGCTGAAAATATTTTTCAGGCGGGACATTTAAAATCTATTTTTCAATGCAAACATGAGCCTGCTATCAGTTAGAATGAAGCCATGAATGAAAAAATTGTTTTTGTCAGGACGGGCAGCGGCGAAGATGAGGTGCATAGCAAGACGGCGCATCTGTCCAAGGATATCAAGCGCGCGCTGCTGATGGTGGATGGAACTGCCACTGTCGCTGAAATCATGAAACGTTCGTCACCCAGTTTGCGCAGCATGCTGGATGACATGTTCGCCGAGCTGGTGAGAGGCGGTTTTATTCAGGACAAAGCGCAGTCTGCCCGTTCACCGAAGCTGGTTAAGCCGCTGTCTGCTTCGCCCAAAAAATCAGTCAATGAGGTGGAAGAACTGGATTTTACCGCTGCTTTCCGTGTGCCCACGCAAGCTGCGTTGTCGGAGGAAGCGGCCAGGCAGGCAGCTAAGCTGGATGAAGAACTCAAGCGTAATGCAGAGGAAGAGCACGCCAGACAGCAAGCCGAAGCAGCCTCGCGCCTCAAGGATGAGCAAGCTGCCACCGAGAAGGCCGCCCGTCTGGCCGAACAGCGTGCAGAAAAGATCAGTGCCGAGGCACAAGCCCGGGCACTGGCTGTAGTCGAAGAAAAGAACAAGCTGGAAGCGGAAGTGGCCAGACTGAAGGCGCAAGCCGAGATGGAGACGCGTGCCCGTGCCACGGAGCACGCCAGACAGCAAGCCGAAGCGGCCTTGCGCCTCAAGGCTGAACAGTCTGCCGCCGAGGCGGCACGTCTCGATGCCGAGCGTCAAGCCAGCGCTGCCGCCTCGGCTGCCCGTCTGGCCGAACAGCGTGC
>DFWZ01000059.1:68797-88982 GCA_002381565.1 Gallionella sp. UBA4121
CTGGCCGAACAGCGTGCAGAAAAAATCAGTGCCGAGGCACAAGCCCGGGCACTGGCTGTAGTCGAAGAAAAGAACAAGTTGGCAGCCGAAGTGGCCAGACTGAAGGCACAGGCTGAAGTGGCAGCCCAAGCCCGTGCCGAAGCTGACGGGCTGGCAAAACGGGAAGCAGAAGCTGCGCGTATCAAAGCCGAACAGGAGGCCAGCCGTGTCCGTGAAGAAGTGGAGCTGGCCAGGCAGCGTGCCGCTGATGAAGCACGCGCACGTCTCGATGCCGAGCGCAGTGCAGCCGAGGCCGCACGTGTACAGGCCGAGACGGAAGCTGCGAGAATAAAAGCCGAGGCAGAAGCGGCAGAACAAGCCCGCACACAAGCCGAGCAGCTTGCCCGTGAACTTGCCGCGCAAGTCAAGGCTGTACAGGATGCGGCACTCACTGGGCCGGAACACGAAGCCGGGCAGGCCGCACATGAAGAAGCGAATGAATCGGAATCCGCCGATACGATGCCGTACGATGACGCCCAGACGAGTGCTGAAATGCTGGCCTCGGTTGTCAGGTTGAATGCGAAACATGCAGCGCTTGAGGAAAGCGTTTTTGCGGTGCTGGATGAGTCGGTAAAACGCTCGGCAGCGCAGGCAACACGTGAGCCGTGGGTGCTGAGGGAGGATGCTGCGGCAGGGGCAGCTCCACCGACGGAGCGCAGGGTTACTGCGGCTGCGCTGCCAGGTTGCGACAGTCGGGGAGGAAACAACGGTGTTCCTGTCGTGGAAAGAAGAACGACTACCGCAGCGGTAGCATTTTTCGATATCGTGGGTTATACGAAACAGCCTGATAGCCGACAGCTTGAATTAAAGCAACGGTTCAGCCAGTTTCTGACTGACAGCTTGGCGCCACTCGCTTCAGGCGAACGAATTATTCTGGACACGGGCGACGGCGCTGCGATCGGGTTTTTGCAACATCCTACCGATGCGCTGGAATCGGCGGTGCATTTTCGCGCGAGCCTGCTAGCCAATAAGCATGACGATTACCTGCGGGTGCGTATTGGCATACATCTGGGCCCGGTCAGTCTGGTCAAGGATATGAATGGGCAGATCAACATGCTGGGTGATGGCATCAACAGCGCGCAGCGCGTGATGAGCTTTGCCGGACAGAATCAAATCTACGTTTCTCGTGCCTATTTTGATTTTGTGTCCAGTTTGAGCGATGAATATGACGATCTGTTCCGCTATCGCGGTTCGCAACAGGATAAGCATGGGCGTGAACATCAGGTTTATGAATTGCTCAATCGTGAAGGGGCTGCGGATGAAATGATTCCGTTACAACAGGACCAGTCACCCGATAAGCTGGCTGACTTTAATTTTGAGGCGTTTGATGTGCCGGGCTTGCCTCGGGCAGAACAGAACGCGCCACAGAGTCAGCAGCGTCAAACGGCAGAGACGTCGCAGCTGGATGCTGACGAGCAACTGCTCATGGATACCATCGCGTTGGGGCAGCTGGAGCCTGTCAAAGCTGAACCTGTCAGTCAGGAAGATTCAGGCCGTACGGTTGTTGAAGAACAAACTGATACCTATTCGGAAGAAGAAGCGCTGCAACTGGCTGATGCGCAGGCAAAAAAATGGCAGGAAGCGGCGCAGCGGGCGGCAGAGCTTGCCAGCAGCGCCACGCAGAATGTTTTTCAGCAACCCGTCAAAGCCGTACCCGTAGCGCCCGCAGTCGCGAAACCGCGCCGCAAGCCTGTGCCCTGGGGCAAACTGGCTGCGGGACTGTTTGTATTGATCGTGGCAGCATTATTTGTTGTGCCCGCCGTGCTGCCTATGCAAAATTATCTGGCAAATATGGAGCGGCTGATAGGCTCAAAATTGCAGCAGCCGGTGCACATAGCACGCCTGTCCGGACGCATCCTGCCCGCGCCGCGACTGGTGCTGAGTGATGTATCCATTGGTGATACGAGGCAAATTCAGGTGCGTCAGGCGCAGGTGAATTTTTCCTTCGCAGCCTTGTTTGGGCAGGTCAAACCCGTAGCCAGTCTCAATCTCGATGGCGTAGAGGTCAAGGGCACGGCATTGCCGCAGGTATCCGGCTGGCTGCAACAGGTGGCCGCCAGCCAGGAATATCCCGTCGCACGTATTACACTTGCGCAAGGAAAACTGGACGCAGACGGGGTGGAATTGCCGGACATCGACGGCGAGTTGAATTTCGATCCTGCGGGCAAGTTTACACAAGCCCGTTTGAATGCCATCGGGCACAAGCTTGCGCTGGACATTCGTGTTACAGAGGCACAAAAACTGGCACTATCCGTCACGCTGCGTGACAGTGCGCTGCCGTCGTTGCCGAACTGGGTGTTTGATGAGTTCAGGGCGACGGGTGAATTAACCCGCGACGAGTTGCGTATTGCTGACTTCGATAGCCGAATCAGGGGTGGGGTGCTGACAGGGGACGCGCGCATAAACTGGCGCGCCGGCTGGCGTGTACAGGGCGCGCTGGTGGCAAAAGCCATTCCCTTGCAGAATGTCAGCAAGTTGCTGACCGGCGATATGGATGGCTCGGCACATTTTCAGATGCAGGCGGCAAAGTTGTCCAGGCTGGCCGATGCGGCGGTGCTCACCGGCGTTTTCAGCGTCAGGAAGGGGATCATCGGCGGCGTTGATATCATTCAAACCACTCGTTTGCATAGCCGGGAAAGCCTGCCGGGCGGCAGAACATACTTCGATGAATTGAGTGGCGAATTGCTTTATGCCAACGACAGCTATCGGTTCAGCCAGCTCAATATACGTGACAGCGTGTTTCAGGCCGTTGGCGCGCTGACGATAGCAGGGCAGGCGCTGTCGGGGCATCTCTCGGCTGACCTGAAGATGCGTGCCGGGATGGGTACGACTGCACTGCAAGTCTCCGGCACCACCGAAAGTCCCACTTTGCAGGTCGCGCGCTAGCCGGCAGCACTGTCCGGTTGGACGGATGATTACCGGTCAAAGCGGTAGTCGTCCGCCGCATACAGCTGCCAGCCGCCATTGCCGTCGAGTTCCAGCACCTGTGGGTGATATTTTAGAATGGAACTGCGATGACCGACGCTGATCAGCGTCGTGGCGCTGCCCGCCAACTGCCGATACAGGCTGTCCTCGTTGGCAATATCCAGTGCGCTGGTCGCTTCATCGAGGATGGCGTAGCGGGGGGCTGCGAGCAGTACGCGGGCAAAGGCGACGCGCTGCTGCTCGCCCACCGACAGCACTTTTGCCCAGTCCAGCTCGGTATCCAGGCCGCCAAACCGGGTGGCGATGTCGGGCAGATTGACCCGCTCCAGCAAACGCAGAAGTTCCTCATCTGCTATCACCCTATCCTGCTTCGGGTACAGTAACTGGTAGCGCAAGCTGCCCAGCAGCATATAGGGCCGTTGCGGCAGAAACAGCATCTCACCGGTATCCGGCCTGACGATGCGCCCGCTGCCGGAGCGCCACAGACCGGCAATGGCGCGCAACAACGAGCTTTTTCCGCAACCGCTGGCGCCCACGATCATCAACCCCCTGCCGGGGTTGATCGCAAGGGTCAGGTCTCTGATCAGGGTTCTCTCATGGTCAGGCGTTAGCAAGGTCAGGTTTTCGATGGACAGATGGGTATCTTCCAGTAAATCGATGTTATCCCCGGCTTTCGGTAAGGTGCCGTCCCGCCCCGCGAGGAATCTGGCGAAGCTGTCGAGACGATCGATCCCTGCAGCAAATCTGCTTAGGCTTTCGAAATTATCCACGATCACCGTCAGCGCGCTCAATATCGCCGCAAAAGCGCCCGCCGCCTGGATCGCCCGCCCGACTTCCAGTTCTCCTGATAACACCCGGCCGGCGATGATTGCGCTGGGCAGGATGATGGTCATGAAACTGTAGCCATACTGGAACAGGTTCAGATTCAGCTGCGCCCTGATGAGTCTGTTGTAATTTCTGAAGGCCTCATTGAAACGCTGGCCGATCTGCCATGACTCCTGTGCTTCGCCGCGATAGAAGGCAATGGCTTCGGCGTTCTCGCGTATGCGCACCAGGCTGAAGCGGAAATTGGCTTCGCGTTTGAGTTGGTAAAAGTTGACCCCGATCAACACTTTCCCGAATACCAGCACCGTGACCGCCGTGCCGGCAATCGCATAAATGATCAGAAAAAACACCAGCTCTGTGGAAATCGACCAGAGCACGCCGGAGAAAGCCACCAGCTGCAGCAGTGCGCCAATCAGCACCAGCAGGAAATAGAGGGATTTCTGGGTGAAGGTATTGATGTCTTCGGCAATACGCTGATCCGGGTTGTCGATCTCGGTGCTGGAATTGAGTTCGTAATAAGCCCGATTGCCAAAATAGCTGTTCAGAAAGTTCCGGGTCAGCCAGCGCCGCCAGTAAATACCGAGCTTGTCGCGCACATAGTAGTAAAACGCATAAATCGGTACGGCTGCGATCAGGATGGCGAGACACTCTTTGATGGAAGTCCAGAACCTGTCCGCGTCTCTTGCCGCCAGTGCCGAGGTGAATTCCCCCGTCAGCTGGTTGAACAGCACGGCGAATCCCGTTTGCCCCAGCAACAACAGCACCAGCAACATAAGCAGCCCACGGGCTTGCCACCTTTCTTCCCGGAACCAGTAGGGTGCCGCGATTGCGCTGAAGCGCTGCCACAGGTGACGATCAAAGTTGATCATAGCTTGCGGGATCGGTTCGCCCGCGCTCCAGCCCTGTCAAAGGCAACGCATTTTCCGGTAAGGCTGACGTGCCGGTGAACCCCGGCATGTCGTGAACTGTCGCGATACGCAGAAGGGCCGCGGTCAGGTTTGAGGCCAGCATTTTTTCTATAGAGTTGCGTCTTAAGTCACCGCGGACAATGATGTCGGAGATCAGCTCAGCGCCTTCTTGATGCGCTCTAGCGCTTTCGTGAGGTTTTCCATCGAGGTGGCGAACGACAGGCGGATGTAGCCTTCACTGCCGAATGCCGAACCCGGCACGACGGCCACACCGGCTTCCACCAGCAGATATTCGGACAATGCGATGTCGGTGGCCTGTGCAATGACACCCTTCCGATGCAGCGTGGCGATGGCGACTCTGGCATCGGGGAAGGCATAAAACGCACCGCCTGCCATGATGCAGGAGAGGCCCGGGATCTTGTTCAGCTCGCCCACCACGAATACATGACGTTCGCGGAACGCGCGCAGCATAGGGGCTATACAGTTCTGGTCGCCGTTGAGCGCCGCTTCAGCCGCTACCTGCGAAATGGAAGTCGGGTTGGAAGTGCTCTGCGACTGCACGTTTTCCATCGCGGTGATGATGTACTCGGGGCCTGCCGCATAGCCGATGCGCCAGCCGGTCATCGCATACGCCTTGGATACGCCGTTGAGCACCATGGTGCGCGGATACAGATCGGGGCAGGCATCCAGAATGTTGACGAACCTGGCATCGGTCAGCGCGATGTGTTCATACATGTCGTCTGTGGCGATCAGGATGTCGGGATGTTTGCGCAGCACCTCGCCCAGCGCCTTAAGATCCTCCAGCGTGTATACCGCGCCGGAAGGATTGCTCGGGCTGTTGATGACCACCATTTTTGTTCTGGACGTGATGGCAGCTGCAAGTTGCGCCGGTGTGAGCTTGAATCCCTGCTCGATACCCGCCTGCACGATGACGGGTTTGCCCTCGGCGATGATCACGATGTCGGGATACGATACCCAGTAAGGCGCGGGAACGATCACTTCATCGCCCGGGTTGATCACGGCCAGCGCCAGGTTGAAGAAACTTTGCTTGCCGCCGCAGGAAACCAGAATCTGCTTCGCGGTGTAGTCAAGATTGTTGTCGCGCTTGAACTTGGCGATGATGGCGGCTTTCAGGGAAGGCGTGCCGCCCACCGCAGTATATTTGGTGAAGCCTGCATTGATGGCAGCGATGGCGGCATCCTTGATGTGCTGGGGAGTGTCGAAATCCGGTTCACCTGCGCCCAGCCCTATGATGTCGCGGCCTTCCGCCTTGAGTTTCGCTGCGCGCGCCGTGACGGCAAGAGTGGGGGAAGGCTTGATGGCTTGAACGCGCTTGGACAGGGACACGATATATTTCCTTGGAATATGAGCTTGGAATTATACACCCAGCTACTTGCCACTTTCCACTTGCTGCGCCCTGTTTTCTATTCCGTATGTAACGCTTCCACCGGGTCCAGTTTTGCCGCGCGTCGGGCGGGTATCACGCCAGCAGCCAGGCCGATGCTGATCGCACTCAGTTCGGCCAGCCCGGCAAACAGCCAGGGCGTATGCACCGGGAGCGCCGGGATGAGCAGGTGTAACCCCTGGGCGATGCCGACGCCTAACGCTAATCCTGCCAGTCCTCCCAGTGCGGATAGCAATATAGCCTCGCCCAGGAACAACGTCAGTACCTGATTTTCACGTGCACCCAGTGCGCGCAGCAGGCCGATTTCGGCGGTGCGCTCGGTGACCGCCATGGTCATGATGGTGAGGATGCCGACGCCGCCCACCAGCAGTGAGATTCCGCCCAAAGCGCCGACTGCGAAGGTGATCACATCCAGCACCGAGCCCAGCACTTCGAGCGCCTTTTCCTGCGGGACCAGCGTGAAGTCTTCACGCCCGTGGCGTTCTTTCAGCAGCGCGGTGATGGAACGCAGCACGCCTTGCAGATCGGCGCTGGATTTGTAGCTCAAATGGATTTCCATCAGCCCCGGACGGTTGAACAGTTCCAGCGCACGTGCGGCGGGAATATACACGGTATCGTCCAGATCGAAGCCCAGCATCTGTCCTTTCGTTTCCATCACGCCGATCACCCGGTAGCGCTGGCTGCCGACGCGCAGGTAACTGCCGAGCGGGTTCTGCCCAGCGAACAGTTCCTGACGCACCTTGGAACCCAACACCACCAGCGCGCGCGCCTGGCTCGGATCTTCATCCGGCAGGAAACTGCCCGTCTGCACACGGCTTGCCATCACCCTGGGGAGATCGTGCCCCCCCCCGATTACCATGGTGCGGCGGGTCTTGCCGTTAAAGCGCACCTCGGCATTGCCCGACACGCTGGGATCGACATACTCGACATTCGGCAAATGGCGCAAGGCCTGTGCATCCTCGATGGAAATCGTCCTGACTGAACCGAAGATGCCCACATTTCCGCCCTGCGTCTGGGCACGGCCGGGCTGGATAGAGATCAGGTTGGTGCCGAACTGGGAAAATTCAGCCAGCACGAACTGGTGCAGCCCTTCGCCAATGGAGGTGAGCAGGATTACCGCCGTGATGCCGACAGCTATCCCTAATCCTGTCAGGAAACTGCGCATCCGGTAGGCCAGGAAGCTCGATGTGGTGAGGCGGATCAGGTCAGGAAGCAGCATTGAATACCCCTGAGAAGCGTAGCGAGCGGTTCGGGAGCAAGGCGCACGGAGCGCAGCGAACGAGACATACCGATTGGGTAGGCAAGGAGCGAGCACCGCGCAACGCAGCTATCAAACCGCGCAGTAGGTTATCAGTGGTATGCATCATTTTCCTGCCAGCGCGGTCACAGGATCCAGCCTTGCCGCACGGCGCGCGGGCCAGACACTGAATAAAATTCCGGTGGTAAGCGATGTGGTTATCGCTGCCAGCACTGCCCACCAGGGGGCTGTGACCGGCAGCGACGGATAAAGCTTTGCTATCACCAGCACACCCGCCTCGCCCAGTATCAGGCCGACTGCGCTGCCGATACCCGACAATAATACGGCCTCAGTGAAAAACAGCTTGCGGATCTGATAGGCGGGTGCGCCCAGCGCCTTGAGCAGGCCGATTTCCTGGACGCGTTGCGAGACGGCGATCAGCATCACGTTCATGATGAGTATTCCTGCCACGGCAAGGCTGATCGCGGCGATGCCGCCGACGGCCAGCGTCAGCGCGCGCAGGATGCGGTCAAAGGTTGCCAGCACGGCGTCTTGCGTGATGACCGTCACATCGCGTTCACCGTTGTGGCGGACGAGAAGGATGGACTCGGCGTCCGTCTTGGCCTGTGCGATTGCCTCGCGGTTTTTTGCCTCGACCAGAATGCGGAACAGGCCTGAGGTATTGAACAGCATATGGGCTGCGGCGACCGGCACGATGACGATCTCGTCGGTATTAAAACCCATTGATTCGCCCTGGCTGGTCATGACGCCGATCACGCGAAAACGCCGGTCACCCAGTCTGACCCAGGCACCGACACCTGATGCATTGCCGAACAGTTCCCGGTTGATCTTGGCCCCCAGAACGCAGACGGATTCGCTCGAATGCATATCGCCTGCGGGCAGGAAGTTCCCGCGTCCAAGACTCATATGGCGTACCTCCAGCAGCTCGGCGGTGGAACCTAACACGACTACTTCGCGGTTGAGTGCGTCTTTGGAGATCTGCGACGAGCCTATGGTCAGCGGCGCAATGCGGGAGATTGCACGGCTCTTCAACAAGGCTTGCGCATCATCGAGGGAAAGTTCGCGCGGAATCTGGCCGAGCAACATGCCGGGTCCAATGCCGGCAGTTTCGCTGCGACCGGGAAACACCAGAACGAGATTGCTGCCCAATGATGAGAATTGGTTGATCACATAACAGCGTGCGCCCTCTCCCAGGGCTGTCAGCACGACCACTGCCGCTACGCCGATGGACATCGCCAGTATCATCAGCAAGGTGCGTGCACGGCTGCCGCGCAGACTCGCTGAGGCAAACTGCACGACATCGATGAATCTCATTCGACCAGCCTCCTCACGTTGGTGTGTACTATTTTGTCATTCCGGCGAAAGCCGGAATCCAGATGATTGAAAATTCTCGCATAGCGGGACGACAAGTTTGCCCGCTACGCGGAGTATTCGTTTTGCTGGATTCCGGCTCATCCCGGAATGACGGCGTTGGATTTTTTAGAGAATTTCATCATTCGTTCTGACTGACGATTTGCCCGTCCACCATGTGCAGCTGGCGTTTTGCCCGTCCGCCGATAGCGGGGTCGTGAGTGACGAGTATCAGCGTGACGTTCTGTTCAGTCAGTTGTTCGAGCAGATTGATCACCTCGCGGCCGGTGGTCTGATCGAGGTTGCCTGTCGGCTCATCGGCCAGCAGCACGGACGGGTGCATGCTGGTCGCCCTTGCAATCGCGACGCGCTGGCGCTGGCCGCCGGAGAGCTGGTCGGGCCTGTGATCGGCACGATCCTTGAGGCCATAGTTTTCCAGCAACGCTTCGACACGGGCGCGACGCTGCTCTGCAGGGATGCCCGCCAGTATCAGCGGCAGTTCGATATTCATCGCAGTGGTGAGGCGCGGCACCAGATGGAAGGACTGGAATACGAAGCCGATTTTTTCGCTGCGCACGCGAGCCTGTTGTTCGTCATCAAGGTCAGTGACATTGCCTCCGTCCAGTTTATAGATGCCTGAACTGGGCCTGTCCAGCAGTCCGATCAGGTTGAGCAGGGTGGACTTGCCGGAGCCTGACGGTCCCATGATGGAAACATAGTCGCCCGCCTGAATGGAAAGGTTGATGTCGCGCAGCGCGGAGACCTGCTGATTGCCTACCGTAAAACTGCGACTGACACGTTCAAATTCAATCATTTCGACTCCGGCTGCACTTTCGCACCGGCTTTGACGCCTGCCTGATCGAGGTTCAGCACGATCAGGTCGCCTTCGTTTAAACCTTTCGTGATTTCGGTCTGTTCCCAGTTGGCAAGACCCGTCGTGACGGTGCGCTCCTCTAATACGCCATCCGCCTTGTAGAGCAGTACGCGACGGCCTTCCAGCATGGCTTGTGTCGGGATACGCAGCACGTTTTTATGTGAGGTGTGCACGATCTCTACATCCGCGCTGTAGCCCACCAGCAGATTCTGGGCGGTCGGAGGGTCGAGAAAATCAACCTCCACTTCCACGGTGCGAGCCTGCTTTTCCAGTTCCAGTACATAGGGGGCGACACGCTTCACGCTGCCGGCAAACGTCTTGCCCTTGATTGCATCGAGCGTGATGCGGACAGTTTGCCCTGTCTTGATGTTGGCCGCATCCACCTCATCGATCGGCGCGCTGACGAACAGGCAGCGGTCATCGATCAGATCGATTGCCGGCGGTGTCGGGATGCCGGGTGGGGAGGGCGTGGCGTATTCACCCAGCTCGCCACTGATGTCCGCCACGATGCCGTCGAACGGCGCACGAAGCACCATGCGGTCCAGCCCCGCGCTTGCCGCCAGAATACGCGATTTGCTTTGCTCGATCTGACTGTGTGCAGCCTCGCATCCGGCGCGTGCCACACGGGCGGCCGATGTTTTCTGATCCAGCCCCTCGTTGGAAATAAAGCCTTTGGCATGCAATTGACGTGATCGCACGGCTTCCTGTTCCGCCAGATCTGCCTGGAGACAGGCCTGTTTTGCCTGTGTCTGCGTCGTGACGAGTTGCTCCTTCGCCAGGCCGGATTGTGCCTGCAAGTCGTTGTTCCACAGCTCCAGCAACACCTGGTCGGCTTTGACCCGGTCCCCTTTTTTGACCAGCAGATGTGAAATCTGACCACCGGACGGGGCAGACAGCTTGGCGCGATGGCAGGCTTTGATCGTTCCCGCCCGCGTGTTGCTTACCGTCGCCTCCACCAGCCCTCGTCCGACCTTGACCAGTTGCACGCGAGGAGGGGCTGGGCGGGTGAAATGCCAGGCTAGACCCGCCAGCAGTATCAGTGCAGCCAGCCAGAGGAGGATGCGCCAGGTCTTGCGCTTTTCGTGCTGAGCTACCGTCATATGTATCCCCTGCGAAGTTTCATGCCGAGCAGTTTACCAGTTACGGGCTACTCGCTGTGCGCTGCAAGCCACTTCTCGAATTCTTCCGGCGGAATGGGTTCGGAATAAAGGTAACCCTGTGCGTAATCGCAGCCGGCGCGGATCAGCAGATCGCGTTGCTGTTCGGTCTCCACCCCTTCGGCGATCACTTTCAGTCCCAGCTTGTGCGCCATGACGATGATTGCTTCGCACAAAGCCACGTTGTCGGTATCGCGCTCCAGATTATGTACAAAAGACTGGTCGATCTTGAGATAGTCGATATCGAATTTCTTCAGATAGGACAGGGACGAATACCCCGTACCAAAATCGTCGATTGACACCTGGATGCCGGCATCCCGCAGCGCCATCAGTTTATTATTGATGAGCGGATTCGAATTGAGCAGCAGCCCTTCAGTGATCTCTAGGGTAAGATTTTTGCCGCGCAGGCCCTGTTCGCGCAAATCAGTGGTAAACGTTTCCACGCTGTTGCAGGCATCTTCGCCCATAAATTCGACGGGTGACTTGTTCACGCTGATCTGGAATCCATCCGCACCGAGTTCATTCCAGCGGCGGCACCATGTCATGGCCTCCTTGCGTACCCATGTGCCGATATTGATGATAAGCCGCGTTTCTTCGGCCAGCGGGATGAAGTCCAGGGGGCTGATCATGCCGCGCACCGGATGCAGCCAGCGCAGCAGTGCTTCCGCTTTATGTACGTGATTGGTTTTCAGCTCAATGATAGGCTGGAAATAAACTCTGAACTGATTGTCAGTCAGGGCAGAGCGCAGGTCATTGGTCAGGCGCAGCCGTTTTTGCGCCGCAGCCTGCAACGATGCCGTGAAATAACTGAAGCGGTTGCGGCCGTTTCCCTTCGCAACATACATCGCCTGGTCGGCATTTTTCATCATGTTGTCGATGTCGGTCGCGTCAGAAGGATACAGGGTGATGCCCAGGCTGGCTGATATATGGACGATTTCGTTCTTCAGATGAAACGGCTCGGCAAGCCTGATGATGATCTTCTGGGCGATGTCTTCGCTATGGCTGGTATCAGCCAGCTGAGGCAATACAACGGTAAACTCGTCGCCGCCTAAGCGTGCTACGGTGTCTGATTCTCGCACACAGTGCAGGATGCGCTGCGCCGCCTCCTGCAGCAGAATATCGCCCATGTCGTGACCCAGCGTGTCATTCACCTCCTTGAATTGATCGAGGTCGATAAACAGTAATGCCAGAGGCAATGTGGTGCGATCGGATTTTTTGATTTCCTGCATCAGGCGGTCGCGGAACATGTCGCGGTTGGGCAGGTCAGTCAGTGCATCGAAGTTGGCACGTTTCCAGAGCAATGCTTTCGATTGCCTGAGCGACTGGAGATATAGCACGGAGCCGCCGGCCACCAGAATCAGCATACTGCCTAACGCGCCAATCAAAAAAGAGAACCATGAGGAATGCTGGCTCAGGGATGGCAGCGCGGGGATTGTTCTGTTGACATACAGTTGCAGTTGATATTCAGGCAGTTGTGTCGCTCCCATTACCTGCGGATCATGATGGTCCTGAAATCGCATCAATAACGGGAATCGCGGGTCTTCCCAGGGTTCGATTTTCAATACCGGAAAACTGTTCCTGCGGTAACGTGCGAACCTGTCCTGTACCGGGATGCTGGTAATGGCTGCGTTGGGGAGCGCATGCATCTCCAGTTCCTTATTGTGGGCGAGAATAATGACGCCGTTGTTGTCCGTCACAAAGGCGTCAAACAGCTCGAGCAAAAAAGACAGGCTGGGTATATTTGCCTTGGCGATCACCGCGCCCATGAATTTTCCATCGATGATGATGGGCGTGGAAAAAAACAGTCCTGCGATATGTGTATGTTTGCCCACGGCATATTGCATGCCGCGCTGACCGTTTTTGTTGCTCTTGAAGTAATCGCGTTCCGCAAAATTGGTGCCTATGGTATTTTCCGGGGTGTTCCAATTGCTCGATGCGATGCAGTCGCCTGCTGCATTCATCACGTAGATCATGTCGGCATTCAGGCTCTTCTCGGCAAACGCCAGGTAGCGGCTTAAATCGTTCAAGTCCGGATCTGCTGTCCACAGCCGACGCAGGTCTTCTTCCGGCACTCTGGACGGCGTTGCATCCTTGGCAAACCGTAAGACAGCCGTTTTGACGAGTAATGATCTTGATAAAAAATCAGGGATGCCGTGCAGGTAATTCAGGTTGCGCGTGATGCTGTCTGCCAGGTCCCCCGCCCGTTGTTGTGCCAGGCTGGTTTCCTGATCGATCAGTTTCCGGGATTCGTTCAGGTAATAGCGCTCTGTTAAAACACCGGCTGATATATTCCACAGTACAACGAGAAACAGCGTGACAAGCACTGTTCGGTGCCGGGAAATTTTTTTGATATTAAACAAGATGGTATGTGCCGGAGAGGTAAAAACTGACGAGGTTGTTCCGGAGTTC
This sequence comes from Gallionella sp. UBA4121, assembly GCA_002381565.1. GTDB lineage: Bacteria > Pseudomonadota > Gammaproteobacteria > Burkholderiales > Gallionellaceae > Gallionella. Next base: position 81,948 of record DFWZ01000059.1, read on the forward strand.
AAGGCTTTATTCTCCATAATTGGCCAGATCATCCAGCCTGAATTACGAATGGTGCTGGAGAGAGGAATCGAACCTCCGACCTACGCGTTACGAGTGCGTTGCTCTACCAACTGAGCTACTCCAGCAATTGAGTTTGTGATTATAGAGGACAGCAAGTTACTCGCGCCAGCGGTATTCGCGGACATCAAAAGGTTGCGGACGGCCTTCGATTTCGCCCAGCAGCAGCTCTGCACAGGCGAACGACATGGTAACGCCGTAGCGGAAGTGTCCGCAGTTGGCGTACAGGTTGGCAAGATGCGGATGTCGGGAGATGGTGGGTATATTGTCAGGTGATCCGGGGCGCAGCCCTGCCCATTGCCGTACGGGTGCCGGCCAGTCGGGAAACAGGGCTTGCACGCGTTGCAACAGATCTGTTCGCGCCTCTGCCGTGGTGGATTTATCGAATCCGACATTTTCCAGTGTGCTGCCGACCAGTACATGGCCGTCCCGGCGCGGGATGAAATACAGCTTCTCCTGAAGCAGGATGTTGGGAAATGGCGGTGCATCGAACTTGAACAGCAGAATCTGACCGCGTATCGGGCGGACATCCATGCCCATCGCGTGTTCGCCCAGCAGGCTGCGGCTCCATGCACCGGCCGCCAACACATACGCATCAGCGCTCAGGCTGCCTTTTGAGGTTTGCAGCCCGGTGATCCGATCTCCCCGTATTTCAAAATTCTGTACTTCATGTTGTTCAAGGATGGCTCCGCCCAGCATTTCGACGCGGCGGCGCAGGGCTTGCAACAGGCGCGGATTGCGCACCTGAGCGATTTCCGGCATGAACAGTCCTGAGCCTGACATGCCGGGCAAATACTCGTCCAGCGCTGCATGCCGCAATATTACCTTGTGCTCCGCACACCATGTCGCAGCGCGGTCGTCCTGAAAGGGCGGCAACAGCAGCATGCCGCTCTGCTGATATTCGGGGTCAATGCCGGTGGACTCATACAGCAGTGCTGCGGCATCACTGAACATGCCCATGCTGCGCTGTGTCAGGCGTGTGACGGCGTCCGTATAATCCCATGAACACAGCGGCGAGAGGATGCCACCGCCTGCCCAGGAAGCTTCACCGCCTGTTGCGGCGCGCTCAACCAGCGTGATTTTATAGCCTGCTTCAAGCAAGGCGATCGCGCTGGTCATGCCGATTGCGCCGCCGCCTATGATCAGAAAGTCTGTTTTCAAATTTGCAGCGCCTTGGGCAAGGGGAATACCACATTTTCGGTGATTCCCTGCAACTCGGTGACGTGCTCTGCGCCAAATTGCTGCAATCTTTCGATTACGCCCTGCACCAGCACTTCCGGGGCGGATGCGCCTGCCGAGACGCCTACGCGCTGTTTTCCGGTAAACCACGCCGCCTGCAGGCCGCTGGCATCATCCACCAGATAGGCCGGCACGCCGACATTCGCCGCAACTTCGCGCAGGCGGTTGGAGTTCGAGCTGTTCGGGGAACCTACCACGACCACCGCATCGCATTGAGTCACCAGCAGCTTGACCGCATCCTGGCGGTTCTGCGTGGCATAGCAGATGTCGTCTTTTTTGGGCCCTGTGATGAACGGGAAACGCGTTTTGAGGGCGGCGATGATGTTGCTGGCATCGTCCACCGACAGCGTGGTCTGGGTGACGTAAGCCAGATTCTGTTCGTCCTGCACGCGCAGACCGGCTACCTGCTCGGGCGATTCAACCAGATACATGCCACCATTGGATTGCCCCATCGTGCCTTCCACCTCCGGGTGGCCCTTGTGGCCGATCATGATGATTTCCTTGTTCTGATCGCGCAGGCGCGATACCTCGACATGCACCTTGGTGACCAGCGGACAGGTTGCATCGAACACGGTCAGCCCGCGCGCCTCGGCTTCCTGGCGTACCGCGCGGGATACCCCGTGCGCACTGAAAATCAGGATGCTGCCGGATGGGACGTCGTCCAGATCTTCGATAAATATGGCGCCCTTGTTGCGCAGCCCGTCCACCACAAATTTGTTATGCACCACCTCATGACGCACATAGATCGGTGCGCCATGCAACTGCAGGGCGCGTTCCACGATCTCGATGGCGCGATCCACGCCGGCACAGAAACCGCGCGGATTAGCTAACAGCAGGTCCATGTTTCTTCTCCATAAAACTTTCCCAGATCAAGAGGCCTGCGCCGCAGGTAATGGCGGAATCGGCCAGGTTGAAGGCTGGGAAATAATGTTCATTCCAGTGGAACAGCAGGAAGTCGATCACATAGCCGTAGGCGATGCGGTCTATCAGGTTGCCGAGTGCGCCGCCCAGAATCAGGCTCAGTGCCAGCGCGAAGAGGATTTCTGTTGAATGCTTGCGCAATACCCAGGTGATAGCAACCGAGGCGATGACGGCAATCGCGGTAAACAGCCAGCGCTGCATGCCGCCTGCATCGCTCAGGAAACTGAACGCAGCCCCGGTGTTATGCATCAGCGCGAGATCGAACACGCTGAGCACAGTGAGACTTTCCTGATTGGCAAAATGATTGATCATGAACAGTTTGCTTATCTGGTCGAGCACGATGACCAGCGCTGAAAGAAAGAGCCAGCGACTAAGCATAGCGCCTCGATTCACCATCGCCATACAGATTGCTCACGCAACGACCGCACAGCGTTGCATGCTGTTCGTCAGAACCCACATCTTCACGGTAATGCCAGCAGCGTTCGCACTTGTCGTGCAGGCTGGCCGACACATCGATGTGCGGTTCATCAGATGCCAGGTGTACGGTGGCGCGCGAGGTGATGAACACCAGGCGCAGATCGTCTCCCAGGCGTGCGAGTATCTCGTAGTCATCCGCTGAAGCGAACACATCCACTTCGGCGGCGAGCGCGGAGCCGATCAGCCCTGCACTGCGCGCTTCTTCGAGTTGCTTGTTGACACGGGCGCGCCAGGCTTCGATGGTCAGCCAGTCGCTGACCTCATTTCCCCCCATCTGTGCAACGGGCAGCTCATGCCACAGGCCTTCGAACACGCTGACATCATCACGTCCGTTCAACACCGTCCAGGCTTCTTCGGCGGTAAAACTCAGGATAGGCGCTATCAGGCGGGTCAGTGCATGGGTGATGTGGTGCAATGCGTTTTGTGCGGACCGGCGTGCGCGCGACTGCTCGCCTGCGGTGTACAGACGGTCTTTGAGAACGTCCAGATAGAAACCGCCCAGCGTTTCCGAGCAGAATCCCATCAGTTTTTGCACGGCCAGATGGAACTCGTAGCGCTCATAATCTGCGCGTATCTCGGTTTGCAGCTTTTGAGTCAAAAACAGCGCGTAACGGTCGATTGCAAGCCATTGGTCGACCGGCAGGGTATCGCGCGCCGCGTCAAAATCTGAAATATTAGCCAGCAGAAATTTCAGGGTATTGCGGATGCGGCGATAGCTCTCCACCACGCGTTTTAAGATCTCATCCGAGATGGTCAACTCACCCGAATAGTCGGTTGAAGCCGTCCACAGGCGCAGAATGTCCGCACCCAGCGTGTCGAATATTTTCTGCGGCGCGATCACGTTGCCCTTCGACTTGGACATCTTGTGGCCGTTGCCATCGACCACAAACCCATGCGTCAAGAGGGCGTTGTAGGGCGCTCTGCCATTGATCGCACAGCCGGTGAGCAAGGATGACTGGAACCAGCCGCGATGCTGGTCGGAGCCTTCCAGATACAGGTCGGCCAGATATCGGTCTGAGCTCGAGCGCAATTCGGCGCGCCGTGCTAAAACGGATGCATGGGTTGTGCCCGAGTCGAACCAGACATCCAGCGTGTGCGTGAGCTTTTTGTAGTGCTCTGCATCAACACCCAGCAGATCCGCCGAGTTCAGGCTGAACCAGGCCTCGATGCCATCCTGTTCGACCCGTTGTGCGACCTGCTCCAGCAACTCATTGGTACGCGGATGCAACTCACCCGTCTCTTTATGCACGAAGAATGGCATCGGGACGCCCCAGTTGCGCTGGCGCGACACGCACCAGTCGGGCCTGTTTTTGATCATCGCCTCAAGGCGCGCGCGTCCCCATGAGGGGAAAAAAGCTGTTTCATCCACCGCCTTGTTCGCCAGATCACGCAGCGTCGCATCGCTGCCATGCGCCTGCTGGTTCATGCCGATGAACCACTGCGGGGTAGAACGGAAAATGATCGGGGTCTTGTGGCGCCAGCAATGCGGGTAACTGTGCTGCACTTTTTTCAGACACAGCAGGTGGCCGGAAGATTCCAGTGCCTGCAACACGATGTCGTTGGCACGCCAGACGAACACGCCAGCCAGAGCGACTTCACCCACGGCTGGCACGGTCGCCAGGAACTTGCCGTCATCGCCTACCGGATTGTCGGTCGGCAGATTGTATTTTTGCCCGACGAAGTAATCGTCCAGACCGTGCGCCGGTGCGGTATGGACCAGGCCGGTGCCGGAATCAGCAGTCACGTGGTCGCCGCAGATGATGGGCACGATGCGATCCTGAAACGGGTGTTGCAGCGGCAGCATGTCGAGTGCAGCACCTTTGCATGTGGCTACCGCCTCGCCGCTCAACTGGTAGCGCTCAAGGCAGCTGTCGACCAACTCGGATGCGATCAGCAAATAGCCCTTTTCGGTTTTGACCAGACTGTATTCGAATTGGGGATGCACGCTGACCGCCTGATTGGCGGGCAGTGTCCAGGGCGTGGTGGTCCAGATCACCGCGGATACACGGGCGGTACCCGGCAGCGACACGCCGAAGGCACGGTCCAGGCCGATATGATCTTTTACCTCGAATGCCACGTCGATTGCGGTAGAGGTTTTGTCTTCATATTCGACTTCCGCCTCGGCCAGCGCCGACTGGCAATCCAGGCACCAGTTTACCGGCTTATAGCCCTGATACAGATAGCCGCGTTCGTGGATAGCACCCAGCGCGCGGATGATATCGGCCTCGGTCTTGAAATCCATGGTGAGATAGGGATGATCCCAGTCGCCCAGCACCCCTAAACGGATGAAGTCCTTCTTCTGGCGTTCGACTTGCTCGATGGCATAGCTGCGGCACAGTTGCCGAAACTCTCCGGGGGGAATCGCCTTGCCGTGTTTCTTTTCCACCTGCAATTCGATCGGCAGGCCGTGGCAATCCCAGCCCGGTACGTACGGTGCGTCAAAACCCGAGAGCGTCTTGCTCTTGATGATGATGTCCTTGAGGATCTTGTTCACGGCATGACCGATATGGATGTCGCCGTTCGCATAGGGCGGGCCGTCGTGCAGGATAAATTTGGGCAGCCCCAGTTTGGCTGCGCGTATCTTCTGGTAGCGCTGTTGTTCCTGCCAGCGTGCCAGCATTTGCGGCTCGCGTTTTGCCATGTCGCCGCGCATCGGAAAGACCGTGTCGGGTAAGTTCAGTGTTTTTTTATAATCAGTCATGTTGTTCAAACCATTTCTTTGCATTTTCTACATCCAACGCGATTTGTCGCGTCAATGCGCCCACATCGGGAAACTTCAGTTCTTCGCGGCGCTTTTGCAAAAACTCCACGCGCAATTTTTTTCCGTAAATATCTTGATCAAATTCAAACAGATGAACTTCCAGTACCGGCTTTGCATCGTGTTTCAGGGTGGGGCGCACGCCCAGGCTTGCGACACCCCGCAACACGCCTAAACCCGCCGCATGCACTTCGACCACGAAGATGCCGGACAGCGGCGGACGATTGTGTTTCATCTGCACATTCGCGGTCGGGTAGCCCAGCTTGCGTCCCACACCATCGCCATGTACCACGCGACCGCTGATGCTGTAAGGTCGCCCGAGATAATCATGCGCCCGGCGCATTTGACCTGCCGCCAGCGCTGCGCGTATCGCTGTGCTGGAGATCCGCACACCGTCATGCTTGATGGTCTGTACCGCCTGAACGTCGAAGCCCTGCTGCTCGGCAATTTTCTCCATCAGCGCAAAATCGCCTGTGCGCCCGCTGCCGAAACGGAAGTCATCGCCAATTAAAACGAACTGCGCCGACAGCTTTTCATGCAGCGAGCGTATGAAATGCTCCGCGCTCATCTGTGCAAACCGGGCATCGAAGCGGCACACGTGCACGCGATCTATGCCAAGCTTTTCGAATATCTCCAGCTTCTCGCGCAGGCTGCTAAGCCGTGCCGGCGCATCCTCCGGGGTGAAAAATTCACGCGGGTGCGGTTCAAAAATCACCACAGCCGTTTCCAGTGAGCGCGCCTGCGCCGCCGCCTTTAAGTCGTTCAGCAATGATTGATGGCCCAGGTGCACGCCATCGAAATTGCCGACAGTGAGTGCGACAGGCCGGGTGTCAGGGGAGTAGAGTCCGCGTAGTATCTGCATAGCGGGGCAATTATACCGTGAGAACGGGCGTTAAGCTTGCCTGAGTGTCAGGCATATAAAATGTACGGCTGTCATGCGAACGAGGATAAACTGGAACACAGGGTGCCGATTGCGGCATAATCTTTTGCGGCTTGTTTTTACCTTTATAAACGACTCTGTACCCGGATTCATCAGTTGAATTTTTAAATAGACTATGCAAAAAACCTCTCTTGATTTACTCGAACCATTAGGTGCCGGCGTGATCTCGCCGGGCGAGCTGCGCACCATGCTCGATAGTGCGCAGATGCTCAGAGACTTTGAGTGGTCGCAGATCGAAGCGCTGTCTGCCTATATCCAGCTGTATCGCGCAGAACCAGACGTCGTGTTGTTTCATGAAGGCGATCAGGGCAGCTTCATGTGCATTGTGTTGCAGGGCCGGCTTGATATACGCAAACAGGATGCACAGCATGACGACAAAACAGTTGCGACCGTTCATGCAGGCCGCAGTCTTGGCGAGATGGCAATGGTAGACAACGAGCCCAGGTCGGCTACTGCGGTGGTGAGGGAGTCGGCGCTGTTAGCCGTGCTGACGCAGGAAAGTTTTGTGTCGATCACGCGCGACAAGCCAGCACTGGCGGTGAAGCTGCTGCTCAAGGTCGCGCAACTGATCAGCCAGCGACTGCGCCATGCCAGCGGTATCCTGATCGACTATCTGGATAATTAGGGATTCCCACATATTCTC
>DFWZ01000045.1 GCA_002381565.1 Gallionella sp. UBA4121
ATGGAGATGTCATATTGCCTAGGTCGACAATTTCACAAAGAACAATTTGATGGTTTATGGATTCGGTGTGGGGAGAGGGTTATTCAGGGGAAATTACGGACAATGAATGCCATTTTAGGGGCCTCAATGTCCGTTAATTCTTCTGGCGGTAGGGTGTTTGGCACTGCAATGTTGGTTGAGTCCGTAAAATGCTGTTCTGTCGTGATGGTGTGGGTTTTAGCATTGTTCATGATGCCGACGCACGTCTAAAGTAAACAAAAGACTGTCCAGGCCAGTGCAGCAAAGACCAGTAAGGTGTTGATACAGATCCACGCGATCATCCGTTTTTGTGAATCGCGGTAGGGTAGGTGGAGTTTTTCAGTGGCGACAATCTGATTCTCGGCAACATCAAGTTCCCGGTCTGCTAATTTGAATACGCCGCCATTACCAAACAGGTTACATAATGCCTATCTCGACCATTTTCCAAAGAGTAATTTGATGTTGAATGTGTAACTCATTGAATCAACATTTATTTGAACACATCTAAAAAGTGGCGAGCACCAGTACCATTAAGCCGATAAACACGACAGTGCCGATAGCGCCGTAGATTGCCAGGCGTTGTTGTTCTGTTGTCCAGGGCCGATCCGGGAGGGGTTCTGTGGCGATGATCTGGTTTTCATTAACGACAAGCTGAGTTTTGTCAGGAGCGTAGATTTTTCCGTATTCATTTACAGGCACTTCAGCCGAACAGGTGTGTTCGATGGGATAAGGCTTGGTCTGAATGTGGTGCAGTTGCACATAGGCGCAACCCTCACTTCTCAATATCAGCAGCTTTGGCTTGATGTCTAATTGCAAGGCCACATAATTGGTCCCAATAAACCAGATTATTGTACTGCCCAGCGTGACCATGATTAACACGCCAGGCGCGCGGTACCAGGGTTTGCTTGTGTCTCGAACTAAATGTTTTTTACCGCTGGCTTCGTTTTGCATGAACATCTCTCTTTAGTGATAGGAGCGTTCATTCTGCCAACATCGTCTGTTTTCCCAAGAACAATTTTATTTCCTTTGATTGCGGCGGATGAGCCGCCGGAAATTTATCGTTGAAATCCTATTCATGCAAAAAAGTTCTTTGGAAAAAGGTCGGTTTCTGTAGATTAGGATTCCTTTGAATTAAATAGAGGATTTTTTAATATGAAAACGGTTTTATCACCATGGATGAATTTCTCTCCTCCCCCGCTGGAAAAAGAGCGAGAAGATATTGAAGCGGCCACCAGCTAGATGGTTTCGGTACGGGAACTGGTAACAAGGACAGGATGCGTGATTCATCCTAAGTGCAAATTTACCAATTACCGCGATCAACCCGCGTGATGTCGTTGTTTTGCTATTGGGGAATCTGAATGTCTGAAATGTGCCGGGGGTGACGCTTCGAAAAATTCGATAGCGGACCATCGTGAAGGCTAGGTCGGCATCATTCTCATAAAATCGCCAATGTCTCCTTAGGCCGATTATGTAGACTGCTCGATTATGTGGACTTGCCCTTGTGGATACGCGCCAACCGCTGATGGTCAGAGGTCGACGCATTTTTTGCTCTCCACATAATCAAAGCGTCTTCAGAAAGTCGATCAGCGAGTCAGGCGCACGGTAGCGTTGAATCTTGAAGTCTGGCTCGTGAAGTCTGGACAGGGCGCGTTCCTTCATCGTCAGATCGGCCTCAACGTAATGATGGGTGGTAGCCGGACTCTCATGGCCGAGCCAGAGCGCGATGACGCTGATATCGACTCCGGCCTGCAACAGGTGCATCGCCGTAGTGTGGCGGATCGTATGTGGCGAGACGTGCTGTTGCACCAGACGGGGATGGTGCTCCGATGCCGTTCGTACCGCCAGCATCAGCCGCTTCGTCACATTCGAGCGCGTCATTGTGTTTCCGTCGCGGCTTGGCAGTAAGGTCGATGTTGCCTCGAACTGGCGATTGAAACGCAACCAGGCCTTCACTGCCTTCACAGTCGAATGCCACAGTGGCACGCTCCGCTGCTTTCTGCCCTTGCCGTGGAGATGGCCGCAGGCGGCACTGTCCTTGACTCCGATGATTTCCGACACGCGCGCCCCAGTGTTGTACATCAGCAGAAACAGCACATGATCCCGTTGGCTCAGCCATGACTCGCTCGGCGTGCCGATTACCGCCAGCATCTCCTCGCGCGACAGATAGCCGAACATCGGACGTTCGAACCGCTTTACCGGAACCCCCAAGGCACGTTCTATCACCTGGAGCGATGCCACGTCTCGATGCCCCGCAAATTTCAGGAATGACCGCAGCGCCGCCAATCTCGCATTGCGGCTACGCACGGAATTGTGCCGCTGGCGTTCCAGATGATCGAGAAAGGCGATGATCAATTCCGGTGTAATGTCGGCCAACGCCATTGTCTCTGGCGACTTGCCCAAACGTACCTCGGCAAAGTTGAGGAACAGGACGAAGCCATCCCGATAGACAGCAATGGTCTGCGGGCTAAGCGCCCGTTGCTGGGTCAGGTACTCGGTGAAGTAGGCTTGTACAAGCGCGGCAAATGAGGGTGGTGACTTTGTTTGCTTACTCATCGCAGTCTCCTGCCAGATCAACGTACCGCTCGAATTTTCCGCCGACCAAGGCCATTAGTTCCGGTACAGCCGTCAGATACCAATAGGTGTAGAAGATCTCGGCGTGCCCCATGTAGGTCGACAGCGCCAGCATCATCTGGTCGATGTCGGTGCCATCGGCATGCCAGAGCAACATGCGCCTGACGGCAAAGGTGTGGCGCAGGTCATGAAGACGTGGTGCTGCGTGGCCGCCACGATTTACCCAGTTCAGACTGTCGCGCAGCATGTTGAAGACGCGATGGGTCTGACGACTTCCGAGAGGTTCCCCAAGTCGCCGGCCACGACTGCTGATCAGGAAGGGCATCTCGGCGATGGTGGCAACATACCGCGCACGTTGTCGGCGGTATTTCATCAACGCGGCAACCGCAGTTGGGTGAATCGGTAACTGGCGCGACTTGGCGAACTTGGTTTGCCGGATGGTGAGCATTCCATGCTTGAGATCGACATCGGTATTAAGCAGATGGATGGCTTCCGAAACTCGCAGGCCGGTCGAGGCCATCAGGCCAAACAGGGTTTCATAGGTTGCAGGTCGAATGCTGCCCGGAGGTCCAATCTGGCGGGCGGCTGCGAGCAATTGGACGATTTCCTCATCATGGAAGATGTGTGGAGCTACACGGCCTGCCTCCGGACCGAAGACCGATTCGTCCGGAACTTCGGTCTCCGGTTCGAACTGCTTCAGGTAACGCGCGAAATGGCGAACTCTGGCAAGCCGGACAGCCCAAGTTGCCGGTGCTTCATGGTGCCATTTATCATGGCGCGCCCACTCGATCATAAGATCGGCTGTCAGTGGGCCATGGTGATGCCGGGCAGCAACGTAGCGGGCAAACCCGGCCAGCAGCGTATCACGCGAACGCAGCTCGAAACCGAGGCGGTGCCGCTCGGCAAAATAGTCGTTGATTCGCTGCTGCAATCCGATGCGCGCGCTCATGATGCGCTCCCGGGCCACGGCAGGGCAACGGTTGCCAGCTTCGGCGTGTCGAGCTTGACGTAGATCAGGGTGGTGTTCAACGAGCGGTGGCGCAGTAGGTCAGCAACTTCCTTGAGCGAACTACCGTTCTCAACCAAACGACAGGCGAAGGCGTGGCGCAGCGCGTGCGAACGTGTATGCGTCAGGCCGATACGCTGATACGCCCATCGGATCACGCATCGAACCGCATCGGCGGTCATCGGTCGATCATGATCACCGAGGCGTGGAACGAAGACCGAAGGGTTGGCGGTACGCGGTCTCTCGTTCTGGAGATATTCCGCCAGCGCCTGCCCGGTTTCCATCGGCAAGGGCAGTACGTCCTGCCGTAGTGACTTGGTACCCCGTAGCGTTACGATGCCTGCGCGCCAGTCGATGTCGCTGATCTTCAAGCTGGCTATCTCGCATGACCGCAGCCCCATATCCAACGCGCAACGAATGATGGCGTAACCGCGCTTGGGCCAACGAAGATCGCCAGTGAATGAGTTCAGCAGGCGCCCGATCTCGTCCGGCTTAAGCGCGCGTGGCAATGACGCCAGCTTCCAGTGGACAGGATTCAGAATGACGGCGGTGAGCTTGCCTACCGGATCGCCGCAGGCCGCTCGATAGCGAAGGTAGCTGCGTAACGCCGCCGCGAGCCGCGATGCGTTGGAAGCCGTCCTGTGCGCTTCCAGTTGGCTAGCAAGGAATTGGCGAACGTCATCGGGTCGCAGCCGAGATATGTCGACGGCGCGCCTCTTGAACTTCTGTCGCAGCAGCATGCCCGCGACGTAAAGGCGATCCTTGCGCGTACTGGCCGCCAAACCTCTTACGTCGCGCAGATGTTCATCGTAACGGCGTAGTTCGTCAGCAATATGTGCCGAAAATGATGCAGATGACCGAGCCTTCGGCGTAGCCAGGTGCGATGAGATGGGTTTCATAATGACCTCCTGAAGTGGGGCCACCACTTCAGACGATCATTGAAATTATGTCGAGCATGTCGTTACATCAATCGCCGAAAACCCAGATTACGCAAGGCTCCCATGCTATGTCACACCGAACAGTCCACATAATCGAGTGGTCTACATAATCGGCCAATGCTGACGGTCACGCCCTTCTATGCTCAATTAACTTTGAGCGATCGCTTCGGAGCAGGCAATTCGAGATTCTGATCGAGTACAATGTGCCATCAACAGTCCATCAATGTTGCAAATTAACCGGACACTAGTGAAAATTCAACATGAGTGAAAACTTTAAACAGCCTGTTCTAATTATCGGTGCTGGTCCCGGTGGAAGTGCACTTCTAGAGATACTATCTCAGGAAGTTGATATCAGTGTGTTGGGTATAATTGACACCAATCTCGATGCCCCTGGCATTAAACTTGCTCGTTTTTTGGGTATCATGGTGTATGCCGATATCGAGGATGCACTGAAACTTTCCGGACATTGCATCGTGTTCAACATGACCCACGATGAGCATCTTGCCGACGTGGCAGCCGGTTATGTTGGTGTTGGCAGCGTACTCGGCGGTCAGGAAGCGCATTTTTTCTGGAAAATCATCACACGCTTGCAAGCAGTTAAAAACCAGTTGCTGGAAAATCAGGTCCGCATGCAAGCCGTCCTACACAATATCGGTGAAAGTATTATTTCCATTACGCAAACTGGCATCATCGAAGATGTCAATCCCGCCACCGCGGTGCTGTTTGGTTATACCAAAAATGAGCTGATTGATCAGCCCGTCACCATGCTGATGTCTGAGCCTTACAAAAGCGAGCACGATTCCTACCTCGCTAACTACAAGCGAACTGGCGAGAAAAAGGTGATTGGACAATACCGCGAGGTTGTAGGTAAGCATAAGGATGGTTCTGAATTTCAAATTGAACTTAACGTCAATGAAATGGAACTGAGCGGAAGCAAGCATTTCGTCGGCCTAGTACGAGACATCACTGCTCGTAAAGTGGCCGAAAATAAGTTAACACAATTGGCCATGTATGACCAATTGACCGGACTTCCTAATCGCACTAACTTTTTCGGAACTCTCTCACGTTCATTAGCTCAGGCGCAACGTACCAACTCTTGCGTAGCACTACTATTTATTGATCTTGATGGTTTCAAAGCGGTCAACGATGCGCTGGGTCACAACATGGGTGATCAAGTGCTGATGGAAGCGGCACAACGTCTAAAAAACTGTATACGCGAATCTGATATTTCGGCGCGCATAGGTGGAGATGAGTTCACGGTTATTCTCAATAACCTCAACCATAACGATGACGCGTCCATTGTCGCCGACAAGATCATCCAAGCAATAAATAAGACCATTGTGCACAACCATAACACTTGCCATGTAGGGGCAAGCATTGGAATTGCAATTTATCCAGAACATGCCACAGACATCAACGTACTTATTAACACTGCTGACAAGGCCATGTACTGTGCAAAGGAAAAAGGTAAGAATACCTATGTGCTAGGTACTAAATCCGTTCTATAGAGCTTCTTGCAAAATAGCTGAACGCAATGGTTTCAGCAGACAAAGATCAATCAGGGTGTTTTAACAACTGACGTTTCGGGGTTCATTTTACCCAGCAATCTTCCTGCAAGGTTTGATTCATATAGACGTCATTGTCGAAGGAGTGGAGACAGAGGTTTATCAGCAATTCATACTGAACAATGGCTGCACTCATTATCAAGATTCTCTGTTTGGAAAGCCTGTGCCGATTGAGTAATTTTAACAGGCCATGCGGCATGAATAATTCGAATCGGAGACTATTTTTGAGTAAGTAACGGATATCAGTCGCAATACTTTAGAGAAATTCTATTAGCTGATTTTCCTACCGGAATGCAGCCTCTCGCGAACGTCCGTTGAGCCTCGATAGCCGTCCGTGACGACGGACATCCACTTTGGAGTAGCGAAAATTTAGGCTCCGCTCAAAAAATTGGATGCCGGATTGCCGCCCTTTTTTCAAGGTATCCCACATGTCGCGAAAGGCCTCTGATGGCATGTCCGGATGCCGCACCAGGTTATGCGGCTGATCCATCAGTTCTGCTTTGGTAAAACCTGACAGGTCAATGAAGGCATCATTGGCACGAGTGATCTGCCCCTTGAGATTGGTATAGGAAATAACGGTTTTACCTTGAGGAAAAGGGTATTCACGTCCGCTGACAGGCTGGTTATTTCGCATTATCTATATCCGTAAGGTAAAGTTGGTGATTCAAATAAAATATCCGTAAAAAAGCATAACCTAACTCATGTAACGACAACAAATACGTATTCTTTAATCGCGCGGATAACAACACCGACTTTAAGTCGAGGGTGGTCACAATTTTGTGTATTGCCTGAATAGCAGCTTCACGTTCCTGATGGACAATGCAAACTTTATCGCCCACTGACAATTCGCTTTGGTGAGTATAGCTGCCTGTCAGCCCACTGAGATATGACATTCAATGGAGCCACCGTTCAGTTGACATTTTAATAGGACGATTTAGCTGGGACTCAACCCGGTTTGTGCGTCGCGCAAAATTCCAGGAACGAGGCAGCATCCATCGGTCTGGCGATGAAATATCCCTGCGCCACGTCGCAACCCGCCGCTTTCATCGCATTCCAGTCGGTCTGCGTTTCGACGCCTTCGGCTACGCTCTTGATGCCCATGCTGCGCGCCATTGCCACGCTCGACTCGACGATGGCGCGGGTAGCCTTGTTAGCCGTGCAACCCGTAACGAAACCCTGATCAATTTTGAGTTCGGTAAAAGGAATTCGCGCCAGTTGTTGCATGCTCGCATAACCGGTTCCATAATCGTCAATAGACAGCCCGAAGCCACGCATCCGCAAGCGGGCCAGATTCTCCAACGCATGTGCGACCTCCGTCATGGCTGCCGTCTCGGTGATTTCGAGCACCATATTCCGAGGATCAACTCCGGCCGCTCGCACAGTCTGCGTGATCCGGTTTGCCAGCAGCGTGTCATTCAGCGAGACCAGCGACAGGTTCACGGACACAGTCAGTTCAAAACCGCGCTCACGCCATGTCCGACTGGCATCTGCCGCCGCGCCCAGCATAGCGAACGTCAGCTCGTCGATTTTTTTACTCTGTTCGAGCAGTGCAATGAACGCATAGGGGACAACCATGCCCTGCTCGGGGTGACGCCAGCGAGCCAGTGCTTCCGCGCCGACGATTCGGCCCGTGGCCAGTTCCAGCTTAGGTTGAAAGAAGGATTCAAACTGCTTTTGTTGCAGGCCACGCAGTATCTGTTCAAGACTAAAAGCAGGCGCGCTGACAGCCGCGCGCACAACTTTCGGCCTGGGCGGTTCGTGCCGTGCAATCATGTCTTTGAGGCCGGAGAGCGTCACCGGCTTTTCAAGCGTACCGAGTAGACGGACATCGTAGGCTCGCGCCATATTTTCTACCGAGTCAAGCAAGGCTCGGTCCTGTGCGCTGCTGATGATTACCGATACCGCCAGCCCCGTCTGCCCCAGATGACGGATGAACTCCATTCCATCCATTTCAGGCATATCCAAGTCACACACCACGAGGTCTATGACAGTTGCTCCACCAACCAATGCCAGCGCCTGCTGCCCGTCGCAGGCCTCTAAAACTTCCTGCGCACCCAGTGAGCGCAGCATGCGCGCCAACGTCCGGCGCTGAAAGTCATGATCTTCGACGACCAGCACTATCAATCCGTCAGCTGGATTCATTTTTTATCCTTATTCATGTCTGTCGTGTTGGCAAGATACAGTGAAATCCGTTCCAGCGCCGTTGTCACCGCATCCATGCTCTCAAGCCTGCCCTGTCTGGCCGAGTCTTCCATCACCATGCAGGCAGCGGCCAACTCACTCGCACCCACCATCCGGCTCGCGCCCTTCATGCGATGAGCGATGCGCACAGATGCTGGAATATCCAGCTTTTTCAGCGCTTCCGCCAGATCATCCAGATCAGAGTGGGTTTGTTCCATGAAGTCCTGCAGGATCTCCGCTTTCTCGGCAGCGTCATCTGAAAGTTCACTCAGCACCTCAAAATCGACAGGCACAACCGCCGCGTGGCCCGATTCCTCATGCTTGACAGATATCATTCTTGCCGCGCATGGGAGAGTCAGGCACTTCGACAAGGTTGCCTTCAGCCTGGCCAGATCGGCCGGTTTGACCAGCAGTTCATCCATGCCGGCGGCGTGACAGCGAGACTCTTCTCCGGCTAACGCGTTGGCCGTCCAGGCGATGACAGACGTGCGGGGCCGCATGCCCTCTGCCTCCCCCCTACGTATGGCCTGAGTCAGCTCATAGCCATCCATCTGCGGCATATGACAGTCGGTGATGACCAGTGCAAACTGGCCATTCCGCCACATCTCAAACGCTGTTTCGCCGTTTTCTGCCGTTTCGGCACGCAAACCCAACAAGCCTAACTGGATCGCCATGAGGCGGCGATTGATAGGATGATCGTCCACCACGAGAACAAGAGGTGCATCGGGTTTTGCGCCGTTGAAAACAGCCGACTGCATGTGGGTGATATCCATCATCTCGGAGGCGACAGGCAACGGTTCTGCCTCCATTGACGATACGGGCAGGGTGAGCGTGATACTGAAAGCCGAGCCCTCTCCCGGCACACTTTCCAGATCGAGTTGTCCATCCATCAAGTCTGCCAGACTGCGGCAGATCGACAGCCCCAACCCGGTGCCGCCGTACATGCGGGCCGTGTCGGCACTTCCCTGGCTGTAGTTCACAAACAAGCGTTCCTGAACGTCTTTTGCAATTCCAATACCCGTGTCCACTACGGAGAAACGCACCTGCTCGAAGCTATTTTGTTTGCCTGTCAACTCGGCTCCCACCTCGATCCGTCCCTTCGGGGTGAATTTGAGCGCGTTACTGACGAAGTTGTTGAGTACCTGGGAGAGTCGCAACGGATCGACGATGTGCGCTGAGCTTAAACGCGGATCGATGTGCTGCTCAAGTATCAGGCTGTTGGCACTGGCCACACGCGCATAGGTGTTCACCACGCCGGCCACGAGCTGGGCAATCGAAACGGACTGCGGAGCAAGCTCCAATTTGCCGGCCTCGATCTTAGACCAATCAAGGATATCATTAACGATGCGCAACAGGCTTTGACCGGAGTCCATCGCCGCTTGTACTGTTTCGCGCTGATCATTGTTAAGCGGCGTGAAGCCCAGCAGCTCCAGCATACCCATCAGGCCACCCAAAGGCGTGCGGATCTCGTGGCTCATGGTGGCTAAGAACGAATCCTTGGCAAGGTTTGCGCGATTGGCAGCGTCACGGGCGAAGATGAGCGCAGCTTCAGCCTGTTTGCGTCTGGTGATGTCCTGTACAGTGCCGGCCAAATAAGGCATCCCGTTCTCGGCATCATAATTCAGTTCACCATGGCCGCTGATATAACGAACCGATCCGTCGGGCCAAAGAATGCGAAACACGAGTTCACCGGGCTTTTCTCCGGCCATACATGCCGCCATCCAGCTCTGCATCGACGATCGGTCATCAGGATGTATCAGGTTGAGAAATGACTCGCGACTCGGAACAAAAGTATCCGGCGAGACCCCATAAATCCGATATGTTTCATCAGATATGGATGACTGCCCTGTCGGTTTACTAATCCAGCTTCCAATATGCCCAATACGTTGCGACTCCGAAAGCACATGCTCTTTCTCAAGCAACTCAATTTCCGCCCGCTTGCGCGCAGTGATATCCGCACGGATCGTAATGTACTGGACAGGCTTGCTGTGTTTATCGAGGAACGGAACAATGGTGGTGTTCACCCAGTAGATACTGCCGTCCTTCGCGCGGTTTTGTATCTCGCCTTTCCAGACGCATCCGCTCCGGATGGTTCGCCACAGCTCGTTGAAAAATTCATGCGGGTGATGTTTGGAATTGATAATGCGGTGGTTCTGGCCGATCAACTCTTCACGCGAAAACTTCGAGATTGCGCAGAACTTATCATTGACATAGGTGATGGCCCCATGAGCATCTGTCGTGGCGACGATGGCGTGTTCATCGAGCGCGGACTTGAAATCGGCCAGCTCTTTGATGCTCCTAGCCATCTGCGCTTCGGCATGCATGCGATCAGTGATGTCGTGGGCAATGCCAAGCAGGTACGATGGCTTTCCCTTATCATCGTGGAGTACGATCTTTTTGGTGTGCAGGATGCGTGTTCCCAGATTTTTGGTATCGATCGACTCTTCCGGAATATCCTCAAACCCTATTGACAGCACAGCTCGGTCCTTGGCAGTGAAAAAGCCCGCTTGTTCATTCGTGAAGAGATCATAGTCACTCTTGCCTATGATCTCTTCTCGCGGGTAACCCAACAGTTCCTCGCCTGACTTGTTCAAAAAGGTAAAACGCAGGTCATCGGCACGCTTCATGAAGATCATGGTCGGGATGTTTTCGATCACCGATTCACTCAGTCGCATGCTTTCCTGCAATGCCGCCTCGGCAGCCTTGCGAGTCGTGATGTCGCGCACGATGCCAATGAAGCGTTGCTCATCGCCCTGTTGGACTTTGTTCACCGCGATTTCCATCGGAAATGTGCTGCCGTCACGGCGCCGCCCCGTAACTTCTAGGTTGGCACCGATGATGCGCGCCTCCCCCGTGGCAAGGTAACGATCAATATAGCCGTCGTGCTGGCTGTGATAAGGATTGGGCATCAGCATCTTGATATTTTGTCCGATCACGTCAACAGCGGAATAACCGAAGATGCGCTCTGCAGCCGGGTTGATGGTCTCGACGATGCCCAGCTTGTCGATGGAGATGATGCCATCCACCACGGTATCAAGTATTGCCTGAAGGCGCGCATTGCTGTCGCGCAACTGTTCCTCAGCCTGCCTGGATGCTGTGATATCGTGTGCCACACCCAGGTACCCGGTAATAACACCCTGCTCGTCTGTCATGGCGGAAACCGAGAGCAGCACGGGTATGCGTGCGCCACTTTTGGAGAGATAGGTCCACTCCCGCGTATCCGTTATGTCCTGACGTGCCAGCGCCACGAACAACTCGAAACCAGGGGTTATATCCTGGTCAAATTCGTTGCTCATCTCTGCGGCGCGCACCTTGACTTCGTCTGCATCATGAAAAATGGCGGGCGTTACGTTGCCTATCACTTCATCGGCACGGTAACCGAGCAATTTTTCAGCGCACCGGCTGAAGCTGGTGATGATTCCATACGGTGTAGTGGAAATAATGGCGGCATTCACGCCGTTCAGCAGCGCATGGTGGAAAGCGTTTTTCTCAGCCAGTTCCATCCTGAACTGGCGTTCTTGTCTGAAAGCCAAGCGATATTCCAGTTGCCGCATCACTTGTCGTCCGAGCATGCTGAGCGCATCGCGCTGTTCAGTTGTCAGAAGATGTGGCGTACGATCCATCACGCATAATGTGCCAATGGCATATCCATCGAGCGTCAACAACGGCACGCCGGCATAAAAACGAATGTTGGGTGAAGCTGTTACGAACGGATTGTCACGAAAGCGCGCGTCTTCGAGTGCATCCGGCACCTCAAGAAGAACATTCCCACGTATGGTATGGTCGCAAAAAGAGATGTTGCGCGGCACTTCTTCGACTTCAAGTCCAAGGTGACTCTTGACCCACTGCCGGTTGGCATCGATCAAGGAAATCAGCGCGATGGGCATGCCGCAGATTTGTGAGGCAAGCCGAGTAAAGTCATCGAATTCTATTTCGTCAGGTGTATCGAGAATGTCATAACGCAGCAAAGCGGCAAGACGTTCGGTTTCGCTTACAGAATTCGGCACTGCCTTCATTAGCTTGTATCCTGTCTCTGATATTGATTGATTCTGTCAAAAACCGGCTGACCTGTGGCGTTTATCTGAAGCGAAGTGGTAATTTATCCCACAATAATAATAAGGAAATTATGATAGCGTTGCAAACGATTCTTGTCCATCCATGTGAACGCTAATATTGAGTTGAGTTTTCTTACCCAGTAACGATATTGATCAGGAACGAATCGTCGATGCTCCATTGGGACTTCAATACGAGCTATATTGAAACGTACTTTATGGGTATAGCTTTCTTGCTCCTCTTAGTGCCTCACCTCTCGATCAATTGCAGCAAAGTACAGCTCGGTTGGCAGTTATCGTGCAGCGTGCCTGGGTTAGCAAGAGTCATACAACCCTGCCAATTACCTTCAAATCGAATGGCAGTTATATAGTGTGAAGCAGTCGCTCAGATGTTCAACCTTGAAGGTCGGTTGTGTCTCGCAAGCCGCATGTCGCGAGGGGCAGCTGTCCGGCAAGTCAGCAAAAAATGCGCGAAGTGCCGGTATATCGCCTCCACCCGCCAGCATGAAGGGACGGGGGCTTGGACTTGCCATCTGCCGGCAACTGGCCGAATTGATGCCGGATGGTGAGGTGGGCGTGGAAAACACCCCGGGACAGAGCAGTACATTCTGGTTGAGTGTGATGCTTGAAAAGTCGAGTTAGTCTTGCCGGACACTACATTCGCAGGAAAGTCACACACTGCATGAGGGTGTATCATTCTCTCACGCTGCTATTCATGGTGCGCATACCGTGAAATTCATCGCCACGGTTCCGCTAAAAAGACCTGCAACGCAGCCAGGGTATGCTGTTGTTCGTCGTTCATAATGATCACCATGCCTCGCATAATGATCGATCACGGCCACTTGTTCAGACTCAAATCCCGTTGGATTCACGCACCCCCGCTCAGACTCAAACCCCAAAACCCCATTGGACAATACTAAAATGAGCATATAAGTATGTGAGAGATGCTACACTCGCAAATTTAGCAGCTCAATCCGCCAGACTTATTCACGCGTTAACACTAGGTAAGTCATGTCAAAAACTCCCCGCGATTCCACCCTTGTCAGCCCCGCAGCCGATACGCCAGAAGGCTTCATCGAGATCCAACGTCAGGAGGCGCTGCTTAAAACTGGGGCCTTGCAGAGCGCGATTTTCAATAGCGCCCACTTTTCGAGTATCGCCACCGACGCGAAGGGCGTGATTCAAATTTTCAACGTCGGCGCCGAGCGCATGCTGGGCTATGCGGCAAGCGATGTGATGAACAAGATCACCCCGGCGGATATTTCCGATCCTGAGGAAGTCGTCGCGCGCGCGCGGGCACTGAGCGCAGAACTTGAAACCCAGATTGCGCCGGGCTTTGAGGCGCTGGTGTTCAAGGCCTCGCGCGGTATCGAGGATATATATGAGCTGACTTATATCCGCAAGGACGGCAGTCGCTTCCCGGCGGTCGTCTCGGTCACCGCGCTGCGCGACGATGACAACGCCATCATCGGCTACCTGCTGATCGGCACCGACAATACCGCCCGCAAGCAGGCGGAAGAAGCGCTGCTGAAAGCGGGTGCGTTGCAGAAAGCGATTTTCGACAGCGCCAATTTTTCCAGTATCGCCACCGATGCGAAGGGCGTGATTCAGATTTTCAACGTCGGCGCAGAACGCATGCTGGGCTACAACGCCAGCGACGTGATGAACAAGATCACTCCGGCGGATATTTCCGATCCGGAGGAAGTCGTTGCGCGCGCAAGAGCGCTGAGCACAGAACTCGAAACCCAGATTGCGCCGGGCTTCGAGGCGCTGGTGTTCAAGGCCTCACGTGGTATTGAAGATATTTACGAGCTGACTTATATCCGCAAGGACGGTAGCCGTTTTCCTGCGGTCGTCTCCGTCACCGCCCTTCGTAATGATGACAATGCCATCATCGGTTACCTGTTGATCGGCACTGACAACACTGCACGCAAACAGGCGGAAGAGGCACTGGTTAAAGCGGGTGCATTGCAGAAAGCAATTTTCGACAGCGCCAATTTTTCGAGTATCGCCACTGACGCGAAGGGCGTGATTCAGATTTTCAACGTTGGCGCAGAACGCATGCTGGGCTACACCGCCAGCGACGTGATGAACAAGATCACTCCGGCGGATATTTCCGATCCGGAGGAAGTTGTCGCGCGCGCGCGGGCACTGAGCGCAGAACTTGAAACCCAGATTGCGCCGGGCTTCGATGCACTGGTGTTCAAGGCTTCACGCGGTATCGAGGATATTTACGAGCTGACCTATATCCGCAAGGACGGCAGTCGCTTCCCGGCGGTCGTCTCGGTCACCGCGCTGCGCGACGATGACAACGCCATCATCGGCTACCTGCTGATCGGCACCGACAATACCGCCCGCAAGCAGGCGGAAGAAGCGCTGCTGAAAGCGGGCGCGTTGCAAAAAGCGATTTTCGACAGCGCCAATTTTTCCAGTATCGCCACCGATGCGAAGGGCGTGATTCAGATTTTCAACGTCGGCGCAGAACGCATGCTGGGCTATGCGGCAAGCGATGTGATGAACAAGATCACCCCGGCGGATATTTCCGATCCGGAGGAAGTTGTCGCGCGCGCAAGAGCGCTGAGCGCAGAACTCGAAACCCAGATTGCGCCGGGGTTTGAGGCTCTGGTGTTCAAGGCTTCACGCGGTATCGAAGATATTTACGAGCTGACTTATATCCGTAAGGACGGCAGTCGCTTCCCGGCAGTCGTCTCGGTCACCGCGCTGCGGGACGAGCAAAATGCCATCATCGGCTATCTGTTGATCGGCACCGACAATACCGCACGCAAGCAGATTGAAGAAGAGCAGAAGAAGCTCGATCAGCGTTTGCGCGACCAGCAGTTCTATACGCGTTCGCTGATTGAATCCAACATAGACGCGCTGATGACGACCGATCCGATCGGCATCATTTCCGACGTCAACAAGCAGATGGAGGCGCTCACCGGGCGTACACGCGACGAGTTGATCGGCGCGCCGTTCAAGAACTACTTTACCGATCCGGGGCGTGCAGAAGCAGCAATAAAGCAGGTATTGAACGAAAAAAAGGTCACCAACTACGAGCTCACCGTGCGCGCCATGGACGGTAAAGAAACAGTGGTGTCCTACAATGCAGCCACCTTCTATGACCGGGACAGGAGGCTGCAGGGCGTGTTCGCGGCTGCTCGCGATGTGACCGAACGCAAACTCATGGACAGGGAGCTGGAAAACGCCAAGTCTGTGGCGGAAAAAGCCAACCTAGCGAAATCTGATTTCTTGTCCAGCATGAGCCATGAGTTGCGCACCCCGCTCAATGCCATCCTGGGTTTTGCACAGTTGCTGGAGGGTGGTTCACCGCCGCCAACGGATGCACAGGGGGTCAAATTAAACCAGATCATTAAGGCAGGGTGGTATCTGCTGGAGCTGATTAACCAAATTCTCGACCTCGCAGTGATCGAGTCCGGCAAGCTATTGCTGTCACGCGAATCGGTGTCGCTGATTGATGTCATGCTCGAATGCCAGGCCATGATCGAACCGCAGGCGCGCAAGCGCGACATCCACATAAATTTTCTCCCCTTCGACGCCAGCTGGTTTGCCAACGCCGACCGGACACGGGTAAAGCAGGTTATGATCAACCTGTTATCCAATGCAATCAAATACAACCGCGAGCATGGCACGGTCGAGGTCGCATGTACCCTGAGCAGCCCTGAACGCATACGCATCAGCGTCAAGGACAGCGGCAAGGGATTGTCATCAGAAAAGCTGGCACAACTATTTCAGCCGTTCAATCGTCTCGGTCAGGAGACTGGCGCCGAAGAAGGTACAGGTATCGGCCTGGTGGTAACCCGGCAACTGGTCGAACTGATGGGAGGAAAAATCGGCGTAAAAAGCACAGTCGACGTGGGCAGCGAATTCTGGATTGAACTGGCTCAGGACGTTATGCCACAACTTGCTGTTGAAGATATACAGCACGTAGATCTCGCGCTGCCCGCTCAAGGAATTACCCACAGCAACCCGGCGCAGTACACAATGCTCTATGTGGAAGACAATCCGGCCAACCTGATGCTGGTCGAACAAATCATTGAGGGTCACCCGCATATCACGATGCTCAGCGCGCGCGATGGCAATCAAGGCATAGCGCTTGCGCGCGCCCATCTCCCGGATGTAATCCTGATGGACATCAATCTGCCCGGCATGAATGGTTTCCAGGCGCTGAAGCTGCTGCGTGAAGATCAAAAAACGAAGCACATTCCCGTCATTGCCATCAGTGCCAATGCAATGCCGCGCGATGTCGAGAAAGGGATAGAGGCTGGATTCTTCCGCTATCTCACCAAACCAATCAAAATCAATAAATTCATGTACGCGCTGGGCGATGCGCTAAACCTTTCTGCAAAAGAACTGCTCAACGCGGATGATGCCAGATAAATGTGATGATCAGCGAACAGGATGTGTTTGATGCCGGCATACTTATCGTGGATGATCAGCAAGCCAATGTGCAGCTGCTGGAGCAAATGCTGCGTGGAGTCGGCTATTCCGCTATTGCGTCGACCAATGATCTCTGTGAAGTTTGCGCACTTCACCAAAAAAATCGCTAGACCTGATCCTGCTTGATTTGCAGATGCCGGGCATGGATGGATTTCAAGTGATGGAAGGACTGAAGAAAGTCGAAACAGAGGCTGCCTTCGGGCGCGCCCCTTAGCTCTCTCTACTTTGAGCTTCCGCTTTCTGTCGCATAGCAGTCGTTCAGATAAGCTACTTTCAATATCCGGTTAGTCTCGTGAACGGAACTTGACGAAGTTCCGCTGTCGGGCAGCCAATTTTTTAGCACCGCGCTATAAAATTTCTTTGGATCAGGGATTGAAGCTTGAAGATATCGATAAAATTTATGGTGGGTTTTAACTAGAACAAGTGGCGGTTTTGAAATCGTTTTGAGTGGCGGAATTCAACGTAATACGCATGCAAGCAGTTCTTCGTCGTGTCAGATGACTTAAACGCCGGCCAAATCGTGCTCAGGGGAATGTATCGGCTGCACTGAGAGTTGCATACCCATCGCTTTAAGAATGGCTGAGAAGCTGCTCAAGGCGGGGTTGCCGGTTGGCGATAATGTACGATAAAGCTGGGTTTGGTTAAGGTGTGCTTGTTCTGCCACAGCCTGCACTCCGCCAAAGGCTTTTGTCATTTGTCGTAAGGCAATCAAAAGTTCGCTTTGATCACCATCCTCAAAGATGCTGTTTAGCAATTCAAATGCGTATGCAGGGTCTTCCCTGTATATTTCGGCCATTGCTTCATCATGATTTCTGTCTTTCATTCCGGTCTCCTTTGCCAGTCCTGCCAATATTCACAAGCCCGATTAATATCCGTCGTCTGTGTCCGTTTATCTCCACCACACAGTAACAGCACAATTTTTTTGCCTGCTATGGCGTAATACACTCGATAGCCCGCACCAACATCAATGCGTAGTTCCCAGACACCATCACGACAAAAATCATGGTCGCCAAAGTTGCCTAGTTCAACACGATTAACGCGCCGATCAATTGCAATCTTTGCTTTTGCGTCACGTTGTTTACGGTGCCAATCAAGAAAAACATCTTTGTCGTCAGCGGTTAAATAATGGCGTATCTCGTACATGGGTTATATTCGTCTATAAACGAATTGCTGTCAAATCATTATTCATAATCACCCAACGGCTTTGACCTTCTGCACTTCAGCCATTTCCGCTGCGATCATCGCGACATCATCCTCATCAGGATTCACGTATCGCATCAATGACCGAATGTCTTTGTGACCAGTCACCATCTTCAATTTTTTAATATCAAAATTCCGAGCCCACCGGCTGGCTGCTTCATGCCTGTTGTCATGAAACCGGAAATCCACCAGAAAATCATCATCCATACCACCATCCGCCTTGTACTGATCCTGCGCGCGCTTTTTCGCACGTTGCCATGCCTGTTGGGTAGCTGAGTTGGTCGTTGGGAATACCGGACCACGCATTACCGGATTCAATTCACGCGCTTGTTGCAAGCATTCCATAGCAGCAGGGGAGAGCGGGACAAAACGACTTTCGCCATTCTTGGTATCAATGAACTTTGCCACGGCTTTATCAAGATTCACGTTCGCCCATATCAGCCCCAGCACGGCAACCGTATCAGCCGTCTTATCCTTGCCGATAATCTCTGAGATACGGGCTGCAGTCTCGATGGCAAACCGCGTGACCAAAGGAATCCACTTGTTGGCCCGTTTCGGATCAGAGCATTGAGTATTGTCTAATTGCGCCATCAGATATTTTTGTTCCAGTGCAGACAGACGACGACTGCGTTTTTCAGCTACAGCCAGCGTCTTGACGGTTTTAGCTGTTGGATTAGATATGCCGTAATCGAAGTGTTTGAACACGGCAGCGATGACGGCCAGATCGTTTCTGATCGTTGCATCGCTAATGCCATCGGCGCGACGCAGATCCCGGTACTCATCAAAATCTTTTGATCGTAATGTTGAAATAGCGCGATTAGCCAGCTTGCCGCGCTTCCACACCCCGATGCGGATTTTCTCCATGGCATAGCCTTTATTCTTTTTTGCCACTTCCTCATAGCGATCCAGGGCGTCAGATAGGGTTGTTACCGAAGCTTCTTTGGTATCGATAAAGACATGACGCTCAATATCGACTTCAACACCACGCGCCCACTTCCAAGCATCGGCTTCTTTTGAAAACATTTTAGACAGAGGCTTATGTCCTTTCTTCCTAACTATTGCTTGAAAAGACACTGCGCCTTTTTTATCTGTATAACTACGGACGACCGCCATATTTTCCTAGTTGTGATGGGATTGTGATGTGGAGAAGTTTAATTCATTAAATAAATCGCTGCAAGCATTATATATAAAGGATTTTTAATACCGTAGAATTTTGGATTGTGATTCCTGTTGTCGTGGGTTCGAGCCCCATCAGCCACCCCAAATAAAAGCCCTTAATTCAGTGAGTTAAGGGCTTTTTTCTTTTGTTTTATTTTTCTCTGCTGTCTAATAAAATATCGTTTGTCTAATACTTTTTTTGAAGTGGCTCAACCTTGCGAGTGCCACGCTCGTAGTGCCTCTTTGTAACAGCATCACTGGAGTGGCCTAGCATTGCAGTAGCGTTCTGTCCGAGGTCTCTGGCTTCTGTGGCTACTTTTGAACGCAGGTCGTTTTCTGCAAAGGTTTCGGTCAGACTGCCAGTTGCTATCGCTTTTGCCATTGCACGTGCCCACGCACTTTTGAAGCCGCTTGCGCTGAGTTTTGTTCCATCGCGCTCTGAGTTTATTAGGTATAGACTCGTAACACGATGACGCAGTGCTTTGATGGTGTCTATCGCAATGTGCAGAGTGTCAGTCCAGCTAAATAATAGTTTCTTGCCTCGCTTGCCCGTTTGGACGAAGAGACCATCATCACGTAATTGATCAAGACGGATGTTGAGCATGTCCCCCTGACGCAGACCAGTCAATAACTTAAGTCGTGCATAGGCCTGCAGCCAAGGAGGACAGTGCGGTAAAAAAGCTACTATCTCGCTGTCTAGCACCTCTCTGGTACGTGGGTTTTCTACGTTTCTGCGAACCTGCTTGCATGGGTTCGTGTTAATCAAGCCTATTTTTATTGCCTGATTCATCACGTTGCTCAAGACGGCCACATCACGGTTTGAGCGCACAGGAGCGTTACGCATTCGCATAAATGCGTATATGTCTTTGGGCTCAACGTCTTCTGGGAACATCTCGCCAAAAACGGGACGCAAGAGGGCTATGCTGGTAAGGTAGTCCGACTGAGTTAGTGGTTTACGAGAAGGAAGTTCCTCCTTGATGTAGGTATCCATTACTGAAGACAATCGTTGTTTACCAATTACGGGTTGAAGCATTGCAGCCCACTTTTGCATCGCAAGGCCATACTCTCTCCCAAGCGGCACCCATTTGTTTGCTGTGTTGACGAAATAATATGCACCATGTTTGAAATAAACACGCTGAGGTAAATCTTTTCTAAATTTTCTTGGTTTTCCCATAGTGTTGATGTTACCTACTTGAAGCTTTTTCCAAAGAACTAAAATTGGGTTGAGTTTTTGCGTGCGATGATTCCGGTGTGATGCCCCCCATCTGCTTAAGGTAGTGGCTTCTGTCTACGCGCGGCCGACCATCTGCAGCTATCCGAAAAGTGAATCCTTGCAGCCGTAGCCATTCATTTTGTTTGCCTGGCTGCAAATATCCTGTCAACTGAATAAGTTCATGTTGGGTCAAAGTTATGCTCATATTTGTGTGTAATTTGCAATGTGGACTCTATGAATGTTTTTTTGAAATCATTTGTCACAATTCATTGCTGAAATATACTTTGATTTTTGCATGACTTTCAGCTGAAAACACGTTGTTTTTGTTACTCCTTGGATTCACTAGAACACGCTTAAAAATGATCCCATGACTCTGTAACCCTTATATGATGCCGTATGCAGAGATTTTTATAGTGTCTCGGACTTGAATGTTGATCAAACTTTTGTGAGTCCGGCAGCTTTGCTATTGTTGGAGAGTGCAATGTACGTTAGCAAGCCATTGTTAGAACAAATTCTGGACCTTCTTCCATGGATGGAATACCTTTTGTCGTATCGGTGCCTGTCATGATGGAGATTATCGTGTCAGGATGCTGACCTGTGCCAAACACTTCCGTATTCTGGCTTTCGCTCAGCGTGCTTGTTGTGAGAGTCTGCGCGACATCGAATTCTGTTTTTTGGCACAGTCTTGGGAACGGCACGTTTCGAACAGAACGTCAGCGGGGCGCTGTTATTGTCCGGTTTTCGGCCATAGCAGTCGGTCGCGTTGCCCCGAACTCAATTGACTCTGAATGGCCGCTTTGTGGCATGATATTGGCAATATCGTATAGCGGCAACGTGCCATTTGCGGATAGTTGAGATATTCAATAGGCTATCAGAAAGCAGATGGTCGAATTGCTGATAGGAGCTACAAATGGCAGTGCAATCTCAAGACATAAAAAGAATACTGGTTATAGGTGCAGGACGTGGCGGAACAGCAATGCTCGAACTTTTCATCGAAGATAAGCAGATTGAAATTGTTGGCATTGTTGATCCTGACCCGCAAGCTCCAGCTCTGGTGATTGCTAAGAAACACGGCATCCGGGATTACAGCAATCTTGCCGATGCAATCGAAGAAAGTCGTCCTTGTATCGTGTTCAACCTCACAGGCGATGACAGTGTAACCGCTTATTCCGAGTCACAGTTGGGTAGCAAGAACACCATCGGGGGTTTTCAAGCACACTTTCTCTGGAATTTGTTGACGCGCCTTAAGCAAACAAATGAACAAATTACCCGCCTCGCTCATCATGACAGTCTTACAGAACTCCCTAACCGCATTTTGTTCTATGACCGTCTCAATCAGGCAATAGCAAGGGCGCATCGAGAAAAGGAACTATTTGCAGTCTTATTTCTTGACCTTGACGGGTTCAAGCTTATCAATGACACACTCGGACATGATGTCGGAGATGCGCTACTGCGCGAGGTAGCCAAGCGACTTGTATCCTGTGTGCGAGATTCGGATACAGTGGCACGCATGGGCGGTGATGAATTTACCGTGATTATTTGCAATGTGCGAACGCCGATCAGCATAGATCGTGTAGCTGAAAAAATAGTCGAATCTCTTGCTCGTCCCTTTATGCTAAATGGAAAAGACCGCTCAATAAGCGTCAGCATTGGTATCGCTCTTTATCCGGAACATGGAACAACGCCAGAGCAGTTAGTCAAGATGGCCGACGCTGCCATGTATTTGGCAAAACACAGTGGCAAGAACTGCTACCGCCTTGCCAGCAGTTGACGATCACCGTTAAAAATCTAGTGTCAGGCCTTGGCATTTTTGGTGTGTGATTTTTAAATAAATGATCATCGCATGGGTGTTGAGGCCGGTAAAATATTTCGATGTATTTCGTGATCGCTCCGATGGCCTCGGCGTGAGTTTTCAATTTGCAGTGCTCATGCAACGTTTTCATCATCGCGTACTTCACCGCATTCCCTTCGCAAAGTACGCTGCCGCTTTTGTTAACAGATCGCGTTCCATCTTTACTTCGGCCGGTTCGCGTTTGGTTCTGGCCAGCTCCAGCTCGATTTCGGTCAGCGGACGCTGTGTTTTGCCAATCTCGCCTAACTTGCCATTTCGGGCTTCTCGCAACCAGCTATCTAACGTAGACGGCATCAGCGACAATCGCTTGGCAGCCTCCTGCAAGCCCAACCCTTCATCAGTCACCAGCTTAACCCCTGCTCACGCAATACTTTACTGTAAATTGCGTGCGTAATTCTTTGCTTCATCTGACACTTCCGCTCCAAGCTTATCAAAACATTGGTGCCCATTTTTTTCAGCTTACCTCAGTAGTAATTCAGACTGTTAATATTTTCTTGACAACGAACGCTCACTTTACGCAGCAAAAGATGCAGGACGCAACCGTGTTTTTCACGATGATACTTTAGTCAGCGAAGGTGTTTTGAAAGAGGTGACATCGGGCAGCATAGATTTGTTCTAATCGCGTAAAAATACCGCTGTATTCGTCGTTTTGAAAATTAACCTTTCTGAATTGCTTGCTGATAGCAGTCACTCGCGAACGACTGTTGTCTCGATTCCTGCTATTCCCGAAGGTCAGCTATCCGGTATCCCATTTTTTGAGCGGAACATAAATTTTCGCTGCCCGGAACCGGATGCTCGTGACGATCCGGAAACGAGACAGAGCCGTCGGTCAAAGATGATGTGTTGAACGTCAGCTACTCGGCCAAACCGGACGCTGGCGGTTTTCTGAAAAAGTGCTCAGATTAGCTTCCGCGAACGTCCGCTTTAGGAAATTTCGAATGTGTACTGTCGAGATGCGGTCATTCACGAAGGGCAGCTTGTGGCATATCATGTGCCCATTAATCAGAAATGAATTTCCAGATAGGATAGCTGCCGCTCAAGCTTCTTCCACATAAAACCGAATCTGATTTCGGCCCAATTCTTTTGCCTGGTACATCGCCGCGTCCGCCATCTCGATGATATCTTCCTGGCTAACTTTATGGTTGACGAATAAAACGATACCGATACTTGCCGTGCAACGGTGCTCAATTTGAATGTCGGCCTTGATGGTCAGCAGGTAAGGTTCGGATAATGTGGCGCGTATTTTTTCAGCCACAAGGGCAGCTTGTGAATTCGATTTGGCCTTATCTGCATTCAGCTCACTGAGCAACACGACGAACTCATCACCACCGAAGCGCGCCACGGTATCCACCTCGCGCACACATCTTTTCAGCCGGTTCGCTGCCTCAGTCAACAGCAAATCACCTACCTTATGCCCGTGAATATCATTGATCGGCTTGAAATTATCCAGATCAAGAAACATCAATGCGCCATAATATCCACTACGTTTGTTGGCAAACATTGCCTGACTCAGGCGGTCGTCAAGCAGGCGGCGATTGGGTAACCTAGTCAGCGTGTCATAGAATGCCAGTTGCTGGACTTGCTCTTCCAGCAGTTTGCGCTCGGTGATGTCGTAGAACCAGCCCAATACGGCATCCTCACCCCTGTATTGCATCGGCATGTAAGAACACAGCGCCCATACCGTTGTGTCGCCCGGGATAGATAATTCAACCACCTGATTGATAACAGTTTTTCCTTGACCAAGTTTAGACAAAACGTCCTGATAATCTTTGGGGTGTGCGTAATAGTTGTGCGGATTGTCACCCAAGGGGTTCGTGCTCTTGATCAGATTAGTGTAACCCGCGTTAAAAAATACCACATCATGACCATTATGGATCGCGATACGCACGGCGATCGGGCTTAATTTCAGTACATCGAGCAGATTTTTTTCATTATCCAGAATCCTCTTTTCATATTCTTTGCGCTCGGTGATGTCGGTGATGAAACCATGCCAGAGCACAGAACCATCCGCTTTCTGTTGTGGCATCGCGCTGCCAAGTAGCCAGCGCACCGTGCCCTCTTCAAACCTGACGCGATACTCGTAATGCCACAGTGTCAGATCCTGTGCTGATTGCCGGATGGATTCGCCGACACCTTCAAGATCGTCCGGGTGAATAATATTGAATACTTTTGTCGCATCTTTGCAAACTTCCTCCGGGCTGACGCGGTATATCTCACGTATCCCTTCACTGACGAAAGGGAAGCTGGAGCTGCCATCAGGCATCAACAAATACTGAAAAACCATTCCAGGCACACGGCTGGCGATCTTTTCAAGACGATTCAGAGCCTCTGCTTTTTCCTCCTCCAGCCTTTTTCGTTCAGTGATGTCGCGCGATGAGTTGAACAAGGCAGGCTTGCCGCCCAGTTCAAGCGCCCTACAGCTGACTTCCACACTGAAAAGGCTGCCATCCTTGCGGCGGTACAGGGTTTGAAACTCGGCACGCGTTTTTTGTACAAGTTGTTGCACAACAAACTGACTGAGTTCGGCTGCAGAGAGCTTTGCATCCCATTGAGAAACATTCATACCGATCATCTCTTCACGCCGGTAGCCCAGCATGTCGCAGAATGAGTCGCTGACCTCGATGATATTGCCCCCGGTATCGAGAATGTGAATGCCGTCGCTGGCATTGTGCAAAAGTGCGAGGTTTTTCTCATTTTCCTTCTGTAACGCCTGCTTGCCAGCAAGCAGCTGCCGCACTAAAGGTGTCATCATCGAGTATAAGAGCATGCCACCGAGAGCTATCAACGCCAGTAGAAGAGCGGCAATGTACTTCAACTGCCCTGTTACCGGACTATACAGCTCCGATTGATCAATCTTCAACACCATGCCGAGGCCAAGCTTGCCCACAGGGGAATAGGCCGCGACAACCTTTTCTCTGCGATAATCCTTCGAAAATATAAGTCCGGATTTGCCATCTAAAGCGTAATTCATTGGTAAAGGCTTGTTATCTACCACTCGTTTTAAACGCTTAAATTCCTTGCCTGACACTCGACTCAGGAAACAACCCATACTCTTCCGATCTTCTTCCAATGGCGCGCACAAGGCGAATTCACCGGTTTGTCCAATAGATGCAACATTAGCAAAAATATCGGGCAGTTTCAGACTGGCCTCCGTCATAACGCTACCGATGCGTCGACCCTGCTGATCAAGGATATCGGTATTAGTATGCAGAATAAATTGTCTGTCCCACAACAGGTACGCACTGTGCTGGGCATTCAGGAAAACATTCATCGCCGTTTGCTGTAAGAACTGGCCTGAGCGCGCCACTTCAGCTCCTCTGGCATCGTAAAATGCCACGCCAGTAAAGCTATTGGAAATAAAAGATTCCGCAGCCCGCTGCAGATTGATGCTGCCTTTTAAATTACCTGGCGTTGCATTGATCTGAATCAGGTTATCAATGATGAAAGGGCGTGTAGTAAGCATTTGCGTATCAGCCATCCCCTGAGCAATCTGACTGCCAACCAGATCGACACTACTCCTCAGCGCGGCTTCAAGGCTTTTGCCCAGAATCGATTCAGCCTGACGCTGCATCACGACATAAACAGAAATGCCCGTAACGACGGTCAATGTCATTAGGATCAGAAAAGCAATGAAGCTAATCCTGTATTCATTAATTTTTAAAAACAAAGTATTCTCCACGGTTTATTGCCACTTACTAATAAGCCACCAAAACCAATGCGTCATTGCGGACAGCTTCTCAATCGCATCCACCGGGAGGGTAAATGCAACGTATGATCAGCCTGTTGCACGATACATCTGGTATGTTTCTGTTGAGTTGATCGTTGCATCCTTTACACCCAGCCTCGATAGGTATGCGTGCAAATCCTAGATCATGTTGTACCGCAAAATTAAATCTGTTGCTTGTTCTGCATTCATCGGCCTGGCAATGTGGTAACCCTGAATCTCATGACATCCTTCAACGCTCAAAAAGTCGAGCTGCCCTTGCGTCTCTACACCCTCGGCAATCACCTTTAACCCAAGCGCTTGTGCCATGGCGATAATCGCCCTGACCAGCCCCGCATCATTAACGTCTGTCAATATGTCACGCACAAACGACTGGTCAATCTTGAGCTTATCAATAGGAAAACGCTTGAGATAGCTCAATGACGAATACCCTGTTCCGAAATCGTCGAGAGAGATCATGATGCCTGCCCGCTTAAAATCCTGTAAAACAGCGCTGACTGATTCCAGCCCCTCTACCAGAATGCTCTCGGTTACCTCTAATTCCAGGCAATGCGGATCCAGCCCGATTTCGTTCACAATAGCCAGAATACGCTGTGAAAATAATGGCTCCTTAAACTGGCGCGCTGAAAGATTCACTGCCATGCGTACATCAGCCACCCCCTGTTCCTGCCAGGCTTTCGCTTGCAGGCAGGCTGTACGCAGAACCCATTCTCCCAGTGGAACGATCAGGCCTGTTTCTTCCGTAACAGGAATAAACTGCGACGGCGATATCATGCCCTTATCTGGATGCTGCCACCGTACCAGCGCTTCGACGCCGATGATGCGGTTACTCCCGAGTTCAAGTTGCGGCTGGTAGTGCAAAATGAACTCCCCTTGATCCAACGCACGCCGCAACCCCGCCTGCAAGGCAAACCGCTCTATGGCACTCACCGTCATGGATGCTGCATAAAACCGAAAGCAGTTTCGACCCGCAGCTTTCGCAACATACATTGCAGAATCGGCATTCCTCAACAGGCTCTCAACATTACCGTCATCAAACGGGTACAAGGTGACACCAATGCTGAATGTCACAAATATCACTTGCCCAAAAATATCAAATGGCTCTTTAAAACTATCGACTACGTGTTGCGCCACTTGAATAGCATCATCAACGTGCCCCATATCCGCGAGCACCACAGCGAACTCATCACCACCGAAACGCGCCACCGTATCACTGAGGCGAAAACAACACTGAAGTCGTTTGGCCACCGCCTGTAATAACACATTACCCGCTTCATGACCCAGCGTGTCATTTACGTCCTTGAAGTGGTCGATATCCATAAACATGATGCCCGCCAGGCGTTCCTTCCGATCCGCTTCGATGAAGGCTTGGGAAAGGTGGTCTTTGAATAGCATACGGTTCGGCAGCCCCGTCAGATCATCGTAATAGGCCAGATAACTGATCCTGTTTTCCGCTTCCTTGCGTTCAGTGATGTCGCGAATGGCGCTTATCACCAAGGTTCCTTCGTCTGTTTCCAGCGGGCTCAGGCTAATTTCTACCGGGAATTCGGTACTGTCCTTGCGCAGCCCGAACAGGTCTAGGTCAGCGCCCATCGACCGAGCACGCGGTTTAGCAAAAAACCTGTTCTGTTTTTCTGGATGCTTGGCACGAAAACGTTCCGGCACGAGCATGTCGATTTTCTGCCCTAGCAGCTCCTCGCGTTGCCAGCCGAACAGTTTGACCGCCTGGGCGTTGACCAGCACAATTTCGGCATCGTGGTTGACGATCACCATCGCGTCGGGCGCGGATTCCAGCAAACCCTTGAATTTCTGCTCTGCCCTTTTGCGCTCGGTGATGTCGCGAAAATACCATACTCGCCCGTAATATTTTCCATCCGCTCCTGTAATCGGAGCGCTATACCGGTCGATTATCCTTCCATCTTTAAGCGACACTTCCTCGCGACTCATTTCGTCGTGGTGCCCGTACAGATATTGGACACGGGTGACAAATGCTTCTGCATTCTCGACTTGTTCAGCAACTGCCTGGAGTACGGCTACATGCATACGTCCGCTCACGAGCTGTGGTGAGAGCCGCCATAATTCAATGAATTTTTGATTGTAGGAAATAATTTGTCCGTGCTCATCGACCACCAGAATGGCATCAAGCGAAGTTTCCTGCTGAGTCTTGAGAATCATATTTTTTAAAAATATTTCTTCCTCCGTGCGCTTGCGCTGAGATTCGCGGGCGAAATTGTCGAGTGCAAAGCTAGTATCCATTGCCATTTCAACCAACAGGTCACGCGCGGCTTCGTCGAAGAAGTTTGTCTCACCGGCATACAGGGTAAAAGCGCCGATGACAACACCTTCCCTGTGCAGCGGCAGCGAGGCTGCTGCTGCAAAGCCGGCGTGCATCGCATGCTTATGCCAAGGTGTGGTTGCCGGATCATCCTGAAAATCCTGACACCAATACAGACGGTTCTCGCGGATGGCGGTGCTAGTCGGACCGTGCCCGAGCGGGCTATCGGCATCCACAGAGATATCGATGTCTTTCAGGTACCCAGTGTCATCACCGAAACTGGCGACCGGCCGCAGCATGAGAGTTTCGCTGTCGACAAGACCAACCCACGCCATCTTCATGCCACCGTACTCCACAGCGGCGCGGCAGATTTGCAGGAACAACTCTTCATCACTGGCACAGTGCACGATAGCCTTGTTACAGTGGCTCAATGCGGCATAAAGTTGCGTGTACCGCTGGATTTTTGCTTCGGCAGCCTTGCGCTCGGTAATATTGCGGATGTTGCACTGAATGACTTTGATGCCTTCACAGTTGTAAGTGTTACTGACGAATTCGACCTCAATTCGTTCACCTGCTTTTGATTTGAGCGGAAGATCTTCATATCTGACATACCCGTTCGTTTGCAGCTCCGCGAACATTTCTTTACTCTCGGCTCTGTCCGCGAACGGTCCCACTTCCCAAAGCTTTTTCCCCAGAAACTCCGCATGCGAGTAGCCAAGCATATTGATCAAGTAAGGATTGACATCTTCGATCTGGGCAGTATCCGCGTTAAGAAGCAGAATTCCGTCTTGAGCGGTTTCAAATAGTCGACGGTAGCGACTTTCGGATGCCCGTAGAGCCTCACCAAGCGCGTCGGTAACAGATGATACGGGGTGGTCGGACGGCATGAATGATCCCTATAGTAAGCTCTGCAGATTGCATGCAATGCAGGCAATATGGGCAGGAAAGCATCTTTTCGTAGCCCACCCTCAGGTTCTCGTATGAACAGGATACCGAGCTATTTAATAGAGTATTTTACCGCAGGTTTCCAAGTAAACCGTGCGGTAACTTACAAAGAGCGTTATTCGTCTCTTGATTTTCACCTGAACCTCAGGAAGTGTATGTCTGATGCAAGTTCAGGCGAGTAATGGCGTAATCAAGAAATCCCATTGGGACAAACGCTTGGCCGTCAGTAATTGGCTCTTACCCGAAACCTGCCCTTGGCGTATTTTTCTCTGAAACTTTTTTAGCTTGCCGGATTGCAGACCTTCGCGACATGCAGTTTGCGAGACACAGCGGCTGTAGCGTATGGCTAACAGCCTACCACAAAGCAGACTCTCAGAGTCAAAACAGCCCAAGCTGGCGCGACGGCCGCAATGGCCGAAATGTAGACGGTCTGGAAGTCGGCCGTAGCCGCCCCTCAAGGTGGAAGATTTGAATGACTGCTTCACGTCGTAGAGCTGCCGTTAAACTTGCAGGGAATTTGTCAGCCAATCTGTCCGTTGATATTCGTCAGTTGACAGCGTAGGGTGCGGCTCCAAGCAACTCGACGAATGCCTCCGCATTAACGGCTTTGCTGAAATAAAAACCCTGTCCCTCGTCGCAACTCTGTGACAGAAGAAATGAAAATTGTTCTTCTGTTTCAATGCCCTCCGCAATGACGCGCAGTTTGAGACTTTTACCCATGCTGATCACGGCACTGACGATGGCGGCATCGTCCAGATTGCTGGTTATTTGGTTCACGAAAGACTGGTCGATTTTTAGGGTGTCGATAGGAAACCGTCTCAGATAACTCAGGCTGGAATAACCGGTACCGAAGTCATCTACCGCAAGCTTTACGCCCAGGTCTGTGAGCGTATGCAGTAATAAACCAGTAGACTTGGCATCCCGCATGAGGACGCTTTCAGTCAGTTCAAGTTCCAGATAGCACGGGGCGAGGCCAGTATCATCAAGGGCAGCACGTATATTTTCTAAAAAATCCTTGGCGTGTAATTCAAGGGCTGAGGTGTTAACTGCGACAGTGATGGGCGCCAGGCCAGCCGTCTGCCATGCCTTAATCTGGCGGCAGGCCTCAAGCAACACCCAGCGGCCTATCGGCAGGATCAGCCCGCAATCTTCGGCGATTGATATGAATTGTGCCGGCGGTAGCAGTCCCAGTTCCGGATGCTGCCAGCGGATGAGCGCCTCGACGCCGACAATCGTGCCACTTTGAAGATTTATTTTTGGCTGGTAGTGCAATACAAATTCCTGTCCGGCCAAAGCGCGACGCAGGCCTGCCTCGATAGATTGCCGCTGAACGGCCAAGACATTCATGTTCTGCTCGAAAAATTTGAAATTATTGCGTCCGTTTTCCTTGGCAGAATACATCGCGGTGTCCGCACTCTTGATCAGGGTTTCAACATCCTTTCCATCGTCTGGGAAGATGCTGATGCCGATACTCGCGCTGATATACAGATCCTGCTGGCCAATGTTGTGAGACTTCATGACTGACGAGAGTAATTTTTGCGCGGAAAGTGCCGCATCTTCTACTTGCTCAATATAGGGAAGCAGCAGCACGAATTCATCGCCGCCCTGGCGACTGACGGTGTCCGAGTGACGCAAACAACCTACTAAACGTTGTGCGACTGACTGTAACAGTTGATCGCCAATTGCATGCCCCAGGGAGTCGTTGATGTGCTTGAATCGGTCCAGATCCATAAACATCACCGCAAGTTTTCTGCCTTGACGACGGGCCAACTCAATCGCCTGGTCAAGCCGATCTTGCAACAGCACTCGATTAGGTAAATCGGTGAGCACATCGTGATGAGCCAAATGATCCATCTGATCCTTGGCAATTTGGAGTTGAGCGGCCAGTGTCTGTGCTTCAATGGCAGAGGTGACCAGGCGCGAGTTCGCTTGCTGCAACAGCATCAAATGGTCAACGGACGCGGCCTGGGTTATTTCTGCGGCACGAATTTCACGTTCGCGCGAGGTAGCTGCCGCTTCGCGCCGCTGGGCTGCCTCCTCTCGTCGAGCGACTGATTGTGCATGGCTTGGATCATTTTTTTCTCCTGCACTGCCCCTTCTTTCACTGCGCCGCCTATCTGTTCCGCGATCTATTTTTAACCTGTCATGGACAAGCGATTGATCCGGGTCATCAATACCAGATACACCGCCAATGTCAGACCTGCTAATCATCATCGACATCCGGGATCAGTGCGTTATCTGTCTTGGCGTGTTTCAGCGATATATCCAGCGCGTTTATAAATTCACCAACCTTAATCGGCTTGGTAAGATAACGAAAAAATCCTGCCGCCAGTGCTTTTTCGATATCGTGGCACATGGCATTGGCACTTAAGGCAATGACGGGGATATGTTTCGTTAGCGGGTTACATTGCAGAATTTTCAAAGCGTCGATACCGCTGATGTCAGGCAGATTGATGTCCATCAGGATGACATCAGGAAGATGAGTTCGTGCAAGCGCTATGCCGTGACTGCCATCCATTGCACTCAGCATGTGCACATTTGGCATGTCTTCAATGATTTGCTCGACCAGCATCAGGTTGGCCGGATTGTCTTCCACATATAGCAAGGTGCGTTGTGTCGAACTCCCTAAAGCTTGCGGTGCAAGCTCTGCAGGCATGATATTAATAGCGGCAGGCTGTGGCATATCGTCCCTGATAAGTTCGATCCAGAATTCGCTGCCGACACCGACAGTGCTTTTTACGCCAATTGTGCCGCCCATCAGTTCAACCAGTTGACGGCTGACGACGAGACCGATGCCGGTTCCTTCCTTGGATCCCGCTTCCTGTCCGAGACGATTAAACGGCTGAAATAGTTGCGCCAGCTTTTCTGTGGACAATCCCTCGCCGCTGTCTTTAACGCTGATGCGTATATGCTCCGGATCGCTCAAGGTGCATGTCACCTCGACTGCGCCATGCTCGCGGTTGTATTTGATCGCATTGGATAGCAGGTTGATCAGAATCTGCTGCACACGGGTGCTGTCGGCATTGGCATGCCAACTGGCGTCGCAGGGTTGAAAGTTGATATGAATGTCATACTTTTGCGCCTGTGGTTCGATCATGGCTTCGCATTCGCGCATGATTTTGATAAGCGATACGGGTTTTCTCGACAACGACAGCTTGCCGGACTCGATCACAGCGAGATCAAGAATCTCGTTGACCAACTCCAGCAAATACCAGCCTGCCTTGATAATCTGCTGCAGCCTGATAGTCTGTTTGTCCGTTGGCGGCGGTGAACCTGCTTCCAGCAACTGGGCGAATCCGAGGATGGCATTAAGCGGAGTGCGCAATTCATGGCTCATGCGGGATAAGAAATCCGATTTCGCCAGGTTGGCTTTTTCCGCCACGGCCTTGGCGTATTCTAGCTGGTTTTGGGTCGCTTGGAGTTGATCGGCCAGTTTTTGTGCATCAATTGTAGCGATGACCAAGCGTGCGTTCGATTCCTGCAACATCGCCATGTGATCTTCGGATACGGCCTGCGTCGCCTCGAAAGCACAAACTTCCTGCTCGCGCGAAGTGACCGCCTCTTCGCGCAGATG
The DNA here is from genome assembly GCA_002381565.1 of Gallionella sp. UBA4121. Classification (GTDB taxonomy): domain Bacteria; phylum Pseudomonadota; class Gammaproteobacteria; order Burkholderiales; family Gallionellaceae; genus Gallionella. Next base: position 32,731 of record DFWZ01000045.1, read on the forward strand.
GGCAGCATTTTCTCTTAGCTCGACTGATTGATCGCGACTTGATATGTTCGATTCATCGTCTATCTTATGACGTCTGTCAGGTCTGCGGGCAATATTCAGCCTGCTTTGACCCTCCACAGGAGCTGGATTATTGGTATGGGAATCATCGGCAGTTTTGCTCATCAGCGTCCACAATAACTTGATCGTTTTTTCTACTGGCCGACCGTGGGCCTGCCCGTCATGATTCCGGCATAACCAGATAAGGTCTCGCCGATGATGATGCCTTTGTCTGTGATGTCAAACAGTCGGATATCCTTGCTGTGACTGCTGCCACGGACTTTAATCACAGAGATAACGCGCTTGAACTCGCCATCAATTTCGACATAACGCTGTACGATAATGGCGTCAGCGAGAAACGCGCTGCCAAAGGGACTGAAGCGCAGATCGGTGTAACGGTCTTCCAGTTCCGAGGTCATTAATATGGTTACGCCCATATCGGTCAGCTCGGCAATCAGCCTGTACAGCGAACCACGAAAATCTTCGCTGAACTC
>DFWZ01000048.1:0-12841 GCA_002381565.1 Gallionella sp. UBA4121
TTGGTGTCCTGAAACTCGTCCACCAGAATATGCTTGAAACGTTCCTGATAGTGTTCCCGTAACGCCGCATTGCGCGACAGCAGCTCGTAACAGCGCAGCAGCAACTCGGAGAAATCCACCACGCCTTCCTTCTGACATTGCGCATCGTATTCGGCAAACACCTCCACCTTTCGGCGCGTGTACGGGTCATAGGCTTCCACTTCATGCGCACGCAGCCCCTGCTCCTTGCTGCCGCTGATGAAATTCTGCATCTCGCGCGGCGGAAATTTTTCGTCGTCCACGTTCTGCGCCTTCATCACACGCTTGATTGCGGAGAGTTGGTCGCCGGAATCCAGTATCTGGAATGTCTGCGGCAGATTCGCCTCGCGAAAATGCGCGCGCAGCAGGCGGTTGCACAAGCCGTGGAATGTGCCTATCCACATGCCGCGCGTATTGATCGGCAGCATCGCGGACAGGCGCGTGACCATTTCCTTAGCTGCCTTGTTGGTGAAGGTCACTGCCAGAATGCCGTGCGGGCTGACCGCCCCAGTGCTGATCAGATAAGCAATGCGCGTGGTCAGCACGCGCGTTTTGCCGCTGCCCGCCCCGGCCAGAATCAGCGCGGATTGTTGAGGCAGCGTAACGGCTTGCAGTTGCGGGGGGTTGAGGCCGGATAAAAGTGTCGTAGTCATGCTTGAATTATCCCACACAACTACTCGCCAGCAAAAAGGGAGCCCGACTCATCGCCTGGCTCCCTCATTTGGCTGACTGCCGGACACGATCCGGCATGACAGTTTTTACTTTTTCTTCTTGTTCTCGATCATGTCGTGCATGACAGGTGCCAGGATCACTTCCATCGCATGACTCATCTTGCCGCCGGGTACCACCAGGGTATTTGCACGGGACATGAAAGAGCCGGGGATCATCGCCAGCATGTATGGGAAGTCAACGCCCCTGGGCTCGCGAAAACGAACCACCACGAAACTTTCGTCCGGTGTCGGAATGTCGCGCGCGATGAACGGGTTGGAGGTATCTACCGTTGCGACACGCTGGAAGTTGATATCGGTCTTGGTGAACTGCGGGGTGATGAACTTGATGTAGTCCGGCATGCGACGCATGATGGTATCAACGGTCGCTTCTGCCGAGTAGCCACGTTCAGCCTTGTCGCGATGAATCTTCTGGATCCATTCCAGATTGACCACCGGCACTACGCCGATAGCCAGATCGACATATTTTCCGGCATCAATGCCATGCGCTTCGTCTTTTACCAAGCCATGCAGACCTTCATAGAACAGCAGATCGGAGTGAGACTCTATATCTTCCCATGGCGTAAATACACCGGGAGTCAGATTGGTCAACCCGAAGTGCTTGTTATGTTCCAGAGCTTCGGCCTCGCTGTGCACGTAGTAACGACGCTTGCACATGCCCGTCTTGCCGTAGGCCTTGAACATGGCTTCGATCTTGTCGAAATGGTTCGCTTTCGGACCGAAATGACTGAAACTACTGTCGCCCGCCTTGGTGGCCTCAGAGGCTGCGGCGCGAAACGCCATGCGATCCAGACTATGCAGGCTGTCACCCTCGATAACTGCGGCTGTGATCTTCTCGCGACGGAAGATGTTTTCGAAAGCACGTTTTACGGTGGTAGTGCCTGCGCCGGAAGAACCGGTAACCGCAATAACGGGATGCTTGCTCGACATAATGACCTCTCCTGAATGTTGTGATTAATTTTTTGTGGGCGCCGATTTTATATCAAACATTCACTCATCACTACTAGTAGCCGCCTTTTCCGCAATAAATATGCTATTTTTTTCATAAATTACGTTGCATCTTTCATCTGCGTGGCCACAAACTGGCAATAATAGAGACGACAAGCACACTTCGCGTGAGGGGGTCGATACCGCTATAATGCCACATCCAAAAAATCAGTCTGCGACCCGTAAAACCATGCAATCCAACTATCACCCCGCCTCCCTCGAACAGCAAGCCCAGCAACACTGGGATGATAGCGGTGCGTTCCGCGCTACAGAATCGAGCGACAAGCCCAAGTATTATTGCCTGTCCATGTTCCCCTACCCGTCAGGCAAGCTGCACATGGGGCACGTGCGCAATTACACCATCGGCGATGTGCTCTCCCGTTATCACCGCATGAAAGGCTATAACGTGATGCAACCCATGGGCTGGGATGCATTCGGGCTGCCTGCCGAAAACGCAGCCCAGGCGCATAACGTGCCGCCCGCCGCCTGGACTTACGACAACATCGATTACATGCGCCGCCAGTTGAAAAGCCTGGGATTGGGGATAGACTGGGCGCGCGAAGTGACCACCTGCACGCCTGAGTATTACCGCTGGGAACAATGGCTGTTCACCCGCCTGTTCGAAAAAGGCATCATCTACAAGAAGACTTCGTCGGTAAACTGGGATCCTGAAGATCAGACGGTGCTTGCCAACGAGCAGGTCATCGACGGACGCGGTTGGCGCTCAGGCGCGCTGGTCGAAAAACGCGACATCCCGATGTATTTTTTCCGCATCACCCAGTATGCCGATGAATTGCTGCAAGACCTGGATACGTTGAACGGATGGCCTGAGCAGGTGAAGACCATGCAGGCCAACTGGATAGGCAAGAGCTTCGGCGTGCGCTTCGCCTTCCCGTATACACTGGATGGAAATCAGGAAAAGCTGTGGGTTTATACCACACGCGCCGACACCATCATGGGCGTGACCTTTGTCGCGGTCGCGGCCGAACACCCGCTGGCAACGTACGCCGCGAAACACAATCCGGAACTCACCGCCTTCATCGAAGACTGCAAACACGGCGGCACGGCCGAAGCAGATATGGCGACGATGGAAAAGAAGGGCATGGACACAGGCCTGAAAGTCAGCCATCCGCTGACCGGCGAGCAAGTACCTGTCTGGGTCGGCAACTATGTGCTGATGGGTTACGGCGAAGGCGCGGTGATGGCAGTTCCTGCCCACGATGAACGGGATTTCGGCTTTGCGAAAAAATACGACTTGCCGATCAAACCGGTTATCACCCCAGAAGGTTACGAATTAGCACCAGACTCTATGGTTGCTGGCATCAATGCAACCGGTGATGTTCATCTAAATCCACCGGTGCTTCATGGTGTGACTGGCAAGAGTTGGATATTTGACTGGCACAAATGGGAGAGTTGTTTCGCAGAGCATGGCTCGCTGTTCAACTCCGGCAAATACGATGGCTTGGATTACGATCAGGCGGTGGATGCCATCGCCGCCGATCTTAGCGCACTCGATTTGGGCGAGAAGAAAGTGCAGTTCCGCCTGCGCGACTGGGGTATTTCGCGCCAGCGCTACTGGGGCTGCCCGATCCCGATCATTCACTGTGCACAATGCGGCGACGTGCCGGTGCCTGACGACCAGTTGCCCGTGGTGTTGCCCGAAGACGTGGTGCCGGACGGCGCGGGCTCACCGCTGGCGAAAATGCCCGAATTTTACGAGACGACCTGCCCTAAATGCGGCAGTGCCGCGCGGCGCGAGACCGACACGATGGACACTTTCGTGGAATCGTCCTGGTATTACGCCCGCTACACCAGCCCGGATTGCACCACGGGTTTAGTGGATGAGCGCGCCAAATACTGGTTGCCGGTGGATCAATACATCGGCGGGATTGAACATGCGATTCTGCACCTGCTGTATGCACGCTTCTTCCAGAAACTGATGCGGGATGTCGGGGTGTTCGATAGTGTCGCGGCTGAAACAAGCCCTCTCCCCAACCCTCTCCCGCTTGCGGGCGAGGGAGCAAACGGCGCGCGGCGCGCGGCTACAACCCTTGATGAACCGTTCAGGAACCTGATCACGCAAGGCATGGTGATTGCGCCGACCTTCTACCGCATCGAGGCCAACGGCAAGAAGCTGTGGATCAATCCGGCGGAGGTCGATGTCAAGAACGATGATCGCGGCCGCCCGGTTGGTGCAAGCCTGCGCGCCGATGGACTTCCTGTGACTATCGGCGGCACGGAAAAGATGTCGAAGTCCAAGAACAACGGAGTCGACCCGCAATCTATCATCGACGAGTATGGTGCAGACACCGCGCGATTATTCATGATGTTCGCCGCCCCCCCTGAGCAATCGCTGGAATGGTCGGATGCCGGTGTGGAAGGCGCATTCCGCTTCCTGAAGCGCGTTTGGAATTTCGCTTACGTTGACGTTCGAGACAGGCCCATCGATTACATATCAACAAACACGTATCTCGAACTTGGAAAAGTACGCACCCAAATTCACTTGATTTTAAAGCAAGCGAATTATGACTTTAACCGCAAACAGTTCAACACAGTTGTTTCTGCTGGGATGAAATTGCTCAGAGTACTTGAAGAAATTACAACTATACCCTTGCCAATAAATTCAAGCGCTGACGAATTTCTAGGTGTTCGAAACAGAATTCAACAAGAAGGTTTCAGCATATTACTACGTCTACTTTCACCGATAGCTCCACATATCACGCAAGCTCTATGGATAGAACTAGGCTATGGCAACGACATTCTTACTGCCGATTGGCCCGAGGTGGATGAAGCTGCGCTGGTACAGGATGAAATTGAACTGGTGATTCAGGTGAATGGCAAGCTGCGCGGCAATCTGACTGTTGCAAAGACGACTGACAAAGCCACACTGGAGAAGTTGGCCGTAGCGCATGAGGCGGTACAAAAACAACTCGCCGGCGCACAACCGAAGAAGATCATCGTTGTGCCGGGCCGCCTGATTAATATCGTTGTATAGGGGAATAGTGATGCGTCTGATGAAATTACCCGTCATGCCACTTGGGCAGCTGTCTAAATCGCTGGCCATGCTGGCACTCGCCATGCTGCTCGCAGCCTGCGGCTATCATCTGCGCGGCGAGGCGAAAATGCCGTTCAAAACACTCTACATCGAAGCCGCCAACCTCGACTCAGCACTGATCAAAGAACTGCGCAGCAATCTGAAAGCCAACAATGTCCAGTTGCTCGACAAGAGTGAAAAGGCCGATATCATACTGAACATCGCGCAGGAGCAACTGGACAAGCAGATTTTGACGCTGGACAGCAGCGGGCGCGTGAATGGATACCAGTTGCGCTATCGCGTTTCATTGCGCGCCTACGACAACGAGCAAAACGAATGGTTGCCTGCGAGTGAAGTGATGCTGACCCGTGATTTCATCTACGACAACTCTCAGATTCTGGCCATGACATCAGAAGAGGAAATGCTCAATCAGAGCATGCGGTCTGACATGGTTCAACAGATCGTGCGCCGCTTAAGCCATGCCCGTGCACTGGTCCCGCCGGAAAAATAATGCAATTAACCAGCGAAGCATTGCCGCGCCACCTCGCATCCGGGCTCAAGCCGCTGTATGTGGTGTACGGCGATGCGCTCTTGCTGGTCGTTGAGGCCGCAGACAGCATCCGGGCTGCGGCACGGAATGCCGGATATACCGAGCGGGATACGCTGATTGCGGAACAGCATTTCAAATGGGACGAGCTGAAAAACTGCGCGCAGAGCCTGTCTTTGTTTGCCGAGCGCCGTGTGGTGGATTTGCGCATACCAGGCGGCAAGCCCGGCACCGAAGGCGGCCTTGCATTACAGGATTACGTCACCCATCTGAACAGCGACATACTCACGCTGATTACCCTGCCAAAACTTGACTGGGCCGCACAAAAATCCCAATGGTTCAGCGCGCTGGCGCGGCACGGTGTGATGATTTGCGCCGATGACATCCCACGCAACCAGCTCCCCGACTGGCTTGCAACTCGCCTCATGCGTCAGGCACAATCAACCGACAAACCCACGCTTGAATTTCTTGCGGATCGCTGCGAGGGCAACCTGATCGCCGCATTTCAGGAGATACAGAAACTGGGACTGCTGTTCCCTCCCGGCCAGCTTTCTTTTGACCAGGTAAAAGAGGCCGTGATGGATGTCGCGCGCTACGACATTTTCAAGCTTGCGGAAGCCATGCTCGCCGGCGATGCCGCACGTTATGCACATGTGCTTGAGGGCCTGCGAGCGGAGGGCACAGCAACCGTGCTGGTGCTGTGGGCGATCAGCGAGGAAATCCGCACACAGGGAAAACTGCTGCATGCCACCCGGCGCGGCAGCAGTCTTTCTGACGCCATGCGCGACATACGAGTGCGCCGCGAAAAACAGGGCTTGATCGAGAACGCAGCGCGCCGTCTGAAATTTCCGCACATCGAACGCGCCATTGGGCACGCCGCAAAACTTGATAAAATGATCAAAGGATTGCGACAGGGGGATGTGTGGGACGAATTGCTGCAACTTGGCTTACGCTTCGCAAAATCATGACCGGCTGCGTATTAGTGATGACTAACCTGCCGGATGCCGTTGCGGCTGCACGCATGGCGCAACAGATAGTCGAATCCGGCGCCGCCGCCTGCGTGAATCAGTTATCACCCTGCACCGCGACCTATCGCTGGCAGGGAAAGGTCGAAACCGCCAGCGAAGTGCCACTGCTGATCAAGACCAGCGCGGATGCCTATCCGCGTCTCGAGGCTCTGATCCGCGCCGCACACCCTTACGAACTTCCGGAAATTATCGCAGTCCCATTGTCCGCTGGTTTACCCGACTATCTTGACTGGGTGAATCAAGAAACCCAACTTTGCAAGGAATAAACATGCGTTTTGTATTGCTGCTGTTGCTCTGTTTCATGGCGCCCGTTACACAGGCGGAAAGTTTTCTGGATAAACTGCCATCGTTTGGCGCAAAGCCCAGCTTTTTGCCTCCAGACCAGGCATTTGTTCTGGATATACAGGTGCGCGATGCGCACACCCTGCAAGCCAACTTCAATGTCACGCCCGGCTATTATTTGTACCGGAACAAAATCAGTTTTACGGTGGCCGGAGATAGCGCGAAAATCACCGCCATCAATCTGCCCAAAGGCGAGCTCAAACACGACCAGAATCTCGGTGAAATAGAGGTTTATCATCATCCGTTTCAGGCCGGGATTGTGCTGGATCGTGCCAGCGTCGCAGCTTCCCCCATCACATTGAACGCCTCCTATCAAGGTTGCAGCGAACAGGGCTTGTGTTACCCCAGTCAGGACAAATCTTTTAAACTCGACTTGCCGCATGCCGAACAAAACGCCTCGCCAACGCCTCCACTGCTGGCGTCAACGGCAAAACTGGAAGAAATCAACACAGAGAACTCGAGAATCGCAGACCTGTTCAAACGGGGGAGTTTCTGGCTGATCATCTCCTTTTTCTTCGGCGCGGGACTGCTGCTGGCTTTGACGCCCTGTGTGTTCCCGCTGATTCCCATCCTGTCAGGCATCATCGTGGGGCGCGGACACAAGATCACCCGGATGCATGCCTTCATACTTTCTCTGTCTTACGTGCTGGGCATGGCAATTACCTATGCCGCCGCCGGTGTCGCGGCGGGTCTATCCGGCGATTTGATTTCCAGCGCGCTGCAAACCCCCTGGGTGCTGGGCAGTTTCGCGGCGCTGTTCGTGCTGCTGTCATTGTCCATGTTCGGCTTTTATGAACTACAATTACCCAGTGCCTGGCAGAGCAAACTCAGCGACACCAGCAACCGCCTGCACGGCGGGCATCTGTCAGGCGTGTTCGTCATGGGCGCGCTCTCCGCCGTCATCATGGGGCCTTGTGTCGCCGCCCCCCTGGCGGGTGCACTGCTTTATATCGGCCAGACACATGACGCGGTACTGGGCGGGGTCGCCTTGTTTACACTGGCCCTGGGGATGGGTGCACCGCTGCTATTGATCGGCACCTCGGCTGGCGTGCTGCTGCCCAAAGCCGGCGCATGGATGGACGGCGTCAAACGATTCTTCGGTGTATTGCTGCTGGCGTTGGCAATCTGGATCATCCAGCCTTTGCTACCCGTGGGGATACAAATGTTGCTCTGGAGCGTCCTGCTCATCCTGTCCTCTATTTATTTGTATGCTCTGGACGCGTTGCCACATAACGCCCGAGGCGGTCACAAACTGTTGAAAGGACTCGGTCTGCTGGCCCTGTTGCTGGGCATCGCCTACCTGATCGGCGCCTTGTCCGGTGCACGGGACATGCTGCACCCTCTTGGCACTGTGTACAATACCGAAGCGCAAGCGTCATCCACCTCTTTGTTTACACGCATCAAAGGCCTTGCGGCCCTCGAACAACAACTGAAAAAATCTGACGGGAAAATCGTCATGCTCGATTTCTATGCCGACTGGTGTGTATCCTGCAAGGAAATAGAAAGGTACACCTTCGCTGATCCTGTCATACAGACAAAACTAAAAACGGCCATTTTGCTTCAGGCAGATGTCACCGCCAACAGTCCGGAAGACAAAGATTTGCTCAAAAAATTTGGCCTTTACGGCCCCCCTGGCATATTGTTTTTCGACGCACAAGGCCACGAAATGAGCGATTTTCGCGTAGTGGGCATCCAGGATAGCGCGCAATTCCTGAACACATTGCAGCGCGTTGGACTTTAACGAAATTTGTCTATTTATGTAAAAAAATGGACAATTAACCCCAATTTACGGCAAACTGCACATATGAAAGCAATTCTCGTATTACATGGCCCCAACCTTAACCTGCTCGGCAGTCGCGAACCGGAGGTTTATGGAAGCGCCACTTTAGATGAAATTAATGCCAGTTTAACGACATTAGCCGGCAAAAATGGCGCTAACCTTTCCTGCTTTCAAAGCAATGCAGAAGCTGACTTGATTGAACGCATACATCAGGCACGCAATGATGGCACACAGTTCATCGTCATCAATCCGGCGGCGTTCACACATACCAGCGTGGCCTTGCGTGATGCACTCGCAGCAGTTGCGATACCCTTTATTGAAATACATCTGTCCAATGTGCATGCACGCGAAGCTTTTCGCCGTGAGTCGTTCTTTTCCGATCTCGCCGTCGGTGTAATCTGCGGGCTGGGTGCGCAGGGATATGAATTCGCAGTGCAATACGCGCTGCACTATAAAAACCAAGCTTAGGAGGATATTATGGATTTACGCAAACTCAAGACACTGATTGAACTGGTTGAAGCGTCCGGCATTGCCGAACTGGAAATCAGCGAAGGTGAGGAACGTGTACGCATCACACGCACTGCCGCATCCGTACAGCAGACGTACGCTCATGCTCCACAGCCCACCTTCGTTGCAGCAGCGCCTGTCATAGCCGCAGAACCCATCGCACCAGCCGCCCAGGAAGGGCATGTTGTCAAATCGCCGATGGTAGGCACTTTTTACCGCTCTCCATCACCCGGATCCAAACAATTTGTAGACATTGGTCAAAGCGTGAATACCGGCGACACCCTGTGCATCATCGAAGCCATGAAACTGCTCAATGAAATCGACGCGGATCACAGTGGGGTGATCAAGGCCATTCTCGTGGAAAACGGTCAGCCGGTTGAGTTCGGACAACCGTTGTTCGTAATAGGGTAAGTGCGGTGTAATCTTCCCGGCATAAAGTGGCGCACTGAAAGCGCGGAATGACATCACGTTTCAATTTTCAGATAATCAAGGTATATAAATGTTTGAAAAAATCCTGATCGCCAATCGCGGCGAAATAGCATTACGCATCCAGCGCGCCTGTCGCGAGATGGGTATTAAAACCGTTGTCGTGCATTCCGAAGCAGATGCCGATGCCAAATACGTAAAACTCGCCGACGAGTCAGTTTGTATAGGCCCTGCGCCGTCTAACCTGAGTTATTTGAACATCCCCGCCATCATCAGCGCAGCGGAGGTAACCGATGCCCAGGCGATTCATCCCGGCTATGGCTTCCTCTCGGAAAACGCCGATTTTTCCGAACGTGTGGAAAAATGCGGTTTTGTATTCATCGGCCCGCGCGCTGAAACGATACGCCTGATGGGCGACAAGGTGAGCGCCAAGATTGCCATGAAAAAGGCGGGCGTGCCCTGCGTACCCGGCGTAGAAGGCGCGCTGCCGGACAATCCCGCCGAGATCATCAAGATCGCGCGCAGCATAGGCTACCCCGTCATCATCAAGGCTTCGGGCGGCGGTGGCGGGCGCGGCATGCGCGTGGTGCATACCGAGGCGGCCCTGCTCAATGCGGTTACCATGACAAAATCGGAAGCGCAGGCCGCGTTCAACAATCCCACGGTATACATGGAAAAGTACCTGGAAAATCCGCGCCACATTGAATTTCAAATACTGGCAGATCAACATGGCAATGCCGTCTATCTGGGCGAGCGCGATTGTTCGATGCAACGTCGCAACCAGAAGATCATAGAGGAGGCGCCGGCACCGATGCTCAATACGCGCCTGCGCAACAAAATAGGCGAGCGTTGCGCAGAGGCGTGTCGCAAGATCGGCTATCGCGGCGCCGGTACTTTTGAATTCCTCTATGAGAATGGCGAATTTTTCTTCATTGAAATGAACACCCGCGTACAGGTTGAACATCCCGTTACCGAGATGATTACCGGCATTGACATCGTGCGTCAGCAAATCCTCATCGCAGCGGGCGAAAAACTGGCCTTCCGCCAGCGCGATGTTCAATTCAGAGGTCACGCCATCGAATGCCGCATCAATGCCGAACATCCCTATAAATTCACGCCCTCCCCCGGGCGCATCACTTCCTGGCACGCACCCGGCGGCCCCGGCATCCGCGTTGATTCACATGCCTATAACAATTACTACGTGCCGCAGCATTACGACTCCATGATCGGCAAGGTCATCGCGTACGGCGACACCCGCGAACAGGCGATGGCCAGGATGCGTACAGCCTTGTCCGAAATGGCTGTGGAAGGTATTGAGACCAACATCGCACTGCACCGCGACTTGTTGCTGGACGCAGCTTTCATGGGTGGCGGCACCAGCATTCACTATCTGGAAGAACGCCTGGCCGAGCGCAGCAAGGACAAATAATGGCCTGGCTGACACTCATTGTTGACACGGATGCCAAGCACGCCGAAGGCCTGAGCGATGCCTTACTGGAACACGGCGCATTGTCTGTTGATTTGCTCGATGCCGATGCCGATACCCCGGATGAGCAGGCCATTTTCGGCGAACCCGGCGAACCGCCTCCCGGTGTCTGGCAACACAATCGCGTCAGCGCCTTGTTTGACGCCGATAAAGATGTCACTGCAATTCTTCGCGCGGCCGCCAGCGATATCGGTCTTGAACAGCTTCCCGAATACCGCATCGAGACATTGGCCGACAACGACTGGGTGCGTCTGACTCAGTCGCAATTTGAACCTATCCCGATCTCGACCAGGCTTTGGATCGTGCCGACCTGGCACACGCCCGCTGACCCATCCGCCATCAACATTGTGCTCGATCCGGGCCTGGCATTCGGCACGGGCAGTCATCCAACCACACGCTTGTGCCTGCGCTGGCTGGATAGCAACTTGCTGGGTGGGGAGAGCGTGCTGGACTATGGCTGCGGTTCCGGAATTCTTGCGATTGCCGCACTCAAACTGGGTGCGGCACGCGCCATCGGTGTGGATGTGGATGCGCAGGCTGTCACCGCCAGTCGCGATAATGCCATCGCCAACAAGATAGCAAACGTGTCGTTCTATCTGCCCGATGCTGCGCCCAAGAACACCTATGACCTGGTTGTAGCCAATATCCTGACTAATCCGCTACGGCTGCTGGCACCCTTGCTGGCGGATGCCACAAGACCGGGCGGACAAATCGTCCTGTCGGGAATACTTGAGGCGCAGGCCCAGGAGGTGATGAACATCTATCAACAATGGTTCGAGCTGAATGCGCCTATTTTCGAAGACGGCTGGTCATGCCTGTCCGGTCGCAAACGCTAAAATACTCAGATGAATGGCACCACACTCTGTCCGCACTGTGAAACGCGCTTCAAAATTGCTCAAGCGCAGCTAACCGCACATCGCGGCATGGTGCGCTGCGGTCACTGCCTGCAAGCCTTCGATGCACGGACCAGTTTCGTTCCTGAGCAACCCCACCCACAACTCGATCTGCCGATGGATGAAACCCTGGTTCACGCCGATGAGCCAATAGACCCGACGCCTCACGAATTACGCTCACTTGAGACGCATGTAGTGGCCCTTGCACACGCCGGTGAGGACATCGCCGATATACCTGAACCAACATCTGCTAAATTCGACGATGCACGCGATGTAATTGCTGACCCCTCGCTGTACGATTCCCGGTTACCAGACCGATCCGAATCCGATGACACACTGGATTTCAGCCAGGTAGCCGATGCCCATTCCGCTGCTGAGCATTCCGGATTCACCGAGGCCATACATGCAGAGGAACAATATTACGCAGAGCACCCGACGCCTACTGAGCAAGCGCGTGAGGCACAAGATGAGCTCCACAACACGATTCCGGCCGGACACCGTACCTGGCTTTGGGTTGCGGGTATATTCATTGTTGCCACGCTGCTGATGGCACAATCGGCGTACTTCTTTCGCATCAGTCTCGCCGCACACCTGCCTGCGATCAAACCTGCGCTGGTTGAATACTGTCACTTGCTCGGTTGCAGCGTGCCGCTACCGAAAAAAACAGCGTTGATCAGCATTGAATCATCCAGTCTTGATGCAGACCCAGAACACGAAAACCAGATCACCCTCAATGCCTTGCTGCGCAATCGTGCCAGTTACACCCTCGCATTACCCGCGCTGGCACTCACGCTCAACGACAGTCAGGACAACCCTCTGGCGCGTCGTCTGTTCCTGCCGAATGAATATTTACCTGCGGATGAAAATGAAAAAACCGGTTTCCCCGGCAACCATGAAATCAACATCAAACTGCCTCTGCATACCGGCGATCTGAAACCTGTAGGTTACCGGCTGGAGTTTTTTTACCAGCAACCTTAACAGACAGCTGAAGCTGGGCTGAGTGCCACCGTCGATAAAGTGCTCACGACAACAAAAAGAAAAATGCGAGGTGCGAGGTGCGAGGTG
>DFWZ01000048.1:13050-70507 GCA_002381565.1 Gallionella sp. UBA4121
GTGCGAGGTGCGAGGTGCGAGGTTAAGAGAATGGCTGAAACGGGTGCAAGCAAAACGTGTTTCAGTACATCCATGAAACTGCTGCGTGAGGTGTGAAGTCGCCCACTATCGCCATTATTCAACGATCTGAATGCATGGCAATAGTGGGCGTGTAGCGCTAGTTGACTGTATCAATAACGAAATGTTTTTTGGCTTGCAAATAGGCCACTTCAGCAAATCCGGATGGAACAATATCTGCATCAGTGACGTGGTACAAGCTGTGGAAATCTATCCCTTGTTCGACCAGTGAATTATTGCATACCTTGAACTGAACACCCTGCTTCGCAAGGTCATCCAATTGCTTTTGAGTCTTCTCATCCGGATTTTTAAGCAATGTAAGACCCTTGGCGTATAGCACTACCGTAACCTCGAATTTTCCCTTCAGCGCATCTACAGCTTTCAAACCATTAGCAATATTGCGCAGCTTCATACCCTGGAGCCCCTTGTCATCCGAAGTAAGCGGAACAACAACCTTCAAGGTTCCATACGACTCGTGTTTCATATTTGGTTTTACATAGTTGCTTTTAGCTTCTGCGGCGGGTGCGGCTACGACCGCTGCGGCCGCAGGCATTGCATCTTCAGCAAAGGCCGCCGGGATGGCCACAAAACCCAATGAGGACGCGATTACTGTCAGTACCAATTTTTTACAGATTTGCATGGTGATCTCCTGGTTATAAAGTTTAGCGGGTGAAAAATGAGAGCCAAAAACCAGATCCAGTTAATTTTTGGCCAAAACTTTGATGTATGCTGGATCTTTTACTCAGTCAGTTGAATTGCTTTGCACGGCCTTGAATCCATAACGCTTGAAAATGGCAAGTCCTGCCGGTGAATTCAGGAAATCTATCCATTTTTTTGCTTCAACCGGATGAGGGGCGCCTTTAACCACCGCAGCGGCGTAGATGCCCGTGGCATTATATTCGTCAGGAATCACAACATGGCTGATAGGATTGCCTGCCTGCTCCTGAAAAATTGCCTCGGATTGCCAGGTGATCCCTGCATCGGCTTTACCCTGCATCAAGAAAAGCGGGGATTGACGATGATGGATTTGGGTGAGTATCGTTTCGCCGTTTTTAACCTTGGTTTCATACACGGCGCGCACCAGTTCAGGGCCACCCGCTTTGGCCAGACTATTTTTAATCTGACGTCCCACACCCTCGAAGGCGGGATTCGGCATGACCAGGCGTATGCCTGGCTTGCCCAGATCGTTCAGGCTGGTAATGTGCGCAGGATTACCCTTGGGCACCATGATGGTGAGCGTGTTGGTCGCATAGCTCACCGCAGGAGCCATCACATAGCCATCCTTGATCATGCTTTCCACTTTTTTAATCCCTGCAGCATACACGTCAGCATGCACGGTCCAGGTCATATTGCCTACCGTGATGGTGCCGCCCATCTCGATTTGCTTGGCGACAAGTCCCGGCGGGATCGTCTCATAATATATCCTGCCTTTCAACTCGGGGTATTTTTGCTCAAACGCCGCGACTAACGGTGCCATCGCAAAGAAATAATTTCCGCCCACAAAAATCGATAAGCCTGGATCGATCGGATTGCCGTGAAAATCCGGCAGGTTATCGACTTCCGGAACGGTAAACTCAAGCCCTCTGGCCGTTACCGGGTTATTTTCACCGTGACTCCAGGGGGGATAAACCCCCAGTTCCTGATCGGCGGCGGACGCGGGCGTGACGCCAGCTACAGCTTGCGCCAATACTCCTGCTGCCAGCACAGAAAGCGCAAATGCAGTGCATCTGCGAGAGTAGGCACGTGCATCTTTGATGATTGAATCGAGTAAAAACATAAACAGTCTCCTATAGTGATTGATGCTTAATTACAGCCTCTGCACCAGACAATCCGCAGCATTTGTGCATGTTTTTAATAGCGCGAATCATCGGGTTTGCCGCCATTGGGCCAGTCTTTAACCTTATCGGGGAAATCAGGGCGCGGCATGTGGGTGAAATACGCCGCAACGTCAACTGCCTGCTGGTCGGTCAGGCCACCCTGCCCCAGGGGGAAGCTCATGGTATTCGACATCGGCATATTGCTCTTGACGAAGGCGGCAGCAGTATACGTTTTCGCAATCCCGGCACCGATATTGAAAGACTGGTTACCCCATAGCGGCGGGAACACAAAACTGCCGTCCGCCCGCTTGATCCCCTCGCCGTTGTCGCCGTGACAGACGGCACACTGATCCTTATAAACCTGTTTGCCGTTGTTCACATCAGGAATGACGCTATGACTTATTTTACCTATTCCTCGACCGGGGATCGGCTGACCTGGTTTGACATCGCTCTTCATATTGTCCATGTAAGCCACCATGGCCAGCATTTCTCTGGAATTTTTCTCCAGCACCTTGCCGTTCATGGAGCGCCGCATGCAGCCATTGACCCTGTCCTTGAAATCAATGATTTTGCCGGCACGCGGCGCATAGGATGGAAACAAGGCCGAAAGCCCGACATACGGCGAGGCATGAGCCACTGTGCCGCCGACAAGATGACAGCTATTGCAGGTCAGACTGTCACCGACGTGATCGGGCAGCATCGCTTTCGTTTCAGCCATCAGTCGCATGCCGTAAATCAGCTGGTCGGCATTCGGACGGGTCAGCATCGCGGCAAAACGCGGCACCACGAACTTCGAAGGCTCGTTCGGCTTCAGAGCGATGTCTTCGCGCACTTTCTTGATTTCCTTGGCGGTCACAGGATCGCCCTGGTTGCCCCATTTAGTGCGCACGAAGCTCACGATTTCGGCCAGTTCCTGATCAGACAGGCCGCTGTAATTGGGCATACCGAACGCGCGCTTGGCCAGCTTGGTTTCGACCGATTTCCAGCCGCTCAATACCACATGGATCACCGAGGTCGGATCCTTTGACTGCACCGACGAATTGTCAGCCAACGGAGGGAAAAACTTATCCATTCCGCGACCGTCGACCTGATGACAGGTGGCGCAGAACTGCACATAACCCAGACCGCCACGCGTTTTATAAAGATCGTTGTCCTGAACCTTCACTACTGTTTTTGGCTTGATTGCACTGGTTTCTGCATTGGGCGGCAATGTGCTCAAATACTCACCCATGGCAGATAAGTCGCTATCGCTGAAATTCTGTGTGCTGAAATGCACCACCTCAGTCATTGTGCCGTAAGCTGTCGCATGGCTGTTATAACCTGCCTTCAGGAATTTGGCGATATCGGGTGCAGTCCACTGGTTGCGCAGACTGACCGCATGCCAGGCTTCGATGGTAGACCCGGTGAGAAAGTCCTTGCCATTGCCGCCCTCATCCGTCATGGTCTTTTCCTGGAAGGCTAATCCACGCGGTGTATGGCAGGAACCACAGTGACCCAGGCCCTGAACGATATACGCGCCACGATTCCAGTTAGGCGATTTGGAAGCATTGGCCTTGAAAGGCGTATCGTCAAGAAATACCATGTTCCAGAATTTCAGCCCGAAACGCATGCTGAAAGGCCATTGCATGTGGTTTTTCTTGTTTGGCTGGCTGACCGGCTCAACGCCATGCATCAGATAGGCATAAAGCGCATGCATGTCGTTTGCTGAGGTCTTGGCAAACGAAGGGTAGGGCATCGCCGGATAAAGATTATGGCCGTCCGCAGCAACGCCTTTACGCATGGCACGGTCAAATTGCTCAAAGGAGTAGCTGCCGATTCCGTTTTTGACATCGGGGGTGATATTGGTGGAATAAACGACGCCAAAAGGCGTATTCAAACCTAATCCTCCCGCCATGGACTTGCCATCCTTTGCCGTATGGCAGGCGATGCAATCGCCCAGGTGAGCCAAGTACTCTCCGAGCCTGACCTGGCCATCCGGTCCCGCATTCACCGGAGCAGAAAATGCCGGATTGATCAAAATGGCAGACAACAGCATGCCCAGATAAAGCTTGAATCCACGTGCCATTTATTTCTCCATTTTCGAAATGAATGCGGTACGATTTGCAGGGTAATTTCAGGTTGAAATCGCAGCTTTGCAGGTTAATCTTATTATAATTTTCTTATTCTAATCGATAAATTGACGGCAATACAATGCACCACTTACAAACATCCCCCCTGTCTGGCAGATAGAACAATCGGAACAGCCTTGAATCTACGCCTCGTCAAACAGGACATCCCCTGCCGCAATTTCCTGTCCCATTTGCATCCCCTTGAAATCGAAAAGATTCCCGTCCAGCAGATGCGATGGGGCGACATTCTGCATCGCGGTAAAAATGGTTTGACTGCGTCCCGGATATTGCTGCTCCCAATTGTTCAGCATTTCCTTGATGTTCTGACGTTGCAAATTCTCCTGGGAACCGCATAAATTGCACGGAATGATCGGAAATTCCATGCCGCGCGCATAACGCGCGATATCTTTTTCCACGCAGTACGCCAGCGGACGAATCACGATATGATCGCCTTTATCGGTCACCAGCTTGGGTGGCATGGCCTTGAGTTTTCCGGCAAAAAACAGGTTAAGGAACAGCGTCTCGATCATGTCGTCACGATGGTGCCCCAGCGCAATCTTGTTTGCGCCCAGTTCGCCCGCCACACGATAGATGATGCCGCGCCGCAACCTTGAACACAGCGAACAGGTGGTTTTCCCCTCGGGTATTTTTTCCTTGACGATGGAATAGGTGTCCTGCGTCTCAATATGATATTCGACACCGAGCGCTTTGAGATAATTTGGCAATATGTCGGCCGGGAAACCCGGCTGCTTCTGATCCAGATTCATCGCAATGATGCGAAAATCGATCGGCGCGCGTTTGCGCAGGGTGAGCAGAATGTCCAGCAAGGTGTAGGAATCTTTGCCGCCTGAGAGGCACACCATCACCGAATCCCCATCCTCGATCATGTTGAAGTCAAAGATGGCCTTGCCGACCTGATGTTCCAGCCGCCCCTTGAGCTTGTTGAAATTGCCTGAATGGTCGAAATGGACTGGTTGTACGATTGCGTTCATAAAATTTCCAGATTAAATATTGATGCTTCTGCCGCCATCAACCGCAATGACCTGTCCGGTAATGTACGGGGCATCCTGCACCAGGAAGGCGACCGTCCTGGCAATGTCATCCGGTTCGCCTTCCCGCTTGAGCAGGGTATGTGCGACAATTTTTCGGCGCTGTTCATCATCTTCCCAGTCGCCGCCCTCAGGCCAGAGTATCACGCCCGGCGCTACCGCATTCACGCGTACATTTGGCGCCATTTCCTGCGCCAGAGCCCGCGTCAGGGCGACAAGACCTGCTTTAGCCACGCTATACAGCAGATGCCCGTGCATCGGGCGTTCCGCATGTATATCCACGATATTGACGATACAGCCGTGCCGGCGGCGCAACTCATCTGCCGCCGCTTGCGCCAGGAACAGCGGCGCGCGCAGGTTGGTACCGAGCAAATCATGCCATTGCGCATCGTTCACGCCTGCCAGCGGAGTCGGATAAAAACTGGACGCATTGTTAATCAGCCCATCCAGTCGACCGAACCGCGCCATCACTTGCCCGACCAGCATTGGCAAGGCTGTCAAATCGAGCAGATCGGCTGAAAAGACGGTAACACTGTCCGGACGCTGCGCATTCAACTCATCCTGCAGAGCCAGCGCCTCTTCTGCCGAACTGCGATAATGCAGCGCAATGCTGGCCCCTGCCGCATGCAGACGACGACAAATTGCCGCGCCCACTCGCCGACCTCCTCCTGTCACCAACATAACTTTGCCTTGCACCGCACCCTCCATTAAACTTAAGCATCTTGTGAATTATACCTGACCATGTCTAAGACACCCGCCACCTCACTCCCGACGCCCAGCCCCGAAGCCACCCGACACAGTACAAATCTGATGGATGCGATCCGGCGCGACATTTCAGCAAACAGCGGCTGGATTTCCTTCGCCCGCTATATGGAACTGGCCTTGTATGCACCGGGACTGGGCTATTACACGGCAGGCTCACACAAATTCGGCGAAGCCGGTGACTTCATCACTGCACCGGAACTCTCCCCGTTATTCGGACGCACGCTGGCAAGGCAGGTGTCCGAGATCATGGCCGGCAGTTCGCCTCACATTCTGGAACTGGGTGCGGGCAGCGGCAAGCTTGCAGCCGATATGCTCGAAGAACTCGATACGCTGGCCGCACTGCCAGACAGTTACAGCATCCTTGAGGTGAGTGCAGACCTGCGCGCACGCCAGCAGACTCTGCTGCAACAACGTTTGCCGCATTTATTAAATCGCGTGCGCTGGCTGGACGCGTTGCCGGCAAACTTCAGCGGCGCTATCGTTGCCAATGAAGTGCTGGACGCGTTGCCGGTTCATCGGGTTCACTGGCAAGAGGGCAAGCCGGGTGAACTCGGAGTCGCGCTGAGCGAGTCCGGCTTCATCTGGCAGGAACGGGCTATTGCCGACCCCGCCTTGCTGCAGGCAGGCCTGCAAATCAGCGTGCCGGACGATTATGTCAGCGAAATCTGTCTTGCCGCACGCGGCCTGATCAACAGCCTGGCCGGCAGATTAACTCAAGGCGCGATGATCTTCATCGACTACGGCTTCGGGGCATGCGAATTTTACCACCCGCAGCGCGCCACCGGCACGCTGATGTGTCACTACCGCCACCGTGCCCATGATGATCCATTCTACCTGCCCGGCCTGCAGGACATCACTGCCCACGTCAATTTCACCGACATCGCAGAATGCGGCATAGATGCCGGACTCGAGCTGCTGGGCTACACCAATCAGGCGTTTTTTCTGATCAACAACGGCATTACCGAACTGCTGGAAGACACCCCAGCCGAAAACCTGAAAGCCTATCTGCCGCTGTCAGCGCAATTGCAGAAACTGACCAGCCCGGCGGAAATGGGTGAACTGTTCAAAGTCATCGCATTGGGAAAAAACCTGGCGGATCCGTTATCCGGATTCGCCCGCGGTGATTTGTCGCGCCTGCTTTAAGGGGCAGGCGTAGCTGACGCGGCAGCATTGCGCGCTGATCCCTTGCTGGCCTTGGCGCGCACATAGTCGGCTATTTCCTTGAGGACCAATTCCCCGTCACGATTGCTGTCTATCTCATCGAAGTGCGCGCTGATATTCGGCAGGGCCTTCGCCTCGTCGCGGGATAATTTTCCGTTTTTGTCCTTGTCAGCCTTCGCCAGATTTTCGCTGAACTCGCGCTGCCTTTTCGCTGCGGCCACAATAGCGTTCTTGAATTCTTTACCGGACAATGCGCCATTGTGATTGGCATCAATCTGATCAAAACTGGCGGCCAGGGCGGGTGCGTTCTGCTCAATTTCCGCCCTGGAAAGGCTGCCTGACTTGTCCGTATCCAACGCGTGGAATGCCTGATCAATCCTGGCATCCCGCTCTTGTTTGCTGATGACGCCCTGATCTGCTGCCATTGCCATACACGGCACTGCAACAAACATAACACCCCATATCCATTTACTCATTACAAACCCTTTCGTTGCTTGTTCACCAAATTTTCAATCGCCCTGATACGCGCCTGTTGCAGTGCGGCGGGAATTGTACCGCTATCCTGACACAACCGCGCAATCTCGCCTGCATTAACCGCGCGTGCGACCGCCAGCAATTCCAGCAAGTAATCCGATTGCGGATAGGCGTCCTGTTCACGCCCCCAACGTCCGCGCGCATCCGCAGCACAAGCTTGCAGCAGCTGCTCAAAACGTGCCGGGCGACGCCAGGCATCTGCGGACTGGAACAGTCTGATGATCGTGTCGCTGCGCAATTCCATGGCTCGATGAATATCACCGTGATAGCGCGCGGCAAGCAGCGCCAGATCGCGGCATTCGCCTGTCGCCCTCAGGCGTTGCGTGAGTGTCTTGACCAGTTCCACACCGCGCAACTCATGTCCGATGTGCTGAGGCAAAACATCCCCAGGCGTAGTGGCCTTGCCCAGATCATGAGTCAGCGCGGCAAAACGCACTTCCAGCGTGTAATCATGGCGTGCCGCATCGTCCACCACCAGCATGGTGTGTATGCCGCAGTCGATTTCCGGATGGTATTTAGCCACCTGAGGCACACCGAACAGCGCATCCACTTCGGGCAGTATTTTCGCCAGTGCACCACAACTCCTCAGAGTCTCAAAGAAACGAGAGGGGTGCTTCTCCATCAGGCCGCGCGCCAGTTCCTGCCAGACACGTTCAGGCACCAGCGCATCCACTTCGCCGTTGCTCACCATGTCACGCATCAGCGTCAGCGTTTCCGGCGCGATGGTAAAACCGAAACGCGCCGCAAACCGCGCCCCTCGCAGTATGCGTACCGGATCTTCATTGAATGCCGAACTTACGTGGCGCAGAATCCCTGCGTGCAAATCGTCCATGCCGTGATGCGGATCGATCAGATTTCCTTCTGCATCTTCGGCGATGGCATTGACGGTAAAATCGCGACGCAGCAAATCCTGATCCAGCGTGACATCGGGCGCGGCATATACCGCAAAACCCTTGTAGCCGCGCGCCGTCTTGCGCTCGGTGCGCGCCAGTGCATATTCCTCATGCGTATCGGGATGCAAAAATACCGGAAAATCTTTTCCTACCGGTAAAAAACCCTGCGCCACCATCGCTTCCGGCGTGCTGCCGACCACCACCCAGTCATGATCCACAACCGGCAATCCCAGCAGGCGATCGCGCACCGCACCGCCCACGCAGTAAATTTTTGCGTCATCGCTCATGGCGCCCCACCCGTGTCCTCGACAGTACCCGCCGTTTTTCCGGCGATGATGCCCAGGCGCAGCTTCAGCGAACGGGAAGGCGTACCGAATTCACGCGCGTAATACATGGTATTGCTCATCACCTTCTTCACATAATCACGCGTTTCATCGAAGGGAATGGTTTCAGTATAAATCGCGCCTTCCAGAGGTCTGTCTGCGCGCCAGCGTCGCGCCCGCCCCGGGCCTGCGTTATAAGCGGCGGATGCCAGCACCGGACTGTCGTCCAGTGACAACAACATGTTCTTCATGTAATACGTGCCCAGCGTCAGATTGGTATCGAGCTGATGGAGCAAGGATTCACGATAATCTTTCAGCCCCAGCTTTCTGGCTATCCAGCGCGCCGTCGTCGGCATGACTTGCATCAATCCTGATGCACCCACCCCGGACTTTGCGGATGTCACAAAACGGCTCTCCTGGCGCATCAGGCCATAGACCCAGGCCTCTTCCAGCCCATTCTCGCGAATATGTGCGCGCATGGCTGCACGGTAGGGTGCCAGATAGCGCAGGCTGAAATCATGCACCAGCACGGTCTTTTCCGCGGTATTGATGGCTCGGTCGTACATCTCATGCTGCCTTGCGATTTCTGCGGCAGCAAGCAACTCCTGATCGTTGAAATTGCGTATCACCCAGCTCCACTCGCGCAGCGCGTCGGTACGCAAATCCATGCGATACAACGCCAGCGTGCGCTGCACACCTGGCAAATTTTCAATGGTCGCAATATCCCGCTTGCCGGGCTGGTAAGTCGGTTGCGTGCTGCTTAGCACGGGCGTATCGCCTAATTCTTCGCCGGCCAATTGTCCATAAAAAGTATGATCCGCACTCAATGGCGCGAAAATTTTCAACGCGTCGACACGACGGCCCAGGGCCTGCAACGCGCGCGCTCTCCAGTATCGCCATGTGGCATCGCTCTGCTGCGTGTCCGCCATGGCATCAATACCGGATAACACTTCAGGCCAGTCCTGAACACGCAGTGCCGCGCGTACTCGCCAGGCCGCCTGCTGCTCGCTAAATTGTATATTTCCCGCCTGCCTGTACCATTGCAGCGCGCGGGCATCATGCTTTCGCGCAGCCTCATATGCCAGCCATCCATACAAATAGCGCTGCTCGCTTTCCGGAAAATGTGCGTGGATTTTTTCCCAATGCTCTGCCGCCAGATCCGGCGACTGTTTGGCCAGACGCTGCAAGGCAAACAACGCAACAACGCGCTGGCCCGCAGTCTCCGTCGGCGGCCTTTCAAGATAACGAGCGGGATTCTCCGTCGCACGATCGAGGGCTGCGGATGACACCGCATAATCACCCGCAAGACGTACGGCAAGCGACTTGGCCAGCGACACATTGCCCGCCTCTAACGCCATGCGCTGGCGACGCCAAATATCCTGCTGACTGATTACGCCGGCTGAAATGGCCGCGTCAAACGGCACAGCACAACTCTCCGGCATATCCTGGGCGCTGAACCACAAGTCACGCGCTTCACGCAGCACTGACGGCTGCTGAGTTCTCATACGCGATTGCAAGGCATAACAATTCAGTTCGGCATCCTGACTAATCAGGCGTGGATACTCGCTGTCAAACAACTCCCATTGCTGTTTTCGGGCCAGTGTCCTGAGCCACTCCGCACGCATCCGATCGATCAGCGGCGTATCATCAGGACGCGCCAGGTACGCTCTGATAGCGCTGACATCCGTGGTTTCCAGATTCAGTCTCAGCTGGTAATAGGCGGTATAAACTTCCAGCGGTGAGTGCTTCAGACGCTGCGCCAGGATAGCCAACTTTGTCGCGTCACCCGCGCGAAAAGCATCACGAGCAGCCAGAAAATCATCATCCTGATCGGCTCGCACGGTGGTTGTAATAAAAATCAGGAACAGCAAAAGAAATTTCATCGGGGAATCGTTGCTAACTAAACTGTTGATGAGCATACCATATCGCCGAGAGACACCTGTGTGTAGCGGTTCAATTTATCAAACCAGGACTTCCATATTATTTGGTCTGTATAATCGGCGGTTTTCCGGGGATTCCGCCATGTGGTTTAAAAACATCTTCATCTATCGCCTGCCCGCCGACTGCTCAATTACCGCCGACACGCTACAGGAAAAGCTGGCATTAAAGCCCTTGCAGCCTTGCAGCGGACTGGATAAACAGAGCCGGGGCTGGGTTTCCTGTCGGGGCGACGATCGCCTGGTTCACACAGCCAATGGGCAAATCCTGTTTGCACTGGGTGTCGAACAAAAATTATTGCCCGCCTCCATCATCAACCGTTTTGTCAAGGAACGCGTCGCCGATATTGAAGCTCAACAAGGCTACAAAGTCGGTCGCCGTGAGCTCAAAGACATCAAGGAAGCCGTCACTGAAGAACTGCTCCCCAAAGCCTTTGCACTTTTGCGTACAACCTATGCATGGCTGGATCCGGTCAATGGCCGTCTGATCATCGACGCCGCATCAATAGCACGCGCCGAAGAACTGTTGGAATTCCTGAACAAGACGCTAACCGACTTGCCTGTCAAACCGCTGCATACAGAACTCTCGCCCGTCGCCGCGATGACAGACTGGTTAGCCGGGGAGAACGCACCGGCAGGTTTCACCATAGACCGCGAACTGGAACTGCGCGCCACAGGGGAGAGCCGTGCAACGGTCCGTTATGCTAATCATGCACTGGAAGGCGAGGAAATCCTGGCACATATTGCGGCGGGAAAACGCGCCACAAGGCTTGGGCTCACCTGGAACAGCCGCATTTCTTTCGTTCTGACCGAACAATTGCAAATCAAGCGACTCGATTTTCTCGACATCATCAAGGAAGAGTCAACCGCGCTGGCTGACTCCGCTGACGAGATGTTTGACCTCGATTTCACCCTGATGAGCGGTGAACTGAACAGGATGCTGACTGATCTGACGGAGGCACTCGGTGGGGAAGCAGTTAGCAAGTAGCAAAATATTTCTATATTTCGATGAACTTTTTGCAAATATGCTTGCCTGAGATTGCAGTTAGCGCAAGCTATCACCCATTCCCCCCCTGAATGGGTCTCTTAACTCTCCCTAAATTGTTAAGACCTTTGCCCCTGGCCTTGATGGTTCAGGGGCTTTTTTTGGCTCTTCGAATTCGGATGCAAGCAGACCGCGCGGTTTATGGGGCGCATGGGCAAACAGGCGGTCGTACAACCAGCGCGGCAACAACTTGAGCAGCACGCTCACCAGACCCATTTGCCACGGAATCACGGCAAACGAAGTCTCCCGCGCGATGGCGCGTGCAATACGCCGTGCCGCCTCGTCTGCCCCCAGAATGAACGGCATCGGATAAGGATTGATATTCGTCATCGCAGTCTTGATGTAACCCGGGCATATCGTGACCACCTTCACCCCGCTGCCATGCAATTCGACGCGCAGTGACTCCAGATAGGTAATCGCAGCAGCTTTGGATGCAGAATAGGCGCCCGCACCCGGCAGACCGCGAAATCCCGCCACGCTGGCGATACCTGCCAGCGTGCCGTGACGAGCATCGCGCATTGATGCCAGGAAGGGCTGAAAAGTTTTCACCATGCCCAGCACGTTGATATCCATCACCTGCCCGAATGCGTTGATATCTTCAACATATTCCGTGAGCGTCCCTACGCTGACCCCGGCGTTGGCGATGACCACATCCGGCACGCCGACACGCGCAATAAAATCGCAGGCCGCCTGTTGCACCGCAGCGACATCGCGCACATCCAGCGCATAACAATGAACTTTTCCGGGAAATTCTGCCGCAAGATTTTGCAACAATTCACTGCGACGCGCTATGGCAGCGACGTCGGCACCGCACACAAGATAATGGCGCGCAAGCGCAAGACCTAAGCCGCTCGACGCGCCAGTAATAACAACACGAAAACAGGATTGAGGAGTGATGAGCTGGGATTGAGAAGAACCAGCTGTTTCGCCTCTAACTCGATCCTCAATCCTCGATCCGCAATCCTGATTAATGCTTGTGTTCCTTGCGCGCCATGACGATGACTTCATTCAGCACGCGCAGCGTGTCGGCCGGCTGCAAACCGGTAATCGCATATTTCCCATCCACAACCAGCGTCGGCGTGCCGTTGATCCCGTAGCTGCGGATCATTTGTTTGGCGCGTATGATCTTGCTGTTTACCGTGAATGAATTATAGGCCGCCGAAAACTTCGCCCTGTCCACACCGTTACTGCCGACAAACGCGGATATCGTATCCAGATCATGCAAATCCATGTTTTTCACATGTATCGCCTGATAAATCGCATCGTCCAGCTGCTTGATTTTCCCTATGCTTTCCAGCGCGTAATAGGTGCGGGCAAGCGGCTCGGTCGAATCACGGAAAATGGTTGGAACAAACGTCAACTCGACGTCGCCGGGCATGGTCTTTTCCCATCCGGTCATCTCGTTGTGCAAATGAAAGCAATGCGGGCATTCATAAAAGAAAAACTCAAGCACTTCAATCTTCTTGGTGCCCACAGGCTGCGGCGGATTGAGCATGGTGTAATCCCGGCCCATCTGTGCAGCGGAAAACGCCGCGCCGGAAAACAGAACGGTAACTGCAAAAATCAAACTTTTCAAACCAGCTTTCATTTAGTACTCCTTAATAAGGATGGAAAGTAAACCTGATGCAGACAATTACCGCACGGGAGTAGCTTCAAGCCCGTTTAATTTCAACGTGCCGCGCGCACCGGTCATTTCCTGCTCGCTCTGGAAGGGACCGACCCTTACACGATGCATCTCGCCACGACCGGGTATCGTCACCGTCTGCACGCTGGCCTCGAGTCCCTTCATCGCCAGCATGGCTTTAAGGTTTTCCGCATCAGCCGCATTCGAAAATGCGCCTGCCTGCAAGTAGGTGGACTTGGGCGACGGACGGCTCTCGGCAGCTTTTGGTTTCTCAGCCGGCTTGGGCTGCGTATCAGCGGCGGTATCCGGCTTGTCCGTCAATACCTTGTAGAACTCGAATCGAGGTTTGGCTTCTTCCACGCCGGAAGCTGCGGTTGTCTCCGGGGCTGCCTTATGCCTCGCCACTTCAACATCAGGTTTGATGGTTTCAACTAATGGCTTCACCACTTGTTCCTTGCTGACGAAAGGACTGGGCGATTTCAGCAGATACCAGGCAAGACCTGCCGCCAGAGCAACGCCAAATATCATACCCAGCAAAATTCCCAGTAACATCGGACTGCCGCCCTTCTTCGGCGCAGCGGATTTGTTGCTTGTGGGTCGACTCATATTCTGTTCTTTTCCGATAATAAATTAGGGCAGTTCAACTACATTTTCTCCGGCGCACCGACACCCAGCAATGCCAGCCCGTTGCGCATCACTTGTGCGGCTGCAGCAATCAATGCCAGACGTGCACACTTGATTGCTTCGTCATCGACCAGAAAGCGCGAGCCATTATAGTAGCTATGAAACGCCGCCGCTAATTCCTTCAGATAAAACGCGACCAGATGGGGCGCTAAATCCTGCGCGGCATTTTCGATGACCTGAGGATAATCAATCAGTTGCTGCAACAGTGCAGTTTCATATTCGCTGTCCAGCAGGCTGACATCCGCCTGCAGCAGGTCCAGGCGCTCACCGCCCCAAAACTCCAGCACCGTGCTGATACGGGCATGCGCATACTGGATGTAATAAACCGGATTGTCGTTGCTCTTTGATTTTGCCAGGTCGATATCGAAAACCAGTTGCGAATCAGGATGCCGCGCCGCAAGAAAATAACGTGTCGCATCGCAGCCGACTTCGTCTATCAGGTCGCGCAGTGTGACATAGCTGCCCGCGCGCTTGGAGATTTTAACCTCTTCGCCGTTTTTCAGCACGGTTACCATCTGATGCAACACGTAGTCCGGCCAGCCCTTTGGAATACCGACATCCAGCGCTTGCAGGCCGGCTCTGACACGCGTAATCGTACTGTGATGATCCGCGCCCTGCTCATTGATGACGCGAACGAAACCGCGCCGCCACTTTTCCAGATGATAGGCCACGTCTGGCACGAAATAGGTATATCCACCATCCGACTTGCGCATCACGCGGTCTTTGTCATCACCAAAATCGGTGGTGCGCAGCCACAGCGCGTCGTCCTGCTCATAGGTATGGCCGCTGGCGATCAGCCTGTTAACGGTCTCCTCCACATGCCCTTCGCTGTACAGCGCAGACTCCAGCGAAAACACGTCAAATTCCACATTAAAGGCGCGCAGATCAAGATCCTGCTCGCGGCGCAGGTAGGCCACGGCGAAATGGCGTATCGCCACGGCGTCATCCACATCGCCCGTGCTCGTCGTGTGCTGGTCATCGGCCTCCACCGTTTCACACGCCATGTAAGCACGCGCCACGTCGCCAATATAGTCACCGCGATATCCGCCCTCCGGCCAGCAGGGATCGTCAGGCGTGATACCCTTGCAGCGCAACTGCACGGAGCGCATCAGGTTTTCAATCTGCGCGCCCGCATCGTTATAATAGAACTCGCGCGTCACATTCCAGCCCGCCGCATGCAGCACGTTGCACAAACAATCCCCTACCGCAGCGCCCCTGCCGTGCCCCACATGCAAGGGGCCGGTCGGATTGGCGGAAACAAATTCCACCTGGACGCGGCGGCCTTCACCCTGATGAATGTGACCGTAGCCCGCCCCTGCATGCAGCACGGTATGCACGATCGCCTGTTTGGCCGCCTTGGTGAGAATCAGGTTGATGAATCCGGCCCCGGCAATCTCGACTTTTTCAATCACATCGGATTGCGGCAACGCGGCGATCAGGGCCTGTGCGATATCGCGCGGCGATTTCTTCAGCGGGCGGGCAAGCTGCATCGCCAGATTGCAGGCGTAATCACCGTGCGATGCCTGTTTGGGGCGTTCGATCAGGATGGTTGCACCTGCCTGATCGGGCGCCACTTCGCGCAGCGCTTGCGCAAACAATTCGGAAATATGGGATTTGAAATTCAAGACAACAGACATTGGACAGCACCTTTTAAGAGGCGCGGATTATATCACTTGAGCGGTTTATGGGCCTGCTGCCGCAGCAAAATGGCACTCACCGCGCCCTATATCGAAATCCTTGTTTACAGCCTCACTCAGTTCAGCTGTTGCCCATGCTCCCGTGTCGCGTGAAACTGCACCTTGGGCCAGCGCTCCTGAGCCAGACGCAGATTCACCCCGCTGTCGGCGAGATACGCGTAGTTGCCGTCCACATCCTTTGCCAGACGGCTTTGGTTGGCCTTGACGAATTCACTCAGATGCGCCGCATCCGGACAAGTCACCCAGCGCGCGGTATGTATGCCGGCGCGCTCGAACACAGCATCCACGCCGTATTCTGCTTTCAGTCGGTGCTCGACCACTTCAAACTGCAACTGACCAACCGCGCCGATCAACGGGTTGCTGGTGTCTATCAATGGTTCAAACACCTGCACCGCACCCTCCTCGCCCAGTTGACGCAGGCCTTTTTGCAATTGCTTGGCCTTCATCGGGTCGCGCAGCCGCGCGCGGCTGAACAGCTCCGGCGCAAAGTACGGGATACCCTTGAACGTGAGTGCCTCGCCTTCAGTCAGCACATCGCCGATCTGCAACTGACCGTGGTTGTGTACGCCGATAATGTCGCCCGCATAAGCTTCGTCCATGCGCGTGCGTTCATTCGCCATAAACGTCACCGCATTGGCCAGCTTCATCTCCTTACCGGTGCGGCGGTGCTTGACCTTCATCCCCGAGGTGTAACGCCCGGAACACACACGCAGAAAGGCGATGCGGTCGCGGTGGTTCGGATCCATGTTGGCCTGAATCTTGAAGACAAAACCGGTGAAGGCAGGCTCGGTGGGTAAAACCAGCCGCACATCGGTGGCGCGCGGCAACGGGGCCGGCGCCCAATCCACAAGAGCTCGCAAGATTTCACGCACGCCAAAGTTATTCACGCCGGAACCGAAGAATACCGGCGATTGCTGTCCCCGTAAAAACTCCTGCAAATCAAACGAAGCGCCCGCCCCCATCACCAGCTCGGTCTCGTCGCGCATGGTCTGCATCTCAGATGGGCACTGCGCAGCTAACTGATCGATCTGTGCTCCCTGCAAGATTTCGACTTCCTGACCCGCTTTCGCTTCGCCCGGCAAGAAACGCAGTACCTGATCGTTCAGCAGGTGATACACGCCCTGGAAGCGCTTACCCATGCCGATCGGCCAGGTAACCGGCGCACACTTGATCTTGAGGACGGATTCGATTTCGTCCAGCACTTCCAGCGGTTCGCGCACTTCGCGATCCATCTTGTTGATGAACGTGATGATCGGCGTGTTGCGCAAACGGCACACTTCCAGCAGCTTGATGGTTTGCTCTTCGACGCCCTTGGCCGCATCCACCACCATCACCGCCGCATCCACGGCGGTCAGTACGCGATAGGTGTCTTCTGAAAAATCCTGGTGACCCGGGGTGTCGAGCAGATTAATCACGCAATCATCAAAGGTGAACTGCA
This sequence comes from Gallionella sp. UBA4121, assembly GCA_002381565.1. GTDB lineage: Bacteria > Pseudomonadota > Gammaproteobacteria > Burkholderiales > Gallionellaceae > Gallionella. Next base: position 30,183 of record DFWZ01000048.1, read on the forward strand.
TCACCGAACTGGCGACAGAAATGCCGCGCTGCTTCTCGATCTCCAGCCAGTCTGAAGTGGCATGGCGACCGCTTTTTCTCGCCTTCACCGTGCCTGCCATCTGGATCGCGCCACCGAACAGCAACAGTTTTTCAGTCAGCGTGGTCTTACCCGCGTCAGGGTGCGAGATGATCGCAAAGGTGCGGCGGCGTTTCACCTCGCGCACAATATCCTCGGGACCCGCTTCGCCTGTACTAACTTCTTCCGATGTTTGATTCATTTTTTACACCACAAAGAAAAAAGGCTCGCTAAGAATTAGCAAGCCTTAAATTCATTCTGCAAAATTTGGTGGCCCGGGGCGGAATCGAACCACCGACACAAGGATTTTCAATCCTCTGCTCTACCGACTGAGCTACCAGGCCATACTCTGCAAAGACCTGAAAATAACGCTTTCAAGCTCGAGAGCCGCGCATTATACCTATTTTCCCAGGAACGGCAATACAAATGACAAACCCCGCGTGAGCGGGGTTTGCGAGATCAATCCAACAGCGATCGATTATTTACATCATGCCTTCCATGCCGCCCATGCCGCCGCCCATACCGCCGGCCGCCGGCTTGTCTTCCGGCAACTCGGCAACCATGCAGGCGGTCGTCAGCATCAGACCAGCGATAGACGCTGCATTTTGCAATGCAACGCGTGTCACCTTGGTCGGATCAACCACGCCCATTGCCAGCATGTCACCATACTCGCCTGTAGCCGCGTTGTAGCCGAAGCTACCCTTGCCTTCCAACACCTTGTTCACCACGACCGAAGGCTCATCGCCTGCGTTCAGGGTGATAGCGCGGATAGGCGATTCCATCGCGCGCAGCACGATAGTGATGCCAGCGTCCTGGTCATGGTTGATACCCTTGAGACCAGCGACCGCAGCCTTGGCACGCAGCAATGCAACGCCGCCGCCAGGTACGATACCTTCCTCAACAGCAGCACGGGTTGCATGCAATGCATCTTCCACGCGCGCCTTCTTTTCCTTCATTTCGACTTCAGTCGCAGCGCCGACCTTGATCACCGCAACACCGCCAGCCAGCTTGGCTTTGCGCTCTTGCAGCTTTTCCTTGTCGTAGTCGCTGGTCGATTCTTCGGCCTGCTTGTTGATCTGGCCGATACGAGCCTTGATTGCATCTTCCTTGCCAGCGCCGTCGATGATGATGCTGTTGTCCTTACCCACTTCGATGCGCTTGGCCTGGCCCAGTTCAGCCAGAGTTGCCTTTTCCAGTGTCAGACCCACTTCTTCAGCGATCACGGTACCGCCTGTCAGAATCGCGATGTCTTCCAGCATGGCCTTGCGACGATCACCGAAACCTGGCGCCTTGACGGCAACGGTCTTCAGGATGCCGCGGATGTTATTCACGACCAATGTTGCCAGCGCTTCGCCATCGACGTCTTCAGCGATGATCAGCAATGGGCGGCCAGCCTTGGCAACCTGTTCCAGAATAGGCAGCAGGTCGCGGATGTTGGAAACCTTCTTGTCATGCAACAGGATGTACGGGTTTTCCATCAATGCCAGCTGACGATCCTGGTTGTTGATGAAGTAAGGTGACAAGTAGCCGCGATCAAACTGCATACCTTCAACGATGTCCAGCTCGTCTTCCAGACCGGTGCCATCTTCAATGGTGATGACGCCTTCTTTGCCGACTTTTTCCATCGCAGCAGCGATTTTCTCGCCGATCACGGTGTCGGAATTGGCGGAAATACTGCCAACCTGGGCGATTTCCTTGCTGGTTGTGCAAGGCTTGGAAATCTTTTTCAACTCGGCAACCGCAGCGATAACCGCCTGATCGATACCGCGCTTCAGATCCATCGGGTTCATGCCGGCGGCAACAAACTTCATGCCTTCCATGACGATCGATTGCGCCAATACAGTCGCAGTCGTTGTACCGTCACCAGCCACATCGGAAGTCTTGCTTGCTACTTCCTTGACCATTTGTGCGCCCATATTTTCGAACTTGTCTTTCAGTTCGATCTCTTTGGCGACAGATACGCCGTCTTTAGTGATGGTAGGGGAACCGTATGAACGGTCCAGCACCACATTACGGCCTTTGGGACCCAGTGTTACTTTAACCGCATCGGCCAGAATATTCACGCCAATCACCATTTTACTGCGTGCTGCGTCGTGGAATTTTACGTCTTTAGCTGCCATGTTTATTTCTCCTAGAAATTCAGTAATCTTGAACCAAGTTCAAAGCTTGGGTGAGGCAAGGCGGCAACGAACTCGTGACGAAGACAGTGCATCAAGCACGGCCAGGAACGAGTGAGGAAGCTTGCGCAGTATCACCGACGATTTGAGCTTGAATTAGGCTTCGACTACACCGATGATGTCATCTTCGCGCATAGTCATATATTCCTGACCGTCCATCTTGAAGGCCTGACCGGCATATTTGCCGAACAGCACACGGTCACCGATTTTAACGGTCATCGCTTGCAACTTGCCGTCATCACCCACTTTACCCTTGCCCACAGCGATGATTTCGCCTTGATCCGGCTTTTCGGTAGCCGCATCGGGAATCACGATACCAGAAGCGGTTTTACGCTCTTCTTCCATGCGTTTGACGATGACGCGATCGTTCAAAGGACGAATTTTCATACTTATTTCTCCTGAATCAATGAGTTGAATTAAATGCAGAGGCAAAACATGGGATGCTCAGCCTGCAAGCGCTAACAATGGGGATAGCTGCTTGCAATTTCAAGGGCGGAGGTGAAATTTATTTTCTCGACGGCAGCGCCACCTTGTTATCTTTGCTGAACTGATAGTCGTGAAAAATATGTTCTGCAGACAGTATCTGATATGTACCATCCTCATTGCGATACGTGGTGTCCTTGAGCCGATAGGTATACTGCCCGCAAGTCCAGCAATCATAGTTGCGCATATGCGTACACAAACAGGTCTTGTCCGGCACAGAAATTTTCTTGGCATCGGGATTCGCTGCTACCACCCGGTTGTAGGCATCGATATAGGCGCAACCGCCGTTACCATCAAGCAGATAGCCATACGCTTCACAGTTCGGACGAATGCCCGCACCGATGGATGGGCTGGTGCTTATCATGCGCATCGGGTAGCCGGTAGGCGAAGTGGTGTTCACCTCCATTTGATCTTCAGTCGCCTTGTAATATTCCTGCTGAACTCTTTCAGGAATGCCACACTCCCTGGAAACCGTAAAGCGTGTCGCCACTTGCACGGCCGCACAGCCATTTTCCAGAAAATCTACCGCGTCGCTGCCTGTAAAAATTCCGCCTGCTGCGACGACTGGAATATCCAGATGCTCGGTTTTCAGGTGCGCAATAATTTCTGCGACAATGGTGTGCAAGTCATACTGCGCCCAATCCATGCCGAAACCCAGGTGACCACCGGCCAGCGGGCCTTCGACCACGATAAAGTCAGGCAAGCGATCCAGGCGTGCAGTTTTGCGCAAGAACAGGATTAATGCGCGCAGCGATGAAACGATGATACCCAGCCTGGCATCGCGAAAGCGCGGGTTATCTTTCATCAGTTCAAATGAACCTAAGTGCAAACCGGCACTCAAGGTGATGCCGTCAATGCCGGCGTCCAGCGCGCCATTCAGACGCACCCGCAAAGTTTCACGCGGCGCATTCATGGTCAGTTTCTCCATGCAATTGACGAAAATCATGCCTTCGCCGCGCTTCGCTTCCATGGTTTTACTGACATGCAGACGGGTGGCTTCGGCGACTTGCGCCAAATCGAATTGCACGATCGATTTATCCACCTGCAGAATATTGAGCTTGTACTGTTTTTGCTTGTCGCTGACAAACTTCGTCTTATAACGCTTATCGGTCACGGTCGGCAGCATCGCATCGGAAATATGTCCGACGCCGCCCAGGCGCGCTGCCTCCAGAGCCAATTCGGCGGTAGAAATATCCACCCCCATACCACCTATCATAATCGGCACCAATTCACGCTTACCAAAGCGCAGGCGGAAATCATCTACACATTTCATTACTGCCATCCTCCAACTGTCGCCCATAGAATGTCAGGGCGATACATTTTGCACATATAAGGTGCGAAGGATGCCACAGTTGGCGCAATACTCAAAGCGAAGCAAGTATTGTTGCAATGTTATTACCAAAAAATTCGTTGTTAAACAAGTCACTTCATCACGTCCGGAAACCTGCTGATTGGCATAATTCTCCTTGCATGAGCCGCCGTGACAGCTTAAAGACCTTCACTCAACACAACTTAAGTTCTGCGCGCACACCACAAAATTCGTTATGATTCACCGATGAAAAAAAACACGCTAACCAATGCAGATCTGATCAGTCGCTCGCTGTCCGCCGTCTGGCACCCCTGCTCGCAGATGAAACATTATGAAGCGTTTCCGCTGGTGCCGATTTCGCGAGGGCAAGGCGCATGGCTTTATGACTTTGATGGGAAAAAATATCTGGATGCAGTCAGTTCATGGTGGGTAAACCTGTTTGGTCATAGCAATCCGCGCATCAATGCTGCACTGCGAGAGCAGCTTGAGAAACTGGAACACGTGATGCTGGCCGGATTCACCCATGAACCCGTTGTCGAGTTGTCCGAACGACTGCGAGAACTCGCACCGCCAGGCCTCGGGCACTGCTTCTATGGCTCTGACGGCGCATCGGCCACCGAGATCGCACTCAAAATGAGCGCACACTACTGGCGCAATACAGGGCAACCGGACAAGACACAGTTCATCAGCCTGCAAAACAGCTATCACGGCGAGACACTGGGCGCGTTGTCGGTGACCGATGTAGCATTATTCCGTGATGCTTATGGCGCGCTGATCCGGCAACAGGCAACCGTCATGAGCCCTGACAGTCGCAATGCTGCGGCAGGCGAATCGTATGAAGCCTACGCGCTGCGCTGCGCTGCGGCACTGGATGTGCATTTGCAACAACATCATGCACAGCTTGCCGCCTTCATCATCGAGCCGCTGGTGCAGGGTGCGGCGGGCATGGCGATGTATCACCCGACCTACCTGGAACGTGCGCGCCAGCTTTGCGATAAATATGGGGTGCATCTGATTGCCGACGAGATTGCGGTGGGGATGGGCAGAACCGGTACGATGTTTGCGTGCGAACAAGGCGGGATAACGCCCGACTTCCTGCTGATTTCCAAAGGCATCACCGGCGGTTACCTCCCCTTATCCATTGTGATGACGACTGACAAAATTTTTCAGGCTTTCTACGCCGATGAGGCTGCACTCGGCTTTTTGCATTCGCATTCCTACACCGGCAATCCGCTGGCCTGCCGTGCCGCGCTCGCCACGCTGGATATTTTCGAGCAGGATGATGTGCTGGCCATTAATCGCCACAAGGCGGGCTATTTAAATGGGATCTCGCAACCGCTGCGAGAACTGCCTGCTGTGCAAAACTGGCGCAACACCGGCATGATCTGGGCGTTCGAGGTAAAGTCCTCTCATACAGATTTTGCGCAGCGCTGTTTTCAGCTGGGATTACAGCACGAGTTGCTGTTGCGCCCGATGGGACATACTGTTTACTTCATGCCGCCCTACATCATCAACGAAGAAGAAATGCAGTTGCTGGTGACCGGCACACAGACCATCATCGAGAAGCTGACATGAAGGCTGCTTTACCGTTGTTTGGCTTGTTGCTTGCATTGCATGCTCAAGCCGCCCCGCTGCCGGAGACCGTCCGGATTGAGCTCGCGAAAGCAGGCATCCCAGTCGATGCGGTCGCCATAGAAGTGCGCGAGGCAGGCAAACCTGCGCCGCTAATCAGTCTCAACGCCAGGCGCGCGATGAACCCGGCTTCAACCATGAAATTGCTCACCACCTATGCCGGACTGGAAATACTGGGTCCTGCGTATCGCTGGAAAACCGAAGTCTATCTCGATGGCCGGCTTGAAAACGGGATTTTGTACGGCGATCTGGTATTCAAGGGGTATGGCGACCCCAAACTGACCATTGAAGAATTCTGGTTGTGGCTGCGTGAATTTCGTCAGCGCGGATTGCGCGAAATTCGCGGAGATATCGTGCTCGACAACAGTTTTTTTTCTCTTGATCAATACGACCCATCTGCGTTCGACAACAAACCGGCACGCGCCTATAACGTCGGGGCAAATGCCCTTTTGCTCAATTTCAATGCCTTGCACTTGCGTTTACTGCCAAACGGGGAACAAACCACCGCGCTGCTGGAACCCGAATTGTATGGCTATCAACTGATCAACCGGATCATCACCTCGGCAAACTTGCCCTGCAACGGCGAAGATGCCTACCAGTCGCATCTTGAAGGACACCGGATCGTACTGGAAGGCAACATTCCAGCTCTGTGCGGCGAAGCACAGGACTATTTTTCACTCCTGCCGCCTGAGGAATATTTCTTCGCCGTGTTCGCCGCATTATGGCAGGAGCTCGGTGGACAGATTCAAGGCCGCGTGCGGACAGGCGCCGCACCAGATTCTCTGCCCGCCTTTTCAACTCATCTCTCGCCTCCTTTGTCAGAAGTCATCCGCGACATCAACAAATTCAGCAACAACACCATGGCGCGGCAACTGTTCATGACACTGGGAACGGCTGACGCGGGAACCGCCAGCATTGCACATAGCATCATATCCATAGAGCGATGGCTGGGTAATCAACAATTCACCGAACTGGTCCTGGAAAACGGCGTGGGCTTGTCGCGCACAGAACGCATCAGCGCACAGCACCTGGCCGTCATCCTGAATCGCGCCGCACTCAGTCCATATTCTGCCGAGCTGGAAGCGTCCTTGCCAATCTTGGGTATGGACGGCACGGTAAAAAGGCGCTTCAAGGATAACGAAATTGCGGGGCACGCCCATCTCAAAACAGGGTCTCTGGAAGGCGTGAAATCTATCGCCGGGTATGTCCATGCCAGAAGCGGCAAGCAATGGATTATGGTCTTCATCATCAACCATCCCAACGCAAAATACGGCCAAGCCGCACAGGACGCGCTGATCGAATGGCTACAAAAATTGCACTAGTGTGGTTTTTTAACAACAACCTGATTGTTTGATCCCGCGATGCGAGTATATTCAGCACCAGTGATGGTTTAAAAACCCGAAATAAAATCAATGTTTTTAATCAACTCGAGGAGTAAGATCATGAAAAAGATTGCTATTGCTGCATTGCTGTCCGCTATCACAGTTGCGCCTGCTTTTGCGGCTGACGAGGGCTTTTACGCCGGCGTAACACTGGGTCAAGCCCGCGCCAATGCATTTGCTGGTGCCGCGCTGACCAAGTCCAACGACACCGTCTACGGAATTCTGGGCGGTTATCAGATCACCAAGAACTGGGGCGTTGAAGCGTTCTATACCGGCGCGGGCAAATGGGCTACGACTACTGCTTCCGGCAAGGCTGACACCTATGGCATCAACGCTGTAGGCACGCTGCCGCTGTCCGATGCCTTCTCGCTGTATGGCAAGCTGGGCTATGCCAGCACCAAGAGCACCGCTTCGTCTGCCCCAGCAGGCATCACAGGCGCAACGCGTAATGCAGCCACTTACGGCCTGGGCGGCGTGTACAACGTCACTCCTGCTGTCGGCATCCGCTTCGGCTGGGATCGTTACGCCGCAGCCGTTGTTAACACTGGCGTTACGAGCAACTACAACAGCAACGTTTATTCGCTGGGTGCTGTAGTCAAGTTCTGAGCCAATTTAACATATCAATAAAAAAGCCGGACTTGTTCCGGCTTTTTTATTTTCCGGTTTAACCTACAATCCCAGCGCACCCCACATTTCATCCACGCGCAGCTTCACAGCCGCATCCATCACGATAGGGGTACCCCATTCCCGCTGCGTCTCGCCCGGCCATTTGTTGGTCGCATCCAGCCCCATCTTGCCGCCAAGCCCGGAAACAGGACTGGCAAAATCAAGATAGTCTATGGGTGTATTTTCAACCAGCAAGGTGTCGCGTACCGGATCGACGCGGGTGGTGATCGCCCAGATGACTTCCTGCCAATTGCGGATATCGATATCATCATCCACGACAATAATGAATTTTGTGTACATGAACTGTCGCAGATAAGACCAGATACCGAACATAACGCGCTTGGCGTGTCCGGCATACTGCTTCTTGATGCTCACGATCGCCATGCGATAACTGCAACCTTCCGGCGGCAAATAGAAATCTACGATTTCCGGAAACTGCTTTTGCAAAAGCGGCACGAACACTTCGTTGAGCGCCACGCCCAGCATCGCGGGTTCATCAGGCGGTTTTCCGGTATAGGTGGAATGATAGATAGCGTCACGACGCATCGTGATGCGCTCTATGGTAAACACCGGGAATTTATCCTGCTCGTTGTAGTAGCCGGTATGGTCGCCGTAAGGCCCCTCCATCGCGACCTCCTCTGGATGAATCACGCCCTCCAGCACAATTTCACTGCTGGCAGGCACTTGCAAATCGCTGCCCAGACACTTCACCAACTCGGTCTTGCTGCCGCGCAACAATCCCGCAAACTGATATTCTGACAAGCTATCAGGCACGGGTGTGACTGCCCCCAATATCGTCGCAGGATCAGCACCTATCACCACAGCCACGGAGAACGGTACGCCGGGATACTTCTGGCAATGATCGCGAAAATCCAGCGCGCCGCCGCGATGCGCCAGCCAACGCATGATAACCTTGTTTGGCGCAATCACCTGCTGACGGTAGACACCGAGATTCTGGCGCAATTTGTCAGGCCCGCGCGTGACCACCAGCCCCCAGGTAATCAGCGGTGCGACGTCCCCGGGCCAGCAGTGCTGGATGGGCAAACGGCTCAAGTCCACATCCGCTCCTTCCCAGACCACATCCTGACAGGGCGCGGAAGTCAGAACCTTGGGCGACATATTCAGCACCTGTTTCAATACCGGCCATTTTTCCCATGCCTCCTTCAAGCCACGGGGCGGCTCAGGCTCCTTGAGATAGGCCAGCAATTTCCCCACCTCGCGCAGCGCCGCAATCGACTCCTCCCCCATCCCCAATGCCACACGGCGCGGCGTGCCGAACAAATTCGCGAGCACAGGCATGGTGTGTCCGGCAGGATGCTCGAACAGTATTGCCGGCCCCTGTGCGCGCAACACACGGTCGCAGATTTCCGTCATTTCCAGATGCGTCGAAACCGGCAGGCTGACACGCTTGAGTTCGCCAATTTTTTCCAGCTGCGCGATAAAATCGCGAAGGTCTTTATATTTCATCACATCTCCCTGAAGCTGCTAGCGACTGACCACTTGCCACTGACCACTTACTAATAAAACCTTTCTTCGCCTTGCGGCCTGGTCTTGAAGCGTTTGTGCAGCCAGAAATATTGTTCCGGCATTTCACGCACCCGGCATTCGATAAATTCGTTCATCCGCTGCGCGTCAAGCATATCGTCCCCGCTCGGGTAATTCTCCCACGCGGGATAAAAGGTCAAGACATAACCCTCTCCCCCCGGCAACACGCGGGTAACGCTGGGCACGACTTTCGCCCCGGTCATCTGCGCGATGCGCGACACTGAAGTCATGGTCGCGGCAGGCACACCGAAAAAGGGGATAAAAGCGCCATCCTTGACGCCCTGATCCTGATCAGGCGGATAAATGAACGGCATACCTGATCGCATACCCTTGATGATGGGGCGCAGCCCCTGCTGACGCGAATAGAGATACTGATTGCGAAATCGCGCGCGCTTCTTGAGCAGCAGGTCAGTCAGGTAAATATTTTTCTGGTTCGCATACATACACACCGTGTCAGTATGCTGAGCAATCCACTGCCCGCCCGCATCCATGCCGACGAAGTGAGGTGTAAGCAAAATGGCGGACTGGCCTTTGATGGCGTCAAAGTGTTCCACGCCCTCGACACGAATCAGGCTGCTGATACGCTCAGGCTTCGACCACCACAAAATACTGCGTTCAATGAGACTGCGGGCGAACATCCTGAAATGATCTCGCATCAGCGTCTTGCGCGCCTTGTCGCTCATCTCGGGAAAGCAAAGCTTTATATTAATGGCGCCCACGCGGCGGCGATCAGCCGCCAGCAGATAGAGCAATGATCCGAGTCCATTGCCGATGAATACGATGACACGAAACGGCAGGAAATGAATCAACCACAGAACGAAAACGCCGAGGCGCACCCACATTACAACTCCTCGGCCGCTGGCAGCACACCGCCTGGCACCTTATAGCGGTTGTAACTCCATAAATATTGCGCAGGACACGCGCGTATTATTTGCTCAAGGGCCGCGTTGATTTGCTGCGGGACAGGCCTCGAAAAATCGAGCGGCAATGGTTCAAAATTCATCACGTAGCCACGTGCTTGCCGCTCCGCACTGACCAGCAGCACAGTCGCGCCACTGGTCTCTGCCAGTCGCCCCACCAGCGTCATGGTATAGGCGGGGCGGCCAAAGAAATCCGCCCATACACCTTCGCCCCCGCTTGGCACCTGGTCGGGCAACAGTCCGATAGCCTCGCCGCGTTTCAATGCCTTGTACAACAGGCGCACACCGCTCAAATCCGCTTTGGCAAGCCTGGCCTGACCTCGCGCACGGCCAGTGCACATCACATCTTCCAGCCAATCCATCCGGGGCTGGCGATACAGTATGGTGATCGGGCGATACTGCGCGCAGTAAAGTCCGGCCAGCTCGAAACAACCCAGGTGCGGCGTCAGATAAATGACGCTCTTACCGCTCGCCTGAGCGGCTTCAAAATACTGCTGTCCGCGGCATTCCAGCACGGCGCCCAGCACTTCGTCGTAGGATCGCCCCCAAACCCAGGGCAATTCAACGATGCTCTTGCCCGCTTCGGCGATGCTCGCCGACAACAGCTGACGGCCTGAGTTACCATCCAATGAAAAACCTGCCTGCTGCAAATTTTCCCGCATGCGCGCCGCATACTGCCTTGATAACGCATAGGTCAGTCGACCAAGCAGCGCGCCTAGAAAATGCAACGCGCGCAGCGGCAGCAGCGAGAACAATCGGAAAATGATTTTGAAGATAAAATTAGTCATAGCTGGCAATGCTACCAAGTTTTACAGAATTTGATAGAATGCTTTTCTCTTTATTTACGCAAGCGGGAAACCATGAGTGAATTTTTGTTTACATCCGAATCGGTATCCGAAGGTCATCCAGACAAAGTGTCAGACCAAATTTCTGACGCCATTCTGGATGCAATTCTAGCGCAAGACCCGTATGCACGGGTAGCTGCTGAAACACTGACCAACACCGGGCTCGTGGTTCTGGCTGGCGAAATCACCACCACCGCCAATGTCGATTACATTCAGGTGGCACGCAACACCATCAAGCGCATCGGCTACGACAACACTGAATATGGCATCGACTACAAGGGCTGCGCGGTACTGGTCGCTTATGACAAGCAAAGCCCTGACATCGCTCAAGGCGTGGATCGTGCATCCGATGACTTCCTGAATCAGGGCGCAGGCGACCAGGGTCTGATGTTCGGTTATGCCTGCGACGAAACCCCGACCTTGATGCCGCTGGCGATTTATCTGGCACATCAGGTTGTGCAGCGTCAGGCGCAATTGCGCCACGACGGCCGCCTGCCATGGTTGCGTCCGGATGCCAAGTCTCAAGTCACCATCCGCTACGTCGACGGCAAGCCGCATTCCATCGACACCGTGGTACTGTCCACACAACACGCACCGGACATGACACTGGAGGCAATTCGCGAAGCTGCGATTGAAGACATCATCATGCCGATGCTGCCTAAAGAATTCGTCAAGGGCAACATCAACTTCCTGGTCAATCCGACCGGTCGTTTCGTCGTCGGCGGACCACAGGGCGACTGCGGACTGACGGGCCGCAAGATCATCGTTGACACCTACGGCGGCGCTGCCCCTCACGGCGGCGGCGCATTCTCCGGCAAGGATCCGTCCAAAGTGGATCGTTCAGCCGCTTATGCAGGCCGTTATGTAGCCAAGAACATCGTCGCTGCGGGCCTGGCCAGCAAGTGCCTGGTGCAGGTATCCTACGCGATCGGCGTGGCAAAACCGACCAGCGTGATGGTGGACACTTACGGAACAGGAAAAATTTCCGATGACAAGTTGACCGAACTGGTATTGCGTCATTTCGACTTGCGCCCAAAAGGTATCGTGAACATGCTCGACCTCTTGCGCCCCATCTATGAAAAGACTGCTGCTTACGGCCACTTCGGTCGCGAAGAACCGGAATTCACCTGGGAAAACACCGACAAAGCGGCAGCCCTACGGGCTGACGCTGGACTGTAAGCCCACGCCTTCGGCGCTTGCCGGTATTTCGACGAAGGTTCATATCCACGCGAGTGTATGTAAACCCAAGTCAAAATACCTTAGCGCTTCGCGCAGATGCAAACCTGTAAGCTGCTGGTATTTTTGGCTTAACCGTAAAATCGCTGCGCCACAAAGTCAACCGCACCCGGATTCGTTCCGCGTGCGGTTTTTTGTATTAGGGAGATGCTGATTTATTCGGTTTTGTCTTTCCCGCGTAGGCGGGAACCCAATTGAATAAAGGCGCTGGTTCCCCGCTTTTGCGGGGAAGACGAATAAATCAGCGGTTCCTTAGAATCGTCAGCATTATTCGATCAGTCGAGTGTCCCATGCTAAAGCGCGTCTCTGTCGAGCAACTTCGTTTAGGTATATACATCCACGAGCTGGGTGGGTCATGGATGGACAAGCCGTTCCGGTGCAATGCGTCTTAGTCGATGACTCCAAAGTTTGAAAAACGATCCTGTCCCTTAGCAAAATAACTATTTTGCGTTTATAATCCGCCTCCTCCGAGAGGTGCTGCAGCGGTTATGAACGCCCCGTCAGGCTCGGAGCAGTGATTTCGTATCAACGGCACCTATTCATTAACCCACACAATGAATGGAGTTTTTTATGAACGCTGTTGCAAACGGATTCACCGACTACATCGTCGCCGATATGTCCCTGGCTGCCTGGGGACGCAAAGAACTGGCAATCGCCGAAATTGAAATGCCCGGCCTGATGGCCATCCGCAAGGAATACACAGCAAGCCAGCCGCTCCGAGGCGCACGCATCACAGGTTCACTTCACATGACCATCCAGACCGGTGTACTGATCGAGACGCTGAAGGCACTGGGCGCCGAAGTGCGCTGGGCTTCATGCAATATCTATTCCACACAGGATCACGCCGCAGCTGCAATCGTCGCAACGGGCGTGCCGGTTTTCGCGGTCAAAGGCGAATCGCTTGCCGAATACTGGGACTACACCCACCGCATCTTCGAATGGGCCGACGGCGGCTTGTCCAACATGATTCTGGATGACGGCGGCGATGCCACTTTGCTGCTGCATCTGGGTGCGCGCGCTGAAAAAGACGCAACCCTGTTGAACAACCCTAGCTCCGAAGAGGAAATCTGCCTGTTCGCCTCGATCAAGGCCAAGCTGGCTGCCGACAAGACCTGGTATTCCACCCGTCTGGCCGCCATCAAGGGCGTGACCGAAGAGACTACCACCGGCGTACATCGCCTGTACCAGATGCATGAGCGCGGCGAACTGAAATTCCCGGCCATCAACGTGAACGATTCGGTCACCAAGTCCAAGTTCGACAACCTGTATGGCTGCCGCGAATCCCTGGTTGATGCGATCAAGCGCGCCACCGACGTGATGATTGCGGGCAAAATCGCCGTTATCGTGGGTTACGGCGATGTAGGCAAAGGTTCCGCACAGGCCATGCGCGCGCTGTCGGCTCAGGTCTGGGTAACGGAAATCGACCCGATCTGCGCACTGCAAGCGGCAATGGAAGGTTACCGTGTGGTCACCATGGATTACGCGTGCGAGCACGGCGACATTTTCGTCACCACCACCGGCAACTTCCATGTCATCACCCATGACCACATGAAGCGCATGAAGAATCAGGCCATCGTCAGCAACATCGGCCACTTCGACAACGAAATCGACGTCGCTTCGCTGAAGCAATACACCTGGGAGAACATCAAGCCGCAAGTCGATCACGTGATTTTCCCTGACGGCAAGCGTATCCTGTTGCTGGCCGAAGGTCGCCTGGTGAATCTGGGTTGCGGTACCGGCCATCCGTCCTATGTGATGTCGTCCTCATTCGCCAACCAGACCATCGCGCAAATAGAGCTGTTCACCCGTACCAGTGAATATCCTGTCGGTGTGTACACGCTGCCGAAGCATCTGGATGAGAAGGTCGCACGCCTGCAACTGACCACGCTCAATGCAGAGCTGAGCGAACTGACCGACCAGCAGGCAGCTTACATCGGCGTACCAAAGAATGGTCCGTACAAGGCCGATCACTACCGCTACTAAGTCACAAGCAACTCAGACTGCCGCCTCCCTGAGTATTTACGGGTGAGGCGGCTTTTGCCATGTTAATACTGGAAAAATACCGATGAAATTGCTACTGATCTGGATACTGAATGCACTGGCCTTGATCGCTGTAGCGAATTACGTGCCGGGGATTCATGTTGACGGCTTTACGGCCGCGCTGGTCGCAGCCTTCCTGCTGGGTCTGGTCAACGCACTGATCCGCCCCTTGCTGCTGCTGCTCACCTTGCCGGTAACGCTGCTCACCCTGGGCCTGTTCATTTTCGTGATCAACGGGCTGCTGTTCTGGCTGGTAGGTTCAGTATTACGCGGTTTTATCGTCGACAGTTTCTGGCACGGCGTATTAGGCGCATTGCTCTACAGCGTGTTTTCATGGGCGCTGTCCGCAGCCGCCGCACAATTGATGAGAAAATAATGAGCAACTCACATATCAGTTTTGAATTCTTCCCGCCACAGACAACTGAAGGTGTGGAAAAACTTGCCAACACACGCAGTCAACTGGCCAAACTAGACCCGGAATTCTTCTCGGTGACATTCGGTGCAGGTGGTTCGACACGCGACCGCACGCTGGAAACCGTGATACAAATCAAGGCGGAAGGTCATCAAGCCGCACCGCACCTGTCCTGCGTCGGCTCCACCCGCGAGAACATCCGCGCCATTCTCAAAACCTATCAAGATGCCGGAATCCGGCGCATCGTCGCCTTGCGCGGCGACCTGCCATCCGGCATGGCCACGGCCGGCGAATTCCAGTATGCCAACGAACTGGTGGAATTCATCCGTACCGAGACCGGCGATCATTTTCATCTTGAAGTCGCAGCCTACCCGGAAGTTCATCCGCAAGCCAAATCGGCACGTGACGACCTGATTAATTTCAAAAGAAAAATCGACGCGGGTGCAAATTCCGCGATCACGCAGTACTTCTACAACGCCGACAGCTATTTTCACTTTGTCGACGAATGCCAGAAACTGGGTGTCGCTACGCCTATTGTGCCGGGCATCATGCCCATCGTGCGTTACTCTCAACTCGCGCGTTTTTCGGACGCCTGTGGTGCCGAAATTCCGCGCTGGATGCGCAAGACCATGGAAGGCTTTGGCGACGACAACGAATCGGTACAGGCATTTGGCCTCGACGCGGTGACCCGCATGTGCGAAAAACTGCTTGCAGGCGGCGCGCCAGGTCTGCATTTCTACACACTCAACCAGGCAGCACCTTGCATGGCGATATATGAAAGACTGGGATTGTCAAAATGATGCGCGCACCAGAACTGCTATTGCCGGCCGGCACGCTGGACAAGATGCGCACCGCTTACGCCTTCGGCGCGGATGCGGTGTATGCCGGGCAACCGCGCTATTCGTTGCGGGCGCGCAACAACGAATTCAAACTCGAAGAGTTGCAAATCGGCATTTCTGAGGCTCACGCGCTCGGCAAGAAGCTGTTCGTAGCCAGCAACCTGATGCCGCACAACGCCAAGGTCAAGACTTACATGGCCGACATGGAACCCGTGATCAGCATGCGCCCGGACGCGCTGATCATGGCAGATCCCGGCCTGATCGCGATGGTGCGCGAACGCTGGCCGGAAATTCCTGTCCACCTTTCTGTGCAGGCCAACACCGTCAATTACGCAGCGGTAAAATTCTGGAAATCGCTGGGGCTGACCCGCGTGATTTTGTCCCGCGAACTGTCTCTGGACGAGATCGAGGAAATCCGCCAGCAATGCCCGGACATGGAACTGGAAGTGTTCGTGCACGGCGCGCTGTGCATCGCCTACTCCGGGCGCTGCCTGCTGTCCGGCTACTTCAACCATCGCGACGCCAATCAGGGCACCTGCACCAACTCCTGCCGCTGGGATTACAAGATGGACAACGCGGAGGAAAACGGCACCGGCGACGTGGAAAGAATCGACTTCGATTTCGACAAGGCGCTGAGTCAGTCCGCACTGTCCGATTGCGGTTCGCAACCACGGCATCCGATGGCCGACCGCGTGTATGTCATCTCGCGCCAGGATCATCCTGAAGAACTGATGCCGGTGATGGAAGATGAGCACGGCACTTACATCATGAATTCCAAAGACTTGCGCGCAGTGGAACATGTCGAACGGCTGGCAAAGATCGGCATCGATTCGCTCAAAGTCGAAGGCCGCACCAAGTCCATCTACTACGTCGCGCGCACCGCACAGGTGTATCGTCAGGCGATCGATGATGCGGTAGCAGGACGCCCGTTCAACTTTGGCTTGCTGGGTGCGCTCGATGCGCTGGCGAACCGCGGCTACACCGACGGTTTTTATGAGCGCCATCACACCCATGAACAGCAGAACTACATGCGCGGCCACTCCGAGAGCACCCGCCAGCAATATGTCGGCGACATCATCAGTTGCGCGGGCGGCTATGCGGAAATCGACGTGAAAAACAAATTCCAGGTAGGCGACAGGCTTGAAATTATCCACCCCGCAGGCAACCATATCATCCAGCTTGCCGGCATGCGCAGCCTCAAGGGCGAAGCCATCACGACAGCGCCCGGCAGCGGACACCGTGTGCAAATACCATTGCAGGGCGATCTGTCCAGGGGAATGTTGGCGAGGTTTTTGTAAGCGTGCTGATGTATTAGCGGTGATGAATCCCGGCCAGGTCACAATGCAGCCTGCTTTGGGTTGGAGTACAGTAGAACCTGTTACAAGGCAGCAGCACCCATAATAGATACGCTCTTTGACAGGAGATGAACGATGAGCTGGAAAAACACTGCGATCCGGTATGGGTCACTTTCTATCGGCCTCCACTGGTTGATGCTGCTGTTATTCATCGCGGTGTATGGTTTCATTGAGCTGCGAAGCTTCTACCCCAAAGGAAGCGACCCGCGCGAGGCTCTGAAGACCTGGCACGCCATGTTCGGCATGCTGGTCTTCGTGCTTGTCTGGCTGCGTCTGGCCGCGCGATTGTCCGGCCCCACACCGGGTATCATGCCTGAACCTTCGGGTTGGCAGCAGTTATCCGCCAGACTGATGCATCTGGCGCTCTATGCGTTCATGATTGCCATGCCACTGATCGGCTGGCTGCTGCTCAGCGCAAGCGGCAAGCCTGTCCCGTTCTTCGGCCTGGAGCTGCCTGCGCTGATCGGCAAAAACCGTGAGCTCGCATCAAAAATCAAAGAGATACACGAGTTTCTCGGCACGGCGGGATATTACCTGATCGGCCTGCATGCAGCGGCGGCCTTGTACCATCACTACGTCACGACGGACAACACACTGACCCGGATGCTCCCCGACCGGAAATAAAACACTCCTTTTCACCTCTGAAAATTACGACTATGATCTTCTCTACGCTCTCCCAGTCCGACCGTTACGCGGCACTGCACCCGCTGTTTCCGCGCGCGTTCGAGTACATCCGCAACACCGACCTGCATGCACTGGCACCCGGGATTTATCCGCTCATCGGCGACGATCTGTTCGCCATTGTGGAACATATACCGGGACGCACGCGCGAGGCAGCAAAATTAGAAGCGCATCGTCGTTACATCGACATTCAGCTAGTCTTGGCAGGCGTGGACGAGATGGGCTGGAAGCAGCTTTCCGATTGCCACGATCCTGTCGATGAATACAGTGCAGAGCGAGACATCCGGTTTTTCAACGATGCGCCTGATACCTGGATTGCCACGCCGCCGGATCACTTCTGCATATTTTTCCCCGAAGACGCCCATGCGCCGCTGGTCAGCGAAGGACAAGTGCGCAAGGTGATCTTCAAGATCGCCGTGTAACAAGTAAAATCGCAATTTCTCACGCGGAGTCGCGGAGGGCACAGAGAAAAATTCCAACACCAAATGTATAGCATTCAAACTGGGGGGGGCAATTTGTATTTATTCAAATATTTTTATATTGTTACAATCCAGTACTATTTTTAATTCAATCGTTCTTCTCCGCGCCTCCGCGTGAGACTGCTTTTTCTGGGACAAAACATCTTACAGACAGGATTTTCAACATGGCAAACAAACAATTCATCCAGACCCCTGACGCACCTGCCGCCATCGGCACCTATTCGCAGGCAATACGCGTGGGCGACACTGTGTATCTTTCCGGGCAGATCGGCCTCGACCCCGCCACCATGCAGATGGTGGAAGGCATAGACGAGCAGATTCACCGCGTGTTCCAGAGTCTGCGCGCCGTTGCAAATGCGTCGCACAGCGACCTCAATGACCTGGTCAAGCTGAATGTTTTTCTGACTGACCTCAAAAACTTCTCCAAGGTAAACGAGATCATGGCGGGCTATTTCCAGCAACCCTACCCCGCCCGTGCCGCAGTGGGCGTATCCGCACTGCCGCGCGGTGCGCTGGTAGAAATGGATGGAGTGCTGGTCGTTCAGGGCTGACTTGCGCCACAGTTCGTCAGGCAAGAGAGCGTATTGACTGCACCCGCAAAAATCTCCCCCGCCACGCTGGCCAATCTTGCGAAGCTCGGCATCCGCCATCGCGCCGATCTGCTGCTGCACCTGCCTTTGCGCTACGAGGACGAGACTCATCTCGCACCGATTGCAACGGTGGAGCCGGGCGAAACGGTGCAGGTACAGGGTGTCATCACGCACGCAGAGATAACCTTCAGGCCGCGCCGCACGCTGGTTTGCCGTTTACAGGACGAATCTGGCGAGCTGTATCTGCGCTTTCTGAATTTCTATCCCAGCCAGACAAAACTGCTCGCCGTTGATCGCCAGATACGCGCTGTCGGCGAGGTGCGCATGGGTTATTACGGACTGGAAATGGTGCATCCGAAATGCCGAGCTGTGGGCGATGAAACACCGTTGCAAATCAGCCTGACACCCATTTACCCGACCACGGCGGGTCTGTCGCAAACGGCATTGCGCAAACTGATCGCCAACGCCATTGAAGTGTTGCCAGCGCCGGATTACCTGCCGGAATCTATTCGCAACAAGTTAAAATTAAATGATTTTTCTGCAAGCATCAGGGTGCTGCATGCGCCGGATGTTGCTGCAAACTCTCTTGATGATCGCAGTCATCCCGCCTGGCGGCGTATCAAATTCGATGAATTGCTGGCGCAGCAACTCTCGATGCGCGTGCATCACAAGGAACGAAGCCAGCGCGCAGCGCCTGCGCTCAAACCGATAGGTCATTTCACCAGCGAACTGTTGAAAAACCTGCCGTTCAAACTGACCGGCGCACAACAGAAAGTATTCAGCGAGATCAGCTGCGATCTGGCAAAACCACATCCGATGCAACGTCTGCTGCTGGGCGATGTCGGCAGCGGAAAAACCATCGTCGCCGCACTCGCGGCACTTCAAGCCATCGAAAATGGCTACCAGGTTGCCTTCATGGCACCCACCGAGATCCTCGCCGAACAGCACTATTTAAAATTGTCCGACTGGCTCTCCCCGCTGGGCATCACTCCGGTCTGGCTGTCCGGCAGCCTGAAGAAAAAAGATAAGCGCACAGCCTCAGACAAAATCGCTACGGGCGAAACGCTGCTTGCCATCGGCACGCACGCGCTGTTTCAGCAACAGATCAGCTTCCACAAACTGGGGCTGGCAATCGTCGATGAACAGCATAAGTTCGGCGTGCAACAGCGTCTGGCGCTGCATGCCAAAGGAAAGATTCTTCCCTCTGTCAGGGGGAAGAATGAGATAGGGGTAGAATCGTTGAACACTGCAACCCCCACTCTAACCCTGGATGAAACAACTAGCCATTCGACCAGGCTGCAACAAACCTCAGCCAAATCGCAGGTTACCCCCCTGAATGAGGGAGGAAAACCTCAAGAGCCACACCAGTTGATGATGAGTGCCACGCCGATTCCGCGCACCCTTGCAATGAGCTATTACGCCGATCTGGACGTGTCGGTGATAGACGAATTACCCCCGGGGCGCACCCCTGTGATTACCAAACTGGTCAGCGATGCGCGCCGGGAAGAGGTATTCGAGCGGGTGCGCGCCGCCTGCATGGCAGGACAACAGGCCTACTGGGTGTGCCCGTTGATAGATGAGTCCGAAGTACTGCAATTGCAGAACGCGCTGGAAACATATCAACTTCTCAGCGAAACCTTTCCGGAGCTGCGCGTGGGTCTGGTTCACGGCAAGATGGACAGCGGCGAAAAAGTCCGCGTGATGGCCGCGTTCAAGAGCGGCGAACTCCAGTTGCTGGTCGCGACCACCGTCATCGAAGTCGGCGTTGATGTGCCCAATGCCAGCCTGATGGTGATCGATCACGCCGAGCGCATGGGGCTGGCACAGTTGCATCAACTGCGCGGGCGGGTGGGCCGCGGGGCTGCGCAGAGCCTGTGCATCCTGCTGTATCAGAAACCGCTGTCCGAGTTGGCCCGAACGCGCCTGAAAGTCATTTTCGAGAACACAGACGGCTTCGAAATTGCGCAACAGGACTTACAATTGCGCGGACCGGGAGAACTGCTTGGCGCAAGACAGAGCGGCGTGGCGATGCTGCGCTTTGCCGATATCGATGCTGACGAAGATTTATTGAACCATGCGCGTATCGTTGCCGATGAATTGCTGCGCGATTATCCGGAAGCCGCACGGAGCTATTTGCACCGCTGGATGGCAAACAAACATGACTATTTGCATGTATAAATCCCTCTCCCGCAAGCCGGGGAGGGATGCTGTCTCGCTGCGCGAGTCTCACGTAATCGACACATTCTGGAACAACACTGCGTTGGGAGCCGAAACAGCGTTGATGCCCTGGCTGCGCGACCATGGCTCGCTGACGCGGCGCATCGTGCAACGCTGCGAGCGTTTTTCCGTGCGCAACGTAAAAGACGGTCTGGCGCGCATTGCCTTGGATGAATCAGCCCTGCTGGGTATCGCACCCCGACAGCTCGCCTGGTCACGTGAAGTTTTTCTGTGCGCCGACGATCAGCCCGTAGTATTCGCACACAGCGCCTGCGCCGGGCTGCGCGGCGCCTGGCAGTCTGTGCGACACCTTGGCAACAAACCGCTGGGCGCGGTGTTGTTCTCGCATCCGTTAATTTCCCCCCGGCCATTGCATTACAAGGCCTTGCACGCGCATCATCCGCTGTACCGGCGCGCAGCCGGCGTATTGTCCGATCCGCCCGGCAGGTTGTGGGCGCGCAGATCCCTGTTTTATTTGCACAATGAACCGCTGCTGGTAACGGAAGTATTTTTGCCCGGCATAAAAAAACTACAATTGATAATTGATAATTGATAACTATGAATTACTCCGAACGCTTGTCGCTGTACATGCAGCTCACCCGCCTGAACCGGCCTATCGGCATACTGCTGCTGTTATGGCCGACGCTATGGGGCGTGTGGATCGCAGGCGCAGGGCTCCCTGCCTGGCACATCGTGCTGATCTTCACGCTGGGCACCGTCCTGATGCGCTCCGCCGGCTGCGCGATCAACGACTTCGCCGACCGCCACATAGACCGTCATGTCAAGCGCACGAGTGAGCGCCCCGTCACCAGCGGACGCATTACGCCTCGCGAGGCACTGTGGCTGGCAGCAGCACTCTCGGTACTTTCCCTGCTGCTGATTCTGCCGCTCAATACACTGACAATACTGCTGTCGATTCCGG
Organism: Gallionella sp. UBA4121; assembly: GCA_002381565.1. Classification (GTDB taxonomy): domain Bacteria; phylum Pseudomonadota; class Gammaproteobacteria; order Burkholderiales; family Gallionellaceae; genus Gallionella. The sequence continues at coordinate 51,970 of DFWZ01000048.1, forward strand.
CGGTTTTCCTGGCGGGCAGCTACCCGTTCACCAAACGTTTTTTTGTCATTCCGCAAGCCTACCTGGGCATCGCGTTCGGCTTCGGCATCCCGATGGCCTTCGCCGCCCAGCTAGACAGCGTGCCGCCCGTGGCCTGGCTTCTTTTGAGTGCGAATATTTTCTGGGCGATCGCCTACGATACAGAATACGCGATGGTGGACAGGGATGACGACATCCATCTGGGCATCCACTCTTCCGCCCTGTTGTTCGGCAAATACGACGTGGCGGCAGTGATGATCTGTTACGCCATCACGCTGGCATTACTGGCCTGGGCAGGGTTGCTGGCAAACCTGGGTGGGTTGTATTACGCCGGATTGGCAATCGCGGCCGCCATCGCGCTGTATCATTACAGCCTGATCAGAAATCGCGAGCGCAATGCCTGCTTCAAGGCGTTCCTGCACAACAACTGGTTCGGCGCAGCGGTATTCGCCGGCATCGTACTGGATTACCAAAGATGAGCCGAGACTACCGCAGCAATCCCTGGCTGCGCATCAGCTACAGCCTGATCGCACCGCTTTACGATCTGGTTATCGAGCGCCCGATGAAGGCGGCGCGCAAACAATCGCTGCAAGCATTGCCTGCCGTCACCGCAAAGAAAGTGTTATTGAGCGGCATCGGCACAGGACTTGATCTGCCCCTGCTGCCAGCTCTGCATCACTACACCGCGCTCGATTTCAATACTGCGATGCTCTCCCGCGCCAGGTCACGCGGCACCGGGTTGCAGGTGGACTGGGTACTGGGCGACAGCATGGCATTGCCTTTCACCGATGAGCATTTCGACCATATCGTGCTGCACCTGATCACAGCCGTCGTGCCTGAACCTGCACAATGCCTCTGTGAAGCGGCGCGGGTTCTCAAACCCGGCGGCACCATCATTCTGTTCGACAAATTTCTGCGCTCCGGACAATCCGCCCCCCTGCGCCGCATGCTCACCCCGCTGTCGCGCCGCATCGCCACCCGTATGGACGTGGTGTTCGAGGAAGTCTTGCTCGCCACACCGGAACTGGAAGTCGTAAGCGATGTGTCCATGCTGGCCGGGGGCTGGTTTCGCGGGATCGTATTGCGTAAATCAGCATGAACAGCTGCTGCCGGCGAAAATTCCCGCCTGAAGTTACCGGCACAATAACCCGCTAAAACCTACAGGCGAAGGAACATTTGCGGGCCCATCCCGGGCCCGGCGTGCGGCTACACCCAGTCTTTGGGTTGCAGATAAATATCGTACAACTCGGCTTCCGGCGTGCCCGGCTCCGGATGCCAGTCGTAGCGCCATTTCACCAGCGGCGGCATTGACAGCAAAATGGATTCTGTGCGTCCGTTGGACTGCAAGCCGAAGATGGTGCCGCGGTCTATAACTAAATTGAATTCCACGTAACGCCCGCGCCTGTACAACTGAAAGTCACGTTCGCGTTCGCCATAAGGCGTATTCATGCGCTTTTCCAGCAGCGGCACATAGGCCGACAGAAAGTGATCGCCGACGCTTTGCTGGATGGCAAATGCCGTGTCGAAATCAGGGGTGTTCATGTCGTCGAAAAAAATACCGCCGATACCGCGCGGTTCGTTGCGATGCTTCAGGAAGAAATATTCGTCACACCATTTCTTGTACTTTCCATGCAGATCATCGCCAAAGGGGGCGAGCGAATTCTTGCAGATCTGATGAAAATGCACCGCATCTTCCTCGAAGCCATAATACGGCGTCAAATCCATCCCGCCGCCGAACCAGAACACGGCGTCCCCATCCGGCTTGTGCGCCATGAACATGCGCACGTTGGCATGCGTGGTGGGCGCATACGGGTTGCGCGGATGCATCACCAGCGACACACCCATCGCCTCCCAACGGCATCCTGCCAACTCGGGACGATGCGCCGTGGCAGAGGCAGGCATCTTGTCGCCCTGCACATGCGAGAATGCCACGCCGCCGCGCTCCAGCACGTTCCCCTCTTCGAGGATGCAGCTGATGCCGCCGCCCGCGCCGATACCCGCACCACCTGGTTCGCGTTCCCACTTGTCGCGGATGAATTTCTTGCCGTCCACCTGTTCCAGGCGCTCAACGATCAATTCTTGCAGTTCGAGCAGGTATTCTTTAACGGCTGCGCTGTTTAAACTCATATTCTCTCCTGTTTCGCCTTCATTCCCGCCCCCGACTGCCCCATTCGGGGACAGGCTGCGGCATGAATCCGGCTTATTAAAATATTATCTACGCACGATTCTACCATCCGACCATGCCTGTATCGTCGACGGCTGACGGCGTTTTCCCACCATTCCCGGCAATACCCAGACTTTTTTACCGAACAGGCGCTGACATTCTGCATATGTCCGTGTGGAACGCTGCCCGCTTTGATTGGCGCTGGTGGAAACCAGCGCGCTGCGCACGCCCTGACAAAGCCGTTTGGCAGAGGCATATGCAGTAAGACGCACCGCCAGCGTGTCATGTTCACCACGCAACCACCTGGGCGCCGTTTTTTTCACCGGCATCAGGCAGGTAATAGTCTGCTCGCCTGCTTCCTGCAACCTCAGTTGCTGGGCAGGCGTGAGCGGTTGCAAATAGCGCGCCACCTGCTGGTAACTCGATGCGATCAGGATCAGCCCCTTGCGTTGCGGGCGCTGCTTTAACTTCAGCAGACGCTGTACCGCAACACGATTGGCCGGATCGCAACCCAGCCCGTAACAGGATTCAGTGGGATAAGCGATCAGCCCGCCCTGCGCAAGATGGGCTGCGATGCTGCGATACGATGGCTGTATCACTTACTTCGTCTTGATTGCCCGAAAGCCGATGTCGCGACGCATCTGGCAACCCTCGAAGGAAATTCCATCCGCCACCTGATAGGCGCGCCGTTGCGCCATACGCACGCTGTCGCCCAAAGCCGTGACGCAGAGCACACGCCCGCCGCAGGTTTCAACCTTGCCATCATGCAGCGTCGTTCCGGCGTGAAACACGTGCACATCCTCTTCCGCCTTGACCGGCAAACCTGTGATCACATCGCCGCTCCTCGGCGTGTCGGGATAATTGAAAGCTGCCATCACCACGCCCAGCGCGGTGCGCCTGTCCCATTCCACTTCAATGGTATCGAGTATGCCGTTCACCGCATGTTCCACCAGCGTCAAAAGGTCGGTCTTCAGACGCAGCATGATGGGCTGAGTTTCCGGGTCGCCCATGCGGCAGTTGAATTCCAGTACCTTAATGCTGCCATCGGGAGAGATCATCAGCCCGGCGTATAAAAAACCGGTGTAAGTGTGTCCTTCCTTTTCCATGCCATGCACTGTTGGCATGATCACTTCGCGCAGCGCACGCGCATACACTTCGGGCGTGACCACCGGGGCTGGGGAGTACGCGCCCATGCCGCCGGTATTCGGGCCCAGATCGTCATCCATCAGGCGCTTGTGATCCTGGCTGGTCGCCAGCGGCAACACGTTTTTGCCGTCTACCATCACGATGAAGCTGGCTTCTTCGCCTGCCAGAAACTCTTCGATCACCACCCGCGCGCCAGCATCACCCAGCTTATTATCGGACAACATCATGTCGACCGCCTGATGCGCTTCATCCAGGGTCATCGCGACCACCACGCCCTTGCCTGCCGCCAGTCCGTCCGCCTTGATCACGATCGGTGCGCCATGTTTATCAACGTAGGCATGAGCTGCCGCCACATCGCTGAACGTCTCGTAGAACGCGGTGGGAATATTGTGCCGCACCATGAAGGCCTTGGCGAAATCCTTGGAGGACTCCAGTTGCGCGGCAGCTTTGGTCGGGCCGAAGATTTTCAGATCTGCGCGGCGGAACGCATCGACCACCCCTTTGGACAGCGGCGCTTCGGGGCCTACCACGGTGAGATAAATACCCTCTTTCTGTGCAAACGCCAGCAATTCGTCAACCTCGCTGATTGCGACGTTTTCCACGCCGTTTTCCAGTGCCGTGCCGGCATTGCCGGGGGCGACATACACCTTCTGCACGCGGGGGGATTGCGCCAGACGCCACGCCAGCGCGTGCTCACGACCACCGGAACCGATAACTAAAATTTTCATATTTTTCCTTTAGCTGATAGCCGCAGCTGGCAACACGCCTGAAGACGCACTGCCACTCGCTCCTGAATCCTGAATCCTCGATCCAGCCTTTAGTGCCTGAAGTGCCTGAACCCGGTGTAAACCATCGCGATGCCGTGTTCGTCCGCTGCGGCGATGACTTCCGCGTCGCGCATCGAACCGCCGGGCTGAATCACGGCTTTTGCGCCGGCCTGAGCCAATACATCCAGCCCGTCGCGGAACGGGAAGAAGGCGTCAGAGGCAACGACTGAACCCGACAGACTCAGGCCCGCGTTCTGCGCCTTGATCGCGGCGATGCGCGTGCTGTCCACGCGGCTCATCTGCCCCGCCCCCACACCCAGGGTCTGACCGTTTTTGCAGAACACGATCGCGTTGGACTTCACATATTTCGCGACGCGCCATGCGAACAACAGGTCCTGCAGCTGCGCGGCATCCGGTTGCACGCGTGTCACGACCTTGAGCTGGCCAGCCTGCACGTTGAGTATGTCCGGGGTTTGCACCAGCAACCCGCCGCCGACGCGCTTGAAATCATACTGATTGTGCGCATTCGACAAAGGCACGATGAGCACGCGTACGTTCGGCTTGGCGGCGAACACCTGCAATGCAGCCTCACTGTAATCCGGCGCGATCACCACTTCGACGAACTGCTGTGCTACGGCTTCTGCGGCTGCCGCATCCACTGTTCGATTAAACGCAATAATGCCGCCAAATGCTGAAGTGGGATCCGTGGCAAACGCCAACTTATAGGCGGACAGCACAGTGTCGGCGATGGCTACACCGCATGGATTGGCGTGCTTGACGATCACACAGGCGCATTGATCGAAGGTCTTCACCAGCTCCCAGGTCGCATCCGCATCGCCGATGTTGTTGTAGGAAAGCTCCTTGCCCTGCACCTGAGTGTAGCTGGCAATGCCTGTCCTGAGCGAAGTCGAAGGGCTGCCCCCCAATGAATCGATATCGCGATAGAACGCCGCATTCTGGTGCGGATTCTCGCCGTAGCGCATGTCCTGCACCTTGGCGAAGTTGAAATTGATCTGCGCCGGAAACGCATCGCGTGTGCCGTCGCTGTTAACCGTGGTCAGGTAATTGCTGATCGCGGAATCGTAAGCCGCCGTATGCGAAAACGCCTTCTTCGCCAGATCGAAACGGGTCGCATCGGACACCGCGCCGTCATTGGTCTGCATCTCTGCCAGCACCGAACTGTAATCTTCCGGGTCGGTCACGATGGCCACATGGCCGTGATTCTTGGCCGCTGCGCGCACCATGGTAGGGCCGCCGATGTCGATATTCTCGATCGCATCTTCCAGCGAACAATCAGGTTTGGCGATGGTCGCCGCAAACGGATACAGATTCACCACTACCAGGTCTATCGTGGGAATACCGTGTGCCGCCAGCGTGGCTACGTGTTCGGGCAGATCGCGGCGCGCCAGAATGCCGGCGTGAACCTTAGGTTGCAGCGTCTTTACCCGGCCGTCGAGCATTTCCGGGAAGCCGGTGTAATCCGCGACTTCGGTGACCGGGATGCCGTTATCGGCGAACAGCTTGGCAGTACCGCCGGTGGAGAGAATTTTTACGCCGAGTTCATTTAAACCCCTTGCGAATTCAAGTACGCCGGATTTATCCGAAACGCTGATGAGGGCTTGTTTGATAGTTGCCATGATGATTCCAGTTAATAATAAATTCGGTAAATCGTGAGTGGTAAGTAGCGAATCAGCAGACTGAATCCTGTTTTTTATTCGATGCCGTGCTGCATCATTTTCTTGCGCAAGGTGTTGCGGTTGATGCCCAGCATCGCTGCCGCGCGCGACTGATTGCCGCCGACTTGCGCCAGCACCATCTCGACCAGCGGCTTCTCGACACAATTCATTACCATGTCGTACAAATCACAGCCCGGTTCTTCGCCGTCGAGATCGCTGAAATATTCGCCCAGTGCGCGGCGCACATAGCGCGCCATTTCGTTTTCGCCTATTGCACAATCGCTCATGAACATGTCCTCATGCTGCCAACCCCTCAAGATAATGCAGCTGCAATCCGCGCTGCGCCTGTTCTGCAAAAAATTCGTCCACTGCCGCCAGCTGCTCTTTTATGCTTTCCAGCTGATTCATCTGATGACGAAAGTGTGCTGATCCTGCCAGCCCCTTCGTGTACCACGAAATATGCTTGCGCGCGATACGCAAGCCGGTATGCTCACCATAGAATTCGTACAATTCAAGCACATGCGCAAGCATGACGCGATGAATTTCAGCCACTTCCGGCGGCGGCAGATGACAACCTGTCTGCAAAAAATGCTCAATTTCGCGGAACAGCCAGGGACGACCCTGAGCCGCACGGCCTATCATCACCGCATCCGCGCCGGAATACTGCAACACATAGCGCGCTTTTTCCGGCGTAGTGATGTCGCCGTTGGCGATAATCGGGATATTCACGCTGGCCTTCACCGCTGCGATGGTATCGTACTCGGCATCCCCGGTGTAGGCGCAGGCGCGGGTGCGCCCATGTATCGCCAGGGCTTGTATGCCAGCAGCCTCAGCGATTTGCGCGATGCGCACCGCATTGCGGTTATGCGTATCCCAGCCTGTGCGAATCTTGAGCGTCACCGGCGCATTCACGGCGCCTACCACAGCCTCCAACAGTTTCGCGACCAGCGGTTCATTTTGCAGCAGGGCGGAACCTGCCATCACGTTGCATATTTTTTTGGCAGGGCACCCCATGTTGATGTCAATGATCTGTGCGCCGTGATCCACGTTGTACTTCGCCGCTTCCGCCAGCATTTTGGGGTCTGCCCCGACGATCTGCACCGAGATCGGATCGACTTCCCCTTCGTGGTCGGCGCGACGCATGGTCTTTTCCGAGCCATACAGCAGCGAATTGGAAGCCACCATTTCGCTCACCGCCATGCCCGCCCCCATGCGTTTACATAACATGCGGAAAGGCCTGTCGGTTACCCCGGCCATGGGGGCAACGATGAGGTTGTTTTTTAGTTCGTAAGGGCCGATGCGCATTGATGACTTTCCACAGGAGGATTTCGGATTATAAAGCATGCGGACAAGCATGGAAAATATCGCTATGATTAGCGCCATGAAAACCTCGATGCAATACGATGTTGTGATTATAGGCGGAGGTCCGGCAGGTGCCAGTCTGGCCGCAGCGTTGAAGGGCAGCGGCCTGTCTCTGGCACTGATTGAAGCTGGCACTTACCCCCACTCCAACTCGCCCCCTGCACAGGAGGCGAGTGCGAACGGCTCGCTTTCCGAGGCTTTCATTGACGACTGGGACAGCCGCATCTACGCGATCAGTCCGGGCAGCAGCCGCTTTCTCGATCAAATCGGCGCCTGGTCGAGGCTGGACCCTCGCCGCATCGCCCCGATAGAACAAATGCGCGTATTCGGCGATACCGGCGCAAAACTGGAATTCACCGCCTATCAGATGGGCGTGGCGGAGCTTGCCTGCATACTGGAAAACCGTGCGCTGCAACGCGCACTTTGGCAAACATTACAAGACCAGGATGATCTTGACTTGCTCAATCCGGCACGCTGCGCCGCACTCTCATTCACGACCGATGCCGCAGAACTCACACTGGAAGACGGCCGACGTTTGAGTGCGAAACTGATCGTCGGCGCCGACGGGCGCGATTCATGGGTACGCAATCAGGCAGGCATTTCTGCCGCACCGGTGGACTACCAGCAACTGGGCGTGGTCGCCAATTTCAGCTGTGCCGTGCCGCATCGCGGCATTGCCCACCAGTGGTTTGCTGAGGACGGCATCTTAGCCCTCTTGCCGCTGCCGGGCCAGCGGGTTTCAATGGTGTGGTCCGTCAGCCCCGAAAAATCAAAATCTTTACTGGCACTGTCAGACGAAGAACTCTGCGAGCAGGTAAGCTGCGCCGCCCGGCATACTTTAGGTAAATTGGAAGTCATCACGCCAGCCGCCGCATTTCCGCTGCGCATGTTGACGCTGCCGCAGATCAGCGCAGAGCGCGTGGCTCTGATTGGAGACGCCGCGCATAATATGCACCCGCTGGCCGGACAAGGCGTGAATACCGGTTTTCGCGATGCGCGCCAACTGGCCCAACTGCTGAACTCACGCGGCGCCTGTGTCGACTGCGGCGATGCGCAACTGTTGCGCCGTTATGACCGCAAACGTCGCGAAGACATCTACACCATGCAAGCCACCACCTACGGCCTGAAAAATTTGTTTTGCAATGACAACCCCATGTTGCGCAGCCTGCGCAACATGGGCCTGAACGTCACCAATCACCTCGTGCCGCTGAAAAAACTGCTGATGCAGCACGCCCTTAACTAACCGAATGAAAACCATGAAAACGAATGAAATGAGTTTCACCCAAACGAATGTAATGAGTTTCTCTAAAACGAATGAAATGAGTTTGAGCAAGAAAACACCTGTCCTGAGCCTGCCGAAGTGGATCGCACTCCTGCTATTCGCAGCCATCTCCACCGCTCATGCAGGAGAAGCTGAAATCCGCCAGTCCCTGCAAAGCAAGTTTCCCAACATCGGCAAGCTGGAACATATCGTCAAAACGCCTTACGCCGGCCTTTATGAAGTCGTGGCCGGCGATCAGTTGCTGTACACCGATGAACTCGGAATCTATCTGTTCGATGGCAGCATTATCGACACCAAGAGCCGCACCGATCTGACCGAAAAACGTCGCCACCAGCTGTTTGCAATTGATTTCGATAAACTGCCTTTGGAGCTTGCAGTTAAAAAAGTGAAGGGCAATGGCCAACGCAAGATGGCCTATTTCGCCGATCCAAACTGCGTTTATTGCAAGAAGCTGGAAAAGGAGTTGAGCCGCGTGAACAATGTCACGCTCTACCTGTTCATGTACCCGATTTTCCCGGGCTCTGAAGAAATTGTACACAACATACGCTGCGCCAAAGATCCGCTCAAGGCATGGGAAGACAAGATGCTGAAAGATATTCAGCCCGCCAGTGCAACTTGCAAGCTATCCAGCGACAAGGTCATCGCACTGGCCAAGAAGCTACGGGTAAACGGCACGCCCAATCTAATTTTTGCCGATGGCACGCAAGCTCCCGGCTATCTGCCCGCAGAAGAACTGGAAAAACGCCTGAGTGATGCGAGCAGAAAATAGGAACACTTGTAGCCCGCTTTTTTCAGCCGCAGATGGCAAGGCAATGAATCAGTTCAGTGCAGGTTCGGCACCCTTGGGGAACAGCACCCACATCTGCCCGGCCTGCTTCATGCGCCCGGCCTGGGCGCCGGCCTGATCCCCGAAACCCCAGAAGAAATCCGCCCGCACCGCCCCCCTGATCGCCCCGCCGGTATCTTGCGCCAGCATCAAACGGTTCAGCGGCTCTGCCGTATTCGGATAAGTGGTGGACAGAAACACCGGCAAGCCCAGCGGGATAGTGCGCGGATCAATCGCGATGCTGTATGCATCGGTCAGCGGCACACCGAGCGCGCCCAACGGTGCGGATAAATTCTCGGGCAATTCACGGAAAAACACATAACTGGGGTTTTGTTCCAGCAGTCCTGCCAATTTGGCCGGGTTTTGCGCCGCCCAATGCTTGATGCCCTGCATAGAGGCCTGATCGGCAGTGAGCTCGCCCATTTCGATCAGTTTCTTGCCGATGGAAACATAGGGACGACCGTTCTGGTCGGCATAACCTACCTTGATAAGACGCCCATCCGCCAATTCGATGCGCCCTGAACCCTGAATTTGCAGGAAGAAAAGCTCGACTGCATTGTCCACCCAGAACAGCACGCGCTGCTCACCCCTGCCCCCGTCGATTTCTGCACGGCTGTAATAAGGCACGACATGACGACCTTCCAGGCGTCCGCGCAAACGCAGGCTTTTCAGTTGCGGGTAAACCTCGCTCAAATCTATCGTCAGTAGATCATCGGGGGCGGCATACAGCGGATATTTGAAACGCGCCGTCTTGACTCTGCTGCCTGACAATCTGGGTTCGTAATAGCCGGTAATCAGCCCGGATGCTGAGCCATCGGGATTAAATACCTGATAAGGCGTAAATGCGTCTTCAAAAAACGACCGCAATTCTTCATTGTCAGGCTGAGCCAACGCATCGGCCCGCGCACACACCTCCCGCCAGTCCGGTTTGTGCTTCAAGGCGCGGCAACTTTGCAGAAAAGCCGCCCAGCTCGGATGCAAATCAGTTGTCAGCCAGTCCGGCAGCATCTCCCACTTGCTGACTGCGAAGGGCGCTGCTGGCGGCACGATGGGCGGCACGACCGGCTGAACCAGGACAACAGGCTTGGGCACGACAGTACAGGCTGCCAGAAAGACCAGCGGCAACAGCGCGAGCTTTAATCTCAAGCCAGTCGGAAAATTAATGCAAAACACGTGGCACACTTAAAACGAATTCCGGAATCTCAACCTCGAAATCCGAACCATCATCGCCACGCATCTGATAACTGCCGCGCATCGTGCCAACCTGGGTCGCCAGCACTGTACCGCTGGTATATTCAAAACTCTGGTTAGGCTGCAACATCGGCTGCTCACCCACCACGCCCTGACCGCGCACTTCCTGAACATGGTTATACGCATCGGTGATCACCCAGTGGCGACTGATGAGCCTGGCAGCCATGTTGCCCAGATTGGAAATGCTGATGGTATAGGAGAAGACAAAACGATCGGCCGTCTCATCAGACTGATCGGGCAGGTATTTCACCTGAGTTTGTATGATGATGCCATGCGGTTTATTATTTTCCATACATAGCATTTGAACCGATTTTACTGATGCTAGCAAGAGATAAAGCATGCTTTTATGCTAATCTGCACAGCTGAAAGGCTGGTGAACATGAATGATTATTTGAAACGCATCCTCAACGCTCGTGTCTATGACGTGGCGATTGAAACTCCGCTGGAAATCGCACCGAGTTTATCGGCACGCTCCGGCAATACCATCCTGCTCAAACGTGAAGATATGCAGCCGGTGTTTTCCTTCAAGCTACGCGGCGCATATAACAAGATGGCGCAGCTAAGCCCGGAGCAACTTAAGCGCGGCGTGATCACCGCATCTGCCGGAAATCATGCGCAGGGCGTGGCGCTATCCGCTCAAAAGCTGGGTTGTAAAGCCGTCATCGTCATGCCGACCACCACGCCTCAGGTGAAGATCGATGCGGTGAAACACTTCGGCCAGCGCGCCGTTGAAATCGTGTTGCACGGCGACAGCTACAACGATGCATGCGACCATGCGCTTATACTCGAGAAAAAAAACCAGCTGACCTTCGTTCATCCGTTTGACGATCCCGATGTCATCGCCGGTCAAGGCACCATCGGCATGGAAATATTGCGCCAGCGCACCCAGCCCATACACGCCATTTTCTGTGCGGTTGGCGGCGGAGGCCTGATTTCCGGCGTGGCCGCCTACGTCAAGGCATTGCGCCCGGACATCAAAATCATCGGCGTGCAATCCGTTGATTCGGATGCCATGTACCGTTCGATCAAAGCCAAAAAACGCGTGCAGCTAACCGATGTCGGTCTGTTCGCGGACGGCACGGCAGTCAAACTGGCAGGCGTCGAGACACTGCGTATCTGCCAAAAATATGTGGATGAAATCCTGCTCGTCGACACCGATGCCATCTGCGCCGCGATCAAGGATGTTTTTCAGGACACGCGCTCCATCCTCGAGCCTTCCGGCGCACTGGCTGTTGCCGGCGCAAAGTTGTACGCACAACGCGAAGAACTCAAAGGCCAAACGCTGGTCACCGTTTGCAGCGGCGCGAACATGAATTTCGACCGGTTGCGTTTCGTCGCCGAGCGTGCCGACATTGGCGAGAAGCGCGAATCCATCCTGGCGGTGACCATACCCGAGACGCCGGGCAGTTTCCGCAAATTCTGCGCGCTGCTGGGCCGTCGCAACATCACCGAATTCAACTACCGTTTTGCCGACCCGAAATCCGCCAGCGTATTTGTCGGCATCCAGGTGCGTAACGGAATTGAGTCCACCGAACTGGTGGAAAAATTGCAAAGCCACAAGTTACCCACACTGGATCTGTCCGACAATGAAATGGCCAAGCTGCACCTGCGCCATCTGGTTGGCGGCCATGCGCCGGAAGCCCGCGACGAGATACTGTTCCGCTTCGAATTCCCCGAACGCCCCGGTGCGCTGATGCAGTTCCTGAACAGCATGAGCCTCAACTGGAACATCAGCCTGTTTCACTACCGCAACCACGGTGCAGATTACGGCCGGGTGCTGGTCGGCATGCAGGTGCCGGATCATGACAAACAGGCCTTCACCGAGTTTCTCAACACCCTGGGCTACCGCTACTGGGACGAGACCGACAACCCCGCGTACCGGCTGTTTCTTGGCTAATGCCGCTATCGTAAGGAGACTGAAATGGGAACACAGGAAATTGCCGCACTGGCATTAAAACCTGATCCGGCGGACCGATTTGAATTGGTTGATCAGATATTGCAAAGCCTTGATCGGCCTGACCCGGCGATTGACCGCATCTGGCAGGAAGAGTCAGTGCGACGCCTGGCTGCACACCGTGCAGGAAAAGTGCGGTGCATTCCTGCCGAAGAAATTCTCGGCAAATTCTGATGGAAATCATTTTCTCGCCGGAAGCGGGGCTGGAATTTGAAGAAGCGAAAAGCTACTGCCAACGACAAGCCGCATATCCCAGCAAAGAATTTCGCAGGGAAGTGAGTTTGGTCGGCACCGCCGCCCAGGCCGTGACCGCTGCCGCGCCCGCAAAGAAGCTGGCCATCATGCAGCAGTATTTGTAGCAAAGCTCGTTGAAAAACCATGAATATCTCAACCGATAAGCAACAAATCCGGCAAACCATACTTGCCGCGCGCGAGCAACTGTCGCCGGAATTGCGCGCAGAGTACAACGCAGCCATCACGGAGCGCCTGCTGCAACTCCCCGAGTACCTCAAAGCGGACACGGTGCTGGGCTACATGAATTTTGGCAACGAATTTGCCAGCGAACTGTGGGTCGCACGGGCGCTGTCCGAAGGCAAGCGTCTGGCGCTGCCAAGAGTGAATCGCCATACCAATCTGCTTGAGTTGTATTGGGTAACAGACCTGAAAAACCAGTTGGAGGCCGGATTATGGGGGATACGCGAACCCGTCGTAGCGCGCTGCGAACGGTTAAATGCAATAAATGAGGTAGAATTCGTCCTGTTGCCCGGAATTGCGTTCAGCCGAAATGGCGCGCGACTGGGTTACGGTGGCGGTTTTTACGACAAGCTGCTGGCACATGCGCCATGCGCATCGCATCGCCCGGCGCTGGCTGCCGCCGCGTACGGTTTGCAAGTCGTGGCGCAGATTCCACAGGAAACGACGGATGTCCGCGTCGAGTGGATAATCACCGAAGCTGAAACCATAAACTGTGGCGCCGTGCCGCATTCCGGACAAATGGAATAAATAAAGAATAATTTTAGCGAGAGAATGGAAGATGGCGAACTTACCTGATAATGATCCGCAAGAAACCCAAGAGTGGCTGGATGCCCTCGAATCGGTACTGAAGAATGAGGGTGCGGAACGCGCCCATTTTCTGTTAGGTCAGTTGATAGACAAGGCGCGCAGCTCAGGAGCCGGCGTGCCGTTCAGCGCGACAACACCCTATTGCAACAGCATCGCGCTGGGCGACGAAGAACGCTCATCCGGCAACCGTGAACTTGAGCACCGCATACGCGCGTTGATGCGCTGGAACGCGATGGCACTGGTATTGAATGCCAATCGCGATTCTTCCGAACTGGGCGGCCATATCGCCAGCTTTGCGTCCGCTGCGACCTTGTACGACGTCGCATTCAATCATTTCTTCCACGGCAAGACCGACACGCATGGCGGCGATCTGGTGTATTTCCAGGGCCACTCCTCCCCCGGGGTTTATGCGCGCGCCTTCCTCGAAGGACGAATCAGCGAAGAGCAAATGTACAAGTTCCGTCAGGAAGCGGCCGGCGACGGCTTGTCTTCCTATCCGCATCCCTGGCTGATGCCCGATTTCTGGCAGTTCCCCACCGTATCGATGGGCTTGGGTCCTTTAATGGCGATCTATCAGGCGCGCTTCATGCGCTACCTGCAACATCGCGGCCTGGTGCAAACCGACGGACGCCGTGTATGGGCCTATCTTGGCGACGGTGAAACGGATGAGCCGGAATCTCTGGGTGCGGTCTCGATGGCCGGACGCGAGAAGCTCGACAACTTAATCTTTGTGGTGAACTGCAATTTGCAGCGCCTCGACGGACCGGTGCGCGGCAACGGCAAGATCATTCAGGAACTGGAAGGCGTATTCCGTGGCGCCGGCTGGAATGTCATCAAGGTCGTATGGGGCAGCCAGTGGGATCGCCTGTTCGCCAAGGACAAGAATGGCCTGCTGCAAAAACGCATGCAGGAAGTGGTGGACGGAGAGTACCAGACTTACAAATCCAAAAATGGCGCCTATGTGCGCGAACATTTCTTCGGCAAATATCCGGAACTGCTGGAGATGGTGGCCGACATGTCGGACGATGAAATCTGGCGCTTGAATCGCGGCGGCCATGATTCAGACAAGGTGTATGCGGCTTACGCAGCAGCCACCAAACACACCGGCCAGCCCACGGTCATTCTGGCCAAGACCGTCAAGGGCTATGGCATGGGTGACGCGGGCGAAGCGCAGAACATTACCCACCAGCAAAAGAAAATGGCGGGGCAAGTGTTGCTCGCTTTCCGCGACCGTTTCAACATCCCGCTGAACGATGCGGAAGTCGCCAGCCTGAATTTCTACCGTCCGCCCGAAGATAGCCTGGAGATGAAATACCTTCGGGAGCGCACCGCAGAAATGGGTTCGGTGCCCTCCCGCGTTCCTGCCACAGAAGCCTTGAAGATACCCGCTCTGACCGCGTTCGAATCGCTGTTGAAAAGCACGGATGGCCGTGAAATCTCGACGACCATGGCCTTCGTGCGGATGCTGGGCATCCTGGTCAAGGACAAAAATATCGGCCGACAAGTCGTCCCCATTGTGCCGGATGAGTCGCGTACCTTCGGCATGGAAGGCATGTTCCGCCAGCTCGGCATTTTCTCGCAGGTGGGCCAGTTGTACACCCCGCAGGACGCTGACCAGCTGATGTTCTACAAGGAAGACAAGACCGGACAGATCCTGCAGGAAGGCATCAACGAAGCGGGTGCGATGTCCTCGTGGATCGCTGCGGCCACGGCTTATGCCAACCACGGCAAGGCTATGCTGCCGTTCTACATCTACTATTCGATGTTCGGCTTCCAGCGTATCGGCGATCTGGCCTGGGCGGCAGGCGACATGCGCGCACGCGGCTTCATGCTGGGAGGCACCGCAGGCCGCACCACACTCAATGGCGAAGGGTTGCAGCATGAAGACGGCCATAGCCACCTGATGTCGGCGATGATTCCGAACTGCGTGTCTTACGATCCAACCTTTGCCTACGAGCTGGCCGTCATCATTCACGACGGCATGCGCCGCATGTATGTCGAACAGGAAGACGTATTTTATTACCTCACCCTGATGAACGAAAACTACGCCCATCCTGCCATGCCGGAAGGTGCGGAAGCGGGCATCATCAAGGGTATGTATTTGCTCAATGGCCAAAAAGCTCAGGGCAAGAAAAAACCGAAAGTACAGCTGATGGGCAGCGGCACAATCCTGCGCGAAGTCATCTTTGCTGCCGAACTGCTGGAAAAAGATTTCGGCGTGGTCTCAGATACCTGGAGCGTGACCAGCTTTACCGAGTTGCGCCGCGACGGAATCGACTGCGAACGCTGGAACATGCTGCACCCGGAAGACAAGCCGCGTGCAAGCTACGTTGAACAATGCATGGCTGGGCACGAAGGGCCTGTGATTGCCGCAACGGATTACATGCGCTCATTCGCCGACCAGATCCGCAATTTCCTGCCCAGACATTACAAGGTATTGGGCACGGATGGCTTTGGTCGTTCGGATACGCGCAAACACTTGCGTGAATTTTTTGAGGTGGATCGTTTCTATATCGCCGTTGCCGCATTGAAGGCCCTGGCAGATGAGGGCACGATCAAGACATCCGAAGTGACCCGCGCGATTGCACTTTACAATATCAACCCGGACAAACCCAATCCTGTGACGGTTTAATAGTTAACATAAAACTCGCGCAGCGATACCTCAACACTCTCCCCTCCGGGGGAGAGGTAGAAGAGAAGGAAACAGGCATGGCGGGTTTGATTATCAGGGGTGGCATAAGTTGCCATGCCCGTTAGGAGAGACACAGTGGCAGAAATAAAACAAGTATTAGTGCCGGACATCGGCGATTACAAAGGTGTCAGCGTCATCGAAGTGATGGTAAAAGTTGGCGACACGATCAACGAGGAAGACACCCTGTTGACGCTGGAAACCGACAAGGCAGCAATGGACGTGCCCTCGCCTTATGCCGGCACAGTCAAGGAATTGCACGTCGAAATCGGCGACAAAATATCTCAAGGCTCGCTGATTCTTGTGCTTGAAACCAGCGAGACAGGCGCGCCGGAACTCCAGCCCTCAGTAGCGGCCACAGCGGCGCCCGCCACTCCTGCCGCGCCTGCTGTGGCACAGCAGACTGCCGTATCGAGCGTGCCGCCTGCCTCCTCCGGCAGGCAGGCCCATGCAAGTCCGGCCATACGCCGCTTCGCCCGCGAACTGGGTGTGGACATTACGCTTGTCAGCGGCAGCGGTGAGAAGGGGCGCGTGACCAAAGAGGATATACAGAACTTCGTCAAGGCGGCCCTGATACAAGGCGCGTCAGGCGGCAACGGTCTTCAGGTACTGGACATGCCGGTATTTGATTTCTCCAAATATGGCGCAGTTGAATCCCGTCCGCTGTCGCGCATCCAGAAAATTTCCGGCGCCAATCTGCATCGCAACTGGGTGACCATTCCGCATGTCACGCAATTTGACGAGGCCGATATCACCGACATGGAAGCCTTCCGCAAACAGCTCTCCACAGAATACGCCAAGCAGGACATCAAGATCACCCCGCTGGCCTTCCTGCTCAAGGCGGTGGTTGCGGCCTTGCAGAAATTCCCTAAATTCAACGCATCGCTGGATGCGGGCGGCGAAAATCTGATTTTCAAGCAGTATTTTCACATCGGTGTGGCCGTTGATACACCGGATGGGCTGATGGTCCCGGTGCTGCGCGACGTGGACAAGAAGGGCATTGTGCAACTGGCAGTTGAACTTGCCGAGATTTCGGCGCGCGCGCGGGAAAAGAAAATCACGGCAAATGACATGCAGGGCGGCTGCTTCACCATTTCCAGCCTCGGCGGCATTGGCGGGACGGCCTTCACGCCTATCATCAACGCGCCTGAGGTGGCGATTCTCGGTGTGTCTCGCGCCACCATGAAACCGGTGTATCAGAATAGTGAGTTTGTGCCTCGCCTGATGCTGCCTTTGTCAGTATCCTACGATCATCGCGTGATCGACGGCGCGGCAGCGGCACGCTTCACCGCCTATCTCGCGCAGGTGTTGTCCGATATTCGCCGCCTGGCACTATAATTGAAGCCCATCGGCATTCTGGGCGGCACATTTGATCCGATACACTACGGTCATCTGCGCCTGGCCGAGGAAATGCTGGAGTTAGCCCGGTTGCAGCAAATCCGCTTCATCCCGGCTGGCAATCCGCCGCACCGCGATACGCCGCAAGTATCGGCGCAACACCGCAGCGCGATGGTAAAACTGGCGATAGCCGATCAGCCGGCCTTTATGCTGGATGAGCGTGAAGCAAAAAAGACGGGCAAGTGCTATACGGTGGACACGCTGCGCGAATTGCGTACCGAGCTGGGATCGACGCAACCGCTGTGCCTGCTAATGGGAGGAGATGCTTTTTTGCAATTGCATACCTGGCACGAGTGGGAACATATACTTGATCTGGCGCACATCGTGGTGGGTTACCGCCCGGGATTTACGCTGGCCAAACGTATCCACAACGCACCACCCAAACTGCTGCAACACTATCAGCAACGCCTGAGCAGCGTGGACTATTTGTCGCAACAACCCGCTGGCGGCATTGCTGAACTTGCGATACCAAAACTGGAAATCTCCGCCACGCTGATACGCTCTCGCGTGAGCGACAATCGCACCATCCGCTACCTATTGCCAGCAACTGTGGCCAACTACATTTATCAACATCATTTATACACATCATGCTAACTACTGAAGAAAAAACCAAAGCCGTCGTCGCGGCCCTCGAAGACATCAAGGCCACCGACATCACCGTGATCGACACCAGCAAACTCAGCTCGCTGTTTGATCGCATGATTATCGCATCCGCGACATCCAACCGTCAGGCCAAGGCGCTGGCCGACAGCGTGGTCGTCAAACTCAAGGCACAGGGCGAAGAAGTCCTGGGCCGGGAAGGCGAAGACAGCGGGGAGTGGGTGCTGGTGGATTTGGGCGAGGTGCTGGTACACATCATGCAACCTGCCACCCGCGCCTATTACAATCTCGAAGAACTGTGGAGCAAGGCTCAAGCCGCACGTCCCAAGCTCTGTCTCTTATA
>DFWZ01000013.1:0-9337 GCA_002381565.1 Gallionella sp. UBA4121
CTTTTCGGTCGGTATCAACATGCGCTGGATGCATCCGGTACGCGGCATGGTATCTCCTGCTCAGTTCATTCCGATTGCGGAGGAAAGCTCACTGATGCTTGAAATCGGTGGATGGGTGCTGGACACGGCCTGCAGGCAACTTGCTATCTGGGCAAAAAATGTACAAACACGTGATCTGGTACTGGCGATTAACGTGAGCGCACAGCAATTCAAACATCATGACTTTGTCTCACAAATTGAGACCGTTTTGCGTGTGCATGCGGTTGAAGCATCAAGGCTGAAGCTGGAATTGACTGAGAGTGTGGTGTTAAACAATGTGACGGATGTCATTACCAAAATGCATGCTTTGAAAGCACTGGGGGTTGGTCTGTCTCTGGATGATTTTGGCACGGGATATTCGTCGTTGTCGTATCTGAAACAATTACCGCTGGATCAGCTCAAAATCGATCAGAGCTTTGTACGAGATATGACAACGGATCAGAATGATGCGGTCATGGTGCAGACCATCATCAATCTGGCGCAAAATTTCCGCTTAAACGTGATCGCTGAAGGCGTGGAAACAGAAGCGCAGCAGACGGCTTTAAAACTATCAGGATGTAATGCTTATCAGGGATATTTTTTCAGTAAACCCGTACCGATTGAGCTGTTCGAAAAGTTATTGAAAACAATAGGAAATGTTGCATATCCAGTTGATCATTCCGCCACGAGACTGCTGCGCCTTAACTGGCAAGAATCGTACAATTGCGGTGAAGCCACCATCGATCAAGATCATCGCCAGTTGTTTGATCTTGCCAACACGGTAATTGATGCTTCATTTGCACGCAAGGACAAACCGCTAGAATTCGATGCGGCAATGGACAAACTGCTCACACATGTGGCTCAACACTTTGCTGATGAAGAAGCAATCCTTGCTGAGCATCACTACATTGACCTTGCGAGTCATGCACGCGCCCATCGGGGACTAATTGAACATGCGTTGCAACTTCGCGACAATGCCGCCAAAGGCAATATTACGATAGGTGAATTGGTGGATTTTCTTGTCGGTGAGGTGATTGTCCAGCACATCCTTAAGACCGACAGTAAATTTTATCCCTTGCTCCTGGCTAATCGGACTGTCGCCCAACCTGAAAATGGTTGATGTCTTGTTTGGTTGCAGATTGCGCTGAGAATCTTGCCGGAAAGCACGAAGTTAAGTATGTCAAACGCTTATCTGACCAAACCGCTCGAGTTGCGGGTATTGTATGAAATCATCGATAAAATGCGCCTGGACAAAAATTGCGCATGATGTATGGAATGCTGGAGTGGGAAACACCAAAGACAGGTTTTTCCCTTGCAATATTGCATCGCCACGGACAGCAAGGTGCACCGGTTGCAAATAATAAGTGGGACATAACCATAAATACGGCAGTCGAGTGGACATTCTGCTTTGGATAACAGAGCAGTCGTTCAAATGTAATACTTTCAATGTCCGGTTTGTCTCGACAGTACACATTCAAAATTTTCGGAAGCGGACGTTCCAGAAAGCTGATCCGTGCACTTTTCCAGCGAACCGCCACGGTCCGCTGTGGCCGAATACTGGTCATAGCGGCTAACTGCGATGAAGCCTTTTTCTTTTAACTAGCCAGACAGTCCAGTGCTCGGCCTTATGGAAAGCTTTCCATAAGGCCGAATTGAGGACTTCCAACACGGCTAAGGGTAGACGTGCGGAAATTCGTGGCTTTGGTTGCTTTCAACTAAATTACAAACCACCGCGTAACGGACGTAATCCAAAAAATGGTTGTTGTATCGTGTTTAAGCTAAGCATCCGAAACTGAATGTGGAAGAGAGTTTGATCGGCCACATTGGAGTAGACTTACTTCGACGCTGAGCAACACACTTTAGCTTCTTTTTAATTATTGACGGTATTATTGACGGTATCGTTTAATAATTAAATTAAATAATCCTTTATTTATAATTAGATGCATATATTTTTCGAATCCCACCCTCTCCGCCAAATACAAAACCGTCCCTTGTGGGCGGTTTTTTATTTGGGAGTGGGTGGGTGGACAAACCCACCTGGGTTCGACCAGCGAGCACTGCTCGCGCAGGACGCACGAAGTGCGATCCCGAGAGAAACGAGGGATGAGTGCATCGCGGATGCAACGCGACGCACGAACAATCCCACCCTCTCTTTCAGAACAAAAAAATAGCAGTTTTATAAATATATTCAGTAACTTAGTGATGTGTATAATCCACCTCACCCACACACCTCACCCACACACTGTATCTTCCCTGAGACTCTATGCTCGGTGTAAACCAACCTGTCACCCACCACATAGCCAGCCTGTACGATGGTGTGTGGCTGCTGCTCAGTGGTCTGGTCGTTGGTGCTTAACGGGGGGATGCGGCCTTGTTTATCTTCAAGGACCCCTCTCGGAAATTCATGGTAAAACTATTCAGGTTAGGAAACTATTTAAGCTATCCTCATCCCTCGCTGCTTTGTGTAAGTCATTTGAACAGTATCTCCCATCGAAGTCCTGACGGATAGTGAGGTTGTTTAGGGGTAGGGTCTTCAGAATTGCAATGACTACTCACGCTAGGGTAATTACAATGCTAATTAACTGCGTAGATTTATAACTGCTGATTAATAATTAAAGGAGAGTGGAGTGGTCGCTTCTAACAAATATCTATTTGCTGCGCTACTGTTATTTTCTGCTATGCAGGGATTTTCAGCTACTGCGTTGGCAGGGTTGTACAGCGTGGATAGTAACCATCCGCCTACTTACGCTGACTATACTCACGCGATGAATGAGGCGTCATTTGCAAAGCGTTTCGTTGGGGATTATTTAGGCTCGTTGGTGGAAATAATGCGCGATACCCCATCTAGACTAAGTGGTGTCTGCTTACCTCCGCATAAACAGTTGGAAGATTTAGTGATTGCTGACGCAGCACTTTTGCGAGGGCGCCAAGTAAATATTAACTATTTTATAAAGCATGGCTCCTCATCTGATCGTGCTGTTGAAATCACAGATTCAATCCCGATGAACATATTGTTCGGTAAAGGCCTTCGTGTTTTATACTCTTGTGCGCCATAATCAAAGTAGCGCTGGTGGTTAAAGGGATAGCTATGCTGCACCATCTCGATATCACCATGCTGTTGCTGATTGCGCTCGCAGGATTTTATGCCGGCATCCAGAATACCCTGGCCGGTGGCGGCTCCTTCATTACCTTTCCCACGCTGATGCTGGCGGCGGGGCTTAATCCATTGGCCGCAAATATCACGTCCACAGTTGCCATGTTCCCCAACCAGATCACCTCGTCTTTAGGCGGACGCAGGTTGGCAGGCGGTATTGGCGAGATGAGCCTGGGGAGGCTGTTTTCCTTGAGCGTTGCGGGCGGACTCTGCGGTGCGGTGCTGTTGCTCAATACGCCAGTGAGCTTCTTCACCCGTCTGGTACCATGGCTGGTGTTATTTGCGACTTCCATTTTCGCTTGGGGCAGCTTCCGCAAGAAACCGCTCCATGCAGCAAGCGTTTTTCCTGTTCCGGTGCTGGCGACGGTTCAGTTTCTGATTGGAGTGTATGGCGGCTATTTCGGCGGCGGCATCGGTTTTCTGATGCTGGCGACCCTGATTATCTCAGGCCAGGAGGTGCGCATGGCTGCCGCAACCAAGAATATCCTGGCGATGGCGATGAATGCCTCGGCGGTGGCACTGTTCGTCTTTTCAAGCCAGGTGGATTGGCTCGCAGCATTCGCGCTGGCTCTGGGTGGTATCGGTGGCGGCTTTGCCGGGAACTGGCTGGTATACCGCCTGCCGGAAAAAATCCTGCGCGGCTTTGTCGTTCTGGTGGGTTTCGCGCTGACTGTCTGGCTGTTCATGCGCTAGCGGCACGGGATAAGCGGACATCAGCCTATGGACAGATAGCATGAAAGAAATCAGCAGTAATATTGAGCGCATGACGCCCTGCATACGGAATTGTTATTTGAATGATGACGATATCTGTCTTGGCTGTTTTCGTTCGCTGGATGAAATCACACAGTGGAGCTGTGCCGACAATCATCAGCGACTCGCTATTCTGCAAGCCGCCCGACAACGAAAAGAGGCATACTGTTCGGGCAAGGATATTTGAACGACTTGCCTGACGGGCGATATTACAAGGGAACTTTCAGTGAGTGAACAGACAGAGCGGATCAAAGTGTTAAGTGCCGGCATCTTCAGCCTGATTCTGGCGCTGGGCGTAGCCCGTTTTGCCTATACCCCTCTGCTGCCGCTGATGCAGCATCAGGCAGGGCTGGGTGTCGCCGCAGCGGGCTGGCTGGCAGCGATCAATTACGCCGGGTACTTGAGTGGCGCCCTCATTGCCACCCTGATCAGCGACATGGTGCTCAAAGATCGCCTGTATCGCATCGGCATGATCCTCGCCATTGTCAGCACGGCCATGATGGGCCTGACCACGGATTTCACCGTATGGGCTTTGTCCCGCTATGTTGCCGGTCTTAGCAGCGCTGCGGGCCTGCTGTTGGGCAGCGGACTCATCCTCAATTGGCTGATACGCCATAACCACCGCAGCGAGCTGGGTCTCCATTTTGCGGGCATTGGCCTGGGGATCGCATGTTCAGCAGCGGCGGTGTCTTTAATGAGTCAGTGGCTCAACTGGAGCGAGCAGTGGTTCGCGCTCACCCTGCTGGGCTGTTTGCTTCTTATCCCGGCTTTGCGCTGGCTGCCTCCCCCGGATCGGAGCATCGTGACCAGGAGTGGTCACAAGATGGAAGATGCGCCACCCAGTGCTTTGTTCATGCGGCTTTTTATGTTTGCATATTTTTGCGCAGGTATCGGCTATGTGGTCAGTGCAACATTCATCG
This sequence comes from Gallionella sp. UBA4121, assembly GCA_002381565.1. GTDB lineage: Bacteria > Pseudomonadota > Gammaproteobacteria > Burkholderiales > Gallionellaceae > Gallionella. The sequence goes on from DFWZ01000013.1 coordinate 4,843, forward strand.
TCGCCATCATCGATCATATGCCGGGTCTTGCTGGTAACGGGACCCTGGTTTTTTTCATCATCGGAGTCGCTGCGGCGCCTTCATGCATCCTCTGGGACCTGATCGCCCGTCGCGTCGGAAAACTCAACGCGCTGATTTTTGCTTCCGTCCTGCAGATCATCGGCATCATGCTCCCCGTCCTGGCAGGCGGTCTGATTGCTGCGCTTGCCGGGGCAATACTCTTCGGCGGCACTGTCATGGGTATCGTGAGCCTGGTGCTGACCATGGCCGGCCACTACTACCCGACCCGCCCCGCCAAGATGATGGGAAAAATGACGCTTTCCTATGGCGCGGCGCAGATCATCGGTCCGGCGATAACCGGCTGGCTGGCCACCCGTTTAGGCAGCTACACAGCAGGCCTCTATCTGGCCGGAGGCATCATGGTCGCAGGAACCGTGATACTCCTGATGCTCAAGGCTGTGGAAAAGCGTGAAACCCCGATGGTTCGTCAGCCGGATTCACTGGCATAATTTTCATTTCAGCACTGAAGCCGTCTTGCCAAATTGAGCGAGCTGCGCCTGCTCCTTGTTCAGCCACGATGTCGACAAGGCGCGCGGACCATGGTCAATCGGCATGGCTTCTTTTGCCAGCGACTGCTTTTCGGCCATTTTGTGCAGGGATGACATCTTGCGTGCATCCTGAATGACCGACCAGTCCGGCCCCGCTACTGCGGGCAGGGACAACGTGAAAGCAGCCAGCATGCCTGCGATCGCAATATGTTTGCTTTTTATCATGAAAGTCTCCATCTTGAATAATAAGCAGGATAGATAAGCCTGTACTGTTGATTAAGCAGGTTCTGTGCCAATAATATTTTTATGGTAAAACAACAAGTTGAGTAACTTTGCCTGGTCGTGGGAACGCGTTTGTGCACCAAAAGTCAGCGCGCCCGGGGTTTTTTGCACTATTACGATGTGCCCGGTGTTTTTCAGCCGCAAATTTTGCTGCATCGGATCGGATTGAGGTATATTGCCAACAACGCAGGCAGGGCATTGCTTGCCGTTTGCAATAATAATTTTTTGTATAGTGAATTCAACCGTTTGGAGTTTGTTTTGATGGTAAAAACCATAAATCAAGGCTTTACCCTCATTGAACTGATGATTGCTGTTGCAATTGTGGCAATTTTGACTGCTATTGCGCTGCCTTCTTACCAGAGTTACGTTCAGAAGAGCCGGCGTTCTGACGCCATCACCGCATTAAGCGCACTCCAGCTGGCGGAAGAAAAATGGCGTGCAAGCAATCTGACTTATACCACAGCCTTGTCCAGCCCGCCCAGTGGCTTGGGTATTAGCAGCCTGTCTGGCGGCGGCTACTACACCATCGCTGTTGCCAGCGCTTCGGCTACCGGCTATACGCTTACCGCAACCCCGGTAGCTGGCACGTCCCAGGCGTCGGATACGAGCTGCCCTTTAATGACGATCGTACAGACAGGCGGAAATACCAGCTATTTCGACTCGGCGAGCATGAGTTCGAGCGCATGCTGGAAGAAATAAAATCCATGCCGGCGTTGTGCTGCGGTCGAGAGCGCGGATTTACCCTGAACGAGTTGCTGGTTGTTGTGGCTATCGTCGCAATTTTATCCAGCCTGGCCGTGCCCACGTATCAGTGGGCTTTCGACAAATATCGGCTTAAAGGCGCTGCGGACACACTTCGCGGCGATCTCCAGTATGCAAGGCTTCAGGCAATTTCAAACAACAAACCGGTATTTGTCAGTTTCGCGCCAGCCGCCAATATGGGCTCATCATGGTGTTACGGAATGATTCTTGCCACTTCCGGGGTGGCGGGATGCAATTGCACGATCGCCAACAGCTGCACGCTGAAACAGGTCAGTTCGTCCGACTTTTCAGGGGTTACGCTCGCCGCTCCAACTTCTCCAGCGGTCATGTTCGCCGCGAATCTGAATTTCGATCCGGTCAGGGGGCTGGTAGCGCCCGCTTCAGGCGCAGTTGAATTTTTGTCCACGCTGGGTAAGCGGGCACAGCTCAATCTTAGTGTTATCGGTAAAGCCGGCATCTGCGATCCCGCAGCCACAGGCTCGGGTTATCCATCGTGTTACTGAACCCTTCATCAGCCCGAGCGCGAGCGCAATTGGCGCGATCCGGGCAGCGTGGAATGAGCCTTATTGAACTCATGATTGCATTAGCGATGGGGCTTTTTCTGCTGCTGGGCCTGTCCACATTTCTGACTGCCAACTTGAAAAGCAACGCCAGCTCAGTGAAGCTGGCCAGTCTCGACCAGGAACTACGTGCAACCATGACGCTGATGGTCCGTGACACCCGCCGCGCCGGGTATTGGGGCAGCAGCACCTTTAATGCCGCTTCCGGTGTTTACGCTGCGGGTGCGCTCAGCGGGATTGCAGTCGGTTCTGCGGCCTACGCTGCCAGTGATGGCAGCCGGTTTTCCGCAATCAGCTATAACACATCGCCTGCCCTGCCTACCCAGTCAGCGCCAGCGACTTGCATCCTGTATTCTTATGACAGCAATGGGGATGGCTCCTTGCAGTCGACTGAACAATATGGTTTTATGCTCAATAACGGCGCGGTACTGATGCGCACCGGGTTCGGGGCCAGCTCCACCTGGAATTGCACGGCCGGCACACCGGGCTCCAGTCAGCCGTGGGATTATCTGTCGGATAATAAAAACACCAATATCACTGCGCTGAGTTTTACCGAAACAGATTCGGTGCCTGTTTACATGTGCGCGCCACCGCTGCCGGCTGGGTGCTCATCCGGCTCGAACATGCAGACGCGGCAGATTACCATCAGCATCACCGGACAACCATTAAATGCTGCGGGAATCCCCGATCCTGGCATCACCCAGACGCTCACTGAAACGGTGAAAGTGGAAAATGATCACTTCAACCCCTGAGATACCGAAAACCGGCATGCGCGAACCCGTCTTATTAACCAGACAACGCGGCGCGGCCGTGCTCGCTCTGTCGGTCATCATGCTTTTTCTGATTACGATTGTGACGTTTTACGCCAATAAAGGCGCGGTGCTTGAACAGAAGATTTCAACCAACCAGCTTCAGTACCTGCAGGCATATGAAGCTGCGCAGGGAGGCATGGATTATGCGCTGGCGTGGCTGGCGACCAGCGGTAGCGTGGCGTGGACCAATGACACGTCCTATCCGCCGTACAACCAAAGAAGCACGCCTGCCCCCTTGACTCAGATGATAGGCAATTACACGTCAACGGTCACCCTGTGGCGCAATTCGTCCAGAACCAATATCGTCGAAATCGACTCCGTATCGGCCGGTGATGCCACTGCCACCGTCAGGCAGGCTGTTAATTTAAGTTTGTTTACGGGGAATACATCCGCTCCGCTGACTGTCAATGGATGCATCTCCGGCGTCCTGGGAAGCGGTTCCATCACCGGCGGCGCGTCGGGAGTCGGGGTGGTGGATTCTGCCGCTGCCGGCTGTATCGCTCTCGGGACTTTGACTCCTCCCCCCGGGGCCGGTGTTGTGGCCGGCGCATTTGCCGGCACTGCGTGGGACAACACCTTCGGCATCTCAAAAACGGCCATGTATGCGCTTGCCAGCAATCAAGCCGGCGGCGCTACGGGCGGCCCCATTTACTACTATACCGATGCTACCGTGACCAATCCATGGCACGCCAGCCTGCCGGCAGGTGTCAGCACCCCCCCGTTGCAGACCGATCAACGGGTTATCCTGATCTTCGATACCACAACGTGCCCGAAGATTAATGGGGGTGTCACCATTTACGGTACTGTCTACTGTAGTGCCGGCGGTGACTTGTCGGGCACGGGAGGAGGCAATATTTATGGTTCCTTCATCGTTGATGGCCCAATCACGAAATATACCGGCAACGGCAATTTGAACCCTGACCCGTATGCAAACATTACCACGCTGTATACAGGCAGTCCCATTTCAAAAATCACCGGCTCATGGCGGGATTTTTAACAAGGATATCAGACATGAATAAACCATCACGGTCTTCTTCTCGCGGATTCACGGTAGTCGAGGTGCTCGTCACCTTGCTGATACTTTCAGGCGGCCTTCTGGCATTGGCAAAATTTCAGGGAACGATGTTCGGCGCCAATGCTCTGGCCAAGCAGCGAACCGAGGCGGCGATGCTGGCACAGCAGAAAATGGAGGCGTTGCGTGCTTACGGCACCGTCAAGGCGGCTTGTCCCGCAAGTGGCGATTATTGCAATATCGTCACCGGGAATGATGCGGTGGCAGGCGCGAGTGCAACGTTTCTGCGTTCCTGGACGGTCACTAACCATACTGCCGCGCCAGTGTATAAACAGATTCTGCTTACGGTGACGTGGCAGGACAGCAGCGGCAACAGCGGCTTGGCTGATACTTCAGGGTGCACTGCCCAACCGTGCATCGCATTAAACAGCAATATTGCCCCCAGCGATCCGGTCAATACGGGGAGTCTGATCGTTAACAGCGCTGGCGGCAACACCAATAACAATAACAATAACAATA
>DFWZ01000013.1:9515-37562 GCA_002381565.1 Gallionella sp. UBA4121
ATAACAATAACAATAACAATAACGGCAATGACGGACATGGCAATGACGGACATGGCAACAACGACGGCAACAATAATAACAACGACGGCAATAACAACGGCAACAACAACAACGGCAACAACAACAACGGCAACAACAACGGCAACAACAACGGCAACAACAACGGCAACAACAACGGCAATGACGGACGTGGCAACAACAACGGTGGCTAACAGCCGTAAATTTCCGATAAACATGAGAAGTCATATTGGCAACGTGCGAAATCTGATCATGAGCGGCGAACTGAAGCGCGTCGCTTTGTTGTGTGTATTGCTCCTGATCGGGTTGGTTCTGCGCGATGCATCTGCATTCGACATGGGCGAGATTCAGGTGAGCAGTCGTCTGGGTGAGCCGCTCAAGGCGCGGGTTGATCTGATTGATCTCACCGATGCGCAGGCGTTCAAAGTGCGCATGGCAAGTGTCGAGGAATACAGGCAGCGCGGTTTGCAATATCCGGATGGCATTGATTTCGAATTTCAATTGGTCAGGAATCGGGGTGGACAACCGTTTGTTCGTATTACCACGTCGCGCCCGATAGTCGATCCATTCGTTAATCTGCTGATTGAAGTTTCAGCGCATTCCAAAACAATATTAAAGCATCGCATTGTTTTGCTTGATCCATCGCTGCCGCGCATGCAGGTGGCCGTCAAGCCGGCTTTTGCGCACAAAAATCCTGTGCCGATAATAGTGCCGCACATGGGTGCTTCTGCTAAAGTCGCAGATGGCTACACCCCTGAAAATCATGATAACAAGCGATTTGGCAAGCTGTTGCTCTCGATGTCACTGTCTGTCTCTCAGAACAATCAGGGCGCGTCAGGCCGTATCAAGGATGATAGCGATGCGTTGGAGGAAGAGCTGATTGCGAAAGAAAAGACTGTCAGGGAATTGTCCGTGAAAATTAGTCAGCTGCAGTCACTGATAAAAAATGATCAGAACAAGCCGGAGGTGAGTGAATCTGTCGCTGATGTGCCTGCACCAAGTCAGCCGGAAGCGGTGTCTTCTGTCGTGGCAAAGAGCGATATGCAAGGCGTCGCGCCGGTCTTGTCCGTAACGAATGTGGCGGCTGCGGGCGCGGTCAGCTGGACGACATTGTTCCAGCGTAATTTTAAAAACAGCGCGGTTTACTGGCTATTGCTGCTGCTGGCGGGAGGAGTCATTTCATGGTTCAGCAAATTTGAACCCGGGACGAAACCCGCGCGCGGCACATTGCATGGTTCGGGTGCAAGCCCCGGGAAAATGGCAGTGGTGGGGCGTGCAGAGAATGAAGACGGCCTCTGAGCCAAGTCGGCTTTAGCCGGCGGTCGTGATGTTCGCTGAAATAATTACATCTGGTACTCAGGCGGGCTGGAGGCCCTTGCCAGACTTGGCAGGCTGTTGCGTTTTAAGCATCGTTTCGTTTTGATTTTTTATTTTCGCTGTCCCGCTTGCTCATGCGCCAGATAAACCAGACCACCAGCATGGCAGTGATGAAGGTGAAAAATTCAATTCCCCAGGAAATCATTTGAATGTTTTCTTTCACATTACACCCTCGTTCGTTATTTGATTTGTAGCCTGCGACTTCCGGCAGGGCGCTGATCGTGTTTCATTAGCGCGAACTGTTGAGGCAGGCTTGCAGGCCTGCCAGGTTAATGATTTCAATCGCGCGCACCTTTACGAGGATGACCCCGTCCTCCTGGAAATGTGAGAATGCCCGGCTGACTGTTTCCAGTTTCAATCCCAGATAGCTGCCAATTTCCTGGCGCGACATGGAGAGATTGAATCGGGTTGGCGATAATCCGCGCGTGGCGTAACGTTGCGAGAGGTTAAGCAGAAAGGCCGCCAGTCGTTCTTCGGCGCGCATTGAGCCCAGCAGCAGCATGATGCCCTGATCGCGCACGATTTCGCGGCTCATGATTTTATGCAAATGGTGTTGTAACGACGGAATATCCCGGCTTAATGTTTCCAGTTTGTTGAATGGGAGTTCGCACACCACACTGTTTTCCATGGCGACGGCTTCGCAGGCGTGAATGTCGGTGCTGATCGCATCCAGGCCGATAATTTCGCCGGTCATTTGAAAGCCGGTAACCTGTTCGCGGCCGTCCTCGTGTAAAATCTGGGTCTTGAAAGAGCCTCTGTTGATGGCAAACAGGGAGCGAAATTTGTCACCACTGCGGTAAAGATAATCGCTGCGGAGAAAGCTGCGCTTCTGCATGCTAAGCTCATCCAGTTTCTGCATTTCCTGCGCGGTGAGGCCGACAGGCAGGCAAAGCTCGGCCAGGTTGCAACTGGAGCAGGCGGATTTGTGGGCTGAGGCGGTCAATGGCACGTCGCTTAACCTTAAGGCAGTAGTTTGACGGGATAATAACAGGAAGTCGGGGGTTTTGAGTGCAATACGCCATCTCACGCAATATGCCACGCATATTGATATATATCAAAATCGTTGCCGGCCTCGGCTGGCATCATGCCTCCTCATTCAATCAGCGGCGATACCCATGTTGAACAGTAATCAATTGGTCGTGGATCTGGAGCTGATACGCAGGCTGGACAAGAACGGCCCGCGCTACACTTCCTATCCGACTGCGGATCGTTTCGTCGAGGCTTTCAACGCCGATACTTACAGTCAGTGGCTGTTAAAGCGTGAAATCGGCGGGGTCAGTCGCCCTTTGTCGCTGTATATCCACATCCCGTTTTGCAATACGCTCTGTTTCTATTGTGCCTGCAACAAGGTCATTACCAAGGATCGCAGCAAATCCGGCGTTTATGTGAGCTATCTGATCAAGGAAATGGCCATGCAGGCGAAGCTGCTGGGCAAAGGCCAGGTGGTCGAGCAGCTGCACTTCGGCGGAGGTACGCCGACTTTCCTGTCTGATGCGGAAATTCGTCAGGTGATGGCGGCGATACGCGAGAATTTCAAACTGGTGAATGACGGCGAATATTCCATCGAGATCGATCCGCGCAAAGTCAGCGATGAGACCATCGCGTTGCTGGGCTCTGAGGGTTTTAATCGCATCAGTATCGGTGTGCAGGACTTTGACACGGAAGTGCAGCGCGCAGTGAACCGCATTCAGAGTGAAGAGGAAACGCTGCGTGTGATTCATGCGGCAAGAGCCAATGGCTTCAAGTCGGTGAGCATCGATCTGATCTACGGCCTGCCAAAACAGACTTTGACAGGGTTCGGCGTGACGCTGGATCGCGTGATTGCCGCCAGTCCGGATCGCCTGTCCATTTATAATTACGCGCATATGCCGACCCTGTTCAAGCCGCAGCGGCGTATTCATGAAGAAGACTTGCCTGAGCCCCAGGTGAAGCTGGATATCTTAAGCATGGCGGTGAACAAGCTCACCTCTGCCGGTTATGTGTATATCGGCATGGATCACTTCGCCAAGCCGGAAGATGAACTTGCCGTGGCTCAGCGTCAGGGCAGGCTGCATCGCAATTTTCAGGGCTATTCCACGCACTCGGATTGTGACTTGATAGCGCTCGGGGTGAGTTCCATCGGCAAGATCGGACCTACCTACAGCCAGAATTACCGCGAACTGGAGGATTATTACGATGCGCTGGACAGGGATCAGTTGCCCATCATGCGCGGTCTGGAACTCAATGCCGACGACCTGGTGCGCCGCGCCATCATACAGGCCCTGATGTGCCACTTCGAGATCTCCAAGGAGTCCTTCAATATCGCCTATCTGATCGACTTCGACAGTTATTTCGCCACCGAGATGGAGGAGCTGCGCGAATATGAGCGCGAAGGCCTGCTGGAAATTTCACCCCAATGGATCAGTGTCACGCCCAAGGGGCGCATGCTGATACGCAACATCTGCATGGTGTTCGATCGTTACCTGCGCACCCGCACCGAACATGCCCGCTACTCGAAGGTAATCTAACCGTAGAAACAGTTTTCAGTTTCCTGTAAGCTGGAAACCTGTTTTATTAGATTCCGGTTGCCATTATCTTAGATGTCGGGCATGATTCACCCCGCGAATTAACTTTCAACAGGTGAAGAAATGACCATTTCTCTCGATACCATAGACCATGTAACCCTGTCCCGGCTCGTCGAAGCCAACGCCGTGAGTGGAGCAGACATCATCGGTCAACCCGGAGGCTGGGGCATTGTCATCAAGTACGGCATGACTGAACGCGCCTTGGCTGCAAAACGCGGCTCTATCCGCATCTTCCGCAAGTTTGAAACGCTGGTGAGCTACCTCAAGGCAATCGGGTTGGTTAAATACCAGGTGGACGCAACCGGCTTCGACCCGACTGCACTGAAAAGTACGCGTCGCAGCGAGGTTGCCAGCGCGCGGATGACGGCGGCTCACGATGCGGCAGCTTACGACAAGTGGTTTTGCGAGCAGGTGCAAGCCGCCATAGACGATCCGCGCCCCTCCATTCCAAACGAGGAGGTCAAGATACATTTTTCTGCCAAACGTAAAGAAATCGAAAAACGTGCCAAGGTCGCAGGATGAAACTTGAATGGCGGCCTGCTGCCTTTGACGACCGCGAGCGGATCATGGACTTCATCACTCTGGATAACCCAAAGGCTGCGCTTGATCTTGATTTTCTGTTTGAAAAACAGGCAAATAAGCTTGTTGAGCAGCCGAGGCTGCATAAGCTGGGACGTATGAAAAACACACGGGAAGCCGTGGTGCATCCGAATTATGTTTTGGTGTATGCAGTGTCTGCTAACACAGTAACTATCTTGCGGGTATTGCATACCTCTCAGGCATGGCCTGCTTAAAAGCCTCTTCCTCTTTGTCTGCGTGGTTAGTGCGTCATCCGTCTGATCTCGGCAACCAGGCTGGCTTTCTCACTGATGTTCAGTTTGCTGTAAATGCGGGTCAAGTGCCCTCTGACCGTTGAAGGCGAGACCGACAGTTGCTGTGCGATGGTCTTGTAGTTCGAGCCTGAGGCAAATCTGTGCGCGACTTCTAGCTCGCGCGTAGTCAATTCGTCGGCAGCCAGCTTTGGACGAGCCCGCAGCAGCAATAAATCGCCTTGCAGGCTCATGCTGATCACGATTTTCCGCCTCCAAATTTAAACACATTTATTCGAATGCACTGCTGGACGTAGTCCGCAAGATTTGCGTCGCCACCATTGATGGAATGGAGTTCTTTGCGTATAGGGATTTTCTTAGTAAAAATCAGAATTTACCATTTCTTTTCTCAGGTTAATCTGTGTATGATTATCAATGTTCACATTGCAAGTTTTTGTAGCGTTGGATTGGATACAGCGTGATTGATTTGAGTGATCTGAATAGTTTGTCGATTAATGCTGCAATAAAAATAAATCAGGGATGGGATGAAAAATTTAATTAAGCCAATATGTATTTCTGCATGTGCATTATTAATGGCAGGATGTGCTGTTAATCCTGTCACCGGAAAAAACGAATTTAAAATGCCGGATGGCATTAAAAACACGTTTGACAACGATGATCCTTGCTCGAACAATGCCAGGAACACGGGTGTGGCAATTGGCACCTTGGCCGGTTTGGTGATTGGCAACCAGTTAAACCACTCCAATGAATCAAGGCTTCTTGCTGCTGGCATTGGCGCGGGTATTGGGGGCTTGATTGGTCATGATATCGACACAAGACGATGCGCGTTAAGCAAAATTGCAAAACAAGACCATCTTGATATGCAGATCAGCGATATCAAGCGTTCGCAAACAAGCGCCATTGACGCTAAGTCTGGTGACGGCAATGTGGGCATGGTTGTCGCTTTAAATGATGGCGGACATCAGTTCAATTCCAATATGGACACGCTAACGCCTGAAGCGCTGATCGCTTTTACGCACCTTGCAAAGCAATACGCAGAGGAGCAGCGCGAGGATACCAAGGGACTGATTCGAGACAGGCGAATTATGCTGGTCGGTCATACCGATGATACAGGCAGCTCACAAAACAACGCGGACTTGTCTGAGCGGCGCGCCAGGGCGGTTGCGAAGGTATTTGAGTCGCAAGGCATTAAGTCACTGCACCTTTACTATCAAGGGGCAGGGGAGACATTGCCTATGGCGGACAATCATACGGAAGAAGGTCGCGCAAAAAACCGACGCGTTGAAATTGTTGACGTGCAAAATGATGCTGACTTCCGTGGCTACATTACAAATCGCAGACCAAATCTGGCTTTTTACCGGAACGTAGCGCCAGCAACGCCATCAGCAAATGAAAATGTATTGGCTAAAAATACGGCGCGTCATGCCAGTCATCACAATAAACGCCATGCCGCATCCAATGTGGCGTCAGCGCCTGCAGATCATGCATCTGGGCCTGCGGCACATGCGTCCGCATCGGCTATCCGTCATATCGCCACGTCAGCTAAAGGGCGCGCCAGTACGGCCAATGAATCCAATGAGATTGATTTTGGTGGTAGTCCGATCAGTAAAAGTGACAACATCAATCTCGGCGAGATCAAAGGTCAGTCAAGCTTCTCGCTGATATCAAGCGCTCACGCGGATGAGTTTATGACCGGAATGTGCGTCAATGATCGACCTCGTGTATCCCATGGCGTTAAATCGCTGGCGAGCGGAAAGGATATCAACGGCACGGAATTCATGCCGGGTCTGTATGGATCATCATGGTCAGGCATGATCAATAAAAATTTGGTTTCACTTACGAATGTGTCTGTTCTTCGTGATGGCGGGTTGCCGTCCAATCTTCCATTGTTGCAGATTTATCAAAACTACACCGGTGATGTAAGCGCAAAAGGGGTGAAGTTAACCCCGTCTGACGTCAATGTCTACCAGGGGCAGAAAGCGTTGCTTTATCGCGTCTTCATGGCGTCCGGGCCGGTCTCTTGCATGGACGTTGTGTTCCCTTATAGCGCAAGGGACACCGCTTCTGACTCAAAGCTTTATTACAAGCATGAGCAGGCGATGTATCAGGCGCAAATGTCAATGAAGTTCGCCGGCCGATAATTACTAAACTAAATTAACAAAAAAAGGGGATATAACATGGATGAAATGGTCAACACGATGCTTCATAGCAGTGCGTTTTTAATGGCAGTAGCGATGCTTGTTGCTTCTGGTTTTATTTTGATTTTATTTTGGGAAAAGATCAAATTCTGGGTAATGGATTTTAGTTACATCTTCCCGTTTGTCGGTCGGATAGCGATGAATTCCAAGAATCCATCGAAGTCCCACAATGAAGGATGGACGAACGAAGAACGATCATTATGTTCTGATTATTACCAGTTTGCTTCCATCACCAATGAGCGTGATTTTACCGATGCAGCCAGGTACATGAAATTGGCTGGCGATGTTGGTCGTGAGAATATGCCTAAATGGGCGCTCATTTTTATCTCGCTACTGGTATTGGCTGAAGGTTACGGCTTTTCATACCTGCTCGGTACATGGGTGACTCTCGATGGTAATGTCGCGCTCTATACCGCGCTATCTATTTTTATCGCTTTTGTTATCAGCGGCATCATGTTGTGGCTGACGCACAGCGCAGGCCATGAAATCCATCGCAATAAGATTCTGAACAGTTGCGATAAAGAAGCTCGCCGCACACAGGAGCTGGGTACGGCAGATTACACCGGTGCTAAAAGTATCGGAGATCATTCTGATAGCGGTGCGCCACTTAGCGTGCAATGTGTAAACCGTGTCGCAGACCATGCAGGAGACAAGGGCGGGAATATGTGGCTGATCGTAACGGTCATCGCCATGATTACCATCGCAGGGCTATCTTTCTGGATGAGGGAAAAAAGCCTTGATCAGGAAATCCAGAAACAAGTTCAGCTACAGCAAGCGTCAGCGGGTGATGCTTTCAATCAAGCGACCGGTGGTTTTGCATTGCCAAAAGAAGTTACAGCGCCACAAGCTGATGCTGATAAAAAGATAAGCGATGCCAATGCTCAATCAAGAAGAGAGGAAGGCGGCGCGGCTTTTGCGATGTTGTCAATTATCTTTATTTTTACGCAAATTGTCAGTATCGGCTTCGGTATGAAGTACGGGTTTGTGGGAAAGGAAAGTAAGAATGCGTACCGGATGACAAAGGGATTTTCGACTTACAACAGCTTTTATCAATTCTTCAGTCCAATTTACCGGATAGCGCAATCAAGGCTGCAAAAGTTTCAAAAAGCCATGGAATCCAAGTCCTCTAACCGCGCTGCGCACACTAAAACATTTTCCGATTTCTGTGAAGAAAAGGCGATTGATGAACGACGTGACAAAATTGCGGCCTCAAGTGGCGTGTACCTTCAGCCAGTGGTCGAACCTGTGATGATTAATCCCGTGACGACAACCACGCCAGTCGCGCCTCCTGTCGTACCTGTTGATCCTGTAGTAGTGACGGCAGCGGTGAATACAGGCGCCATAAGCGCAGCAGAAGCGATGGTGGCACTGAGTATGATGTCTGAACGCGGTGATCGATTGGCGTACCTCTCAGGCATCCAGGACGCGAGCGTTGTCGAAGAAGTCAAATCGAGACTTATGGCGGATAAAGCCAAGAAGGATTCGCTGGCTGAGGCCGAAGCTAAATTTGGCGATTTTATTTAATGTGGATGCTGGCCGGCAAAAACGAGACGAGAGCGATGATAAAAAAAATACTTGGAATAAATTTGGTTGCCGTCGCATTGATGTCCAGCGTAATGCTGACTCAATCGGCATACGCGAATGATGTGCCTAGCTGTTATGCGATGAATCAAACCGACCTGAAAACACCAGTTGCAGACAGGGAAATTTTCGTGCTGATTGATCAAACAACGCTGTTGGACGACGTATTGCGCGCGCAGGTTATGGATAATGTCGGTAAGTTTATCAAGCCTGGCACAACCTTTACGATCGCGACATTTTCTGCGTTTACGCAGGGCCACTACATGAATATCGTTAAGTCCGGCACGCTTGAGTCTGATATCAGCGCCGGTGACCGGGATGTGGTTAAGGTGCGCGTTTTGACAAGCTTCGATGCGTGTATGAAAAAGCAATGGTCGTTTGGTATGCGCATGGCAGCCGATGCCATTACAAAAAGCATGTCAGGGGCATCAGACACGCTTGCCAAATCGGATGTCGAGTCGAGTATTAAGTCGTTTTCGGATGTTGTTCGCGCGTCCAAGGCTAAGGATCGCGTGGTTCTGATCGTCTCCGATATGCTGGAAAATTCCAGTATCAGTAATTTTTATGCCAGCAAGAATGTAAGGAAAATTGACCCAGCCAAAGAGATGGTTGCCGCAAAGACGAATCACGCAATCGGTGATTTTAACGGTGCGCGTGTTTATGTGATGGGTGCCGGAACCGTTGCTGAAACGACGACGCATACAGTCTATCGCGATCCCAAGACGATGAATGCATTAAGCCAATTCTGGTCAGAGTATTTTAAAGAGGCTCACGCAAATTTAGTTGAGTTTGGCGAGCCTTCTCTACTGTCGCCAATTCAGTGGTAATTGCCAGTTCAATAGAATCAAGATTTGCCACGCAAAAGTAAATGCCTCTGCACTTTCTTCGTTTTATAATCAAACAGTTGGGTTGTGTTTGTAGGTATTTTTAACCCCGAAACGTTAGTTATAAAAGGAGTTTTTATGTTATCAGATATACTTTCTGCACAATTAGCTACCGATATTCCTAGCATTGTACGTATTTACAAACAGGCACAAGTTACTCATCCAGATGATATTAGGTTGAAGTATGTAACGCTTATTACACCTCCAAATACTGCGAAAAATATGGCTATTGTTTATATTGTTGTTAGCGTTCCATTATTGTTGTTCTTGATTGGATTTTTGACACTGCCATTAAGCATTTGGTATCTGCAAAAAATGAAGAAACGAGTCAATTTGATTAAATCAGGAACCGAGGCTTATTGCAAAGAAATTGGTGTGGCGTTTCCTAATTAGTTCTCATTGATAACGTAATCTGATTTTATCTTCCAGTTGCTTGGTAAAAACCACGGGTATTTAGCTAATGAAAAAAAAATTTATAACACTCGCTGTCCTCCTTCTAACTTCTCCTATTGCCGCAATGGCTGGCGAGGCGCATATTTGTTTTTCATCCCGCGTAACTCCAGAAGTCTCCATGTCTGGTGTGGCCAGTTTATCAGATGAAACAAAATTTAAATGTGCTGGTTTGGGGGAAATGACAATCCCTCAGTTGGCTAAGAATGGATGGAAAATCGGTCAAGTAACTCAAGATGCCGATATGCATGGAAATTCTTGGCAACTTCTTATCCAAAAATAATGAATGTGAAAAAGGGGAGGAAAAAGGGGACGCAACCCTTTTCTGGTTTTTCCGTGTAATCGATATAATACGATTAGAAAATAAAGGGTAGCGTCCCTTTTTTGATCGGTAATATTTAGATCAATACTTCATTGTTTTTTATTGTTAGGGAGATGTTATGAGATTTGCAAGTTTGCTATTGGCTATATTGGTTACAACCATGCTTTGTGCATGTTCAAAGGGGGCGAGTTCCGGGGTTGGCAAAAATATAGGCGCTAGTGAAAGTACCTCGACCATTCAAACTGATGCTCCTTTGGAGAAATATTTCCCCATAAGTTATTCTGATGATGTTCATAATGAAGGTTCCAACTGGATACTGGTTTATTACGCTCTTTGTGATTGCACAATTAATTACACTGAAATTGCAAATAATCTTTCTACTAAATATGCAGACGAACAAAATGCGTTTAAAAAACAAGCGATACTTGATAGTTTAATGCCCGATATTGATACAAAAATTAAGTTAATTAAGGCAAACAGATTGGTCTATTTTACTGAGGGCATTTCCAACGATATTAAATATGACTTTCAAAATAAAAGTTTCATATTCACCAATGTACAAAATAGTTCTTGCAGTACAGATACAGGTGTATTTCATGATCACCCTTTTAATAGTATAGACAGAACTAATCAGTTAGAGAAAACATGTTCTAGCCAAGGTGTAATGCGTATACCTGTCAGCGATCAAGCATTGGCCGAAAAAATTGAGTCCATCAGAGAGCGGGGATTAAAAACGCATTACTACGCGTATGTAGAGTCGGCTGGTATGACAATGAAGGATATGAGTGCATACGGCGCTAAAGCTACGGTACCTGACTTCAGAAGTATTCAACTTAAAATTCTTAAGGTTGGTCTTAGTGAGCGTAATGGTGGAGATAACGAACCCGGCGTTGCTAACAAAGGTTTTCTTGTTCAGCCTCTCGCACTGCCAAATCAATGAGAAATGGGCTTATGTCCAGCAGGGAAAAAGGGGACGCTACCCTTTTTCTGACTTTTCCGTGTAATCGATGTAAGACGATTAGAAAATAAAGGGTAGCCTCCCCTTCCTGCTTCGTGCGATGTATGGAACGTGGAAGAATTCCGGACAAGCGGGAATTTTTCTGGTAACAAGCAAGCTCAGCTTGACAATCCGCTCAATGCAATCGGTGGGCTGTTGAATGGCACCGGAAAAATATTGGGGCACTAATACGCTGTATGTTGATTAATAAGGAGAATTAAATGGGCGGTTTTTTCAGTTTCATTGGCGGTTTGATAGAGTTTGTGCTGTTTCTTGGCGTGGTCATTGCTGTCATTGCATTCCTTGGTTACAACGGCTTGAGAGCGCTTTCAGAATCATGCCGCGAGGCAATGTCCAACATCGATGTGGTGTGCAAAAAGCAGATATCGCTGACTAATCAACTGCACGATGTGGTAAAGGGCTATCAGGAGTCCGAGAAGCTTGTGATGCTGAAAATTTCCGATGATATGTCCTCGGCGGGAAAGGCGGCGCAAGTTTATCAGCAATCAAACATGGTGCTGTCAGCCGCCACTGGGATTGCGCAAAGGTTTCCAGAGCTAAAGTCCAATGAAAACTATAGGCGATTAATCGACAGCATCCAAGCGTGTGAAGCGCAACTGGAAGGCGCTCGTCAGCGTTATAACGCTACCGTCAAAGACTACAACGTAAAGCGCAGTTCTATCCCTACTGTTTTTTACGCGACCACACTGGGTTTTAGAGTTGCTCCTTACCTTGAATTTGATGGTGCGACTCAGATTGTCGATATGGGAACGATCAGGAGTTTTTCCAGCGATGATGATGGCGCGCGCCTTAATGCACTATTGGGTCAGGCGGGCAACAAGGTTCTGGAGGCTGGCAGCAAAGCGATTGAAGGTGGCCGGCTGATTGCCGGAGTCGCACAGGAAAAAATTGCTCAAATCACCAAAAGCGAGAGTGCTGATTCGGGCGTATCTCATGCAACTGACAAATCCTGCACTGCCTGCGGACAGGCCATCAGCCTCGGCAATGTTTTTTGCGGCGGGTGCGGTACGAAAGTGGCAGCCAGCTGAATGTAAGTTACTTATTGCTTCGATAGCATGAAATGTCGGCTATATTGGCTGTATTCTTCATGTGATGATGGTGAGAGCGAGTGTTTGAGTTGCGGGATATAACGGCATCCGTTATGCCCTGCCATGATCGTCGGATTTGCATCCAAGGAAACTGAAAAAATTTGGCACGAAGAGGTGTCCCGTCGTTTGCCGCGTGAAATCCAGCAAGTTGCCTTACGAAAACTTTTTATGTTGGACAAGGCGCAGGTGCTCAATGATTTACGAATCCCTCCTGCCAATCGACTTAAAGCATTAAAAGATGATCGAAAGGGTCAACACAGCATTCGTATTAATGATTAGTGGCGAATTTGTTTCGTGTGGACAGACAACGGACCGGCTGCCGTCGAGATAGTTGACTACCATTAAGGAGAGAGAAATGGATAAGTTAAAGAACATTCACCCCGGCGAAATTCTCCTCGAAGAATTCCTGCGTCCAATGGAGATAAGCCAAACCAAATTGGCTAATTCGATCGGGGTGCCGCCTCGTCGCATTAACGAAATCGTTTTGGGCAAACGCGGGGTTACTGCGGATACCGCACTACGTCTTGCCAAAGTTTTCGGCACCTCAGTTCAATTCTGGATGGGCTTGCAGGATGAATACGAATTGCGTGAGGCTCGTCGTGCCATAGAGAATCAACTGGAACACATGATGCTGATTGCGGGGTAATATCCCCATTTTTAGTCGGGGTCAGAAGTAGCGTTTGTTGAGTGTGGTCGCTGATTTGATGGACGGTGCTCACTTTCGGCGTGCAGCACTCCCTTCATCGCTTTGTGAGTTTCACGCTAGGGCGTAATCTGCATAGCATCTGCCTCTCGGCTATAATCCGAGTCTGACTTTTTTCGGGTGCTGCCATGAACAAAATCGTCAAATACGGTCTGTTGGGTGCGGGTGCCGTCGTGGGTGTCGCGGTGGCAGTGGCCGTGTACCTGGCGGCTACTTTCAATCCGAACGACTATAAAGATTATATAATTCAGACTGTTAAAAATAAAAAACAGCGCACCTTGCATCTGGATGGGGACATCAAGCTGATGTTTTTCCCCCGCATCGGCGCGAATCTGGGCCGGCTGTCGCTGTCCGAATATAAAAGCGATCAGCAGTTCGCCTCGGTTGATTCCGCAAGGGTGTCATTGGAGCTGCTGCCTTTGCTCTCCAAACAGGTAGTGGTCGATGAGGTGGCGGTGAGCGGCCTGACTGCGAACCTGATCAAATACAAAGACGGCACGACCAATATTGACGACCTGCTGGGCCGTGATGACAAGCCACGCGACAGCAATCAGCTGGTCAATTTCGACATCGCCTCTGTCTCAATTAAAAAAACCAGCCTGAATTATCGAGATGAAGGCACAGGTGCGCAGTACGCTGTTCATGACCTGAACCTCAAGACAGGGCGCATCGCCAATGGCGTGCCGGGGAAAATCGACTTGTCGGCCGGTGTGCAAGGCAACCAGCCGAAGCTGGATATCAATACGCAACTTGTGACCACGCTGACTTTCGATCTGGACCGTCAGTTTTATCAGATGGCGGACATGGATTTGCAAGTCAGCGGATCGGCGCTGGATAACAGTAATTTGAAAATAACAGCCGGCGGGGATGCCAGTGTGAATCTGTCCACGCAGGAATATGGCATGAATAAATTCGAGCTGAATGCGAAGGGCGTCAAAGCCAGTGCACCTTTCGAGGTGGCGCTGGATGCACCTGCATTGAGCATGACTAAAGACAAGTTTTCAGCAGAGCATCTGAAATTAAACGCCAATCTTGACAGCGGCAATATCGTGGCCGCCGTCTCATTGCCTGATCTTTCCGGCAATGCACAGTCCTTCAAGGTGAGCAGCCTTGCGCTTGACCTGGACGTGCAGCTGCCGGATCAGACTTTCAAGGTCAAGCTCGCCTCGCCGCTGTCGGGAAATTTTGAGACCAGACAATTTAACCTGAGTAATCTCACTGTTGCGGTGAATGCCCTGTTCGACAAATTGCCGGGCAAGCCGGTGAACAGCGAAATGAAGGGCAGCATGCAGGTGGACGGCACGCGCCAAACCGTGCAGGCCAACCTGGCCGGCGGCCTGTTGCAAAGTCAGGTTGTGGCAAAAATTGGCGTGAAAGGCTTTTCCAGCCCTTCGATACAGTTCGACGTGGATGTAGATCAGTTTGATGCCGATCTGTATTTGCCGAAGAAGACCGGGGCGAAGGCAAATCAGCCTGAACAACCGTTCGATCTGTCAGCCTTGCGTGCGCTCAATCTGGAGGGCAGCCTGCGCATCGGCAAGCTCAAGGTTGCGAACATCAAGTCAAGCGGGGTGCGTCTGGATGTGAAGGCGCATAAAGGGCAGGTGAATGTCAGCCCTTTATCCGCCAACCTGTACCAGGGCAGCATGAAGGGCACGCTTGCCGTGAATGCGGCCGCCGTGCCTGTCATCACCGTTGATCAGAAATTAAGCGGCGTTGATGTCGCTGCATTGACCCAAGACGCTGCGAATTTCGACACGCTGGAAGGCCGTGGTAATGTCGCGATGAACCTCTCCATGCGGGGCAATACCGTCAGTGCCATGAAAAAGGCGATGAACGGCAATCTGTCGCTGAATCTGAATGACGGTGCGATCAAGGGCATCAATGTGGCCAAAAGCTTGCGCGACGCGCAAGGCATGTTGGGCCGTGCGCAAACGCAGGCCGCCAACCAGAGCGAAAAGACGGATTTTTCCGAGCTCAGGGCATCCTTTAAAATCAATAACGGCGTGGCGCACAACGACGATCTGTCGATGAAATCGCCGTTGCTGCGCGTGGCCGGGGCGGGCGACATCGACATCGGCCAGAGCCGCATGAATTATCTGGCCCGTGCTACGCTGGCCAAGACCCTTGAAGGTCAGGGAGGGCGTGACAATGTGGCTGGCATTACGGTGCCGGTGCGGGTTTCAGGCCCGTTTGCCGATCTGAAGTACACGCTGGATTTTGGCGCGCTGGTGAATGAGGCCGCTAGGCAGAAAGTCGAAGCCGCCAAACAGGAAATCAAAACAAAAGCGCAGGATCAGCTCAAGAACAGTCTGAAGGGTTTGTTCAGATAAAATGCCGCCGTAAGCAGTTCAGATTTAATCAGACGGACAGTGTCTGAACTCAACATTCAGATTCGCTTAAAAGACAGTCGCGAGTGATTGCTTTGCGGCAGTGAAAAATTAAGAACAGACTTCCGTTTACAATACCTCATAATCGCATACCCACATCCGTCCCCAATTTAGCCTGTTTTTGACGCAGTCGGTTGTCGTTTGACAACTCTTGTGCAGTACGCTAATATTTCGTCAACATAAATTTGAGCATATCAATGACGCATCCGAAAAAGGAAATCGCTGCAGCTGTTGAATATGCGCGAAATAAAGGTTGGCGCATTGTTGAGGGTGGATCCCATGCGTGGGGACAGATGTATTGTCCATACAACGACAAGGATTGCCGGTGCGGAGAGTTTTGCCGAACGAGTATCTGGAGTACGCCAAAAAGCCCCGGCAATCATGCGAAACACCTTCGTCGGGTAGTTGATAACTGCACGGCGCATCGAACAACTATTAATGACGAGGAGTGAAGACATGTCTGAATTTGATTTTTTACTTAAATTCGACCTTGCCGATCCAAACTCAGACCCGGATAAATTCGTTGACGCGCTCTTTGAGGCTGGATGTGATGACGCGACAATAGGAATAGGTCAGCATGGCCGTGTTGCCTTGAATTTTACAAGAGAAGCGGCGTCTGCCTTTGATGCGGTTGCCAGCGCTATTGCTGATGTTAAAAAAGCGATTCCTGATGCCAGATTGGTTGAAGCCACTCCGGATTTGGTCGGTCTGACAGATATAGCGGAAATACTGGGGTGCAGTCGACAAAATATCAGAAAGCTAGTTATTGGGAACAAGTCTGTATTTCCATCGCCAATTCATGATGGACATTCTGCAATCTGGCATCTTGCTAAAGTGCTGCCATGGTTCAAGGCAAAGGGAAACTACAAGATTGACGATAGTTTAGTTGAAGTATCTGGCGCTAATATGCAAGTCAATATCGCGCGGCAAATGCAGGACTTAGAGCCAGCGTTTCATCGAAATATTCAGGCATTGCTGGCTTGATACTTCATTGACCGCTTCCACGAAGGCAGTCAGTACGAATGGATGACAACAATGTGCCATCACCTGCCCGTCGATATTGCTCTTCCAATTAAGGGGTCTTAATATGGCCAAGAAAGTGGCAATCGTACTTGCATTCTTCATGCTGGTCATCGTCGCATGGGGATTGTTTTTTGAGGCGGGGTCAACACGGATCATCATCAACGGCCAGGAACTCATCGGGCCATTCAAGGGTGCTGTCGGAGCAGCTGGACTCATCATCGGCCTGATAGCTCTATTTTGTGCGGCGATCTTCCTGCTCTTCGTGTTTGCGGGAATCGGCATTTTTATCCTGGGTGGCGTTATAGTCGTCGGGCTCATTTTGGCGGGATTTGCGTTCCCATTTCTACTCGTTTTGCTCCTGCCATTAGCCATTGTTTGGATATTCATTGCGATCACCCGGAAAATCTGGACATAAATATTTAGCGGTTTTATTCAGGATACGATCAGAAGTGGCGATGGCCGTGTCTGACCGCTTCCGGGTAGGCAGTGTCCAGGAGTGTCGGTCCGGTGGGTGCCAAAAGCGGGTATTGGCCTTCCCTGCTAGACTACCTTATGATGCATTTATAGTCTCCAAGTATTACTTGAACGGGAGCATTTCTATTCTTGAGGAAATAGCATTTTGACTCAGACAAAGCATGATAAGCCAACCAATAATTGACCTAACAAATCCAGAAGACGTAGTTAAGGAAATCTTCGACGATGATCAATGGGTCAAGAATAAATTCTCCGAATATTGTGCTATGGAGATACTGGAGTTCGGAAATGTCTTGGCCCACTCATTTGCTAAATTTCCTCTGCTTGATTATTTAACACAGGATGATGAACAAGCTGCCTTTGTGGCAGGATTTGCTCAGGGAATATTTGATGACTTGCTAACCTCGACGAAACTACTTGTTACAGGCAAATTGATGGCGTCTGGGAACCTGATGAGACAGGCAATAGAAGGCATGGCAGTTGGTCTGCTTTGTTCTTCACGCAACTTGATTCTCATTCCCGCTAAAAAGAAGAATAGACCATCAATCGAGGTCGAGTACTGGAAGCTAGTAAAAAAAGACGATAAACGGGTTGAATCATACCTAGCACTAAAGCATCTGGCTTTGAATTGTGACATTCTCAATATAACCCGAATAGGCGTTGAGGAATTGGTGAAAGCCAGAGCTGGTTATAATACGTATAGTCATCCGGGCATGATGGGCATAGCATTGCGTATGTCACTCGGAGAAGTAGGTCCAATATTTGTGGGTGGAAGTTTTGACGAAGCTAAGTTGCCTGTCTACAAAAGAGAAATTGAAGCGCGTACAGAGTTGTGTCGGGCATTGCCAAGGCTTATAGACCGTCTCATTGATAACCTTAGGGGGCAAGAGTGACCAAGATTAAGAAATCAATATTCGGCCTGATAATTTTCTTTGTCGCTTGCTGGATTTATGCCATGCCATATTTAGCGGTACGTGGTATGAAAAAAGCCGTTGAAGACAGGGATGCAGTAGCACTTGCAGATTACGTTAATTTTCCTGCGCTTAAAGAAAGTTTGAAAGCCAGTTTTACTGCACAGATGGTGAAATCAACGGGGGAAGAATTAAAGGACAACCCCTTCGCTGCCCTTGGTGTAGCGATGGCTAATGTATTAGCCATTCCCATGATTGACTCCCTTGTATCTCCTGAGGGTTTGGCTGCCATGATGAGTGGACACAAACCCAGTCCTTCCTATCCAAATGAAGAAAAGCCCTCAGAGATGCGTTCTGGAGCAAGCGATGATGAACCCATTGTTAAAATGGGATATGAAAATTTTAATCGGTTCACAGTAAGTACATCTGATAAAAGTCATCCAACAATGGTGGTAACAATGGTTTATCTCCGAGATGGCCTGTCATGGAAGTTGTCAGCAATCAGGCTCCCTTCTGATGAACCCGCTACAAATCATGTAGCAGATAGTGAATTATTGACCATCGAATCTTCAAGCATGGACGCTGACTCGGTACGGCCAAACATCATTACGCTCACTGCTGTTTTGCACAATAAAACTCCTTATGCTCAGGCATTCCCAGACCTCGAACTTACCTTGAACGACGAGGGTGATAAGCCGATTGCACGTCGCATTTTCCACTCACCAGAATACTTCCCCGCTGTAGGAAATACTAAATATATTCTGTCTCCCGACCAAAAAATAACAGTGGCATTCACAATCAATGCAGTTGAACTTAGCCCGTCCGGTTATCGGTTGGAGAGTTTGCCCCCTAAACCAAGGAATACTGTGGCGCAAACATCTTTTCCAACTATTCAACTGGTTACACCTAATCCTGCTGGAGGGGGAGGAAATCAACCCAATTCCACGCAGGAACAAACAACGACGAACTGAGTGCGCAACACAGGGCCATAACCAATGAAGTGGCAAAATGAAACATCTCGGCAACACTTTCTCCCGCAGGTCGAACAACGTTTCAACGCCATTAATCCCCACGCGCCAAAAACGAAACAAAAGATTTACACCTTTGAGATTGTCAATCGTGAGGCGTTGGAACTCCGGCTGTTAAACTCCAAAGGGCACCCCATTTCCAATACTCTCGCATACCGAGACTTGTTTAGCTTTGATGTTGAGAAAGATACCGACATTCGTAGCAACTTTGAGAATGCTTTTAATCGCTACGAGAGCAACGTTAAAACGCACACAGAAAGCCTGATTTGTAAGCTAGCCACGGGACAGAGAAACATGGAGGTTAATGAGGAGATAGTCAACCTTTTCACTGCAAAGCTCCTTAATTTCACTCGTAACCCATTTTCCATTCATAAGGCACTCAACACGTTTGGACTTTTAGCAAACTATGTACCTGCGACTCCCGAACACAAAATTACATTTGAACGAATCCTGAATGGACGAAAGCCTCATCAAGCGCATCTCTGTCAGGAGCTTGGGATTACTGATGCAGAATATGAAAAGTGGCTACGAATGTTGTTCATGCTATTTATTCCTTCCGGGGACGGCGAGTTGAATATGCTGGAAGGCATCGTGAAAGCATATTTCATTAACCTTGCGCATCAAATCGGCGTGTTAGTGTGTCTTTATACCGATGTATGTTGTTTATTGTCAGACCGATCATTCAGTACTAACATTAACGAACCGGGGATGAATGGCTTCGATTTCAACTTGTCTTCGAGAGCCTTTATTCGTTACATCTTCGCCGACAATAATGCGCTACTGCCACCGAACACACCACCCGTGTATCTTGAAAATTACAAGAATGCATATAAGAAGCTGCCACGTTCCATTCAACTCAATTATTGTGTGGACAACAAGGAACTACTGAGAGGGTTTAACCGAAACGTGGTCTATCAAAGTTATCGCCACGTTTTTTGTGCTTCCAAACCTCCATTCATCTTGTGAAGGAATGTTGTGTCTCGTAAAGAGATGGTCGGGCAATCAAAAAAGCATGAAGGCGATGCAGTAATCTGATAGTTTGTGTCCGATCAAGTTTATGCTGCTACAAGTGGCCTGTTTAACCGGGTAAGTTATGTCTTCTTTTTCTTCGTCTCTCATCATCTGGCAGCGTGAGCATGGCCGCCATGGTTTGCCGTGGCAGGGTGCCGAGCCTTATCGCGTCTGGCTCTCCGAGATCATGCTGCAACAGACGCAGGTGGCGACGGTCATCCCCTATTACCAGCGCTTTGTCGCCTCTTTCCCGACTGTTGCCGCGTTGGCGCAGGCAAGCGAGGAACAGGTGCTGGCACACTGGAGCGGGCTGGGCTATTACGCGCGGGGTCGCAATCTGCACCGTGCAGCGCAGATTATCGTGACCCTTCACGAGGGCGAATTTCCGCGCCAGTATGAAGCGATACTCGAATTGCCCGGTATAGGACGTTCGACGGCGGCTGCGATTTGCGCGCAGGCATTTCATCAGCGGCGCGCGATACTCGACGGCAACGTCAAGCGCGTATTGGCGCGTTATTGCGGAATCAGCGGCTCGCCCGCCATCAAGTCGGTAGAAGATGAACTCTGGCAACAGGCCGAAGCGCTGTTGCCAGACCGGGATGTGGCCAGCTATACGCAGGCCCTGATGGATATGGGCGCGACGCTGTGTACCCGAAGCCGCCCGAAGTGCGACATATGTCCTGTGCAAAACGATTGCGCAGCGTATCAGACCGGGCGTGTGGATCAGTTGCCCACCCCGCGCAAGCGAAAGGTGGTGCCTGAAAGACGCGCTGTTTTTTTACTGGCGATGCAGGGACGCGATATTCTGCTGGAAAAACGCGGGCCTGCCGGTATCTGGGGCGGGCTATGGTGTCTGCCTCAGCTCGATGAAGATGATGAAGAGTTAGTGGAATATTTGCAGCGCAAGGGGTGGCAGGTAAACGAGCAAATCTCATTGCCGGTATTCACGCATACATTTACTCATTTCAAATTGCACATCACGCCGTTGTTGCTGAACCTTGCACATAAACCGTTACAGGTACACCAGGCAAAGAGCATGTGGCTGGATGTGAATGAGGCTCTGGGTGCGGCGATTCCGACCCCGGTAAGACAGCTGTTGTCTGGTCTTATTTAGTTCATCACCAGCACAGCCGAGCCCGGCACGCCAGTCCAGGCAAGGGGCGGAGAAATATCCAGTCCATCACAGCTATGGCGTGCTGGAATTTCGTGATCATGCATGAATGATGGCGACTCGATGGACAGGGGCATGACGATGTTCTCCTTCTCACCCGTTAGTAAGCCGGTTTTGGCAACGCTAAACGAGATGCAGATGAGGGCAATCCCCAGTACGGCAGCCCATATCAGGTGAATGCGCCGGAATCCCGTTTTCATGCGTCAGGACCGCGGGATCGTGTTACTGCTTTCGCCACCCGCCTCAGGGCGCCGAGCACTTGATACACCTTTTGTGCAGCGCGATGCTGCCTCGTCCAGGGCGGAACGGCGATGCAAGGTGCGCCCAAACGCCCCGCAGGCGCGCTCCATGATGGAGTAGAGAACGCCGTGAGTTCTGCTCGCTGAATGTTTTTCAACGCTCAGGTAGATTACGTTGCCCTCGACCAAGACGTGACAATATCTCTGCTCCATGGCGGGTGTCTCTGGCCGCGCCATGATTATTTTGCCTGTTACCTCGCCTGCCAGCTTGCCCCAGCGACGACAGGCGGCGAGCGCACCGCTCACCGGCGATGTCATATCCTTGTTGTTGCGGAAAAAACGTGCCAGCGGGTCACTGCTGCGGCCAGATAGTGCGTGCCAGCCCTCCGACAAACTTTTCCAGATGCAGCCGAACTCGCGTCCAAAATCTTTCAACCGGTGTTTAAACGAATCAAGCATGCTCACACTCCTTGTTATCGGATTGAAAATCAGGGCGCCTCCGCGCGCCTATTCGGCAGCACTCTCTTCTGCTTCGCCGCCGCTCATGCGCGCATGCGTCTTGACATCACCGCGAACCTTGCGTGCATAGTCCTCAAGTTGGCGTTTGGCAGCGTCGAAGGCATCGCGCAAGGCCACATAAACATCTTCTGCATGGTCGCGGTTCACCACGATTTCGCTGCCTGGCACGCCGATATCGATGCGTACGTTAAACTGCTTGCCCTGATGATGGTGCTTGTGCGGCAACTCGACCACCACCCTGCATGAGATAATATGACTGAAGAATTCATCGAGTTTTGCCGCCTTGCTGCGAATACGCGCTTCCAGGGCCTCCGAATGTTCAATGTCACGGATGGTGATTTGCAATGGGATCTGCATGTTTTTCTCCTTAAAATGTTTGAGCAGATTTAACCGGATGCATTGCCTGTCAGTGCTCCCAGTGCACGCGCAACAAATTTTGTTCAGGGTTATAGTGAAATTCCAGTTCGCCCTGATAAGCGTGGTGCAACGCTTCGCCTATGTCACGTGCAAGATGTATATCGGTCGTGGTCACCAGCGTTTCGCCCGGTTTTTCTTCAACAGCCATAATGCGTTGTAGCGGATGTTCCTGTCGCTCGCGTTGCTCATGGTGACGTACCAGATGCATGATTTCGTCGCGATGGGATTGAAAGAACTCGCCCTTGATGCTCAGGAAACCGGCGGGGAAATGATCGTGGATACGGTGACAGGCAGGGCAGGTTTCCTGATGCGCATCTGCCGGCACCGGCAACCACTGCCAGCGACCCTCGTGGAATACCGCGCCGCATTGCGAACAGACGGAGGGTTCGTGCAGCTTGCCTTTTGCCTTGTAGGCGTCGTGTACACGCTCCTGAAAGAGGTTATCGTGCCGGGTGATTCTGCCAAAACCTGATCCTGATGTTGTGTAACTCATGATGTTCTCCTTAAAAGTTGATCACAGATTTGCCTGAACGGCGAATTCACTCCATTTCATCCATACCAGCGGGCATTCCCTCATTCTTCGGCAGCTCTGCAATCATCGCGTCTGTGGTAAGAATCAGGCCGGCTATCGAAGCCGCATTCTGCAAAGCGCTACGCGTCACTTTGGCAGGATCGATGACGCCCATTTCAATCAGGTCGCCGTATTGCTCGGTCGCCGCGTTGTAGCCGAAGCTGCCGCCGCCCCCCAGAACTTTATTCAGCACGACCGATGGCTCGCCGCTGGCATTGACGACGATCTGGCGCAACGGCTCTTCGAGTGCCCGCAGCACGATCCTGATGCCTGCGTCCTGCTCACTGTTGTTGCCGCAGATTGAACTGATTGCAGCTCTGGCACGCAGCAACGCCACCCCGCCGCCGGGCAGGATGCCCTCTTCGACTGCGGCACGAGTCGCATGCATCGCATCTTCGATGCGCATTTTCTTTTCTTTCATGCCCGTTTCGGTAGCAGCGCCCACCTTGATCACCGCGACGCCACCTGATAACTTGGCTGCTCGCCCCAGCAGTATTTCCTTGTCATAACTGCTGTCGGCTTCCCCGGACAGTTTTTTAATCTGGGTGATGCGGTTGTGAATGATTTCCGAAGCCCCTGCGCCGCCGATCAGCGTCGTGTCATCTTTGCTTACTTCCACACGTTTGGCCTGGCCGAGATTCTTAAGCGTCGCCTTGTCAAGCGTGAGACCGAGTTCTGCGGATATCACTTCGCCGCCTGTCAGTATGGCGATATCCTCCAGCATGGCGCGACGCCGATCGCCAAATCCCGGAGTCTTGACGGCAACGGTTTTTAAAATGCCGCGAATGTTGTTGATCACCAGCGTTGCCAGCGCTTCACCTTCGACATCCTCTGCGATGATGAGCAGCGGCCGTCCTGCAAGCTGCTCGAGCACGGGCAGCAGGTCACGGATGTTACTGATTTTATTGTCACACAGGAGGATGTAAGGTTCCTCCAGCAGGACGATTTGTTTTTCGGGGTTGTTGATGAAGTAGGGAGAAAGAAAACCGCGGTCGAACTGCATGCCTTCCACCACTTCCAGCTCGTTTTGCAGGCTACTGCCGTCTTCTATCGTGATCACACCTTCGCGCCCTACCTTCTCCATAGCCTGCGCGATGATGTCGCCAATAGACGCATCGGAATTGGCGGAAAGGGCGCCGATCTGGGCGATTTCCCGGTTCGTTGTGCAGGGTTTGGAGATTTTCCGCAGTTCATCAATGGTGGCTGAAATCGCCTGGTCGATGCCGCGCTTCAAGTCCATCGGATTCATCCCGGCCGCGACATATTTCATGCCTTCACGGACTATCGCCTGTGCCAGCACTGTCGCCGTCGTGGTGCCGTCGCCCGCCACATCGGATGTCTTGCTGGCCACCTCACGTACCATCTGCGCACCCATGTTCTCGAACTTGTCGGCAAGTTCGATCTCGCGTGCCACGATGACACCGGAGTTGGCCACCAGCGGGGGGCCATAACTGCGGTCAAGAACAACATTGCGACCCCTGGGTCCCAGCGTCACCTTGACCGCATCCGCCAGAATGTTGACCCCCGCGATGATCTTGTCGCGGGCGGCATCGTGAAACAAAATTTGTTTTGCCGACATGAAATTCTCCTGGTGCGGCACGAATTTACAGCGCGGCGGGCATCCTGTCGGATTTGGTTCTGCAGGATGCCGGTCGTTACATGGCGCGATACGCCGCTACGAAATCGGAATTTCCCGAACAGCTGATCCGGGTTTCTTGGGCAGGGTCAACTCAGGCACAGCGTTGTCATGGAGCACAGGTTCAAATCGAGTGATGTTGTTCATGATGCTTCTCCTGAGTTATTTGCATTTAAATCAAGATGCCTGTTCGCAGGGTCCGGTGCTGTCGCTCCAATAGAACCATCGCAGTCGTGAAACACTTCCAGAGGTGGCAGTGCCGGTTTACCTTCCACACCAGATTCCTCCATGGTCATCAAAACCTGATCGATCTCCTCGGGTTGGGTGAGATGGTGGCTCATGACATTTCCTTTTTGAGTGTTGCGTCTAGGGTGGCAGAAGTGTATTGATTCTACTTGCCCACTCACTGGATGGGTATCAGCAGGCGCTGATTTTGCCATAGGAAAATAGCCTTGCTGTGATAGGAGTTTGCCTGTCAGGAAGTCTGGCGTGACAGGTAGAAAAATCGTTTTGGCACAGCGTCAGAAATTGCCTTTGTGCAGTCTGGTTTCGGCCATTTCAAGCGCTTCGGGCAGGCCCAGCAGTACCAGTACGTCACCGCTTTGCAATATCATTTCTTCGGAAGGTTGTGCGCCGTGCACATTGTAGCGTCGCAATGCCCTGACCTCGACGTTCAGCGTATCCAGTTCAGCCTCGCGCAGGCGACGGCCGACAAAAGCCGAATCCGCTTTGAGCAGGGCGTTCAAAAATCGGGGTTGCATTTCGTCGCTGATTTCAACGCCATCGTTTTGCGGGGTGCCGATATAGCCGCTAAACATCGCATACCGGCGCGCGCGGTTTTCCTGAACGTGGCGAACGACCCGGCTGAGTGGTACGCCGGCCAGCAGCAGGGCCTGGGAGGCGAGCATGATGCTGCCTTCGAGCACTTCGGCGACCACTTCGGCCGCACCGGCATTCTTCAATATTTCCACATTGGTGTCGTCATTGGCGCGCACCACGACGGGTAAATCGGGGCGCAGTTCCTTGACGTGACGCAAAATAGCCAGCGCGGAATGCTTGTCCTTGTAGCTCACTACCAGCACCTTGGCGCGCATCAATCCGGCTGCCATCAGCACTTCCCGTTTGGCCGCATCGCCGTACACCACGCTTTTTTTGGCGGCAGCGGCTTCCCGCACACGATGCGAATCGAGGTCGAGCGCGATGAAGCGCAGCTTCTCCTCTTCAAGAATACTGGCCAGTTTTTGTCCGCTGCGGCCATAACCGCACAGGATGACGTGGCCTGTGCTCGACATGCTCTGTATGGCAATCTGATGCATCTGCAAGGCGCGGTTGGTCCACTCTGCAGCGGAAAAACGGCGCGCGATGGCCTCGCCGTATTGGATCAGGAAGGGTGCGGTCAGCATGGATAACAACATGGTGGCGAGCGTGATTTGCATGACGGCGGCATGCAGCAAGTGGGCATTGTCGGCCAGCGTCAACAGCACGAAGCCGAATTCGCCGGCTTGTGCGAGGCCGATGCCGCTGCGCAAGGCGACACCCCAGTTGCCTTCAACAGCGCGTGCCAGTAAGGCGACGATCAGCGCCTTGAACAGAATCAGCATCACCAGTGCCAGCAGTATCCAGCCCAGATTGTCGACGACGCTTGCGAGATTGAGCATCATGCCTATGGTGACGAAGAAAAGCCCCAGCAATACATCGCGGAACGGCTTGATGTCCTCTTCCACCTGATAGCGGTATTCGGTCTCGGAAATCAGCATGCCGGCTACAAAGGCGCCCAGTGCCAGGGACAGGCCTGCCGATTCGGTCAGATAAGCCAGACCCAGCGTGATGAACAGCACGTTGAGCGTGAACAGTTCGGGCGATTTCTGGCCGGCAACGACGTGGAACCAGCGGCGCATGACGTGCTGACCGAACACCAGCAAGACCAGCAGTACAAGAGCCGCCTTGATTGCCGCGTAGCCCAGCGTCGCGGGGAGGTTGTCGGGCTGGGAGGCTAAGGCGGGGATGATGATCAGCAGGGGGACGACGGCCAGATCCTGAAACAGCAATACCCCCATCATCTGCTGACCATAAGGCAGATTGAGTTCGGCGCGCTCAACCAGCATTTTGCTGACGATGGCGGTGGATGACATGGACAGTATGCCGCCCAATGCCAGGCTGGCGCGCCAGTCCATGCCGAACAGATGACCGATGGCCATGACCAGCAGCATGGTGGCAAGCACTTGTGCGCCACCTAAACCAAACACGGTGCGATGCATGGATTTGAGGCGCGTCAAGCTGAATTCCAGACCGATGCTGAACATCAGGAATACTACGCCAAACTCGGCAAGATGGCGTGTGCTGGGCGAGTCGGGTATCCAGCCAAAGGCATGCGGCCCGATCAGAATCCCGACTGTGAGGTAACCTAACATCACCGGCAAACGCAGGATGCGACAAACCACTACCACCAGTACGGCGGTAGCCAGCAATATGAGTACGGGTGAGAGTGAGTTGTCCATCTGTTAACGGCGAAATATTAGCGCTATGATAATGCCGTACTAATGCGCAGTTTGCAAAGCGGAAATGATGGGAAGTGCCGTAAAACATTCGGCAAATGCTGTTTAACGAATAATTCTTTAAGCTGGCGGCTGTCGGCTACCTTGCTATAATACCGCATATGAATAAATCTCTTTCCGTATCTCCCCGCGCGCTCGAGCTGGGCCGTCAGGTTCTGGACATCGAAGCCGCAGCCGTACAGGCACTGAGCACACGTCTTGATGACAGCTTCTTGCATGCGCTGGATGTGATTCTGCGCTGCGAAGGGCGCGTGATCGTCAGCGGCATGGGAAAATCGGGGCATATCGCGCGAAAAATTGCGGCGACCATGTCCAGCACCGGCACGCCTGCCTACTTCGTGCATCCGGGTGAGGCCAGTCATGGCGACCTTGGCATGGTTGCAAGCTCTGATGTGTTCATCGCACTGTCCTATTCCGGCGAAAGTCAGGAGCTGATGACCATCGTGCCCATCATCAAACGTCAGGGGGCGAAACTGATCAGCATGACCGGCAATCCGGCCTCCAGTCTGGCGAGGGTGGCCGATGTGCACCTGAATGCGGCGGTCGACAAGGAGGCCTGTCCGATGGGGCTGGCTCCGACGGCCAGCACCACTGCCTCTTTGGCGCTGGGTGATGCGTTGGCGGTGGCATTGCTGGATGCCAAGGGTTTCAGTGCAGAAAACTTTGCCCGTTCTCATCCCGGCGGCAGTCTGGGGCGGCGATTGCTGACTCTGGTGAGCGACATCATGCGCAGCGGCGCACGCATGCCGATGGTGTCTGAGGATGCCATGCTGAGCGTGGCGCTGATGGAAATGTCTCGCAAAGGCGTAGGCATGACTGCGATTGTGGATGAAAAAGAGGTCGTGAGGGGTATCTTCACGGATGGCGATTTGCGCCGTACGCTGGAAAAGAAGCTGGATTTTGGCAGTACGCCGGTGAAGAGCGTGATGTCGGCAAACCCTCGCTGTATCGGCCCCGACAACCTGGCGGTCGAGGCGGTGCAACTGATGGAACAGTACAATATCAACCAGATGCTGGTGGTGAATGAGCAGCATCAACTGGTGGGTGCATTGAACATGCACGACCTGTT
>DFWZ01000012.1:0-19579 GCA_002381565.1 Gallionella sp. UBA4121
AATCTCAGAATCCAATTGCGCGGACAGCATGCCAGCATGGAATTTCTCACGATCGTTCTCGGACTGACTCAAGGCCTGTCGCAGATTGGCAGATTCCTGCTCGGACTGTGCGAGTTTCGCCAGCGCCAGTTGATGTTCCTGCCTTAATTTTCCACAAAACACACAGTTCTCCTAATTTTGGTAAGTGGTAAGGCCGACTCTCTGCTCCCCCACTTACCAGTTTTTATCTAATTTCGCGCACATCGCTCAGCAGCTCTTTAATGTCAAGTATCAGCACGATATCGCCTTCACTGGACATCGTCACACCCGCCACGCCTTTCGGACGGAACGTATCCAGCGATTTAATAACCACGTCATCGTGACCTGCGAAGCCATCGGCCGACAAAATAAAGCTGTTGGTACCAAATTGCATCAGCACCCCCACTTCCGGCTCTTTGTCGGAAGCATCCCAGCCTATCAGCTGCGCCAACGGCAGCACAGGCAATACTTCGCCGCGCACCACCATGGTGGCACGGCCTGAAATTTTCTGTAATTGCCCCGGCGTGACAGACAGAATTTCTCTCACCATGGACAGCGGCACGGCAAATGACTGGTCACCCAACCTCAATATCAACACCGGCAGAATCGCCAGCGTCAGCGGCAGCGAAATCGTGAACACACTGCCTTTGCCTGGAACAGAATCGATATTGATCGAGCCGTTCAGCTTCTGAATATTGGTCTTGACCACATCCATCCCGACGCCACGCCCGGACACGCTGGATATTTCATCCTTGGTGGAGAAACCCGGCAGGAAGATCAGTTCCAGACATTGATTTTCGTCCAGGGTATTCGCCACCTCAGAGGTGATAATCCCCTTTTCAATGGCCTTGTTGCGTATCACTTCCGGGCGCATGCCGCGACCATCATCGGCGATGGTGATGAGAATGTGATCACCCTCATGGCGCGCACTCAGCTCCACCTGGCTCTTTTCAGGCTTGCCGACGGCGATGCGTCCTTCAATGGTTTCCACGCCGTGATCGACCGCGTTGCGCACCAGGTGGACCAGTGGATCATTCAGATCCTCGATCATGGTCTTGTCCATTTCGGTGTCTTCACCGACCAGAACCAGCTCGACGTCCTTGCCCAGGGAGCGCGCCAGATCGCGCGCCAGTCGGGGATATTTCTTGAACAGCCGTCCGATTGGTTGCATGCGCGTCTTCATCACCGCGTTTTGCAGATTGACGACCAGCATATCCAGCTGGGTCACGGACTGGTCCAGATCACGCAGCGTATCCGCATCCTGGCGTCCTTGCAGGATGTCAGAACGCAGATGATTCAAGCGGTTTTTGGTAAGCCCTATCTCGCCTGACAAATTCAGCACCTGATCCAGGCGCTCGGTATCGACACGAATGGTAGTTTCTTTGACTTCCTTCGCTGACACATCGCCATCACGGCGACCTATCGTCGCACCGGGCACATCATCATTACGACGACCGAACGCCTTCTTGGTCGACTCTTCTTCAGACACCGCCTCGGCGATTTTTTCCGGGTCACGAACCAGCCCCACCGTTTCAACGATGTCGGTGCCGGTCAGCGCCGTATAAAGTGCATTCCAGTCCACCCCATCATGAGATTGCGTCTGCACAGGTGCTGCTTCCTGCACGGCTAGCACGGCCTTGCCCGCCAGTGCCGCTTTCAAATTCTCCAGCATCTGTACCGGGGCTGCCTGCGGCTGTTGATTCTGCTGCAACGAGCCAAACATTTTTTTCACCTCGGCGGTCGCGGCAAAGATCACATCCATCAGTTCTGCGCTCAATGTCAGTTCACGGTTGCGCAATTTATCGAACAGATTTTCGGTGAGATGGCAAAGCGTAACCAGTTCGGTCGCATTGAGAAATCCGGCGCCGCCCTTGATGGTGTGGAAACCGCGAAAAACTTCATTGAGCAGATTGCTGTCGTTCGGGCGCTTCTCCAGTTCCATCAACTTGCTGTCGACATCCGACAACATCTCGCCCGCCTCGAGCAAAAAGTCGCTTAACAACTCTTCCATGCCTGCAAAATCGTTCATGTCTTTTCTCCTAGTCAGGATCGAGGATTAAGGATTGAGGATTGAAGCAAACCCGCTGCCCCGCTCTTAACCCGCCCCTCAACCCCGGCTCCTCAATCCTAATTAAAATCCCAGGCTTTCCAGCAAGTCATCGACCTGATCCTGACTGGTTACCACATTTTTTCCGTTCGGGTTGATCACCGGGCCGTTCAGCAATCCCGTGTCATATTCGGCCTTGACCGATGGCGGCGCATTATCCAGCAACAGCGCCAGCAACTGCCGCTCCATATTCTGCGTCAGCTCGATAATTTTCTTGATGACCTGGCCTGTCAGATCCTGGAAATCCTGCGCCATCATGATTTCCATCAAATAGGCATTGGTCATCTTGGTTTGCTTCGGCACAATGTCCAGAAAAGCCTGGGTTTGCGTGACCAGTATTTTAAATTTTTCGACATTCAACTGTTTGTCGAACAGCATTTGCCATTGCCCGCCCAAACGATGCGCTTCGACCTCCATATTTTGCACCAGTGGTTGCGCCGCCTCCGTCGCATTGAGCACACGCTCGGCGGCTTGCTGGGTCAGCGTAGCCACATAATTCAAACGGTCACGCGCATCGGGAATGGATGAGGCTGCCTTCTCGATTTCCTTGTTCAAGCCGAGCTCTCGCAAGGTATCGTGCAAGGCTCGCGTCATCTGACCCAGCTGATTCAGAACCTTGTCCGAATTGGCCGCACTCCCGGCAAATACCACAGGGATAGCTTCCGGTTGTTCCTCATTGGCATTCGCCGAGAGGATGCTGTCAAACAGCGATTCAAGATCGTCGCATTCCTGGATTGCAGTATTGCTGGCCATGTCAGTTCTCACTTATTCATGTTTTGAAATATTTTTTTCAGCTTCTCGTCCAGCGTGGCCGCCGTGAAAGGCTTAACCACATAGCCGGAAGCACCCGCCTGAGCTGCCTCGATGATATTTTCGCGCTTCGCTTCCGCCGTCACCATCAGCACCGGCAAGCTTTTCAGCTTGGCATCCTTGCGTATCTCCCTCAACAACTCGATACCCGTCATATTCGGCATATTCCAGTCCGACACCACAAAGTCGAACGTGTCAGCACGCAGTTTTTTCAATGCTTCGACGCCGTCTTCAGCCTCCTGCACATTGACAAACCCTAACTCCTTGAGCAGATTCCTCACGATGCGACGCATCGTCGAAAAATCATCCACCACCAAAAATCTTGTACTTTCAATACCCATCACAATCTCCTAATCTGGTGAGTGGAAAGTGGCAAGTAGAAAGTAGGCAAACCAGCCCCACTTACCACTGAGGCACGAAGTGCCGACCCACTGACCACTCCCTACTTACTATCAAGTCAACAACGGCCTGAGCGTTGAAGACAACACCATCGAATCAAATTTAGATACATAATAATCAACCCCCACACGCCTGCCCATCGCCCGATTCGCATCGGATGACAGCGACGAGTGCATCACGACCGGAATGCCGTCAAAGCGGTGGTCTGCCTTGATATTTTGCGTTAACACATAGCCATCCATCTCGGGCATCTCCGCATCGGTCAGGATAACCTGTATCTGATCATGTAACGGCACACCCGAACTCTGTGCGGCATCCGCCATGGTCTTGAGCCTGTCCCAGGCTTCACGACCGCTAGTCGACTGGATGTGTTTGACACCCATCTTGTCCAGCACCTCGGCAATCTTGCGGCGCGCCACCATCGAATCATCGGCGAAAAACACACACAAGTCGCGGCCCGATTCGACCCGCTCCACGTTGCCCACAATGGCTTCACCAAACGCGTTGGATAAAATCTGTTCAACATCCAGCAAGGACACCAGCGTGCCGTCCGGCAACTCCGTGATCGCGGTGATCAACGCGCCTTTGTCCGACAACATCCCTTCTGCAGCGCGCACTTTATCCCAGTCCACCCGGATGATGCGATCCACACCTTCCACCAGAAAACCCAGGATATGCGTGTTGTACTCCGCCACCATCATGGTCTGGTGGGGGGTGTCGGGCGTCATACCCATAAATTCGGCCAGATTCAATACCGGCATCACATGTCCACGCAAGGAAACGATGCCATTTACCCCGCGCGGCATATTCGGTGTGCGGGTGATCTTGCCGGCCTGGCTTACTTCCTTGACCTTGAACACATTGATGCCGAATTTCTCATCGCTGCCCAGACTGAACAACAAAATCTCCATCTTGTTGGTTCCGGCCAGACTGGTTCTGGCATCGATGCTATCGAGCACACCATCCTCGCTACTGCTCAGCACTTCATCTGAATATGACATTTATATCTCCTGAAATAAATCAGTCGTAAGTTAAGAGTCGTTCGTTATTAGTTAATATTGTCGCTGCGCAGTTTTAACTAAAGACTAACGTCTAACGGCTGCCTTCAACTGTTTTTACGCCAGCAGTCTCGCCAAAGCTTGCGACAGTTTTTGCGGTTCAAACTTCGGTATATATTCGTCCACCCCGACCGTTTTGCCCAATTGCTGATTCGAGGTGCTGGACAGTGATGAGTGCATCAACACAGGGATACCGCTGAAGCGTTTATCTTCCTTGATCTTGCGCGTCAGCATATAGCCGTCCATCTCGGGCATTTCCACATCGGTCAGGATCACTTGCAGCAAGTCTTTTAGCGGCGTGTTGGTACTCTCGGCATACGCGGCCATTTTTGACAGTTCAACCCACGCCTGGCGTCCATTGATCGCCGAAATCTGCTTCACGCCCATTGCATCCAGTGTGCGGGCAATCTGATTGCGTGCCACCGAAGAGTCATCGGCAAAAAATACCGTACGATTCTCTTTCCCCAGCGGTTTGACGGCATTGAAAATCATCTCATCGGTGCTGAACTGACCTGTTTCAGCCAGCACTTTCTCCACATCGATCATCATCACCAGACGTTTATCCTTGAGTTCGGTAATCGCCGTGACAAGGCCGCCCAACTCCGCCACCAGCATCGCCGGTGGCACGCGCATGGCTGACCAGTCCAGACGCAGAATATTATCCACGGCCCTGACCAAAAACCCTTGAGTATGTCCGTTATATTCTGTGACGATCATGATCTCCGGCTTGGTATCCGTGACCAGGCCGATGTATTTCGCCAAATCAATGACAGGCACCAGCGCACCGCGCAAGCTAACCATGCCCTCGACCGATGCCGGCATTTCAGGCGCACGGGTGATATCGGGGATGCGCATCACCTCGCGCACCTTGAAAACGTTGATGCCAAAGGTTTCTTCGCGCTGGGTTCGCGTATCCATGCCTAACGAGAACATCAGGATCTCCAGCTTGTTGGTTCCCGCCAATTTGGTTCTGGCATCAATATTTTTTAACAGGTCAGACATTTGTTTCTCCTAGTTAGGATAGAGGAGCGTGGATTGAGGATCGAGCTAACAACAGTGCTACGGTTTCTCTCATTCCTCATTCCTCATTCCTCAATCCTTAATCCTCGTTAAACCTTGAAGCGGCGCACCGCCCCTTGCAACTCATTGGCCAATTGCTCCAGACGCGCGATCTGATCTGCATTCGATTCCAGCGCAGCATGATTTTCTTCAGACATCTGCGCAATTTTTTCCACATTGCGCGCAATCTCGCTGGTGGCCACACTCTGCTCGCCCACCGACGACGCGATGTCGTTCACGCCAGCACTGGATTGTTCAACCAGCACACCCGCCTCAGTCAATACGGAAGATACACGCTCGACCTGCTCCTGAGTACTTTGCAAGGAGCGCAAGCCCTGCTGCACCGTTGCTTCCACATCAGTCGATTTCTGGTTCAGCGAATTGGTCACCCGGTCAATTTCGTTAGCCGACTGCGCGGATTTTTCAGCCAGCTTGCGCACTTCATCCGCCACCACCGCAAAACCCCGACCCTGCTCACCGGCACGCGCCGCCTCAATCGCCGCATTCAACGCCAGCAGATTGGTCTGGTCGGCGATATCCTTGACCTGCTGGGTCATGCCGGCAATCGCGCGGGTGCTGTCGACAAATTCCGCAACCGAATCTGCGATCAGTTTGACTGCATTCTGGACACGCTCAATTTCTCCTATCATGCTGGTCACATTCTGATTACCCAGCCGGGTCTGCTGCAAACTTTTCTCAGACAGTTTGCGCACATCGTCGGTATTGCCGGCAACCGAACTAATACTCACGGTGATTTCTTCAACGGCAGCCGCAGTGGAAGCGGCCGCTTCGCTTTGCGCCTGCGATCCCTGCGAAATTTGCGATGAGGAAGCCGCCAGATTGGCAGCCGTACTGGACACCGTGCCTGCGCTGCTGCTCACCTGACGAATGATACCGGCAAAACCCTCTATCAATCCGTTAAATGCTGACGCCGCCTGACCGATCTCGTCATTGCCATAGACCCTGACACGTGCATTCAGATCACCATCTGCCGACATCTTCACCATCACGCCGCGCATTTCCCCCACCGAACGGCTGATGCCACGTATGATCGACAACCCCAGCAAAATACCCGATGCACTACCTGCCAGAATCAGCGCGATGGATACCATGCGCATGGTTTGAAAAGTTGATTCGGACTCGTCATACAGCTTCTTCGCCTCACGCTCCTGTAATTCGATCAACGCATCCAGCGACTTAGTCATCGTCAGGAACAGCGAGCGCATAGGCCCTGTCTGTATCTGCCTGAGCGCATCCATATTACTGGCCTGCATCGCCGCGACGGCAGGCTTTACACTTTCTTCATTAAAGCGAACATTAGTCTCATTGAATCTGGCAGCCAGTCCCTTTTCTTCCTCGGTAAGATAGCTCGCCATGTAGGCATCCCACTGTTTGGTATTATTTGCGCTCTCTTCTTCGATCACTTTGAGAAAAACGGACATGTGTTCCGGTTGTATCAGCCCGTTGGCGATGGCAACCCGGTTGCGCGTGTTTCCGCGTGCAATGCTGGTCAACTGCACGATGGCCATAAGCCTGTCATCGTAGACCGATTTCAATGCGCTATTCGACCGGCTGGAAGCATACAGTCCCACCGAGCCGCTCACCACGGACAGCGCCAGCAACGCAGTCAGCAAAAATATCAAGCGGCTGCTGATCTTAGTATCTTTCAACATTCTAATATTTCTCCCGGTTAGAGTCGGGGAGTCTGGATTGTGGAGGGAGCTAACACCACGGCTTCCCTCAATCCTGAATCCCCAATCCTCGTTAAACCTTGAATCTGCCGACCGTCTTGGTCAGATGCTCTGAAATCAGTTCCATCTGGCGAGTTTCCTCCACCGTACTCTTGACCACATCATTACTGCCGCTTGCCATGCTGGCGATGCGTTCGACGTTGCGGGCGATTTCGACACTGGCATCACGCTGCTGATTGATTGAGCCTACGATTTCTTCCAGACCGCGATTCACCCCCTCCACCGACTCATTGGAGGAATTGAGCACGCTGGTCACCTCGCTGATATGCGCCTTGCTGCTTAGCAACGCACTGATGCCGCGCTGTACCGTTTTGTTTACCTGTCCTGATTGCGCACCGATGGTTTGCGTCACCTCATCGATCTGCGATGCTGAAAGCGCCGACTTCTCCGCCAGCTTGCGCACCTCATCCGCCACCACGGCAAAACCCCTGCCCTGCTCGCCGGCACGCGCGGCCTCAATCGCCGCATTGAGCGCCAGCAGATTGGTCTGTTCGGCAATGTCGCGCACTTGCTGCGTCATATTGGTAATGCTCTGGGTGTTGCTGACAAATTCGCTGACCGAACTTGCGATTTCATTGACAGCGCGCTCGACCAGTTCCAGCTCCTGCATCATGTCCTGCAAGCTGACCTGCCCCTGATGAGCACGCTCGGCGCTCTCTTCGGACAGGTGGGCTACCCTGCCGACGCTTTCAGCGACCTGATTAATGCTGGCACTCACCTGACTCACCGCACCCGAGGTCGTGACCGCCGCATCTGTTTGCTGCTGCAGTCCCTGCGCAATTTTTCCGGCGTTTTCAGCCAGCCTGTGCGCAGTATTGACAACCTGCACCGCATGGCCGTCGACCTGACTCACGATGACCTGAAAGCCTTGCGCAAGATCATTGAATGCCTGCGCCGTTTGTCCGATTTCATCCCCGCTGCGCACCTTGGCACGACGGGACAGATCACCACTCTCCTGCATAGTCTGCATCACCTGTTGCAATTCACGCGCCGGCCGGGTCATAAAACTGATCAGCCAGCCGATAACGAAATACAGGAACAGTTGCACGCTGAACTGCGCACCCCACATCACATAATTCGCACGCTTCATCATGGCGAACTCGCCCGTCAAATCCAGCGTGATGCTCCCGGCGCCGTTCACCGTGCCTTCTGGTACGCTATGGCACATCAGACAGTTGGTGCCGCGAAATTCCTGATGCGCAATAAAAGGCACGACGACCCGCAACGCATGCTTACCCGGCTGGTCTATCAATTGGGTCTGCACCTTTGCACTGTCAAGCGCTGCATGATCCATTGCATCCATGGGCTGCTCGGAGGGCAGACCCGGGCCGAACTGATTCTGCACCGGCTTGTTGCGCATCACGCGCAATTCAAGCACCTTGTCCGATGCACCCATTTTTTTGACATACAATTCGCGCTGATCAGCCTGACTGATAATGCCGTTAATCATCAGCATGTTAAGACCATTCAACAAGCCATCTGCCGAGACCAGCGCTTTTTGGCGAGCCTCATCCAGCACATTATTTTTAAACTGATCCAGCGCCACACGCTGTGCCGCCAACATCACCACCAGCAAAATCAGCTGTATAGGAAGTTGCAATTTATTCTTCAGGGAAAGACGACTCCACCAATTACTCATATATATCTCCTGATCGCCTGTGAATTGTATTTTTGCGGCGTAGGTACTGTAACGGCAAAAAAACAAATTTCTTTAGGGGAATAATAGAAAGAAAAGCGGTCAGTTTTCGGGAATAACGCTTAAAACAAGGGGGGATTAAACGGGAATCTGGCATGACGAGAGTCTGGCCGTTCTCTCGCCACGTTTGGTCATTTCTGAATTTGACCCGCACGCGAAATAAATCTGGGCAAAGCGGCATGTCCGTCATTAATGCGCGGGGCGAATGGCTGGTGGCAATGCCTGCACACCATTATTGATCGTGTCCTTGATAGCCTGTTCATCACCTTCGGCATCCACGCCGACGGTCCCACCGTCGTGACTGGCCGCTTCTTCCGCTTTTTTATTCATGACAATCAGGCTGATGCGACGATTAGTCGGGCTAAACGGATCATCCTTATTAAACAACACGGCGGAAGACAGCCCCACCACTCGCACGATTTTGTCATTAGCCATGCCGCCTGCCAGCAACTCGCGGCGCGTGGCATTCGCCCTGTCTGCTGACAACTCCCAGTTGCTGTACCCCTGCCCCCCGCCCCCGTACAACGCTGCATCGGTGTGACCTGAGATACTGACCTTGTTCGGCACGTCATTTAACGTCTGGCCAATCTCCCGCAAAATTTCCTGTGTGTAGGGCTCAAGTTGCGCGCTTCCGCTCTGAAACATCGGGCGATTTTTATCATCCACAATCTGAATGCGCAATCCTTCGCTGGTAATGTCAAGCAGGATCTGACTCTTGAATTTCTTTAGCTTTTCGTTGTTTTCAATGGCCTTTTCAAGCGTGGCTTTCAACTCCTTGAGCTTCGCCATTTCAACGCGTTTCGCTTCCTCTGCAGCCGCTTTGATGTCGATGGTTTTTTTCTCGGCAGTCACGTCGCCCGCTTTAACCTGCCCCTCACTGCGCGTCAAATCACGCCCTCCGCCCTTGAGAATACTGGTGCGGTCCCCGCTGCTGGAACCACCAGACAAAGCCACTTTCAGCGGGGTTTTGAAATATTCCGATATCCCGGCCAGATCGCCTTTTGCAGTCGAACCCAACAGCCACATCAACAGGAAAAAAGCCATCATCGCAGTGACGAAGTCCGCATAGGCAATTTTCCACGCACCGCCATGGTGGCCTGCGGCCACCTTCTTGATGCGCTTGATTACAATGGGTCGTTTGTTTTTATCCTCGGCCATATCTTTGGGTCGCAAGTCGTAAGTCGTAAGTCGCTAGTAACTAAAGACTAGCGACTGGGGTTTTAACGTTTTTGCTTGACGTGCTCTTCGAGCTCGGTAAAGTTTGGCCTGTCCACAGAACTCAGCGCCTTGCGCCCGAATTCAACCGCCATTGCGGGTGCGTAGCCGTTCAGATTTGCCAGCAGCGTAACCTTGATGGTCTGAAACATTTTGCCACCCTCCTCGGCCTTCTGCTCCAGCAAACTGGCCAATGGACCCACAAAACCGTAAGCCAGCAAGATACCCAGAAATGTCCCCACCAGCGCATGTGCGATCAACATACCCAATTCCGCTGGCGGCATACCGACCGATTCCATGGTATGCACCACACCCATCACCGCCGCGACAATACCAAACGCCGGCATACCGTCAGCCAGCTTGGCAATCACATGCGAAGAGACCATGGCCTCGTGATGATGCGTCTCAAGCTCGACATCCATCAGGTTTTCAATCTCCATCGCATTAAGATTTCCGCTGACCATGATGCGCAAATAATCTGTAATAAACTCGACCACATGGTGATCTGACAATATTTTGGGATACTTGGAAAAAACCGGACTCTCAGCAGGATTTTCAACATCCCCCTCAATCGACATCAGCCCTTCCTTGCGGACTTTAGTCAGCAACTCGTACATTAATGCCATCAGCTCCATGTAGGCGTCTTTTGAATACTTTGCACCCTTCAGCAGACTAGGCAAATCCTTCATGGTAGCCTTAATGGCTGTCATGTTGTTTCCAACGCAAAACGCACCCATCGCCCCGCCGAATATCATCAGCAATTCAAGTGGTTGCCACAATGCGCCCAGGTGGCCGCCTGCCATTGCAAAGCCACCGAAAATCGACCCCATCACAACCACATAGCCTACGATAACTAACATGCAGCACTCCTTAGGTTTAATTCTGCTGGTGCATTTTAAAACAAATCGGCCCTGTGGGTATTGCCTGATTGCTCATCAGGCGT
Source organism: Gallionella sp. UBA4121 (assembly GCA_002381565.1). Classification (GTDB taxonomy): domain Bacteria; phylum Pseudomonadota; class Gammaproteobacteria; order Burkholderiales; family Gallionellaceae; genus Gallionella. Next base: position 11,057 of record DFWZ01000012.1, read on the forward strand.
GCTTTATTTCTTCAGCGCCCGACCGCATGACATTTTTAGCATCAAACGCACCCGGAAACGCCCTGCAGAAGGGATGTCCTGCTTGGAATAGCCTGCGACAAGGTTTCATTCTTGAGTGCTAATCCGCAACCTGCCACTTGTGTATTTTTTGCTGGGAATTAAACGATTTGCAACCCTTTTAAAATCCGCGCGAGTCTGTACGATATATTAACCTAATATATGGATACTCCATTGCGCGGGTAGTGGTTACAACAGGGGACGACAATACAAAGATTAACTTCGAGGGGAAGCAGGTGATGAGGATTCAGGCGATGCATCGATTAAACCACCTGACTGGCAGCAACCTGATTTTAAGCCGCCTGCTCGACAAGCTGCGCGTCTTGTTGCCTGGCTTTGGCATTCGTTTTTCCGGCGCGGGCGGGCGGGTGACAGATGCCGCACACATAGTTCGTGTGCAACTCATTGGTATGCGTGACGAAGTGGCCGCTGCACTGCCGGCAAGAGACCATCTGCATCATTCCCGCATTGAAAAACCGCACCAGAAACCAGGCACGGGTGACACTCAATACCACTTCACCGCCCTCTATGCCCTGCACCTGGTCCAGATATAAACGGTAAGCGGTAATCAACGTATGCACACTCTCAACGCCGGCATTTTTAACCAGAAACTGGTAAATCCCCATAAACAGAGATGAGTGAATATTGGGCTGCCAGCTGATGAACCAGTCGGTCGAATAGGGCAACATTCCCTTGGACGGCGACTCGCCCTTGACTTCCTTGTAAAGCTTAAGCAAACGCTCACGACTCAAGGTTGTCTCCTCCTGCAAAACCTGCAGGCGCGCGCCCATCTCAATCAGGCTTGTTGCGATTTTAACTTGCTGCGACTCGCCCAATACGGTTTTGATTGCCACGTCGATCTCCTGACTAGACTGTTTCTTCGATGGCTTGTGACGACATTAAAATGGCGGCATGCATCTGCGCCATCATGCGGCTCTTGCTGTAATCGGTAACCATATTCAACAAGATATTTTCGTCAAAACGGAAACTACACAGTAACATATTACAACTTGCCATCTTGAGAATCTGTGCAGGCGTAAGGCCACCGATCAGATCGACCAGTTCCTCACTGAGACCCAAGCGAAAAATTGCAGCAGACTTATCCTGCTTGACCATTTGTTGAGCCAACATCAGGTAAGTCAGATTTAAATCGCGAATACCTTCTTGCAATTGCATGGTGTTCATAGTCATCCCCTTGTATTCGAGTTCGGAACGCTAACCCAATTAGTTAATAATCGATGGTAACGCACTGAAACTAAATGTCCATTTCGACAGCCGCATTCTGCGCGAATAGCAAGTGAAATAAAATCGGAAGCAAGCTATTTTTTTTGTAGGGGATTAAGCGGACTTTTGTAGGAATATTGCCTACAAAGCAATGCTCTCCCGTTCCTGATGGACGGGAGAGCATTGCGGAGCGCTGATTGCGAGGGGTCAATCTAGCGCTCCTGTTTATAGTTATCGGCCGCATTTTAAATAACTTTAGCTTTTTTTTAAAAAATATATTCATTAATAAACAAGAACCTGCAATTATTTAAAAAATTAATTCAAATCATATTAATTTTTCTTCAAAAAACTTCACTTGCCGCGAGCCTGCGACACCTCCCCCAAAGACCCGGGAAATCATGCATCTCGGTTAACGACCGGTATCGGATACAGATGCGCTGCATGTTGCCTGGATGCTCAGCCATGCCCCAGGGTATCTAGTCTATAACCCGAGCGTGGCTGAGGTTCTTTTGCGCACGAAATGCAGCAACGCCTCGTTCTCATCCAGCGATTCGCCATAGGAGGGGATTATTTCCTTTAATTTTCGCTGCCAATCGACACTTTCCACCCTGGACTTGAAGCAACGCTCAATCACCGCCAGCATAGCCTGCACCGAAATTGATGCCCCGGGCGACGCACCCAACAGCGCTGCAAGTGTGCCGTCTTTGGCAGCAACGATCTCGGTGCCGAACTCCAGCCGCCCCCCCTTCACGTCACACCCTTTAATGATCTGCACACGCTGCCCGGCTGAAGCCAGCTCCCAGTCTTCCTCCCGGGCATCCGCATAAAACTCCTGCAAACTTGCCACGCGTTCCTTGTGCGACTTGAACGCCTCGGTGATGAGATAACGGGTCAAATCAAGATTGTCTCGAGCAACGGAAAGCATGGGCTTGAGATTACCCGACTTGAGCGATGAAAAAAGATCCAGCACCGAGCCTTCTTTCAGAAATCGGGTGGTAATGCTGGCAAACGGTCCGAACAGCAAGGCCGGTTGTCCGTCAATAATCCGGGTATCGAGATGCGGCACCGACATGGGTGGCGCACCCTTGGGCGCTTTCCCGTAAACTTTACTGGCATGCCGCTTTACAACATCCGGATTTTTGCAGATCAGCCATTGTCCGCTCACCGGAAAACCGCCATAACCTGCGCTTTCAGGAATGCCTGATTTCTGCAGCAGCGGCAACGCGCCTCCCCCCGCACCCAGAAACACGAATCCCGCATCGATCGTCTTGCTGTGCTCGGTATGATTGTCCCTTACACGCACATGCCACCTGCCATCAGGATATTGTTTCATGCCGGTAATGGTATGAGAAAGTTTGAGGTCAAAGGTGGGGTGCACTCTCATCGCCTTGACCAGCTTGCGTGTCAAAATACCGAAGTCCACGTCCGTGCCGTGTTTAACCTGTGTGGCTGCAACGGCTTGCGCGGCATCTCGACTTTGCATTACCAGCGGCATCCATTTCTTCAACACCGCGTGGTCTTCGCTGTACTCCATTTCTTCAAACAAATGATGGGTACGCAAGGCTTCATAACGTTTACGCAGAAATGCCACATTCGGCTCACCCCAGACAAAACTCTGGTGAAAAATCGGATTAATGAATTTTTCGGGTGAGGGCAACATGCCATTTTCAACCAGATATGACCAGAATTGCAAAGACACCTCATATGCCGCGTTAATGGCCAGCGCACGGCTGATGTCTACAGAGCCGTCCTCAAGTTGCGGGGTGTAATTGAGCTCGCAATATCCGGCATGTCCCGTTCCGGCGTTATTTAACGCGTGCGAACTCTCACTCGCCACACGGCTCAATCGCTCAACCATCATGATGTTCAATGAGGGATCCAGCAGCGCCAGCAACTGCCCCAGCGTGGCGCTCATCACCCCTGCCCCCACCAGCAAAACATCCACTTTTTCAATCGCCATAGACTTTTTCTCCGTAAGTTAAGCCTGTACGACCTGGGCGCCCGTCTTTTGGTTTCAGTCGTTTTACTTAAATTAAGCTGACACCGAAAGGCGCACGCTACACATGCGCCTTTTCAAACACGGCAATGGATTCGACATGCGAAGTTTGCGGGAACATGTTCATCACCCCCGCCGATTTAAGCACATACCCTCTTTGCACCAGCTCGGCAGCATCGCGCGCCAGCGTGGCCGGGTTGCAACTCACATAAACGATGAGTTGCGGTGCAATCCCGGGGGTAATGGATTTCACCAACTCCATCGCGCCGTCGCGCGGCGGGTCGATCAGCCACTTGTCGAATTTACCAAGGCTGGCGAGCTTCGCCTCGTCCATCTCGAACAGGTTCATCGCCGCAAATTGCGTATTCCCCGACAAGTCATTGGTCCTGGCATTTTGAGCTGCTCGCTTGACCAGTGCGTCACTGCCTTCTACACCCAGCACCCGCGCTCCGCTGCGGGCGATAGGCAAGGTAAAATTACCCAGGCCGCAAAAAAAATCGACGATATGCTCATCGGGCTGCGGATCAAGCAGACGCAGCGCCCGGCTGACCATCACGCGATTGAGCGCACTGTTCACCTGGGTAAATTCTCCGGGCGCGAACGGCATGGTAATACCGAATTCCGGCAGACTGTATGACAGCGCGGGCGCATTGAGCGGATGGAACGGGGCGATGGTTTCCGGCCCCTTGGACTGAAGCCAGAACTGGACCTGGTGCTGATCGGCAAACGCGCGCAACGCGGCCTCATCTTCTGCCGACGGTGGCGCCATGACACGCAGCACCAGCGCATCGACGTGCTCCCCCACCGCCACTTCGATTTGCGGCAACTTGTCGCGTATCGACAAGCCTTCCACCAGCTTCGCGAGCGGCTGTATCAGCCCGGCGATCTTCGGCGCCAGGATTTCACAGCTTTGCATATCGGCGACAAAACTGCTGCGCCGCTCGTGAAACCCCACCAGCGTCTTGCTCTTCTTAATCACGTATTTGACCGAGATGCGCGCACGCTCGCGGTAGCCCCAACTCTGCCCGTAGATCGCGGGCAGCATGGTTTCGGGTTTGACCCTGCCGATGCGCGCCAGGCTCTCTTCCAGGATGCGCTGCTTCACCGCAACCTGCACTCTGGCATCGAGATGCTGCATGGAACATCCGCCGCACACACCAAAATGCGCACATGCAGGCTGCACGCGGATCGAGGCCGCGCGATGCAGCTCGGTCATTTGCGCCAGCTCGAACGACGGCTTCTTGCGATAGGATGCGTAGCTGACAGTCTCGCCCGTCAGCGCTCCCTCGATGAAAATCACCTTGCCATCTGCATGCGCAATGCCCCGGCCTTCCTGATCCAGCGACTCGATGGTCACTTTATTATTTGTCGTCATTTCCATTCCAGTTTCTTAATCACGCGCCATACGGCTCTCAATAAAAACCAACATGCGTCCCAGCGGGGTACACGTCAACAACCATCCCAGCAATACACCGATACCATCGGCTGCCATATCCAGCACATCAAAAGTGCGGTATCCCGTCCAGCCTTGCATATATTCCAGCGCGACACCCAGCCATATCAGAGCCGTGGACACCACCACGCCCAACCTGGCTGACGGATAAATCTGACAGAACCAGAAAGACAGCGTGGCGTAAGCCAGCGCATGTTCTAACTGTCGGCATGATCAAATGTCAGCGGGGCTGGAGGATTCCGGGTTAGCGAGAGGTACACGACCAGCAGCACAAGCGAGAAGCCCACAGTGATCCAGAGCTTGCGATATTTCAACATTTAACTTCAGGCCAGGCGGCCAAAAACTCCTGCCAGTGCGGCAGGTTGAGGCCGGCCAGCTCGCCTCTCACCAACTCGCACTCCTGTCTGTAAGCATCCGGGCTCAACACACCGCGCATCATCTGGAAGCGCGCATATACCAGATAAGTATTCGCCACATCCGTTTCACAGTAGTTACGGATTTGGGCCAGCTGTCCCTGCTGATAAGCTTCCCACACTCGGCTGCCATCCATACCCAGTTTGCCGGGGAAACCGATCAGCTTCGCCATATCATCCAGCGGCGCATTGGCGCGTCCGGTGTACATGGCCAGCAAATCCATCAGATCGAGATGGCGCATGTGGTAGCGGCTGATATAGTTGTTCCACTTGAATTCACGGTCATCCTCGCCCATTTCCCAGTAGCGCGCACACTGCACGCCGTGGATCAGCCCGCGATAATGCAACACCGGCAGATCGAAACCGCCACCGTTCCACGACACCAGTTGCGGCGTGTATTTGTCGATGCCGTCGAAAAATCGCTGAATCAGACTGCCTTCATCTTCATCCGGCTCGCCCAGCGACCAGACCTTGAAGTTATCACCCTCGCGCAACACGCAGGATATTGCCACCACACGCTGCAAATGGTGCTGAAGAAAATCGCTGCCGGTTGCCTGACGTCGCTGCTGGAAAGCCATTTCCGCCACTTCCCAGTCGCTCACGCGCTCATCCAGCCCGTGCAAGGTGCGCAGCCCGGCAATATCGGGAACAGTTTCGATGTCAAAAACCAGGGTTGGAGTCAATCAATTATCCTTAAAAAAATTCGTGTACAGCCTTCTGCAAGAAATCAATGCTTACTTTTGTATCCAGCCGTTATTGCTCATCACCCACCAGCCGCGTTGCGCACGCTGTATCCAGCGCTGTGCGAAGGTGCTGCGGATTTCCGATTTCCATTCCGGATGCCCGTTGGCATTGGCGATTTCGGCATACAGCGCATCGCGATCCTGATTTTCAGCCGCCACCAGCGCATTCACCGTCTGACGGGCGGCCAAGGGCACGGAACCAGCATCGCGCAACTCGATCATGCCATCCATCGTCAGGCCGACTGCGCCATTGGCATAGTAGGCAGCCAATTGCGCATGGCGCGCCTGCATGCTGTTTTTGATGGCATTCACGCCCGGCGTATTGATTTCGAGATCGGCAGCCGCGAACACATTCAGGGAGCCGACAAGGGCAAACAAAGCAAGCAAATATTTGAGCAGATTTTTACAGCAACTCGCGCTGCTCGTTTTACAGAAACTCACTTCGTTCGTTTTATAGAAACTCACTACGTTCGTTTTCATTTTGTCTCCTTCACGTCAGGGGTTGCCGGTTTGTCAGTCTGTTTCCAGACTTCCTCGATGATCTTGTCCGCCGCCTTTTCAGCTGCCGCCGCCGGGAAGTAAATATTGATCGTCACGCAGGCACTCAATGCCATGGCCGCCAGCGGCAATACCATCCAGACTTTATCAGCAAAACTCGCTGTTCTTGTTTTACAGAAACTCGCTACTCTCGTTTTAGAGAAACTCACTTCGTTCGTTTTCATCATGACTCCTTTATGCTAAATCTGTTTAACGCATTGTCCACGACAAAATCGCACCTGTTATCAGGAGGTCGGCGCGTCACTAGTTGACGATCGGTTTTACGTTGCTCTGCGTCACGCGTTTGAGCCTGGTGATCAATTCGCCCCACGACACGGCGCGATTGTAGCCCATCACACTGATCGCCGGAATGCCTCCGCCCCGGATGATCTCATACATACCCTGGTTACCCCCCTCGATTCCGCCCATCGCGCACACGCCATTGCGCAATACGCAACTCCATCCTATGCGGTCATAACCGAAATTCTCGAAAAAACTCAGGTAGCTGCGCTGTATCGCGGCTGCCGCACCCGCACCGCCCAGCGACGAAATGTTCTGCACCGCCTTCTGACTGATTTTTTTTGGATAGTTTCCGGCACTGCTGTACAAACGCGCCTCGAAGCGCACCGGCTGCCAGTTTTGCAATTGCAGGTTGTTCACATCCACGTCCAGCCGGCCTTGCATGTTGCCGAACGAAAAGGTACGCGTGAGCAAATCCAGATCAAGGTTGCGCATCGTCAGGTTGCCGGACAGCACGGGGGCGCGCCCGAACGCATCGGCGAGTTTCATCCCGGTTGCCACCACCGTACCGTCGAACACATTAAACAACAGCGCACCGTCCACATTGATCTCATTGCCATCGTAACTCACCCGCGGAATGCGCCCGGCCAGCGTGCCCAGCATCACAGGCAGTCCCGCAGCCTGACTTAATTGCTCCATCCGGATCGGACCCAGCGCACCCTCAAATTGCCAGTGCCATACCGGCTTGCCCGTCTGATTCGTTGCCTGATGCAAATGAAAATTGCGCAGCTCCAGCCGGCCATCCAGCACTGACAGCGAGGCCTCTGGCACGTCGAACCTGAGCCCGTCCATATTGACCTGCCACTGCCCGGCGCCGATAGTCGCCCCCAGCAGCGTGCCGCAGGCAAAGGCAATGGCAGCGGAGCTGGGCGCATCCGCCCGCCAGGCGATCTCGCTGTTCACCCCGCGCATGGCAAACCGCTGTGCCGCGTCTGCGATCCCCGCATCATGCAGACCCAGCGTCAAACTTTGCAATTCGCCGCTGCGATAGTGCCCCTCCACATCGGCATGACCGGACAAGGCCGACTCCGCCAGCACCCCCTTGTCCAGAAACGGCTTGGCGTAAATCTCGAACAGACTCGAAAGCTTCAGATTTTCGCCGCGCAGCGTGCCGTCCTGCAAGGCGCTTTGCTGTATATCCCAGTTGGCGGTAAATTTCACGCGCCCCACCTCCAGCAGATCAAGCACAGCCTGTTCAATGCCAAGCAGTTTGCCGTCAAAGCGGCCGGACGCGCTCAATGCCTGACCGCCATGCAGGTACAGCGGTTTCCAGAACAATTCGCCTAAATGCCACGCGACATTGCCTTGCCAGTTCCACACCGTGCCGTTTCGTTTGGCTGAAAATCCGATGCCTCCGCGCAATTTCTCCGCCGCATGCAGGCCGGCAGCATCGCTAAAACCCACATCAACCAACTGCACATCGACTTTCACCGCATCCATACCGGACGCATCGCCATTAGCGTGAACCGTACCGTTCAGCATACCCTGGTTGAAATGGATCTCACGCAGTGAGACTGATTCACTCCCCCCCGCTTGCCGGAGAGAGTCAGCAGAGAGGGCAGCGGCCACATCTGCCGGCAGCAAAGCGGTCAGGCGTTTAGCCTGTGCATTGTGCATCTGCACAGAGACTTGCCAGACACGTTCACCCATCTGCCCCGTCACCTGCCACGACTCGCCGCCTGGAGCAATTAGCGCCAGCTGCAACTGTTTGCTGTCAAAACCGTAACTGAAATCGAGCTTAGCATCGGGCAGCGCGTCCAGACGGCCCTTGCGGCATGCCACCTGCACCGAAGACAGCGA
>DFWZ01000012.1:19799-66907 GCA_002381565.1 Gallionella sp. UBA4121
TTTCGAAATGTGCAAATCTGCCGAGCCATCCACGGGCAAAATCAGCCTGATCCCGCGCGCACTGAAGGCAGGCGAGACGATATCGGCAATATTCAGGGAAAATTCGCTGGCGCCAGCTGCCGTGGACACGAGCAGCAAGGCCAGCAGCACGATATGGATCATCCGGGCAAGATACGGCATGGGATTCAGGTCTGACCGATAGACTGAGTGACAGATTGTACAAGCAACCGGAAGATAAACGCGCAGGAAGTTTATACCGGCTATTTGAATTTATTGCGGAATCTGTAGCGTCGCCAGCCCCATACGGCGAAGCCTGCCAACAGGATAACGACCAGCAAGGTCTGTTCCAGTCTCCTGACATCCTGCATGAACAACTCCAGCGCGTTCCCGAACAGATAGCCCGCCCCGCCAATGGCGACGGCCCAGATGACCGCACCCAGCGCATTGAACAATACAAAACGCCATGCCTGAACCACGCTCATGCCCAGCGCCATCGGCCCCACCGTGCGCAAGCCATAAAGAAACCTGATACCCACGATGAGCGCTTCATGGTAGCGCTCTATCAGCACATTGGCGCGCTCGAACACAGGTACCAGACGGGGAAATTGCGACAACACCCACGCGCCGTGCCGTCTTCCCATCCAGAAGTAGAATTGATCGCCGAGAAAACCGCCGAGCATGGCGATGAGTATCACCCAGTGCAGTTGCAGATACCCCTGATGCGCCGCGAAGCCGGCCAGTATCAGCACTGTTTCGCCCTCAAGCAGCGCACCTGCAAACAGCGCGAAATAACCATACTGCGATATCAGCGCGGCAAAGTTCATGAACGATTGCCCGGCAATTCAATCCATCCGGACAGAATCACTTGTCTGAGAATACTTCGCGCAGAAATACCGTCGCCTGTTGCCACGAATCCTTGTCTGCTTCAACGTTGTAGGACAGCGGCAGTTTGAATTTACGGCCCAGTTCATCCGCTTCAGGGTTGGTAAATGCATGTTGCGCGCCGGGATAGGTGACGACACGGTAATTGGCGCCCGCATTGTCCATTTCCCGTTTGAAGGCAGCAACGCTATCCGCATTGATCATCGGATCCGCTTCGCCTGAGAAAGAAATGATGCGCGCTTTTATTTTTCCGGGCTGAACCGGGATATCCGTACCCAGTGAACCGTGAAAACTCACCACGCCCTTCAGATCTTCACCCAGACGCGCCATGTTCAACACCACCCCGCCACCGAAGCAATAGCCGATTGCGGCCATTTTCCCTGCATCGACGGTGGGTTCACGGCGCAACAAGTTCATGCCCGCCTCAAATCGCGCACGGGCCACAGGCATGTTCTTGTTCACTTCGGCAGCGAACTTCCCGGCCTCATCAGGATGATGCGCCTGTTTTCCATCGCCATACATATCGACCGCAAGAGCCGTGTAGCCCAGTTCCGCGAGCATGTCGGCACGATGCCGCGCATAGGCGTTATGCCCCCACCACTCATGCACCACCAGCACCGCAGGGCGTTTGCCCTTGAAGGCATCGTCATAGGCGATATACCCTTTGAGGGTAACTCCATCCGCCTGGTAATTTACCTCTTTCCCCACCACTTTAGCCTGCACGGAAGTGACAGACAGGCCACAGAGCATCATAAACCATACGATTTTATTCATCATTATCCTCCAGAAAATTCAGACTACACCCGCCTGCACGGCGCTGCGCAGGTAAAAGATATTCATGTGCTGCGCGTGCAACACGGCGAGCAGCTTATCGGCATGTTCATCGTCAACGATGAACTCGACTTTCACCGCCAGCTCTCCCGCCAATTCAAAAAAGGTATCCTCATGCATCGTGCCATGACGACCGAACCCGGCAATCGCGCGAAATGCAGAACCGCCATGTATGCCGAGCGCTCGCCCCTCTTCCAGCAACCATTCATACAACGGACGGCCGTCATGATGCTGTTTTTCAGATACATAAAAATCCAGCATATTCATCATTGCGTCCCCTGCAGATATTTGAAAGTCTGTATGCCCAGCACCGTCATCAGCAGAGATCCGCCGAGGTGAGCTGCGATGATACCCACACCCCACGCGTACTGTCCGCGCAACAACAGCGTAACAGTCTCTGCCGAAAAGGTCGAAAAAGTAGTCAGGCCGCCCAGAAAACCGGTGATGATGAGCAAGCGCCATTCCGGCGACAGGCCGGGATGCTGCATGAAGAAGGCGATCGAAAGTCCGATCAGGTAGCCGCCCAGCAGATTGGCGGCGAGCGTGCCGATCGGCAACTGGGGAAGCGCAGGATTGAGCCACAGCCCCAGCCCCCAGCGCAGCCAGGCGCCGCAGGCAGCACCCATACCGATTGCAAAAAATGAATTGATCAACATGCGTGTATTCTACCCGAGCAGGCGCACCTGCGCGAAGCCGCCGCCCGGTGTGCGGAAGTTAGTCGTTTGTCCCTGGTACAGGCGTGCTGCCACCAGCTGGATTTTCCCGTCGTAAACATAGCAGCGCACATCGTATTTAAGCGACACGCCATCGTCGACGCAACGCTCACCGGGGGGAGCCAGCTGTTGTGCGACATAACCCGAATTCAGGATTTCGCCGAACACGCGCCGGGTCAGTTTTTCGCCGCGATACGCCCCTTTGCTGCCGTAACCGCTGTAGGGTTTGAAAAACAATTTCTTGCGCTCCTCCCACAGGCGGTTTTCAAGGTCAGCTTGCACCACGAAGGTGTGCGGAATGCCCGATTGCAAGGTGGCAATGTCGGCATCACTCACGCCCATATCATGCAGTTCATCCGCATCGGTCAGCCGCGCCAGATTGCGCTTGTCGGCATAACGAACATAGTGCGCAGGGTTTGGAGTCAGCACCACGCCCCCCTGCTGCCAGGCATGCAGCAAGACCGGATATTGCTGCAACGAAAAATCCGTCAGCCGGTTATAGACCATGTCGATCTGCTGCTCCCCGACATACACCCCCCCATCGCGCGCCTCGAGCGCTGCGGGATCGGCGATGCAGGTCCTGATTCCAGCGCGTTCGAACAGGCGTTGCGCCAGCAGAAATTCAGGGTACAGATACTGTTGTTCCGGCTGTTCGTCGACAATGGCAATGAGGCTCAGCGGCGCATCCCCGCGTTGCAACTGCCACTCGCTCTGGAACATGTCGATAAACACCTGTTCAAGATCAGGCTGGGCCACCGCCACGCCCGGCAAGACCAACTCATGCTGGCTACCCAACAGCAAGGCATTGAGAAAGGCGCCGCCCGCATTGGTATTGATTTCGATCAGATGCGCACCCTCGCTGTTCAGGTGAAAGTCGTAACCATAGAACACACCTTTGGGATAACTGCTTCCTGAGTTCTGAATCCTGCATCCTGCATCCTGAGTCCACTTGCTGCTGTTTACCACCCGTTCCACCGCCGCGATCACGTCCTTCATCTGCTGCAACTGCGAGGCGTTGATAAACACCGGCAGATCGGCGAACAGGTACGGGCAGCGCCCTGTGACCAGGTCGTACCATGCGTCGCCTTGCGCGCGCAATCTTTGCTGGAGCGCCGCACTGCCTGATCGATCTGCATGCGCATCAGCGTTAAGCCGCTCCACCTCATTCATCTATTGACCACCCAATAGTTTCAGCTTGAGATCATCCTGTGCGGGTTGCTCGCCCAGCCATATTTTCAGCAATGCGGTATATAACTGCCTGCCGGGAATGGTGCCGCGCAGCGTCCCATTCAGGGTGAGCTGTGTGCCGATAGCGGGCTGGTAATCCAGCAGAATGACATCACCCGCCTGCACCTCGAGCATCTGGTGAAAGACGTTTTCAAACTCATGCAACTCATCCTTCATCGCATGCAGTTCTTCGTCCGTATGATTATTTTCTATGCTGCTCCTGAACCTGTACAACATATCTTCCATTCTCATCCCGCGCAGCATATACAGTTCGATGCGTTTTTCCTTCGCATCGGCCAGTACCGCCGCCGCACTGTTTTTCTTCGCGCTCAGGTACAGCGCCACGGTATACAAATCGAAAAAAAACTTGCTGCGCACGCCCGCGCCGTTCAGCAGCAGGTTGCTGTTACCCAGATGCGCACTGTCCTCCAGCACCACTCCGCCCACCTCGACGGCCCGCGCTGTCGAACTGAGGCAAAACAACAACGCAACCAGCAAAAGTCTTTTCATTACCCATCCTTGTTCGGTTATTGTTACATTCTATCGATCAGTTTACAGCTGCGTGGCATCACAACGCCTCAAATACCCCTGCGGCGCCCATGCCCGTACCTATACACATCGTCACCATACCGTATTTTTGCTTGTGCCGCCGCATACCATGCAGCAACGTGGCCGTGCGGATCGCCCCCGTCGCACCGAGCGGATGGCCCAGCGCAATCGCGCCGCCCAGCGGATTGACGATGGCAGGATCAAGACCGAGTTCACGGATCACCGCCAGCGTCTGCGCTGCAAAGGCTTCGTTGAGCTCAATCCAGCCCATGTCACTCAGACTCAACCCTACCTGGCGCAAGGCGCGCGGGATGGCCTCAACGGGGCCTATTCCCATGATCTCCGGTGCCACGCCTGCCACGCTAAAACCTAAAAATTTAGCCAAAGGCGTGAGATTGTAACGCTTCAATGCAGTTTCAGAGCACAGCAACACCGCGCCCGCACCGTCCGACATCTGAGAACTGTTGCCCGCCGTCACCGAGCCATTTTGCGCGAATACCGTCTTGAGTCTGCCCAGCGCCTCCAGCGACGTATCGCTGCGCGGCCCTTCGTCCTGCGACACCACGCGCAGCTTCTTTGCCACCTCGCGGCTATTCATGTCCGCCACATGTTCGGTGATGCTGTAAGGTGTGATCTCGTCCTCGAATTCACCGTTGTTAGTTCCTGCGAGCGCCCGCAAATGGCTCTGCAACGCATAAGCATCCTGATCCTCGCGCGACACGCGCCATTTCTCCGCCACCCTCTCCGCCGTCAGCCCCATGCCATAAGCGATTCCGTAATGCTCGTCATGTTCAAAAATAGCCGGGTTGAACGCCACCTTGTTGCCCATCATCGGCACCATGCTCATGCTCTCCGTGCCTGCCGCCAGCATCACATCAGCCTCGCCCAGACGGATGCGATCCGCCGCCAGCGCCACCGCCTGCAAACCGGAAGAACAGAAGCGGTTCACCGTCATACCCGGCACGGTATCCGGCAGCCCTGCCAGCAAGAGCGCGATGCGCGCCACGTTCATCCCCTGCTCCGCCTCCGGCATCGCACAGCCTGCGATCACATCGCTAATGCTCGAAGGATCGAGCGAGGGCGTCAGCATCAGCACGCTTCTCAGCACATGCGCGAGCAGATCGTCCGGGCGCGTGTTGCGATACATCCCGCGCGGCGCGCGGCCCACCGGCGTGCGCGTGGCGGCAACGATATAGGCTTCCTGTACTTGTTTACTCATGACACTCTCCCTATGGCACTTTTCATCTTGCAAAACGCTCGCTGTTGCCTATTCGCCCCCATTTTTTGAAAATCGGCTTGCCGAGAGCAGGCATCAATCATGCCATGCTCAAATAGTGCAGCAGACGGAGATCATAACTGTAATTTTTGCGTACAATTTACCTGACAAGTATCGGGTAACGGCTAGATCACACCTATTGTCACCAGTGCGATAAATGCGGCGAACAGAGCAAAGTGACTGACACCCTCGATGGCATTGGTTTCGCCGTCGTGCAGGTTGTTCATCACCGTGAGAAAAGTCAACAGCAGCATGCCGCCCTGAATCGGTGTCAGCGCCATGTCGATACGCTCGCCATTGAACAAGGCAATGGTTTCGATCACCGGCAGCGTGAGCAGTACTGTGGCGAGTGAGGCACCCAGCGCAATATTAACCGTCGTCTGCATCCTGTCCTGCTGCGCCGCTTTAAGGGCGGTGAGTATCTCCGGACTGGCGGAAATCAACGCCACCAGCACGGCAGGGATCGCGCGCGGCAGAGAGCTGCCAGAGAGCCCCGCATCCAGCAATACCGACAGTACTTCTGACAACAACCCGACCAGCACGATCGCGCCTATCATCACCGCGATGTGCAGTGCATTCGGGCTGTGCGCTTCGTCATGCGCCTCCAGATCGGTCTCGGCGGAGTACTCGAAGAACTTGCGATGTTCTACCGTCTGCAATCGCAGAAAAGCGGCATACATCACGGCCATCATGCACACCGAAAAAGCGGAATAAAACTGCCATTTTGCTTCGGGTACAAAGTCCGGGATGAACATGCCGATACCGATGGCAACCAGCAGCATGGCGATGAAGGAGTTGGCCGAATCCACGTTGTATTTGGCGCTACCGTGTTTCAAGCCGCCGACGATGGCGGCCAGACCCAGGATACCGTTGATATCGAACATGATTGCGGCAAATACCGTATCGCGCGTCAGGGTCGGATTCGGTGCGCCCTGCAGCAACACGATCAGAATCACGACCTCCACCGATACCGCCGCGAGCGTCAGGATAAGCGTGCCATATGGTTCACCAAAGCGCAGCGCCAACACTTCAGCGTGATGGGCGATGCGGAAGGCTGTGCCGATGATCGCCGCAAGGATTAGCAGCAACGAGCCCAACAGCAATGCGCCGCCCTGCTCCACTGCGTTATGTTCCAGCGCAAAACCCAATCCCAGCATGAAGAATGCAATGACAATCGGAAATTCAGACTTGAGATATTTCATGGCAGGAGTTCCAATCAAGAAAGACGCTTGCCGCGACAGATAATTTCTGCCACGGCAAGTTCGTCTTCGGCATCGGGCAGACTATCGCGTCATGTGCCGCGCCAAAGTCATACTGCTCGCCTACGCATCTTACACTCAGACAGGATGCGTGCACAATCGGCGGAACTCCTGCACTTCCGTGACCCAGAGCACGCCATCCCCTGCCTGGCCGGTATGAGCATTGCTGTGAATAACAGACAAGATATCAGCGAGCATTTCCTCCGGGGCCACGATTTCGATGCGCAATTTCCTGGTGAAGTCAGTCAACTCCTCCTTCAGCGTGTCATGCGCCTCCGCACCTGCGTGTGCGGAACATCCTTCCACATGCGAGATGTTCATGCCGGGGAAGCCCGGTAACTGGCGGAAGGCGTCGCGTATTTTGTGCAGCTTTGAAGGCCGCACGATCGCTTTGATTTCTTTCATTTTTTTCTCCTAAGCCTCAACAGGCTTTTCTTCAAACCATTTATACAGCGTAGGCAGCACGACCAGCGTGAGCAATGTGGAAGTAATCAAACCACCGATCACCACAATCGCCAAAGGCCGCTGCACCTCCGAACCGGGTCCGCTGGCAAACAGCATGGGAATCAGCCCCAGCATCGCTACCGTTGCGGTCATCAACACCGGGCGGAAGCGCTGACGACAGCCCTGCATCACCGCGTCCGTCTGACTCATACCCTCGTCGCGCAGGCTTCGTATGTAGGATACCAGCACCACACCGTTCAACACTGCGATACCCCACAGCGCGATGAAGCCCACCGAGGCCGGCACCGACAGATACTCGCCTGTAACAAACAGCGCCACCACACCGCCAATCGAGGCAAAAGGCAACACCAATATGATGAGTGCAGCGTAGCGCAGTGAACCGAACAGCAAAAACAACAGGAAGAAAATCGCTGCGATGGTCACTGGCACGATAATTTTCAGATGGCCCATGGCGCGTTCCATATTCTGAAACTGGCCACCCCACTCCAGATAGTAACCCTCTGGCAGCTTGATCTTGCTGTCCACCGTCTGTTGCAATTCAGTGACGAAACTGCCCAGATCGCGATCTTTCACATTCACACCGATCACAATGCGGCGTTTTCCCTTTTCACGACTAATTTGGGCTGGCCCGTCGGAAACACGAATATTGGCCAGGTTTTCCAGTGCCACCAGTGCGCCGTTGGGTGAGCTGACCAGCATGCTGCGGATGGTAACTACATCGCCGCGAAATGCTTCCGGCAGACGCACCACCGCGCTGAAGCGGCGTTCTCCTTCGTAGATATCGGTCGCGGTTCGCCCCCCGATGGCGGCTTCAATCACATCGTTGATGTCCGCCACGTTGATACCGTGGCGTGCGATGGCCTGACGGTCTATTTCGATGGACAGGTATTGCTGCCCCGTCACCCGCTCCACTTTCAGATCCTGCGCGCCCTTCACGGATGCGGCTACTTTAGCGATTGCCTCGGCCTTCTGTTTAAAAATATCCATGTCGTCACCGAACAGCTTGATCGCCACATCGGAGCGCACCCCTGTGACCATCTCGTCCACCCGGTCGGAAATCGGCTGCGCCATGACAATCTGCACCCCCGGCAGGCTCATCAGTTTCCCCCGGATCTCAGCCGCAATATCGTCCTGCGTCCAGCCTTCGGGCCATTCGCTGCGCGGCTTCAGGCTGACAATAGGCGTGGACTCATTCTGCCCCTGCGAATCGGCGGGGCTTTCCCCTCGCCCAACACCCGAGACGGCAGACTTGACTCCGGGCACCTGCATCACCAGGCGCATCGCCTCCATTTCCAGCTTGATGGATTCTTCCAGCGAGATATTGGGCACGCGGTTGATTCCTGGCACGATGGAACCTTCCTTCATCTCGGGGATGAAGGCCGTACCGAGCATGGGCAGCAGCAGGACTGCCGCGACGAACGCCGATGAGGCGATCAAAATGGTCTTGCGGCCATTAGCCAAAGTCCAGGTAAGCAAACGCAGGTACGGCTTCTTGGCAAACGCAACCAGACGTGTATCGTGTTCGTCTTTCCCTACCAGCAGATAGGAACACAATACCGGCGTCAGGGTGAGCGCCAGCACCAGAGATACGAATAACGCGATGGCGATGGTAAAGGCTAACGGAGCAAACATCTTGCCCTCCATGCCTTGCAGGGTCATCAGCGGCAGAAATACCAGGATGATGATGGAAACGCCGAAGATCACAGGCGTACCCACTTCCAGCGCTGCGTCCATTACCACCCGCACCCGGCTTATGCTGCGGCCCTTATTCTCGGCCAGCCGCCCAAAGGCATTCTCCACGACCACGACCGAGCCGTCCACGATCAGGCCGGTGGCAATAGCCAGGCCGCCCAGCGACATCAGGTTGGCAGACAGCCCGAAATAATTCATCACCATGAAGGTGATCAGCGGCGTCAGCACCAGGCTTGCAACCACCACCAAGGAAGAACGCACGTCACCCAGAAACAGAAACAACACGATGATCACCAGCACTACACCTTCGATCAGCACCTTCACGACGGTGTTAAGCGCAGCGTCTACCAGCTCACTGCGGTCGTAATAGGGGACAATTTTGAGACCATCAGGCAGCATGCCCTTGTCGTTAATCTCCGCCACCCGTTCCTTGATACGCGACACCACTTCCTTGGCGTTGCCGGCACGCATCATCATGACGATGCCACCCACCGACTCTGTGATACCGTTTTTCAGCAGAGCCCCATAGCGCACCTCATGACCGATCGCAACTTCGGCCACGTCACGCACCAGCACCGGCACCCCGTCCTGTTCCTTGAGCACAATGCTGCGTATGTCGTCGAGGTCCTTGACCAGGCCGACACCTCGAATCAGATACTGTTCGGCATAATGGGGCAGCACACCGCCGCCCGAGTTGGCATTGTTGCGTGCCAGCGCCTGATAGACATCCTGAAGCGTGACCTTGTAGTAACGCATACGATCAGGATTGACCAGTACCTGATACTGTTTGATATAGCCTCCCTGCGAGTTGATCTCGGCCACGCCGGGAATACCGCGCAGCAGGGGCCGCACCACCCAGTCCTGCGCGATGCGGCGGCGGGTAAGCTCCTCTACCGACAGCGCTTTATTTCCGTCGCCCGGCAAATCCAGCGTGTACTGATAGACCTCGCCCAGCCCGGTGGACAGCGGCCCCAGCGCCGGCGCCACCCCCTGCGGCATGCGCCCAGCCGCCTCGATCAGACGTTCCATCACTAACTGGCGGGCAAAATACACATCGGTAGCATCAGTGAACACCAGCGTAATCAGCGACAAACCCGGCTTATTGAGCGAACGCATTTCTTCCAGCCCCGGCAAACCGGTCATGGCCATTTCCAGCGGTACGGTGACGAAACGTTCGACTTCTTCCGGCGAGCGTCCCTGCGCCACTGTGGCGATCTGCACCTGCACATTGGTTACATCGGGGAATGCATCTACCGAAAGTTTGCGCGTGGCATCCAGCCCGAACGCCACCAGACAGACCGCCACCACAACCAGCACCAGACGCTGTTTGAGCGCCGCGCGTATTAGGGATTCCAACATATTTTGCCTCTATATGACTTCATTCCTCACCGGATGGTGAGGAGTTAGAAAATTTGCAGGTGCGAATTAAATCGCGCCTGACCGAATCAATTCGACCCCATGCATGACACATCAGCCTTCCAGTTCCTTGCGGCGACGTTCATTGTTCAGGTGGAAGGCGCCCTCGGTCACGATCTTTTCGCCCTCGGCCAGCCCTTTCAGGACTGGCGCCACCCCGGCACTTTCCACGCCCAGCTTCACCAGCCGCAACTGGAAGTGTGTCGTATCCTTCTGCACGAAGACATAATCGCGGTTCTCTTCGCGCACCACGGCCACCACCGGCACCATCACTCGTTTGTGAACCGTGCCGCTTATCAGCATGGAAGCCAACATGCCCGGCTTGATCAGACGGTCAGCATTTTCCACGTCCATGCGTACCGTCACGGTGCGCGTGTCCGGCTTAACGGTATCGGAAACGAAGATCAGTTTTCCTTTTAGTATCTGGCCTTCCATCGCAGGAATTTCGGCCTCTGTGACACCTCCGGTTCTGACCAGCCCGGCCTGTTGTTCAGGTATTTCTGCGACCAGCCAGACATGCGACAGATCCGCGATAGTAAACAGCGCGTCGGCAGGCTGCACCACCTGGCCCTGGGTGACCTTGCGTTCGATTACGGCACCATCGAGCGTAGCGATCACGGACGATTGCGAATGCACCGTACGCGTCTCGGCCAGTTTATTGATGTCGCCATCGGTCATGCCCAACACCGTGAGCTGGTCATACGATGTTTGCCGCTCTGCCTGTGCCTGTAACAGCTCGCTTTCGCGCTTTTGCAACTCGGCAGCACTGATTACATCTGACTCGAACAACAACTTGGCGCGGCTCACCGCCCGCAGCTGCAATCCTTCTTGCGAAACCGCCTTGAGATAGGCCAGTTGCGATGAGGACAGCTCCGCACTGTGCAGCGTTGCCAGCACCTCACCACGATGCACCCGCTGCCCCAGTTCGACGTGGATTTTAGTCAGACGCCCTGTTACCGCAGCGCCAATGCGCGCGACCCTCTGCTCATCCACATCAATTCGTGCCGGCACACGGATGGTTTCGGCCATCTCACCTTCGCCTACAGCAGCAATGGTCAGCCGCTTGAGCAAATCAGGTGAAACGGTGACGATGGAAGGGTCCTCTGCTACAACCATTGCGGGTGCTTCCTGTTTTTTCTGGCAGGCACCCAGCAACAATGCACATAGCAATGCGGGCAGGATGAATTGTTTTGGTAAAATCATTTGGCTTCTCCAGCAAGTGGGTTGGCACGCAGCCGTTCAATCTCGACCAGCGCAAATTGCAGTTCATATCGGGCATTCAGGTAATCCATACGCGTGCTGCGGAACACGCGCTGGGCATCGAGATAATCGAGAATACCGCGCTCACCGTAGCGATAAGCGGCTTCCGCCACTTTCAGTGCGGCTTCTGCATCACGCATCAAACCCGTTTCAAAAACGCGCATCTGGCGGCTCGCGATCTGGTAGCGGCCGTATGCCTGATCCAGTTCGCCCAGCAAGCCGAAGCGGATACGCTGCTGTTCGGCGCGGACGCGCTCCAGATTCGCATGCGCCTCACCGACAGGCCCGGCGCGTTGATTCCAGAGTGGGAGCGGCATCGCCACGCTGACACGCCAGAGGTTGACGTCAGGATGACGCTCAGCACTCCATTTCAAGGTGGGCTGGGGGATACGTAGGCTGCGTTCCTGCTCCAGCTTTGCTTCCGCGCGCTGCACTTCGGCAATAGCCGTTTTAAGCAGTGGCTGATTGTCCAGTAATTCGGCCCGCAACAGGTTCAGTGCAGGCAGTGCGGGCGGTGGCGACATGACATGGACAATCTCGAACTGGTCACTCAGTGGCGCACCCGACAAGGTGCGCAATCTATCCTTAAACTGGAGCACCCTGATTTCAGATGTTTTAACCGCACTTTCCGCAATCAGCAACTCAGCTTCCGATTTCACCTGCTCATAGCGTGGCGACTCCCCCACCTCCACCCGAAGCTTGACGCGATTGCGTATTTGCAAAAGCAGGGCATGATTTTCAGCCGCCAGTCTGGCTTCATCCTGGCGGCGAAGCACTTCGAAGAAAGCCAGTTTTACCTGGGTATACAGGTTAATCCGCGCATCTTCCAGCAGCGCCGAACCGGATGCGATACCCGCCTGAGCCGCACGCTGGCGGGCATTGCGCAAGCCGGGAAATTCCACAGGCTGAGATATGGTTAACGCACTGTTATGCCCGTTCAGCGCTGTGGGCGGCAGCAAATGCGACCTGCCGGCACCAAACTCGATCTCCGGATTGGAAAAAGCACGCGCAGTATCCAGTGCTGCATGAGCGCCATCCACCTGGGTGCTGGCGACCTTGAGAGATGGACTGTGCTGCTCCGCCAATGCAATGACTTGGGGCAGTGTCAGCGGCGTAGCGCTGGCTGGCATGGCAAAAAGCCAGGGAAGCAATAATGCTCCTGACGTTAAATAACGATAAAGAAATTTCATGATAGAACCCGTTGAATCTGCCGCCGAGGGCGGTAACATACGACGTCAAATTACTTGACGTCAGTCAGAAATCAAACGAATTCGGCGGGTGGGCGATCGGGGGGCGGGAAGCAGTTCGGCACAACTGCCTGTACCAACACCTGTGGGTAGCTGGCATTATGGGAAACCAATCGTGCGTTTGATATGCGAGAGATCAGGGCAACCTGCTCAAGAGAATCATTTGAGGGCGAATCTGCGTCGAGAGTCAGCACAATCTCGCCGTTTTCCAGCACATCCTGTGCGTACAAATCCTGCGCGCCAGCCACCCACATGCTGAGCAACAGCACGGCGGCGATAAAAAAACTGAGCAGCACAGAAGATAACTTCATCAAATTCATGGCGGGATTGTACATCATTCGTACAGGCTACGTCATGGTTACCTGTGCCGGATAGGCAGCTAACCATAACTCCGGTGACATCTTCAGTTTCTCAACGGCTTGCTGTTTTTGAGCATGTACTCGATCCGGTCCTGGGTCTTGAAGGTCGCGAGCAGTTCCATGAAGTTGCGGCGCTCAAGGTCCAGCAGCCATTGCTCATCCACCAACGTACCCGCGTCCACATCGCCGCCGCATAGGGTTTCGGCGATGCGGCAGCCGATATTGAAATCGTGCTCGGAGATAAAGCCGCCTTCCTTCATGTTGACCATCGCAGCCGTAAGCGTCGCAATGCCGGTGCGGCCCGCAACCGCGATCTGACGCATCGCCAGGGGCGGACGGTAAGCAGTGGCGTTAAGCGCACGCGCCTCCTCTCGCGCCACATGAAGCAGCTCGAAGCGGTTCATCACGATGCGGTCGGACGCTCGCAGATAACCCATCTCGCGCGCCATCTCGGCGCTTTTGGATACTTCGCCCATCG
This sequence comes from Gallionella sp. UBA4121, assembly GCA_002381565.1. Classification (GTDB taxonomy): domain Bacteria; phylum Pseudomonadota; class Gammaproteobacteria; order Burkholderiales; family Gallionellaceae; genus Gallionella. Next base: position 33,454 of record DFWZ01000012.1, read on the forward strand.
CGATATTCTGGAAGTAGCGCCTCAGGTAAGGAAAAACGTCGACGCGGTTGTCATTGGCAAAACGCTGAGCCTCCGCTGCCGCACGCTGTGCCATCTCCTTGCAGCCGCCGCCTGCGGGCAGCAGGCCCACACCGACTTCGACCAGGCCGATGTAACTCTCCAGGGTCGCCACGATGCGCGTGCAGTGTATGGAAAATTCGCAGCCGCCGCCCAGCGCCAGCCCGTCCACGGCGGCGATAGTGGGCACCAGTGCATATTTCAGGCGCATGGATACCTGCTGAAACTTGGCGACCACCGCCTCGACGCGCGGTACGTTGCCTGTCGCCGCGTTGTATAGCTCATTGAACCCGCCGCCGCCCGCGATGGTGTATTTGACGCGGCTGGCCGCCTGTTTGAGCTTGCCGAACATACCCGCATCCGGCTCCTGCACGCCCTGCATCAGTTGCAGCAGATTCGCCCCGTAGGAAAACGGCGGTTCGGTCTGCCACAGGATCAGCGCTGAGAAATTCACTTCTGCCTCATCCACCGCACGCAGCATGCCGTCCAGCACCTCGTTGCTGACCGTGTGCATCTTGCTTTTGAAACTGAGAATGGCAACACCGTCGTTCATATGCCACATACGCACATCATCGGTCTCGAACACCGTCTCGCCATATTCGCACGCTTCGCCGAGCAATCTGTCCGGATATAGCTGACGACGGTAAACGGCAAGTTTGGAACGGGGCAGCTGGCTTCCGGTGACAGGAGAATAGGAACCCTGTGCAGTGTGAACGCCGGTGCGATCAGGTTCGGCAGCCCAGGCGGGCAAGGGTGTTGCGGCCATTGCGCGTCCCGCCTCGATGTCAGCCGCGATCCAGATAGCCACCTGTTGCCAGCCGGCCGCCTGCCATATCTCGAACGGGCCGTTGTCCCAGCCGAAACCCCAGCGCACTGCAAAATCCAGATCGCGCGCGTTGTCCGCGATAACTTCCAGTTGCAGCGCGCAGTAATGAAATACATCGCGGAATACCGCCCACAGGAATTGCGCCTGAGGGTGCGGGTTGCTGCGCAACCCTGACAGTTTTTTGGCCCAGTCACGCTCCCGCAGGATGTCCTTCACGCCATCGTCCACGCGGGCGTCGGACAGGCGATATTCATTAGTGTGCAGATCAAGCACGTGGATTTCACGGCCGATCTTCTGGTATATGCCGCGCTTTGTTTTCTGCCCCAAAGCCCCCTGATCCACCAGATAGCCGAACCAGGCCGGCAACTCGAAGTGTTTGTGCCAGGGGTCATCGGTGAGATTCTCGCGCATGGTGTTGACCACATGGGCAAACACATCGAGCCCTACGATATCCAGTGTGCGGAAGGTCGCGCTCTTGGGACGACCCAGGTAGCGCCCGGTCAGCGCATCCACCATGTCGAAACCGAGGTTGAAAGCCTGCGCATGATGTTTGGTGGCGAGCATGGAGAACACGCCGATGCGGTTGGCAATGAAGTTGGGGGTATCCTTTGCGCGCACCACACCCTTACCCATCGTTGAAACCAGGAAGGTTTCCAGCCCGTCCAGCAGCGGTGCTTCAGTTTGTGCGCAGGCAATCAGCTCAACCAGATGCATGTAGCGCGGTGGATTGAAAAAGTGGATACCGCAGAAACGATGGCGCAGATGCTCTGGAAATGCCTGCGCCAGCTGGTTGATGGACAGACCCGAAGTATTGCTGGCGAAAATCGCGTGTTCGCCTATATAGGGCGCGACACGGCTGTACAGCTCGGATTTGTAGTCCATGCGCTCAGTGATGGCCTCGATCACCAGATCGCACTCGCGTAATTTCTCCAGATGCTGCTGGTAATTGGCCGCCTGAATAAACGCTATCCTTGCCGGGCTCGACAGCGGCGCAGGATCAAGCTTCTTCAGACCCTCCAGCGCCTTGATTACGTTACCGTCAGGATCGCCTGCCACAGCCGGCAATTCGAACAGAAGCGTCTCGACGCCTGCATTAACAAGGTGCGCGGCGATCTGCGCGCCCATCACGCCCGCGCCCAGCACGGCCACTTTACGGATACTCATAGCGACACTCCAGAACGGTCTTGCAATTTAACAAAGGCCAACCTTCCCGCCACAGACGACAAAAAGACTTAAAAACTCTGCGCGTATTGCACGGAGAGGATGTCGACACTGTTGCTGTAGGAGCCAACCAGCGGCCCTGGATTTGGAATTATATTTGTTGCATTAATGCTAGCGTTGTTCACGAACAAGTGCGCATAGCCAAAATCAATCGCGCCCTTGCTGCTCGTCTTGTACTGTTCACCGATCGCCAGCCAGGTGCGATTGCCATCAGGAATCCGGGCAGTGCGGAACGCATAGGAAGTCGGCGTCTGATCGTAGGCAAGACCGATGCGAGACGTCCATTGATCGTTGTAGTGGTAATTGGAACCGACAGATACACGCCAGGTATCACGCCAGTTTTCCTGAACCGTTTGTGCCGGCAGGCCGGTTGGCACCACCATTATTTTCAGTTGCTGAAAAGCGCTCCAACCTGTCCAGGTGGCATCGGCCATCACATCCCATTTGCTATCCAGCTGATGGAACACGCTGGTCGAAAAAGAGTCAGGCATTTTTATTGCCAGGGTAATGGGGGTAATAAGCCCGGGCGCGTTGGAAGCGGTCACAGAACCATTCAGGTTATAGCTGATCGCGGAGCGATAGGATACGCCAACTCGTGTTTGCGGACTCACGTTGTATAAGGCACCCAGGTTATAACCCCAGGCGCTGTCATTGCCAGTCATGCTGCTGGTACCGGGCGCACCTGCAAAACTCGTTAACTCGCCGCGTATACGCTGGTAATTAATCCCGGCTCCCAGACTGACTCTCTCATTCACCTGGTAGGATACCGAAGGATTTAAATTAGTTGTTTCGATTTTTGACCTGATCGCATTCGTTCTGCCGACCCAGCTCGGGGTATATTCGGTCTGCAAACCAAATGGGGCGTTAATTCCCAGACCGATGCGCGTTTGAGGATTCACTTCCATCACAAAGTAACCATTCGGAACAATCGATGAACTACCGACGTTCCCGCCCATATCGCCGGGTAACGCCCCTGTTCCGGTAAATTTTGCCGAAGTGCTGATCATGCTGGCGTCCACGGTAATCTGCCGGCCGGACAAGCGCGACATGCCCGCCGGGTTGTAGAAAATCGTCGATGCATCCTCGGCGCTCGCCGCCCCTCCTGCAAACGCGTTACCCACCCCGCTGCCGCTCTGCTCCAGCAATGCAAAGCCGGAAGCGGCAGCAACGTCTGCCATCATCAGCAACGCACCCGCCACAGCCCCGCCCACTGCCGCTTTCCTGAACATCATGACCGTCCCTCCCCGTTTTTTATTATGAAAAATACCAACCACACCCGACACACTAAACCTGCCCTGGCGCCTATTCCTCTTTCGGGACAACGCGCGGTTTGCGCGTCTCATCGACAGCAACGTAAGTGAGTTTCGCCTCAGTCACTCTCACGCAAACCGGTTTTTCAGGATCGCGCTGCGCATACACCTCGACATCCACCGTAATCGATGTCCGTCCGACTTTTTCAATCCGCGCATAGAAGCTGACGATATCGCCCATGAACAGCGGCTGCTTGAACAGGAAGGAATTAACGGCCACAGTCGCCACGCGGCCGCGGGCCCGATGCAGGGCCGGAATGCTGCCCGCGATATCGACCTGCGCCATGATCCAGCCGCCGAACACGTCCCCCGTATAATTGCAATCGGACGGCATAGCCACCACGCGCAAAGTCGGCTGACGCTCGGGTAAAACCGTATGCTCAGTCACCGTCAATGCCCCTGGTAAAGCTGCTTGATTTGCGCCTCGAAACGCTGGCCCACTTCATCGCGTTTAAGCTTCAGGGTGGGTGTCATCAGACCATTTTCTATGTTCCACGACTCACGCAACAGCAACACCCGATTCACTCTCGCATAGCCTGGAAAACCGCGCAGATTGCGCGCGATACGCCGCAGCACTTTGGCTTCTATGCGGCTGTCCGTCAAGGCTTCCGGCATATCGGAGCGTATGCCGACTTCCCTGGCAAAGTGCAGCCAGACTTCCGGGTTGAGCACCGCCAAGGCCACCAGATAGGGGCGCGCCTCACCAAAGATCATCACCTGATCGAACAACGGATCATGCAGAATCGCCAGTTCCATATCGTTCGGCGGAATCTTCTCACCGTTTGACATGACGATGATCTCCTTGATCCGTCCGGTGATATAGACATGTCCGGTTCCGGAGATATGTGCAACGTCACCCGTGTTCAGCCAGCCGTCGGCATCTATCGTCGCACGGGTCGCATCCGGGTTATTCCAGTAGCCCAGCATCACGTTCGGGCCTTTTACCAGCAGCACATTCTGCTCTCCCAGTCGCACCTCCACATCGCGTATCGGCTGACCGACGCTGTCCGGATAGTTGTTGTCCAGATGATTCCCGGTGATGACCGGACTGGTCTCGGTAAGCCCGTAGCCCTGCACGATCGGCAGCCCCAGGCCGACGAACACGCGCGAAATTTCCGGCGAGAGTGCCGCCCCGCCGCTCAAAGCCACACGCAGCCGGCCACCCAGTTTATCGAGTATCTTTTGCGCCACCAGTTTTTGCAGCAGCGGCCAGAGCAGGAACGAGGGTTTCCAGGCGCCGCGCCCTTGCTGGTGCTCGAAGCGCGCCCAACCCACCTCCACCGCAAGATAAAAAAGTTTGCGTTTCAGCGGCAAGCCCTCTTCGAGTCGGGTACGGATCGCACCGTACACGCGCTCATAGATGCGAGGCACCGAGATCAGCAGGGTCGGACGTATGTTTTGCAAGTCTTCCGACAACAACTGTATCGAGCGGGCAAAAGCAACGGTGGAACCTGTCATCACGGTCAGGTAATAACCCAGGGTGCGCTCAAAGGTATGCGACAGCGGCAAAAAAGACAGGAACAAATCGTCGCCACTGACAGCGAAGGTGTCCAGACAGGCATGCGCATTGGTGAGCATATTGGCGTGGGAGAGCATCACGCCTTTGGGCTTGCCGGTCGTACCCGACGTGTAAATGATGCTGGCCAGTTCGTCCGTCCTGCAAGAAATGGCTGGCAATAACTGTGCGACTCGCGGCAAAAATTCCGCCATCGGGGTCAGGCGCGGTTCACTGCGCAGACTGTCGATACTGATAAAGCGCACCACCCCGCTCATCCGGTCGCGCACCGTGCGCAAGGCCTGCCATTGCTCGGCAGTTTCAAACAACAACACCTTTACGTCCGCGTCATTGACGATGTAGGCGACATTGTCCGGCCTGTCCACGGTGTACAGCGGCACGGTCACCAAGCCCAGCGACATGGCCGCCTGATCGAACGCAATCCAGACCGGACAGTTGCGCAGCATGATGGCAACACGGTCGCCGCGCTGCAAAGCCAGCCCTGCCAGCGCCCCCTGCCAGCGCGCCACTTCCGCCTGCATTTCCAGCCAGCATAATTCACGCCAGGCGTTCTGCATAAAATACCGGTAGGCAATCTTGTCCGGCGTACGGCGTACACGTTCCAGAAACAAGCCATGCAGCGTACCCGCCTGCTCGGGTGAAATCACATCATCAGCCAACACACGCCTCCCTCCTCAAGAGTCTGCCATACCGGCAGATCAATTATTAATCAAAAATTCACAACAGTGAGTCCAGAAACAGGTCTCCGAACAACGGCGTACCGGGCGACACCGCATATTGCCCGAAATCGCTCACCCCCGCCTCTTGCAATACATCTTCATCGATATAAAAATTCCCGCTAGCGCGCCCCCCCGTCAGAATCTGATACGCCGCGTCCGCCACGATAGCGGGATGGCGCGAAGCGTTTAAAATCCCGGCGGGAAAGTTATATTTAATTGCGGCGGTCGCAATGGTGGTGCGCGGCCATAAACAATTCACCGCAATGTCCGGAAACTCCTCTGCCAGACCCAGTGTACACATGCTCATGCCATACTTGGACAGGGTGTAGGCCAGATGCGGCGCAAACCACTTTGCCGCAAGGTCAAGCGGCGGCGACAGGGTGAGTATGTGCGGATTGCGGGCCTTGATGAGATGAGGAATGCAGGCTTGCGACATCAAGAATGTAGCGCGCATGTTCACGCCCCACAGCAGATCCAGTTTTTTGGCGGGCGTTGCCAGCGTCCCCGTCAGGCTGATCGCACTGGCGTTATTGACCAGCACGTCGATGCCGCCAAAATGTGCAGCGGCCTTGTCCACAGCGGCCGCAACGGCCTGTTCATCGCGCACGTCCAACTGTATCGCCAGGGCCTGTCCGCCTGCCTGCACCACTTCGTCGGCGACCGTGTATATCGTGCCCGGCAGCCTGTCATGTGCCACAACCGTCTTCCCGGTAATCACCACGTTCGCGCCATCACGCGCACAACGCAGCGCAATCTCCCGCCCGATACCGCGCGTGGAACCCGTGATGAATACCACCTTGTCGCGCAAGTCGGTCATTGCCTGAATTTCAAACCTTGTTATCCGGTTTGTCACAAACGTGGTTCATCACGGTTTCATATGCCTGCGCCAGATCAGATTTTCCTGCACGCAATTCTGCAGGCGCGAAATCATCCACCATGATGACGCGGCGGCGCAACGCATAATCACGCTCCAGCTGCAGTGCCTGTTCCGCCGTGACGAGGCCGGTGTCGCGCGCCTGCGCAATTCTCGCCAACTCATCCATCGCTGTCAGCCGTCCCGCGCGGCGTGCGGCATGCAGCACAGCCTGCAGCGGCTCGCAGAGCAGCGTGCTGGCCAGCGCCGCCTCCAGCGCACCCACTGCCTGCTGCTCATCTGTCGGCAGGTAAATGCCATTAGTCAGACGATCGCGCGCCTCACCCGGCTGCATCAGCAACGCGGCCGCTTCATGACCCAGCTGATCGCTGGGCGGCACAAGGTTCTTGCCCGTCGGAAAAATCATCGCACTCATCATCGCGCGAACCAGCAGATTCGGGAAATTCTGTATCACGCCGGCCAAGGCTTGCTGTATCTTGTACAGCGCGTCCTGCATCGCCCAATGCACCAGCGGCAAGTCGCTGGCGGGGCGACCATCATCCGCGAAGCGTTTCATCGTCGCCGAACACAAATAGAGCTGACTCAACACATCGCCCAGACGAGCCGAGAGCTTTTCGCGGCGTTTGAGCGAACCGCCCAATACCGCCATGGCAAGATCCGCACTCAGCGCAAACGCGCTGGAAAAACGCGTCATCTGCTGATAATAACGGCGACACACAACGCCCTGGGGCAAGGGGATGCCGCGCCCGCCCGTCAGGCCGAAGACGAAGCTGCGCGCCGTATTGCTCAGGACAAAGCCGATATGGCCGAACAAGGCGTCGTCAAACAGGTGCAGTGCCTTGTCGTGATCTGCCTCACGCGTTGCCGCGATTTCTTTCAACACGTAGGGATGAGAGCGTATCGCGCCCTGGCCGAAGATCATTAGCGTGCGCGTCAGGATATTCGCGCCTTCCACGGTGATGCCGATGGGGGTCTGCTGATAGTTGCGGCCCAGGTAATTGTCCGGCCCCATGCTGATACCCTTGCCGCCATGCACATCCATCGCGTCGTTGATGACGATACGTCCGCGCTCGGTGGCGTGATACTTGATGATGGCGGAAATCACCGAAGGCTTCTCGCCCAGATCCAGCGCAAGCGCAGTAAATGCACGCGCGGCATCCACCATGTAGGTGTGCGCGGCGATGCGCGCCAGCGCCTCTTCCACGCCTTCGAACTGACCGATCGGCATGTTGAACTGGCGACGCACCCGGCAGTAGGCGCCGCTGGTACGTGCAGCCAGCTTCATGCCGCCTATGCTGCTGGCCGGCAGCGAAATCGAACGTCCGGCCGCCAGGCATTCCATCAGCATCCGCCAGCCCTGCCCGATGCGTTCTACCCCGCCGATGAGGTAATCGAGCGGGATGAATACATCCTGCCCTTGCGTCGGGCCGTTCAGAAAAGCCGAATTCAGCGGAAAATGGCGGCGGCCGATTTGCACGCCGGGTGTGTCGGTAGGAATCAGGGCGAGGGTGATGCCGCGACTGGCATCCCCGCCTAGCAAGCCATCCGGATCGTATAGTTTGAACGCCAGCCCCAGCAGTGTGGCCTTGGGCGCCAGCGTAATGTAGCGTTTTTCCCAGTTCAGACGAAGACCCAGCACGGTTTCCCCCGCGAACTCACCCTTGCATACCACGCCATAATCCGGGATTGCCCCGGCATCCGAGCCTGCGAAGGGGCCTGTCAGCGCGAAGCACGGCACTTCCAGTCCACGCGCCAGACGATGCAGGTATTTTTGCTTCTGCTCCTTTGTACCATAGTGCAGCAACAACTCGGCGGGCCCCAGAGAATTGGGCACCATCACCGTTACGGCCGCCGTGCCGCTGCGCGAGGCGATTTTGGCAATCACGGCCGAATGCGCCTGAGCCGAGAATGCCAGGCCGCCGTACTCCCTGGGGATAATCATCCCGAAAAAGCCTTTATCCTTGATGAACTGCCAGACTTCAGGCGGCAGATCGGCCAGGTTATGTGTGATATCCCAGTCATCGAGCATCGCGCACAGCTGCTCGACTTCCGTGTCGACAAATGCCTGTTCCGTTGCACTCAGACCGCATTTTGGGTAGCTCAGCATCTTGTCCCAGTCGGGACGACCGCTGAACAATTCACCATCCCACCACACCGTCCCCGCATCGATCGCTTCCTGTTCGGTGGCGGAAATCGGCGGCAGAATTTTGCGAAACAGTTTGAGAACGGCACTGCTGACTATCCTGCGACGCAGGAAAGGAACCCCGAACAGCACGAGAGTTGAAAACAGCAGGAAATAAACCACTTGCAGGATCGTTTCCGAGAGCCTCGCCTGTATCGCCACGACAGGCACGATCACCATGATCGCCAATACCCAGCTGAACACCGTGGCGCGGAAGAACGCGAGCAAAACGAATACGGCCACTGCGACCAGTATGGTGAACAACATCATCGCGCATCTCCTAAATTTCTCCCGGATCTATGTTCTGCCCGGGTTCATGCCGCACTCTAACGCGAGACGGCAAACAGCACAATCCTCACACCATGCACACCGAGCCCTAACGCATCCGATCGACAGCCTCTTCCACCCGTTCCACTGCGATGATTTCCATCCCGGGAATCGGGTGCTTTGGCGCGTTGGCCTTTGGGATAATGGCATGGGTGAAGCCCAGTTTGGCCGCCTCACGCAGGCGTTCCTGGCCGCGCTGAACGGGGCGCACTTCGCCTGCCAGCCCAACCTCGCCGAACACCACCAGCTTTTCCGGCAGCGGCTTATTGCGCAGACTGGATACCATCGCCAGAATCACCGCCAGATCGGCACCCGGCTCGGTGATTTTCACGCCGCCCACCGCATTGATGAATACATCCTGATCGAAACAGGCGATACCCGCATGGCGGTGCAGCACGGCAAGCAGCATCGCCAGACGGTTCTGCTCCAGCCCCAGCGACAGGCGTTTCACATTAGGGCTATGCGCCTCGTCGAGCAGCGCCTGGATTTCAACCAGCAACGGGCGCGTGCCCTCCTGCGTCACCATCACGCAGGAACCGGCCACCTGCGATCCATGCTGCGAGAGGAACATCGCGGAAGGATTGCTCACTTCGCGCAGGCCACGCTCAGTCATCGCGAACACGCCCAGCTCGTTCACCGCACCGAAGCGGTTCTTGAACGCGCGGATCAGGCGGAAGCTCGAATGGGTATCGCCCTCGAAATACAGCACCGTATCGACAATGTGTTCCAGCACGCGGGGGCCTGCCAGAGCGCCTTCCTTGGTGACGTGACCTACCAGGATGATGGTGATATTCTGGCTCTTGGCGATGCGGGTTAACTGTGCTGCGCATTCCCTCACCTGCGCCACCGAACCCGGGGCTGAGGTGAGCTGTTCGGAGTACACGGTCTGGATCGAATCGATCACCACCACGTCGGGTTTATCGTGGGCGATGGTCGCCTGAATCTTCTCCAGCTGAATTTCCGGCAACAGCCGCAAATCCCGCGCGTCCAGCCCCAGGCGTTTGGCGCGCAGCGCGATCTGCTGTGCCGACTCTTCACCGCTGACGTAAAGGGTATTTTGATGGGCGGACAAATGCGCCAGCACTTGCAGCAGCAGCGTGGATTTGCCTATTCCCGGATCGCCGCCGATCAGCACCACCGCGCCTGACACCAGACCGCCGCCCAGCACACGATCGAATTCCTCGATACCGGTCGGTATGCGCGGCATTTCCTCCGCCGCCACGTCGCTGAGCAACTGTACTTTGCCGCTCGCCGCCAGCGCGGAAAAACGATTCACACCTTTGACTGCTGCTTCCGCCACCGATTCAACCAGCGTGTTCCACTCCATGCAATGCGGGCACTGCCCCTGCCACTTCGCCGTCTGCCCGCCACACTCGGTGCAGGAATAAATCGTTTTTGTCTTTGCCATGTCTTATTCTACCTTCACTTGTGCCACAAATAGCGTCTTTAAATTTTTACGAAAACCTCGACAGGCGCCTGAACAGCGCGCGGCGTATTGCCCGCAACCAATCAGATCCCTAATTTCAGAGGATCGCCAAGCATCTGTTTAATATAATTAAATTTTCATACAATAACGGGTATAAATTACGTATATAAAAATAACCTTGCAAAATTCAGGACAAACTGTATAAAGGCCAACAACAGCAAACTCCCTGTCTCCGTGTTACTGCGCGCAGCATGATGTTTTTAACGTTTTAGGAAAATGCTGATTTATTCGGTTTTGTCGTTCCCGCGCAGACGGGAATCCAGTCACACAAGGCAATGGATCCCCGCTTTGCGAGCAGCCGCTTCGCAGCTTGCCTGCTGAACCCTTTGCGCGGGGATGACGAATACATCAGCATCTCCTTAGATAAATAAGCTTAATAAAATCAACATTGCGGGGTGCTGTGGAATCACTCGAACTACTGAAATTGAATTTGGCAATCGAACCCGACTTGCGGAGTTTCGTCTGTTTTCTGATGGTCAGTGTGGAACGCCTCAAGGGAAATGTATTCCTTGCCTCGCTTGCCAGCCTGGAGCTGATTGGGCGCCTGCGTTTAGCCGGCGCATGCAGCGGACAACCTTTCCCGGTCAGCATACAACTGCAAAATCAGCACTTGCGCGTCCATTGGAATGAAAATGAGTTCTCATTCCTTCGGCTGGACTCCGCAGAACAATCCATAATCGACCCGCTGCGTGAATACCTGCGCAAATCCACGGAATCCACCACCCCGGAAATCCTGATGCAACGCAACGAAGCGATGGCGCGCCATCTGCATGATACCCGTGTGCGCACCGAGCGGGAACTGGCGGAGCTGGAGGTGAAGTTGCTTATCCGTCAGTCGGAATTGCAGATTTCAGTGCGTCAGGCTGAAACGGATGCACTGACCGGCCTGCTCAACCGACGCGCTTTTGACGAAAAGCTGGATCAGGCGTTCCGCCACACAATGCGGCAGAAAAACTCCCCGCTCTCGCTGATGATGCTGGATCTGGATTTTTTCAAGACCATCAATGACCAGCACGGGCATCAGTACGGTGACAGCTATCTGATCAAAATGGCACAGACTCTGCGCAGCGTGATTCGGGAGGATGTGGATTGCGCATTTCGTTTTGGCGGGGATGAATTTGCGATGATGATCCACGCCGACCATGTCACTGCCTGTCATAAGGCAAGGCAAGTGATTCAGCAAATGGATGGCCGGGTCAGCGTCGGCATCGCGACCATTGATCAGCGCACCCACGATGACATGACGCTGGAAAGCTTCATCCATCAGGCCGATACTGCGCTGTACGATGCCAAGCACCGTGGCCGTGGCCGGGCGGTGGTCGACGGGTGCTGCAAAATCGATGCGCTGCTTTGCGGATCGAAATGTGCAGCGAAAGAGACCCGTGCCTGACGTATTCGACAGCGCCGTCGATTGTAAGCTGCTGTTTAACAATGCGACGCACAGTGAAAGCTCGCTGATTCTGCTTCGATCTAAACTGGTTGCCATCACCCAGCGCTTGGGTGTGAGCCATCTGAAGCGGGAAAACATGCTGCTGGTGGCGTCCGAGTTGGTCAGCAATAACGTGAAACATGCAGCCGGGCGTGGCATGGTGCAATTGTGGAAACAACCCGGACGCGTGCTGGACCTGCTCTCGCTGGACTACGGCCCGGGCATCTCGAATCTCACTACAGCCGAAGAGGATGGCTACTCAACCTCCAGCACGCTGGGCAAAGGCCTGGGCGCGATTCGCCGCCTGAGCGATGAGTCTTACATCTACACGCAACAACTTCAACCCGGGCAGCCAAGAAAGTGGAGCGGCACCGCGATACTTGCGCGCTTTTATCTGGATGCAGAATGCAGGGAAGCGCAGTCTGGTTTCAAATTCGGACTCTACTCGCGCTCCTTGTCGGACGACCACTACAACGGCGACAGAATCTATCTGCATCGATCCGGAAAGACGTTGCGCTGGCTGCATCTGGACGGATTGGGACACGGCGAAGAAGCGCAGGCGGCCACAGCCGATCTGGCCGGACTTCTGATCGAGAATGACTCGCCCGAAACCATCCTCGCGATGGTGGATCGGCAGCTCAACAATACGCGCGGCGCGGTCGCGATTACCGGCGAGATCGATCTGTCAACATACAATCTGCGCCTGTCAGGGGTCGGCGACATGAATGCGCATATATATGATCAGAAGCAGTTTCAGCATATCGCATTTGCGCCCGGGATACTGGGACGCGAGCATCGTTCGGCAAATGTGCTGCGGACTGATTTCGGCAAAAAATCAGTCATTCTCACCGCCAGCGACGGCATACGCAGAAATTGGGACGAGGCCAACTTTATCGGCCTGTTCAATCAGCATCCGCAGTTGATTGCGTATACGCTGGGTAACATCATGGGGCGAATTTCGGACGATCAGTCGATTTGTGTTTGTGCAATAGGATAATAAATACAGGGGGAGTAAACGATGCAGAAAAAAGAAACTGGCGAGAAAATGGCTGCGTTATTCGGAATGAAGATCGGCCATATCTCCGTGCAACTGGAAGAAACCGGGCGGGAATTTTTCTGCGCGGATCAGAAATTGATGGATGAGGATGAAGTCGCTGACTTAAGCGCCGAATTTGTCAATTTGATAGCCGGCTTGTTAAGCTGCAAAGACCCTCACAAACGCACCTCACCACAATTTCATGCGCTGGAGATTTTCTTTTCAGGGCTTTCGCAACGCATGTTGATGCGCGGCGGCAATGTTGAAGACGTGGTGCGTTATGCGCAGCAGTTGCAGCACAGCCTGATCTCGGCGCTTGAACTTGACAGCGGCATTGCCCTTACCCAATCGCGTTCTGTGCTGCTGTATTTCGCACAGGTATTTGATGAACTGATTATGGCGATATTCCGCACCTATCTTAGCGAACGCGAGAAAACGCTGAAGGCTCAGGAGGCGGAATTGCGCGAGACCTCCACGCCGATCACCGAAATCTGGGATGGCGTGCTGACGCTCCCCATCATCGGCACGCTGGATTCGAGCCGAACGATGCTGGTCATGGATGCCCTGCTTAACCGCATCGCCAAGGATCATGCCAAAGCGGTCGTAATGGATTTGACGGGCGTCAAGAATATCGACTCCCAGGTGTCGCACCACCTGATCCAGATGGTGCGGGCCGTGCAACTAATGGGGTCCGATGCGATTATCACCGGCATCCATCCTGAAATAGCGCGCGCGCTGGTCAGCCTGAATATCGACCTGAACGGCGTGACAACCCGCGCCAGCCTGTCCGACGGGTTAAAGGAAGCCTTTTCGCGCATGGGCATCCAAGTCAGTAACAAATCCAGCTGATGGCTATTTCAGGCATACACCTGACCTGCATAGGCCGGGGCAGTTTTTTGCTGGAGCCGCTGCGTAGCCTGGACATTCAGGATGCGGGGCAATTGATGCAGGACATCGTGGAACAGCTGCAGCAAGGACGGGGAGCGCGCTTGTATTATGACTTGAACGGGCTGCCTGTCATTGATCAGCTGTATTACGGCTGGCTGGACAAGCTGGCCCGCATTTGCCAGACGGTGAATATCAAAATGATCTGCATCAATATGCAGCCGACGGCGGCGTTCACCTTGTCGAGTTTTCTCAGCAGCACACCGGTATTTGCAACCGCGCTTGGGGTTCCGGACTAACGATCTGTCCTGACAGGCTAGCCGCCCCGCCATTTATTCAGCCAAGATGCGCCGCTTTGCGATACCATCACGGCTGAATTTTATCCAGCCATTACCATGTCCACCGAAGTCGCCCGTTTCTTTTCCGATCAAAGCCCGCTGGCCACCGAAGTATCCTCATTCCGTCCGCGCGCACAGCAGCGGGAAATGGCGCTGGCGGTCGCAGATGCGATTAACAATAACGCGATTCTGGTCGCGGAAGCGGGCACCGGCACCGGCAAGACCTTCGCCTACCTGGTGCCCGCCTTGCTGGGCGGCGGCAAGGTGATCATCTCCACCGGCACCAAAAATTTGCAGGACCAGCTGTTCCAGAAGGATTTGCCTATGGTGCGCGATGCACTCAAGGCGCCCGTCTCGATCGCCTTGCTCAAGGGCCGCGCCAATTACCTGTGCCACTATCATCTGGAACGGGCCCTTACCGATGGCCGTTTCACTACTCGCGAAGACATCAAACATCTGGGGAAAATAAAAAAATACGCCAAGATCAGCAGTACCGGCGACAAGAGCGGCGTGGCCGATGTGCCGGAGAACGCGCCGATCTGGTTGCAGGTCACCTCGACGCGCGACAACTGTCTGGGCCAGGAATGCCCGAACCACAAGGAATGTTTCGTGCTCCATGCGCGTTCTGAGGCGATGAAGGCCGATATCGTGGTGGTCAATCACCATCTGTTTTTCGCCGACGTGATGCTGCGAGATGAAGGCGTGGCGGAACTGTTGCCTGCCTGCAACACGGTGATATTCGATGAGGCGCATCAGTTGCCCGAAACCGCCAGCCTGTTCTTCGGCGAGAATCTGTCCACCTCGCAATTGCTGGACCTCGCCCAGGACACCAGAATCGAAGCGCTGACATCCGCGAAGGATTTCGCACCTTTACCCAAAGCCTGCGACGAACTGGACAAGGCCGCACGCGACTTGCGCCTGGTGTTCAAGAAGGAAGGCCGGATGCCCGCCATTGCGACCGAGAGTTTCAAGACATTCTCACCCGCACTCAATACGCTGAGCGGGAAGCTGACAACGCTTGGCAGCCTGCTCGAAAAGCAGGCTGAACGCAGCGAAGGACTGGAGAACTGCTGGCAGCGGGCGCAGGCACACGCGCTGCAACTCAAACACTGGCAGGACGACAAGGACGACGACAAGGTGCGCTGGCTGGAGGTATTCCACCACTCGCTGCAACTGAACTCCACGCCGCTGTCCATCGCCGAGATTTTCGAGAAGCAGATCGGCAGCACCGCACGCGCCTGGATATTCACCTCGGCGACGCTGGCAGTAAAGCAGGATTTTTCCCATTATCAAAGCGAGATGGGCCTGCTCCGCGCCAAAACCGCCTGCTGGGACAGCCCGTTCGATTATGAAAAACAGGCATTGCTGTATGTACCGCAGAGCATGCCTGAACCGAACAGCGAGGGTTATACCGAGGCGGTGGTACAGGCGGCTCTCCCGATGCTGGAAGCCAGCCGTGGCCGCGCATTTCTGCTGTTCACCAGCCTGCGCGCGATGCAGCGTGCTCATGAGATTTTGCAGGCCGAGTTTGAGCAGCGGGGCTGGGACTACCCTTTGCTGCTACAGGGGGAAGGCTCGCGCAACGAACTTCTTACACGTTTTCGCGAACACGGCAACGCGGTATTGCTGGGCAGCCAGTCGTTCTGGGAAGGTGTGGACGTGCGCGGTGAAGCCCTGTCGCTGGTCATCATAGACAAACTGCCGTTCGCCCCGCCGGACGACCCGGTGCTGGCCGCACGCATTGCGCAAATTACCAAACAGGGCCGCAACGCCTTCATGGAATATCAGTTGCCGCGCGCCATTATCACGCTAAAACAGGGCGCTGGACGCCTGATACGCGACGAAAACGACCGGGGCGTGCTGATGATCTGCGACCCGCGTCTGATCAGCAAACCATATGGCAAGCGCATCTGGCAAAGCCTGCCGCCGATGAAACGAACCCGGGTGGAAGCGGAAGCAGTCGCGTTTTTCAACCCGCAGGCAGAATCAGCCTAGCCACCAGGCCGCCCCCGACACGCTCGTCCAGCTGGAACGCGCCACCGTGCAGCCGGGCGGCGCGTTCCACGATAGCCAGCCCCAGCCCCGATCCGGTCGCATTGCTGCGTGCGGTTTCCAGCCGGATGAACGGTCGCTTGACGGCTACACGTTGCGCCTCGGCGATGCCCACGCCCCTGTCCATGACCGCCAGCACAAGTTGCTCACCCTGCTTTTCGAGTTGTACGGTGATTTCTCCGCCGCCGTATTTGATGGCATTGTCCAGCAGGTTGGCAAGCGCGCGTTTGAGCAACAATGGCCTGACAGGAAACGCTGGCACGGTCTGCAATTCGAGACTGATTGAGCCGGCTGCCCGTGCAAAACGTTGCGCCACGTCACTGACCAGCGACGGCACATCGGTCGGCACAGCGACTTCATTTTCGTCCAGACGCGCGTAGTCGAGAAATTGCCGGATCACCGCATCCATCTGTTCCACATCGGCGCTCAATTCCTCGCGCAAAGACTCGTCCGGACTCAGCTCGGCGGCGAGCCGGACCCGCGCCAGCGGTGTGCGCAAATCGTGCGAGATACCCGCCAGAACCTGCGCGCGCTCGCGTTCATTGAATGCCAGATCGGCGGACATCTGATTGAAGGCGACGGACACTGCAACCACCTCCTGCACGCCCTGCTCCGGCAGCAGTTCAGGTGTCTGTCCCTGTCCTACCTGTCGGGCTGCCAGCACCAGGCGTTTGAGTGGCCTGACCACCTGGCGAGCGATGAAGTATGCGCCCAATAAAGCCAGCAGCGATACGATGCCACCCCATATCAGCAGCACCTGCGAGACGGGATGTTCGATACGCTCGCTCGGTAAGGCGACCCAGAACTCATCGTCACCGATAAAAAAACTCACCCACAGCGCTTCCACGCCGTTGCGCTTTGCTGCAAAACGGGTGTTTTCACCCAGTCTTTGGCGCACTTTTACTACCATCAGGCGCAATTCCGGCGATTGAACAGGCAACGGTTCCAGCACATCGCCAATCTCGGCACTATGCACGCGCAACCCTTCTGAATCGGCCAGCTCAGCAAGCAAAGCACCGCGCCATTCGGGTGCAGCAGAGAGCATGGCGGCACGGGTAAGATTCACGACCGATACCACCAGCTGTGCCAGCTGACGACTATGCGGCTCCTGCTCTGCATGACGGACGATGACAAAAGCTGCGGCCAGCGATGCCACAATCAATACGACGATCAGCAAGAAGGCGCGCGCCAGCAGTGTGTCAGGCAACAATCTCATTCAGAGACAGTGTTGAAACTCAAGGTTTAGTCCCATCCGGCACGAACACATAGCCGTGCCCCCATACCGTCTGGATGAAGCGCGGTCGAGCGGGGTCAGGTTCGATCAGTTTGCGCAGACGCGAGACTTGTACATCGATCGCACGGTCGAACGGATCGTGACCTCGCCCGCGCGCCAGCTCCATCAGTTTATCGCGCGACAAGGGATGCCTCGGATGCGTGAGCAGAATTTTCAGCAGCGCGAATTCACCTGTGGTCAGAGAAATCGGCACGCCCGTTTTGAGGAGTTCGCGCGTGGCCAGATTCAATTCACATTCACCGAAACTGACCGTTTTCTCCTCGCCTTCGGGCGAGCCTATCGGCAGCGCGCCCTTGCGCCGCAGCACGGCATGGATGCGCGCGACCAGTTCCCGCGGATTGAACGGTTTTGGCAAATAATCATCGGCGCCCATTTCCAGCCCGATGATGCGGTCTATCTCGTCGCCCTTGGCAGTCAGCAGGATCACCGGAACCTGCTCGCCCGCCCCGCGCAGCCGCCTTAAAATTGCCAGCCCGTCTTCACCGGGCAGCATCAAATCCAATATCAGCAGGGAGTAGCGATTGAGCAGCATGGCCTTGTCCAGTGCACTGCCATCGGCAACGGCTTTGGCGCTGAAACCTTGCTCGCCCAGATAGCGCAGCAGCAATTCGCGCAGCCGCACGTCGTCGTCAACAATCAGGATGCGTTGTTTATTCGTCATGGCTGCATGATACACAGAAGACAGAGGATCGAGGATTGTGGATCGACGGCAGCAACATATTGTTACAATTTAAAGGCCCGGCAAACACTTCAGTTACATATAAAATTTAACATGCATTCCACAGAAGTTCGATCAACCATCTGGAAATATATCGTGCACCCGCTTATCAAAATTTCAGTTATCACAGGCATCATCGCCTGGTTCAGCCTGAACGCCATGGCTGCGGAGCCTGCCGGGGCGATCAGCATCCAGGAACATCTGGCGCGCATGAAAACCATGACTCCCGAGGAACGCACACAAGAACGCGAAGCCATGCGTCAGGAAATACAGGGACTGACACCGGAACAGCGTGCAGCACGCCGCAAAAAAATGCGTGAACATTGGGAAAAAATGCCGCCTGAAGAACGGAAGGATATGCGCGCAAAGATGCAGGAGTACTGGAAAAATATGCCGCCTGAAGAACGCGCAGCACGCCGCCGTGAAATGCGCGAGCGGTTCGCAAAAATGTCGCCACAAGAGCGCAAACAGTTCAGGCAGGACATGCAGGGCAATATGCCTCCCGGCATGCCGGCAGCCGAACGCCCTGAAAAATAGCGTAGCTGCCCGCCCAAGCGGGCAGGATAACTATTTTTTGCCGGCTTCTCCCTGCTGCGTTTCGCAATCCTGCCGCCACTTCGCGTAGCACTCCAGTCCGCAGAAATGAATAACATAATCGACCGATTCGGGCGTTTTTACCACCGATTTAGGCACTTCCTTGCGGCAGATATCGCACGCCACCATTTCCACTTCGGCCAATTGCTTATCCATCATCCGGCTCCTCTGTCGCTCATCAATACCCGCGCAGCTTATCGGGGAATCATCAGCTGCACAAGCAACTAGACTAGGCCAGTTCTCCCCACAGATCGTGGGTGTCTGAATCGGTAATTCTGACTTCGACCTTGTCGCCGACCTTCAGATGCTGACCGTCGTTGATATAGACCTGACCGTCGATTTCCGGGGCATCGGCAAAACTGCGCGCAATCGCGCCCTCTTCATCCACTTCGTCCACCAGCACCGTCATGGTCTTGCCGATCTTGAGCTTCAGACGTTCTTCGCTGATTTCCTCCTGCAACCACATCAGGCGCGCCAGTCGTTCCTGCTGCACTTCAGGCGGTATGTGATCGGGCAACTCGTTGGCCGTCGCACCTTCCACCGGCGAATAGGTAAACGCGCCTACGCGATCCAGCTGCGCTTCTTCGATAAAATCGAGCAGCTCTTCGAATTCTTCCTCGGTCTCGCCGGGGAAACCGACGATGAAGGTGCTGCGCAAGGTCAGTTCAGGACAGATCTCGCGCCACTGCTTGATGCGCGCCAGCACATTATCACTATTGCCCGGGCGTTTCATCAGTTTCAGGATGCGTTGATTGGCATGCTGAAACGGGATATCCAGATAGGGCAGAATCTTGCCTTCCGCCATCAATGGAATCACCTCGTCCACGTGCGGATAAGGGTATACGTAATGCAGGCGCACCCACACGCCCAACTCGCCCAGCGCCATCGCCAGTTCCGTCATGCGCGTCCTTAAGGGCCTGCCGCCCCAGAAGCCGGTGCGGTATTTGACATCAACCCCGTAGGCGCTGGTGTCCTGAGAAATCACCAGCAATTCCTTGACCCCGGAATTGACCAGATTTTCGGCTTCCAGCATCACATCGCCCACCGGACGGCTGACCAGATCGCCGCGCATGCTGGGAATGATGCAGAAGGTGCAGCGATGATTGCAGCCTTCGGAAATCTTCAGATAGGCGTAATGCTTGGGCGTCAGTCGTATACCCTGAGGCGGCACCAGATCGGTATACGGGTCATGCGGCTTGGGCAGATGCAGATGCACCGCCTCCATCACTTCATCGGTCGCATGCGGCCCTGTGACGGCGAGCACCTTGGGGTGAGCGTCCTTTACCACATCGCCCTTCGCACCCAGACACCCCGTGACGATCACACGGCCGTTTTCCGCCAGCGCCTCGCCGATCGCATCCAGCGACTCTTCCACCGCGCTGTCGATAAAGCCGCAGGTATTCACCACCACCAGATCGGCATCCTGGTAGCTTGCGGAAATCAGATAGCCCTCGGCACGCAGGCGAGTCAGGATATGCTCGGAATCCACCGTCGCCTTGGGACACCCGAGCGAGACGAAACCGACTTTTGGAATTGGATTGTTCATTTTAAACTTTCAGAGTTACGCGCCAACCGCAAGGTTGACCAGAAATATTGAAGACACGCCCGCTACAATCAGCAAAACCTGTTCCAGCGTGTCGCGCAAACGGGTGCGTTGATGCAAACCGGGAATCAGGTCGGCCACAGCAACATAGATCATGCTCGCAGCAGCCAGCCCCAGCAAGGTGGGCACCGCGCCCTGCACGGATTGCAGCGCAAAATAGGCCAGCACGCCGCCTGCCAGCGTGGCCAGACTGGATACCAGATTGAGCGTCAGAGCCTGCGCCTTGCTGTAGCCCGAATGCAGCAAAATCATGAAATCGCCGACCTCCTGAGGAATTTCGTGGGCGATGATGGCCAATGCGGTAACAATCCCCAGATGCACATCGGTCAGAAATGCGGCGGCGATAATCACGCCATCCACAAAATTATGGAACGTGTCGCCGACCATGATCATCATGCCGCTACGGCCATGCACGTTTGGTTCATGCGACTCATGCACTTCGCAATGGTCGTGGTGGCAGTGCCGCCACAGCAGCAGTTTTTCCAGCGTAAAAAACAGCAGGATGCCGAACAGTATGGTGCCGCTGAGCGCCGCCCCGTTGGTCGTAAGCTTGATCGCTTCGGGCAGGATGTCGAGGAACACTGCGCCCAGCAACGCGCCGATCGCATAGCTGACCAGCGCATTCACCCAGTGCGCACGCGCGTTCAGTGCAAACAACGCGGCAAAAAGGACGCTCAGTGCGCCACCGAGAACACTGGCAGCGACTATCCACAGCAAAACGGTCATGAGGTTCATTCACAAATTCAAGGTCGCGGATTATAACGGATTGCACCGATCTCAAACGACCTTACTTTCAGCACCAAACGCGTGATAGCATCCAGGCATTGTTTTGTCCGTTCTGAAAATTCATGACCACACTGCCGATTTTCTCGCCCCTCGAAGCCCGCGTACTGGGCGTACTGATAGAAAAAGAAAAAACGGTGCCGGACGCGTACCCGCTGTCGGTGAACACGCTGACACTGGGCTGCAATCAAAAAACTGCGCGGGATCCGGTCATGTCGGCGTCCGAGGCCGAAGTGCTGTCAGCGATTGACAGCCTCAAAGACTATTCGCTGATCGTCGAATCCAGCGGCGGCCGCGTGATGCGTTACGCCCACAATGCACGGCGCGCATTCAAGCTGCCCGAACAGTCTGTTGCATTGCTGGCGATTCTGATGCTGCGCGGCCCGCAGACGGCGGGTGAGTTGCGCACGAATTGCGACCGACTGCACCCGTTTGGCGACATCTCCTCGGTGGAGGCCTTTCTGGCGGAACTGGGCGAATCTGAAACACCCTGGGTCGTCAAACTGCCAAAACTGCCGGGCTCGCGCGAACACCGATGGGCGCATCTGTTGTGCGGCGCGGTGGATACAGAAGCACTCAGTGTCGCCGCATCACAGCGCCACGCTGACACCGACACCGTTGCCAAACTGCAAGCCGATGTGGCGCGACTCAGTGAAGAAGTGGCAGCACTGCGCAGCATGGTGGAAAAACTTGTGGCGAGCTGAAAACCGCATATAAAAAATCCCCCAGGCCTAAACCTGGGGGATAGTCGAGCAGGGGGGTGCCTGCACACCGGCTCAAAGGGGGATAGGGAGTTGAGCTGGATGTTGACCATCCTACTGAGGTATTTATTTTAAGTCAACTAAAATAGTGCGTTATTAAAACTTCCCGCCCCATCACATGAAAAATGTCAGCCGGCGAAACGAAAGTACGCACAGTTCCCGCAACCACTGGCCTCTAAGAACGGGCGTCTGGCTGCGGCCTTTCCAGCCAGATGAATGTGCCCATGCGGCCGGTCACACCGTCACGACGGTAAGAGAAAAACAGATCTGACTCCCGGTAAGTGCAACGATCGCCGCCGTAAATCCGTGTAATACCGAGCGCATTCAATCGCCTGCGCGCCAGGGCGTAAATATCGGCCAGCCATTTACCATTTTCGCCCGGAATAAAGGCAGCAGCCGCTGCGGGGTCGGCGTCCAGAAAAGCCGCACGCACCTCAACACCCACTTCAAATGCCGGCTGGCTGATCGCAGGCCCCAGCCACGCCATCAGATTCTCCGGTGCCACTTCCATCGCAAGGACGGCCGCTTCGACCACGCCTGCTGCCAGGCCACGCCACCCGGCATGCACTGCCGCCACCACACTGCCGGCTTTATCGCACAGCAACACCGGCAGGCAATCGGCCGTCATCACCACGCACACACCCCGCCGCGCAATGCAGGCATCGGCTTGCGGTATGCAGCCCGCCCTGTCGGCATCTGCTACCACCGTGCCATGCACCTGTTCCAGCCATACCGGTTCACTGGGCAACACAGTGTTCAGCAACATGCGGTTCCGTTCCACCGCCAGCGACGAATCGCCCACATGCAGACCCAGGTTGAGGCTGTCATAGGGAGATGCGCTGACGCCCCCCTGCCTTGTGGTCTGCATCGCCCGTACATTGGACGGCGCAGGCCAGTCAGGAATGATCAGATGATCATTCCTGCTCATCCAGCACACTCTTGATTTGCCTGAGCAGCTGCTGCATATCTTCCGGCAGCGGCACATGCCACTCCATCATTTCACCCGTGACCGGATGTTCAAGCGCCAGACGAGTCGCATGCAGCGCCTGACGCGGAAACCGGGTCAGCAAATCACGCAATTGCGGCACGCATTTCTGCGGGCCCTTCAAATACACGCTGTCACCCACCAGAGGATGTCTGAGATAGGTCATATGGACACGAATCTGGTGGGTGCGCCCGGTCTCGAGAGTACAACGCAACAGCGTACAACTCGAAAACGCTCTTTCGACTTTGTAATGCGTCACCGCATCCTTGCCGGTTTCAATCACCGCCATTTTGACGCGATTCGAAGGATGCCGGCCTATCGGCTCATCCACATAACCGCCATGCTGCAACTCCCCATGCACCAGCGCCAGGTATTCGCGCTTCACGCTGCGCTCCTGCAATTGGCGCACCAGATTGGTTTGCGCAATCAGCGTCTTGGCCACCACCAGCAAGCCGCTGGTATCCTTGTCCAGACGGTGTACGATACCGGCGCGCGGCACACCCGCCAGCTGCGGTGCATGATGCAGCAGCGCATTCAGCAACGTGCCATGCCAGTTGCCGCTGCCCGGATGCACCACGAGGCCAACCGGCTTGTTGATCACCAGCAGTTCATCGTCTTCATAAACGATGTCCAGCGGAATATCTTCGGCCAGATAAGGCTGGTCGGATATCTGGACTTGCGGCAGCACCTCCAGCTTTTCGCCGCCCCATACTTTTTGCTTGGAGATGGCGGGAGCGCCATCCAGCAGCACTTGCTGCCGGACAACCCACTCTTGCAGGCGACTGCGCGAGTACTCCGGCAACAACTTGGCCAGCGCCTGGTCGAGGCGAAGGCCGGCACAATCGGCGGGCACGACAAAATGGATTACATCGTCGGCAGGTGTGTTTGCGTTATAATCGCGCATATTTTTTTCGGATTCAGTCATGCGCCATAGTTTAGCTGTATTTTTGTTACTTACGTTAACTGCTTGCAGTATGTTTAGCCCGCTGCCGACCGGGGAAGCGTCCGATGCAAGCAAAAATCTGTCCGCAGAAGAGCTCTACCACAAGGCGAAAGCCGATCTGGACGACGGCAACTTCACTGATGCGATCAAAACTTATGAAACGCTGCAATCGCGTTTTCCCTACGGGCAGTATGCGCAGCAGTCGATGCTGGAAATGGCCTACGCCTATTATCGCACCAGTGAACCGGATCCTGCGATATCCACAGCGGATCGTTTCATCAAGCAGTTTCCGAACAACCCGCATGTCGATTACGCCTACTACGTCAAAGGACTGGCGACATTCAACGGCGAAATCAGCGTGCTAAGTTCAATCGCGGGTCAAGACACCTCTGAACGCGACTCACAATCCCTGGAGGATTCCTTCAGCGCGTTCAAAGCGTTGATCACGCGTTTCCCGAACAGCAAATACGCACCGGACGCCCGTGTACGGATGCAATATCTGGTCAATGAACTGGCCAGACATGAACTTCACATCGCCGACTACTACCTGCGTCGCGGCGCGTATATTGCCGCAGTGAACCGGGCGCAAGGCATCCTTAAGCAATATCCGAACAGCCCCTCGACGCGCAAAGCGTTGAAAATCATGGTGCAGGCCTATGATGCGATGGGCTTGCCCGAGTTGCGCGACGGTGCCCAACAGGTGCTGGCCAACAACACTATTTCGGCACAAGGCGAGAATACTGGAAAAGCGCCTGCACCCTGGTGGCAGTTCTGGAGATGAAATTCTGCTCCGCCTGCGGCGCCGCCGTTGAGCTGCGCACGCCCATTGATGACAACAGGGCACGCCACATCTGTACCGCTTGCAACACGATCCATTACCAGAACCCCAGGATGGTGATCGGCTCGATTCCCGTATGGGAGGATAAAGTGCTGCTATGCCGCCGCGCAATCGAACCACAATATGGCAAGTGGACACTGCCGGGCGGTTTCATGGAAAATGGTGAAAGCACGGCTCAGGCGGCAATACGCGAGACGCTGGAAGAAGCCTGCGCGCGTATCGCAATCATTGATTTGTATTCGATGTACAGTCTGCCCTACATCGACCAGGTTCACCTGTTGTTCCGGGCAGAACTGCTCGATCTGAATTTTGGACCCGGACAGGAAAGCCTTGAGGTAAAACTGTTCCGTGAGGCAGAAATCCCCTGGGATGAGTTAGCCTTCCGCCCGGTGCGCTACAGTCTGGAGCATTACTTTGCTGAGCGATCCAGTGGCACATTCAGCTTGCATACAGGTGAATTGTCACCTGTCCGGCATGACGTCCCTGTCCGTGCAACCGCGCTATAATCACTGAAATTTTTCTGCACTGAGACACAAAATGAACCTCTTACGTATTTTTATTGTACTCACGACCCTCGCGGTGACCGGTTGCGCCACACATGCGAACAATCCGTCCGATCCGCTGGAACCATTTAACCGCGGGGTGTACAAGTTTAACGACACATTGGACAAGGCCGTCGCCAAGCCCGTCGCACAAGGCTATAACAAAGTCATGCCGGTGACCGGCAAAATACTGGTAACAAATTTCTTTTCCAACCTGAATGACGTTATCGTGACCCTAAACGATTTGCTGCAATTCAAGTTCACCCAGGGTTTCTCGGACGGCATGCGCGTACTGGTCAACTCCACCGTCGGTATCGGCGGACTGGTTGATGTCGCCTCCATGCATCTGGAAAAACACAATGAAGATTTCGGCCAGACACTGGGCTATTGGGGCATCAACAGCGGCCCCTATCTGATGTTGCCAGTCTTCGGACCCAGCTCGTTCAGGGATGGCATCGGGCTCTATGCAGACAGCTATGCGAGCCCGATTTACCGCGGCGTGCCAAAGATTCGCACCCGCAACCAGTTGTATCTCACCAATATGGTCAATCGCCGCGCGCAATTGCTGGCCGACGAGAAAATAATGGAAGGCGCCATGCTGGATCGCTATGCCTTCATCCGCGATGCCTACTTGCAGCGACGGCAAAGCCTGGTCTATGACGGAAATCCGCCGCATGATCCGTATGAAGACGACAGCCTGGATACCGAAGATGAGCCCGTGCCGTCTGCGCCTCCGGCCACGCCGTCTCAACCGCCGGCGGCCCCCTGACACACGTCAGATAACTGAGTTAAAAAAAGCCAGGTTTTACCTGGCTTTTTCCCGTCCGCCTGAATCATTTGATCTATTGCCCAATTGCGCAGATAATTTTGCCCAGCAGCCAGTCTTACGCACTCCCACGGAGCTAGCCATTGATGGAATTCGCAGCTCAGACAGACGAAAAATCCGCCCGGATGGTAATCGCTATGGATGGTTCATCCATGCGCTGCTCAGGCTTCTGGATTATTCGGGAAATCGCCCAGCTCGAAGCACACCTGACACAAATCACCTGGCCCGAAACGGGCGATCTGGTATTCGACTGCTCGGCGCTGTCAGCACTGGACACATCCGGCGCATGGCTGCTGCAGCGCACCGTTCATGAACTGGAAGCACGCGGACAAAAAGTGATGTTTATCGGCTTGCGGCCGGAGTTCGATGCCTTGCTGCATTTGATCGCTTCCAGCACAATAAGACCCCTAACACCCCCGCCCGCCCTGCCCAATTTACTGGCTCGCATGGGCAGACAGTCCTGGCGCGGCCTCCACGGGCTCTACGGCATGCTGTCCTTTGTCGGCGTAACCGCTATCATCCTGATGCACTCTTTGACTCAGCCCCACCGCATCCGCTGGCGCGCCATACTCCGCAACTTACAGACCGCCGGGTTTCAGGCGCTGCCGATCGTCGGCCTGTTATCCTTCCTGATGGGCCTTGTCATCTCCTATCAGGGCGCAGATCAATTGCAGCGCTTCGGCGCCAATATATTCATTGCCGATCTGGTAGGCTTATCCATGCTGCGCGAGCTATCCCCGCTGCTGGCCGCCATCATCGTCGCCGGGCGATCCGGTTCCTCCTATGCGGCGCAAATCGGCACCATGAAAGTCACCGAGGAAATTGACGCGTTGCGCACCATCGGTGTCGGACCGACAGAATTGCTGGTGCTGCCCAAACTGGTAGCGCTGGTCATCGCCTTGCCGCTGCTGACAGTTTATGCCGATATCACAGGCGTATTCGGCGGCATGATCATGGCGCGTTCCAAGCTCGATGTCAGCTTCGACGTATTCCTGGACCGATTAGGCGATGCAGTCAGCCTGTCTTCATTTCTGACCGGCATAGGCAAAGCACCGGTATTCGCAGCCATCATCGCGCTGGTCGGATGCTACCAGGGGTTTCAGGTGACGGGCAGCGCCGACAGTGTCGGACGGCAGACCACGATGAGCGTAGTACAGGCGATATTCCTGGTAATTTTGTCAGACGCATTGTTTTCCATCGTGTTTAACTGGCTGAAGATATGATTGACGCACCGCCCGGCGCCCTCTTTCCTGACTCTCTCCCTCCAGCGGCAGAGAGGGACAATGACTTGCTGCGCAAGAATCTCAATAACGAGCCGGTCATCGACATCCGCAATTTGCACAGCAGCTTCGGTAATAACGTGGTACACGACAACATCAGCCTGACGGTTATGCCAGGAGAGATTTTCGCGCTGGTGGGAGGCAGCGGTTGCGGCAAGTCCACATTATTGCGCACCATCTTGCTGCTGCAACAGCCTGTCTCGGGTTCAATCAAAGTGTTTGGTCACGAAGTCATCGGCATGAACGACGAACAGGCGTGGCCTTTGCGCCGCCGTTTCGGGGTGATGTTCGAACGGGGCGCGCTGTTCAGTGCGCTGACAGTCACCGAAAATGTCGAGATGGTGCTCAAAGAACACACGCAGATCAGTGCAAAATTAATGCATGAGGTCGCCGCACTGAAGATTGCCCTCACCGGATTGCCACCTGATGCAGGCGACAAATATCCGGGCGAGTTGAGCGGCGGGATGCGCAAACGGGCGGCGCTGGCACGCGCCATCGCGCTTGATCCTGAGTTGCTTTTTCTCGATGAACCCACAGCAGGCCTCGATCCCTTGAGCGCCACCGGCATAGACGAGTTGATCAGGCGCTTGCATGATGCGCTCGGATTGACCATCATGATGGTCACGCACGATCTTGACCTGCTGTGGCGTGTGGCGGATCGTGTCGCTGTGCTGGGTGAGGGGCATATTTTGGGGGTTGGCACCATGACCGAATTATCGAAAATGGATCATCCGATTATCCGGGACTATTTTTACGGGCCGCGCGGGCGCGCTGCGAGTGAGCAGGCATGGAAGAAAAAGTAAATTTTACCCTGGTAGGTCTCTTCGTACTGCTGCTCGTCACGGCGCTGATGGGCGGCGTGCTGTGGTTCAGCAGCGGAAAATCCTATCGCACTGTGTATGATGTCTACCAGACCTACATGAAGGAATCAGTTGCCGGACTGAATCTCAATGCGCCGGTGCGCTACCGGGGTGTGGAGGTCGGGCGGGTACAGAAAATCACGCTCGCACCGGACAACGTCGAACAGGTGCAATTGACGCTGAACATCGAGCACGGCACACCGATCAAGGTGGATACGGTAGCCCTGCTCCAGACACATGGACTGACCGGCCTCACCTTTATCGAGCTGACCGGCGGCAGCCGCAATGCCCCACCCCTGAAAAAGCTGGGTAGCGAAGAATTTCCGGTGATTAAAACCGGTCCATCGCTGATGACACGCCTTGATGTATCGGTCACGGCGCTGCTCACCAATCTGAACCGCACCTCTGACAATATTAACGCCTTGCTCAATGAGGATAACCGCCGTGCCATCGGCCACACCCTGGCGGATATTGAGATCTTGTCGCACACCCTGGCAGCACGCCAGGCCACGATTGATTCCGGCCTGAGCAACGCGGCGCGCACGATGGAGAACACCGCGCGACTGAGCGGGGAACTGCCTCAACTGGCGATTCGCATACAACACAGTGCAGATGCCTTTGATCACATGTCTGACGAGGTTAAGCGAGCCGGTATCAGCACGCGTGCCACAATGGACAGCACACGACAATTCACCAGTGAGACGCTGCCGGAAATCCACCAGCTGGTGGAGGAATTGCGTGATTTGACCGCTTCGCTGCGACGTGTCAGTAGTGAGATGGAACAAAACCCGAGCATGCTGTTGCACGGCAAGGCCGCCGCAACACGCGGCCCGGGGGAATGATGTGCATCATAAGCTGGCCGTTATGCGAGGAAACCCGTAATGAACATAAACAAATATCTTGCCTGCTGGACAATAGCCACGCTGCTCGCCGGTTGCACCGCTTTACAGGCGCCGACAGTGGAAAGCACGCACCTCTACCTGCTCGATGCTAAACCTGCCAAACAGCTATTGTCGCAGCCTCGTGAGCAGGTTTTGGCGATCAGCCAGCCTGTGGGCCGCCCCGGATTCGATACACCGCAGATGGCCTATCTGCGCCAGCCGCTGACCCTGGAATACTACGCGACCCATCGCTGGGTGGACACCCCACCCAGGATGCTGATGCCGCTGCTGATGCGCGCGCTGGAACCGGACTTCCGCGCCGTCGTGCAGACCCCGGGCATGATACCCGCAGACCTGCGCCTTGATACCGAACTGATCAGGCTGCAACAGAATTTTTCGGCCAGACCCAGCCGGATACAGCTGACATTGCGCGCACAATTGATAGACATGAAGGACAAGCGAGTCATCGCAGCAAAGCTGTTCGATGAAACCGAAACTGCCGACAGCGACGACGCCTACGGCGGTGTGCTGGCCGCCAATCGGGCGCTGCAGCGAATTCTGGAACAGCTTGCCGAATTCTGCCTTAACGCTGCCGCCGGCCCTAAGCAGGAGTAAGATACAGCCAGTTGAATTCTTGATTAATGACTCATTGATAAGGGAAAAATATCATGCAAAACGATACACTGGAAGCCGATGTAAAGAACGCCATCGAACAGGGTCACGACGTGCAGGAACAGGTCAGACAGCTCACCTTGCGCCGGATCAGCGCACGTTCGCTGGACATCGAATCCTTGCGGCAAATCGCAGCCAGTGTGCTGCGCGGTGCGCGAGCCGCCGTGCAAAAAGAATTAAACCTGTCCGCTGCACAGACAGGCGCCGCCCGGACACAACTCAAACAGGCTGTCGAAGGTCTTGACGGGGCGCTGGCTCAGGTGGCCAGTGCCACCAGACTCGCTGTTGAAGAAGCCGCGGGCCGCGCGCAGAAATTTTCCGGAGAGGATCTGGCCCGCGCCAGAGCCGATCTGGAAAGCCTTGAGGCCATGCTCCTGGAAACGTTGCAAACCTCCGCATCAAGCGCCAAGGACGCGGCGGGGGAAATCCTGCATGACCTGACAGCACACACCCGCACCCAGGGCTCCGCTGTTGGCGCACAGATCAAAGACACACTGGCCGTCATCACACACCAGTTGGGCGCGGCAGGCCGCACTCAGGCGGTTGCAGGCCTGCATCTGGCACACGCCACGTCGGATCTGCTGCGCCAGATCGCCGCCGGCGTGCTCACCGGGGTCGCAGAGCACGTCAAACCTGGTGTGCATGGCAAGGAAGGCTGATGCTGTTACAGGCACTGGTGGCGGTGCGCGACCTGTCGCGCTTGCAGGATATTGCCGCCATCCTGATCCGCTACGGGTTTGGCGATGTCGTCGCCCGCATGGGACTGACCCACGCGCTTGAACGTGCAGGGCAAGTGTTGCACCGCAGCAATGCGGCAGAGTATGCACACCTGCCCGCGCCCACCCGTGTACGGCGGGCGCTGGAGGAGATGGGGCCGACATTCGTCAAGCTCGGTCAGTTGCTTGCCACCCGTGTTGATCTGTTCGAACCCGAATGGATTGCCGAATTCGGCAAGCTCCAGGACAGCGCGCCTCCGGTTCCCTATGCCGAGATACGCGAACAACTGGGTGAAGACCTGGGTGCCCCTCCCGAAGAGATATTCGCCTATTTCAATGCTCAGCCGCTGGCCGCAGCCTCCATCGCGCAGGTTTACCGTGCCCGTCTGGAGGACGGTAGCGAAGTGGTCATCAAGGTGCGCCGCCCGGGCATCCGTCCTGTGATCGAAGCCGACCTGCGCTGGCTGATGCGACTGTCGGAACTGGCCGAGTCCGAAAGCCCGGAACTGCGCAGCTTCCGTCCCAAGGAAGTGGTGCGTCAGTTTGCCCAGTCGCTGCGGCGCGAGCTTGATTTTTCCATTGAATGCCGCAACGCCGAACATATCGCGCAAAATTTTGCCCATTATCAAGGCACGCCCGATACGGCGTCCGATACGCCGCTCATCGTCATCCCCCGCGTCTACTGGCAGTGGACCGGTGAGCGGGTATGCGTGCAGGAATACATCGATGGCATCCCGGGACGCCGACTTCAGGCAGTCGATGAGGCCGGCCTCGACCGCAAGCTGCTCGCCCGGCGCGGCGCGCACGCCGTGTTGAAGATGATCGTCGAGGACGGATTTTTCCACGCTGACCCACACCCCGGCAACGTGTTCTACTTACCCGGCAACCGCATTGCCTTCATCGACTTCGGCATGGTGGGACGGCTGACCGATGAACGCCGTGAGCAGCTGATCAGATTGCTGCTGGCACTGGTACAACATGAACCCAAACAGGTTCTTGATGTGCTGCTCGACTGGACAGGCGACGGCGTACAGGATGAGGCAGGACTGACACTGGAAATCCAGGCCTTCCTGGATCAATATCACGGCCTGCCGTTGAAACAACTCAGCCTGGGCAGCATGCTCTCCGACATGGTGGCCATCCTGCGGCAACATCATTTGATGCTGCCCGCAGACCTGGCGCTGCTGATCAAGGCCTTTGTTTCTCTGGAGGGCATGGGACGAGAACTCGATCCCGATTTCGATATCGCAGGCGAAGCCATGCCGATGCTGGAGCAGTTATTGCGCGCGCGTTACACGCCATCCGCACTCATCAAACGCGGAGGGCGCGCTGTAGGCGAGGCATTGTCACTGATCGCAGGCCTGCCCCACGACCTCTCCCGGCTGCTGCGCGCGGCACGCCGCGGCAGACTGGAAATCCACATTGATGTCACCAACCTGAGACATGTCGGCAACCAGCTCGACAGTGCCGCTAACCGGATGGTAGTCGGCATCGTCGTCGCCGCACTGATCGTAGGCTCCTCCATCGTCATGACCGTGCCTGGCGGCCCCAGCCTGTTTGGCCTGCCAATTTTAGGTCTGTTCGGCTTTATCAGCGCAGTAATCGGCGGCCTGTGGCTGATCATGTCAATCTGGAAGAGCAGTCGGGCTGCGCGGGAATAAACCTAGCGTCCCGCACGCAAGGCGGCGATGCGCTCTTCCAGCGGCGGATGGGTCATGAACAATCGGCTCATGCCAGTGCCGCCTGATATGCCGGATGCAGCCATCTCCCGTGGCAGAGAAACCTGCTCGTGATTGATCTTCAGGCGCTCCAAAGCTGCGATCATCTTTTCACGACCGGCAAGGGCAGCTCCCCCCGCATCGGCGCGAAATTCGCGATGGCGCGAGAACCACATCACGATGATGCTGGCTAACACACCCAGCACCAGCTGGGCTACGATTTCTGCGATAAAGGAACCGATACCGGGGCCGCGCTCTTCGCCGTCTTTGCGCAACATGGAATCCACAAATATCCCGAACAACTTGGAGAAGAACACCACGAAGGTATTCACCACCCCCTGGATCAGCGTCAGCGTCACCATATCGCCGTTTGCGACATGGCTGATTTCGTGCGCCAGCACCGCTTCCGCCTCATCGCGGCTCATGCTGTGCAACAACGCCGTACTCACTGCAACCAGTGCATCATTTTTATTCCAGCCGGTGGCAAAGGCATTCACATCCGGCGCATCGTAAATCGCCACTTCCGGCATGCCGATACCGGCGGACAACGCCTGACGGCGGACGGTCTCGACCAGCCAGCGTTCGGTCGGATCACTTGGGGCAGTAATGATCTGTGCGCCCACCATGCGTTTGGCCGACCACTTGGACATGAACAGGGAAATAATGGAACCGGCAAAACCAATGACCAGCGACATCACCAGTAGCGCGTTGAAATTGATCGCGCCACCGCGATCCAGCACGCGATCAACCCCCAGCAGGCGCAAGGTGATGTTGATCACGAATACGACCGCCAGATTAGTCAATATAAACAGAAAAATTCGCTTCATCATGATCTCCATAAATTGGGTACTTGGAGAGTTAAATGGAGCATATCCCTCCTGTTTTCAAGCGCCTGAAAAATTGACAAAATACCGGGGCTGATCCTCATGTCACGCGCGCCTTGACAACAACCTGAGTGGCCAACTAAGCTATCGGCATGCTACCCCTTATTAACCGAAACGTGCAAGAACCCTTGAACGATCCAATTACCGGCTTTCTCAACCGTACTGACTGTTTTGAGAATATCTCACAGCTGGCATCCCGGGACACGCATAAATGCCCGCTCTCCATCGTCTGGATTGCGCTGGATCGCATCAAACAGGTCAATGAGTCCTTCGGCCATCAGGGGGGCGACATGGTGAT
>DFWZ01000012.1:67047-74044 GCA_002381565.1 Gallionella sp. UBA4121
GATATCGAACTGGCCCACCAACTCGCCTGTGCTTTACTGAACGAAATTCAAATCCCCCTGCCCTTAAACAATTTGCTGCTCCACCCGTCCGCCAGCCTGGGCGTTGCAACGCTCGAAGACAACGAGATGCTATCCGCCTGCCTTGAGCGTGCCGATCGTGCAATGAGCCTGGCCAAACATGCGGGGGGGGGACGTGTGGTCGTCTCATCAGGTTCCGAACCTATACCGGGGCGATTTGGCATCCATCTGGCCCATCACGAACTTCAACTCGAGCACAAGCTGCATCTGGCCATTGAGCAAGGCGGACTGAACCTGCACTACCAGCCCAGCCTCGATTCCGATGATCGCATCGTGTCCGTCGAGGCGCTGTTGCGCTGTACAAGCCACGACCTCTCGCCCGGCGAATTCATCCCTATCGCCGAAAAAACCGGTTTGATTCTTCGCCTTGGGGAATGGATTTTGCTCGAGGGCGCCCGCTTTGCCCATCGTCTTGACACGGCAGGGCAACGCACACCGGTGTCCATCAACGTTTCCCGTGCGCAGTTCGCTGCGCACAACTTTCCGCAGATACTCCATGCCGCGCTGCTTTGCGCCAACGTCAATCCTGAACTGATTGAACTGGAGCTCACCGAATCGCTGTTCATGGACAACTCCAGCATCGTTCAGACGAATCTGCGCGCAGCACAGGAGACCGGCGTCAAAATCGCCATCGATGATTTCGGCACAGGCTATTCGTGCCTGGCAACACTGAAAGACATCAATGCCCACAAACTCAAGATTGACCGCGCCTTTGTCGTCGCCCTGCCACACGACCAGCGCGCATTCTCCGTGGTCAAGGCGATCGCCCGGCTTGGTGAGGATCTGGGCATGCTGGTTGTTGCGGAAGGCGTTGAAAACCGGGCACAGCTCGACTCATTGCTTGACGCCGGCGTTCACGTCATACAGGGCTACCTTCACGCCCGCCCAATGCCGGAAGATGCCCTGTTAACCTGGTTACAGAACAGAAAATGACAATACCTAATTCCTCTGTCGAAACGCAACTGGCAAGCTCGTTGTACACAATCGGCATCCCTCCCTGCCCGGCAATTCTCAACCGCATCAGCGCAGAAATGCAGAAGAACGAACCCGATCTCAACTATCTGTCCAGTATTATCTCTGCCGATGTAGCCCTCGCCGCCAGCCTGATCAACATCACCAACTCACCCTACTTCGGCTTTCGCGGTCGCGTGCATTCATCCAGGGAAGCCTTGATCGTGCTTGGTCTTCAGGTCGCAAGCAAAGCGATTGCCGGCATCATTATGCGGCGCGCTTTCCCCATCTCGCCCAACCTTGAACGTTTCTGGGATACCTCGACCCGCATCGCCCGACTTTCAGGCTGGCTCACACAGCGGGTCACGAACAACACGTTACGCGCTGACGACGCCTACACCTTCGGACTGTTTCGCGATTGCGGCATACCCATTCTGCTAACCCGCATTCCGGGCTACATTGATATCCTGAGCGAGGCCAACCATGACACTGCCCGCAGCTTTACCGAGACAGAAGGCCGCACCCTGCCCACCAATCATGCCGTCGTAGGCTACTTGCTGGCGCAAAGCTGGCGCCTCCCCGATGAAACCATCCTGTCGATCCGCCACCACCACGATGTTGAAATCCTGACCACCCCGTCCATCCCCCCCTCACTGAACAGCCGTCAGATGATTGCAGTCGCACAATTGGCCGAGCACCTGTTGCAGCAACATTCGGGACTCTGTTTTACCGAAGAATGGATCAAACTGGGGCCGGCCTGTCTGCACCTGCTCAATCTCAACGAGGATGACGTGAAGAACCTTCTTGCCGAAGCCAGCCCCGTGATTGACGCTGAAGACTGAATCTAAAACCGGACTTGCTGCAAATACAACTGCTCGACTTTTGTGCGCGCCCACGGCGTCTTTCGCAAAAACTTCAGACTGGATTTGATGCTGGGATCATGCGTGAAGCAGCGTATTGGCACGATGGCCGCCATCGCCTCCCAGCCCATGTTTTCGGATAGCTCCGTGATGATGGTCTCTAAAGTGATGCCCTCAAGTGCCGGACGGCTTGCTGATTTTTTAATGGTATCCATATGATCATTTTACAGCGGATAATCCGACCTGAGCGTTTACAATGCGACTCCTGGCTTTTTAGAATGCACTTTCATGACCGAACCCGTCCGTCTCGCAAAACGCCTTGTCGAACTCTCCTGCTGCTCGCGCCGCGAGGCAGAGCTTTATATCGCAGGCGGCTGGGTAACGGTTGATGGGCAGGTGGTGGAAGAGCCGCAATTCATGGTATCGGAACAGATAGTCGAACTTCACCCCGATGCCAATCTCACCCCGATTGAGCCTGTGACCATTCTGTTTCACCAGCCCGCTGACATGGATACCAGCCCCAGACATCTCTGCGCCGACACGCACTCGCCTGAAGACCATTCCGGCATCCACCCGCTCCGCCAGCACTTTTTCCGATTGACGGCATGCACGCCTCTGGAGAGAAATGCCAGCGGCTTAACCGTATTTACCCAGGACTTCCGGGTATCGCGCAAGCTGACAGATGAAGCCGCAACCATCGAACAGGAATACATCGTGGAAGTGGCAGGTTCTCTTACGCCGGAGGAACTCAAGCTGCTCAATCACGGCATCAAGTTCAATGGCCGCGCCCTCCCGCCGATCAAGGTCAGCTGGCAGAACGAGACACGGTTGCGCTTCGCCCTCAAGGGTGTCATACCCGGACAGATCGCACACAGTTGCCAGGCCGCAGGTCTTACGGTGCTGTCCATGAAGCGCATCCGCATCGGACGTGTGTCCATGGCCAAGTTGCAGCCCGGTTTCTGGCGTTATCTGATGCCGCATGAGCGGTTTTAAGGCATGCGCGGCAAAAGCGGATACAATCAAACGCTGCTTGCCTGAACGGCCTGACAGGCACGAATAAGGGGAAGTCATGGCAATTTACAGTTACTGGTTTTTGCTGGCGTTGGTACTGCTGGGTCTGGAAATGGCAACGGGTACCTTTTACCTGCTGGTGGTATCCATCGCGATGGCCGTGGCCGGTCTGGCTGCCTTGTTCTCTGCGAGCATGGCATGGCAACTGATGCTTTGCGCGCTGACGGTGATGGCTGGCACGATGATATTGCGGCGCTGGAGGAGCGCTCAAACCAGCGAGGTGGCTGGCGCCAGCCTGGATATAGGGCAGCCGGTAGAGATACTGACCTGGCTTGAGAGTGGCAAGGCACGCGTTTTATACCGGGGTGCCGAATGGGATGCAGAGCCTGCATCTGCCGACATGCCGCGTGACGGCACCTTCTACATCAAGGAGTTGCGCGGTTCCAGCCTGGTTTTGACGCATCGCAAACCGCAGCACTGAGGAGAAAATCATGGAAATTTCACTGTTCATACTGGCTGCTGCCATCATCTTTATCGTCAAAGCGCTCAAGGTGGTGCCTCAGCAAAATTCCTGGGTGATTGAGCGTCTGGGGCGCTTTCATGCGGCGCTGTCGCCGGGCCTCAATATCGTCATTCCGTTTATCGACCGGGTCGCCTACAAGCACATGCTCAAGGAGGTGCCGCTGGATGTGCCCAGTCAGGTCTGTATCACACGTGACAATACGCAATTGCAGGTGGACGGCATCCTGTACTTTCAGGTGACCGACCCCAGGCTGGCGTCCTATGGCACCAGCAATTACATCATGGCGATTACCCAGTTAGCCCAGACTACCTTGCGTTCAGTCATCGGCAAGATGGAACTGGACAAGACCTTCGAGGAGCGTGACGACATCAACCGAGCCGTAGTCGCCGCACTGGATGAGGCCGCCACCAGCTGGGGAGTCAAAGTGCTGCGCTACGAAATCAAGGATCTGACGCCGCCGAAGGAAATTCTCCACGCCATGCAGGCACAGATCACCGCCGAGCGCGAGAAGCGCGCCCTGATTGCGGCATCAGAGGGACGCAAGCAGGAACAGATCAATATTGCCACGGGTGAGCGCGAAGCCTTTATCCAGCGTTCGGAAGGCGCGAAACAGGCGGCGATCAACACGGCACAGGGAGAGGCTGAAGCCATCAAGGCAGTCGCTGCCGCGACCGCGCAGGCGATCGAACAGGTTGCGGCAGCCATCCAGTCTCCCGGCGGCATGGATGCGGTCAATCTCAAGGTTGCGGAAAAATATGTAGAAGCGTTCGGCAATGTCGCCAAGACAGGCAATACCTTGATTCTGCCGGGCAATCTGGCGGACATGGGGTCGATGGTGGCAACGGCGATGAGCATTGTGAAGTCGCAGACGCGCACCTGACCGCATCCGGACGCTCAACCGGTCCGGGGCTGGCAATTCAACAGTTCTGATTGGCGCACCGATTTAGAATTTATACCGGGAGCCTGCTCGATTAGCGAAATATGGCCTTTGCCGGCAGATTGCTTTCCCGCGTAAAACTATGGACGCGGGTAAAATTCTTGTGCCGTGAAAAACTCCTGCATTAAAAACGCTTCCAGCCCAGCGTTATCCTCTATACGGGCAGACAGGACAATGACTCGCCCCAGGCGTTGGGACTCCCAGTTAAAGTTGCCCTTATATTCTCGCCGAATAATTTCAATCATTTTTTTAACGATGGCCAGATTAATATTGTCATCTGCACCAGCCTCTACGTCGATGATTTCCAGCCGAGGATTGCTGTCGTTATTTTTCCAGCCTTTAAAACTAAATCGACCTGTTCTGAATGCAATCTTTCTAATCTCAAAAATCCCGCTGGTCCCAGGCTGTTGCAAATTGCGTTTGATATTTGCATCTCTTAACTCTTCGGCTGATGGCCGACGAGCATTTGCACTCGCAGCGGCATTTTCTCTGGCCGCGTTATCCTCCAGGTCTTGGGCGCGCTCTCTTTTAGACTTAATATAAGACATCAAATCTGTAGGAGCATTATTTTCTGCAGGCGTTGTAAAAACGGGGCGGGGCGCTGCAATGATCTTATTATTTTTCGCCGCTATTTCTGAAGGCGTCGGTAATTTTGGTTTTGGTTTCACATCTGGCTTTTTCGGCTTTATTTCCTTGAGTGATATTACGGTCAGTGATTTCTTCGAGGGCAGCCCTGCAATGCGAACACTCATGTTTTTTGGGGGCTGATTGGCAACTGACGCTGTCACTGCCAGCTTCTTCATAGAAAAGACAAACAGCACGACACCATGTATTACCAGCGATATAAAAAATGCAATCAGCGTGTTGCGTCTGATCTTTATTTCAATATAGCGATCCTTTGACGGGGAATCCCAGGAGGCTATTGAGTGATCAGATTCAGGATTACCCATTAAAAAATGCTTTCCGATCAAGTTATCATCACTGACTCAAAAACAACATCTGGAGCATGTGATATCTCGTGATGGAATGAATAGGCCAACGAATCTGTAGAAAATTATCTCTATAGCCGCATGGTGCCGCGAACCTGATTAAATATCAAGGTCGACTGGCTGCTGTTGCTATTTTTCGGATAGCTGCCTCCTGTTATTCTTCCTGCAACCAGTTTTTCATTTGCGCAAGTCGCAGCCACGCTTGGGGCAAACTGTGCCCCTCTGCTTCAGTTTTTTCCAGCAAAACCCGCCCCTCATCAACCAGAGTCCTGACGCGCTCTGGCGGGAACAATGCCATCGCTGCCTGCAGCGCCTCTTCCGACTCATTTAGCAGCGAGGGTATATGCTCTTCGTCACGGATCACCTCATCCGGGTTCAGGATGTCAGAAACAATCAGGTGATCGCACAGTTGAAGATGAAGCGCCGTGTGCGCCTCATCGGTACTTAACTTTTCCAGCGCCGGGGGATCATCTTTTGATGCGCTACGCAATGTCGAACTGATTGTATTGATCAATTTTTTGATGGCATCCTGTATCGCAACAGGCTGGCCTGGAAGGCCCGTACACACTGCGTAATGATGCTCCAACTGCGCTTTTAACAGCAGGATAACATCGCTTTCAACATTTTTGTCCAGCGTGACTATACGCTGAACCAAATCACGGAACTGCTCCATAAACTGTTGCATGGCAAGCTGATCCTGTTGCCGGGCTGCCTGAATCGCTGATTGTGTGATCGCAGCGGAAGCACCGAACAGGGGGTTATTCAACCTGCGTTGCAGTTGACGCTCCCTTGGGCCAGGTTGTGGTGAAAAATTAAAAGTCATATTAATTCCGGTTTCATTCCTTTGGCAACGGCCCGATTTAATTGCATCATCCCACAAGGCGTACCTGGAACACACGCCATTTTACACCAGCTAGACACGGATCAATATTTCCGAACCTTGACGGTGAGTCTTACTGCCACCATGAACTGCCGCTTTATGGCGAATAATATGGCGACATGAAGTGCGGCCGTGTGCCTAACCTGAATGTCGCTCTTTGTCATTGGCAGAGCGCGACATCAAGCTAAATAATTATTCCAGCCTCCTCAAATTATTCGCAGATTCATGTGTAAATCCACCAAACCTGCGGCTTTGATTTACAACGTCAGCGTTGTATTACAAAAACAGGGAGCCATTATGAGTATGATGTCTATGCGCTTGCCGGATGAATTGAGTTCTCATAACCTGAACCGACCCCGTGCCGGATGATTCAGTCGAAATCAGCCCCTGACACGCTCGTACTCAGCGCTTATGCGCGGGCGGGTTGATTTTGCGCCCACACAGATTTATCGCCGCAGCGCCTTTGCATGATAGGCCAGGTGCTCTCCTATGAAGGTGGCAATGAAATGGTAGCTGTGATCATAGCCTTCCTGCATGCGCAGCGTGATAGACCCGCCCTGTTTTGCATAGGCCGCCTGCAGATCCTGCGGGAACAGTTGTTCAGTCAGAAACTCATCATCGGTGCCCTGATCGATCAATACAGGTATTGCGGTGTGCCCGGCGTTGACCAGTTCGGTTGCATCGTAGGCCTTCCACTGCTCCTGATCGTCCCCCAGGTAGGCGCTAAAACACCCCTTGCCCCAGGGCGATTTCACCGGATGGCAGATG
>DFWZ01000019.1 GCA_002381565.1 Gallionella sp. UBA4121
CAGACTCCTTACAAACAAAGAACCCGGCCTAGTGCCGGGTTTTTTGTTTGGGGGTTTGAAACGTTCTGACCTGCTTGAACGCAGTGCAAGACCTTCTCGACTATCGCCGAGAAGGTCTTGTGACGACACCGAAGAAATTAATACAAAAGGTCGAAGCCACAAGACGCCCACGAAATTTGAGAGGACTTGTGTAAATGCAATATAAATATATTGCCTCTGAAAAACTCAAGAGGCCATAAAATATTTAATGTTTTTTCATGTACTTAGCATATGGAAGTTGCTCAGTTGGTTGAAACTGTTTTTCATAATTACGCATATTGTTTTCCAGCATTTGTTTGAATTCAACAGTAAAGAATTCAATGCCCTGTGATTGTTTTTGCTGGAAATCTTCCAAACTAAGTGCCCTGGATGCAGCGACAAATGCGCAAAAGCGAGCTGCAGCATACATAAAAGCAGTATTAACAATATTATTGTCTTGCGTCTCGGCATGATCATTCGCAACATTGATAAAGGTGTCAGCTAGCTGGCGAAGTAGTAGATCCTGATCTTGGTTTGACATGTTGTATTCCTGAAGATGTAAAAATTTCTGACTATGTCAGCGTTAATTGTTAAGCGCGATTTCATTTGCACAATTCAGTTATTGCCACAAAAGCGGAAATCCAGATGAATGCAGCCGATCGGTGCGTCATTCGATGTAGATCCTTATTTGATTGCGCAGACTGCGCAGTTCGGATCTCTTTGAAAGGCACTTTGTTTGATGGTCATATCAAACGCATCAACGGTCAACAGTTTGCCACACAGGCCGGCGCTGATTCCTGCAAGCAGCTTGAGTGTTTCAGCCGCTTGTATGGTGCCGATGATACCTGTCAAAGGCGCGAAAACACCGGTGGTAGCGCATCGTAATTCCTCAGATTCGCTATCTTCCGGGAACAAACAGTTGTAGCACGCTGCGCCTGGCATGCTGAAATCAAATACCGCCGCCTGCCCAGAAAACAGTATTGCCGCACCGGATACCAAAGGTTTTTGGTGCGTCAGGCACGCGCGGTTGATGGCATAGCGTGTGGCAAAGTTGTCGCTGCAATCGAGCACAATATCGACTTCTGCGACCAGATCATCGAGCTGGCCTGGGTCGACGCGCAAGGGTATTTCCACGCAAATTGTTTCGGGATTGATGTCCAGAATGGCCGCTTTGGCTGAACTTACCTTGGTCTGACCTATGGTGGATGTGCGATGCGCAATCTGGCGCTGCAAGTTGCTCAGATCCACCAAGTCATGATCGCACAGCATAATTTGACCAACTCCGCTGGCAGCGAGATATAACGCGGCGGGAGAACCCAGGCCGCCCAGCCCTACAATTAAAACCTTAGCGTTCAGTATTCGTTGCTGACCCTCAATACCAATTTCATGAAGCAGGATGTGCCGGCCGTAACGCTGTAGTTGCAAGTCGTTCATTCGTATTCGCGCAGCTCGGGCGGTTGGCCTGCGTGTTCCTTATGCGGGTGCTGCCCACATACCTCAACAAAAACATCCTTTTCATTTTTCTTGGTTACATGGCCGCGGATTTCCATATTATGGCGACAGGTATCTTCGCAATAGTGAATGATATTGCGACCAATTTGATGTAAAAAGCTATGGTCAAGATTGAATCCTTCTTGTTCGAGCGCATGTTCCAATCCTGCCAAGGTGTAGTCTCGCAGGTTGTAGCGGATTTCCAGTGTATGTGCCTTGTCCGTGCGTTCGGTTTTTAAGTTGGCAAGCCCTTTCAGTATTGTCAGTGCACGGGTAACCTGATCGGCTGGTTCTGCTGTGAACAACAGTTCACGCCGTTTCTCCAAATCGTAGGAATTGTTCATGGATTACTCCTGTATACGACAGTGCTTACTTGCCTTGTAATATTTGCATGCCTTTAAGCAGGTTAAGCGCCTGATTGAGTTGATA
This sequence comes from Gallionella sp. UBA4121, assembly GCA_002381565.1. GTDB lineage: Bacteria > Pseudomonadota > Gammaproteobacteria > Burkholderiales > Gallionellaceae > Gallionella. Next base: position 1,939 of record DFWZ01000019.1, read on the forward strand.
GTCATTCTTTGTGCCAAACTCAACAGGAGCAGACTTCTCCGAGTTATTTTTTGGGTCAGAGCCACTTTTACGAGAAAAGTCAGCCTTATCGTCCGCCTGTTTGTCATTGATCAAATGCTTGTCAAGGTCAGACTCGCGCAGATTGAGCACGCTGTCTGAACCTGATGAGGAAGGATCTTCGACCAGGATGTCCGGCACGATGCCTTTGGCCTGAATAGAGTGACCGCCGGGTGTGTAATATCGGGCTGTTGTCAGTTTGATGGCAGTGTTGTTACCCAAAGGCAGAACGGTTTGAACCGATCCTTTGCCGAAACTTTGGGTGCCCATGATTACCGCACGCTTGTGATCTTGCAGGGCGCCCGCAACAATTTCGGATGCCGAGGCGGAACCGCCGTTGACAAGCACGACTAAGGGCACGCTCTTGATTGAAGCTGGTATGATTTTCTCATAGTCTTTTTTTGAATTGCCGCGCAGATAATATTCGGGTGAGGCGGTCAGATGCATCTTCGCTTCTTCCGTGCGGCCTTCGGTGTAGACAACTAATGCATCGCGTGCCAGGAAAGCGGCTGACACTGCCACGGCTCCGTCCAGCAAGCCACCAGGGTCATTCCGCAGGTCGAGAACCAGGCCCTTCAAGGCGCCTTTGTTGTCTTTAACCAGTTTGTCGAGTGCAGTAGACAGATTTTCACCGGTGTGTTCCTGAAATTGTGTGATGCGAACAAAGGCGTAGCCGGGTTCCAGCAGTTTGGCCTTCACGCTTTGCACCTTGATTACAGCACGCACCACGGTAATGATTAGCGGCTTATGCTCATTTTTGCGCAGGATGGTGAGGATGATTTTACTGCCAGGCTTGCCTCGCATGCGCTTGACTGCATCGTTCAGTGACATGCCTTTTACCAGGGCGTCATCCAGTTTGAGAATCAAGTCACCCGTTTTAACGCCTGCAAGATAGGCAGGGGTGTCTTCAATCGGTGATATGACTTTAATCAGACCATCTTCCATGCCGACTTCGATGCCTAACCCGCCAAATTCACCTTGAGTTCCGACTTGCAGGTCCTTGAATGCATCCGCATCAAGGTAGGCGGAGTGTGGGTCCAGGCCATTGAGCATGCCCTTGATGGCGTCGGTGAAAAGTTGTTTGTCGGATACAGGTTCAACGTAGCTGCTCTTGATTTGACCGAATACTTCGGTAAAGGCGCGAAGCTCTTCAACTGGTAAAGGGGTCGTGATCGTTTCCTTGTCGGCAAACGCTGCAAAATGCAGACTGAGCGAAATGCCGGCTACCAAACCTAAACCTACCAAACCTAGCTTTTCCAGACGACGCATAATTACCCCTAGTTATTTTTTAGCCAGCCATTTTATTGGATCGAGCGGTTTGCTCTCGTGACGTAATTCAAAGTATAAACCGGAATCGGAATTTCCGCCGCTGTTGCCCACAGTTGCGATGGTGTCGCCACCGCGAAGTTCATCACCCACCTGCTTATAGAGTGTTTCGTTGTTGCCGTATAAGCTCATATAGGCATGGCCGTGATCCACGATAAGTAAGTTGCCAAAGCCGCGTAACCAGTCCGCAAACACGACCCGTCCGGCCGCGATAACCTTGACGGATTGCCCGCTCGAGGACCTGATAAATATTCCCTTCCAGAGAACCGTGCTGTCAGGACGTGTGGCACCAAAGTGGTTGGTGATGTCACCTTTGACCGGCAATGCCAGCTTGCCCTGGAGTCGCTCAAACGGCTGGCCGTCAAAACGATTATCCGGGATATTTTCGTTGCGAAACAAGGATTTTGTCTTTGGTTTTGCAAGCATTTCGGCAATTTTGGCGACCAGTCTGGCGAGTCTGTTTTCGTCGTGTTGCAGGCGGGTGATTTCGTGACGCTGTTGCGTTAACTGATTGGAAATCCGGCCCAGCACTTGCAGTCTTTCGTGCTGATCCTGTTTGAGCTTTTCCTTTTGTGTTGCCTGTTCGGCGCGTAGATTTGACAGCGCTTCGCTTTGCGCCTGTACTTTATCGCTAACGTTTTTCAGCGCATTGAGATCAGTGCGCAAGCTGTCAAGCCAGGCCGCTCGATTGCGGGCAATATATCGAAAATACTGCAAGTCACGCGCAACTTTGTTCGGATCCTGGTTGTCCAGCATGAGTTTAAGATACTCATGTTTGCCACCCAGATATTGCTGATATAAAAGCCTGGACAACAATGCCTGCTGCCAGGATAAATGCTGTTTTAACTGTTGTTGTTGTGCATGAAGTTCGTTCAGCTTTGTGTCGGCCTCGCGCTGCTGCTCGGCCAGTTCTGCTATTTTTCTGTTGCTGTCGCTGATGGCCCTTTCCGATGCACGCAGGGCGTCTGCTGCCTCGGTTTTGGATTCGCTGGTTTTGGCCATTTCGCTCTGCATCGTGGTTATCCGCTGACGCAGGTTCTCAAGTTCCTCCTGTTGACTGGCCGATACCGTGCCAGTCAGAAGCAGGCTGCACAAAACCAGAAACCGAAATTTCAGCCGTTTCACGTTAACTGGATCAGGCTGTGTCCTGTCATTTCGTCAGGTTTTGGCAGACCCATCATGTGCAGCAGGCTAGGTGCAATATCACGCAGTGAGCCCGCCTCGAGCAGATGGGCCGGGCGTCCGACATACAGGAATGGCACCGGATTGAGTGTGTGTGCCGTATGAGCCTGGTGTGTGGCGTTATCCATCATCTGCTCGGCATTGCCGTGATCGGCGGTAATGATGATTTCTCCGCCGATGGATTGCATGGTCTTGACTGCGCGACCGATGCAGACATCGAGCGTTTCAATCGCTTTGATGGCAGCAGCCAGGTTGCCGCTATGGCCTACCATGTCCCCGTTGGCATAGTTGCATATGATGAGCGGATATTGGAGGCTCAGGATGGCTTCTTCAAGTTTGTCTGTTACGCTGAATGCGCTCATTTCCGGTTGCAGATCGTATGTCTCGACTTTAGGCGATGGTACCAGGATGCGATCTTCACCGGGATAGGGCTGCTCCTTCCCGCCGCTGAAGAAATAGGTGACGTGCGCATACTTCTCGGTTTCAGCGATGCGCAGCTGCTTCAATCCCAGACCGGCGACATACTCGCCAATGTCGTTGTGTATCGCGTCAGAGGAAAAAGCGCATGGCAAGGTAAATTCTGCGCCGTAGTTGCTGAGTGTGACAAAGCGGCCAAACTTCGGTATATATGAGCGGGAAAATCCGCTGAATGCCTGGTCGGTCAAGGCGCGGGTGATTTCGCGGGCACGGTCGGCGCGGAAATTCATGAATACCACGACATCGCCGTCCCGCATGGATACGGGCAGTTCATCGCCGGACTGAATGCGGGTAGGCTTGACGAATTCATCCGATTCGCCGCGCGCATAGGCTGACTCCAGCGCGGATAAGGCATTCGGGGCCGAGTATTCTGCGGCTCCCTGCGTCAGTAGTTCATAGGCCGGCTGTACGCGTTCCCAGCGATTATCCCGATCCATTGCATAGAAACGACCGACTACACTGGCGATTTTTCCTGCACCCTGAGCGATACATTTGTCTTGTAACGCGATCAGTGATTGCGCTGCACTCTTGGGTGGCGTGTCCCGGCCGTCAAGGAAGGCATGCAGATAGATTTTTTTAAGGCCGTTCTTTGCCGCCATTTCCAGCATGGCGAATATGTGGTTTTCGTGGCTGTGTACGCCGCCATTTGAGAGCAGGCCCATGATGTGCAGGGCGCTGTCGTTTCTTTTTGCGACATTTATGGCATCGAGCAATGCTGAATTGGCGAAAAAACTGCCGTCCTCGATCGCAACATCAACCCGGCTCAAGTCCTGATAGACCACGCGTCCGGCGCCGATATTGAGATGCCCTACTTCTGAATTGCCCATCTGCGATGAAGGCAGGCCGACGAATTTTTCGGAGGCATTGATCAGCGTGTGTGGATAGTCGCGCCATAGCGCGTCCCAGTTAGGTTTGTGCGCAGCAAGAATGGCGTTGGAATCGGTTTCTTCACGATAACCGAAGCCGTCCAGAATAAGCAACAAGACAGGAGTAGCGTTCATTGATGTAATATACGGCGGGTGGGTGATTTTGGATGATCCATTTTAACCGAATTGGTGTTGAGTTATAAGGAAAAAGCATGACGAACAATTTAATAGACAGAGAAGAAGATATTCAACAGGCGTCACAGGCTATCAAGGCGATTGCTCATCCCTTGCGTTTGAAGATTCTGTGTGTTTTGGGCGATCAGGAAATCAGTGTTCAGGATATTGTCGAGCATGTCGGTACATCGCAAAGCAATATTTCCCAGCATTTGGCCATTCTGAGAGATAAAGGCGTGTTGTCCACACGCAAGGAGGCCAACAGGGTTTTTTACCGGGTTGGTGATTTACGCACACTCAAGCTGGTGATTCTGATGCGCGAAGTTTTCTGCACGGCATAATGCTTGTCATTTTCTCAATATATTAGTATATTCTAATATATTGAGAGCTAAAGTAATAATAAGTGAGGTGTTCGTTGTGAAAAAATTGGGTATGGTTGGTTTACTGATGATGGTCGCAAGCGTGCAGGCTGCCGAGACGGTGGCGCCGGTGGAATATCGCGAGGTGGCGCAGACCTATAGTGCCGAGGGGCTGGTTGAGGCGACGCAGCAATCTACGGTATCTGCGCAAATCGGCGGACGTGTCAAGGAAGTCCTTTTTGATGCGGGAGACTGGGTCAATAAAGGGCAGGTGATTTTGCGCATTGATGAGCGTGAGGCAGTGCAGGCGCAGGCGGCAAGCGGGGCGCAGGTAATGCAGGCGCAGGCCAATGTACAGAATGCCAGAGCGACATACGAGCGTTCAAAACAATTGTTCGCACAAAAATTCATCAGCCAGGCCGGGCTCGACAAGGCGCAAGTGGATTACAAGGTAGCACTTGCTCAGGCCGCAGCGAGCGAAGCGGTTGCCGGTCAGGCCAGGTTGGCGCATGGCTATACGTCCGTGATAGCGCCATTTCCCGGTGTGGTATCGGCGCGACTGGTGGAATTGGGCGAGATGGTCATGCCGGGCAAGCCATTGATGAGCGGCTTTGATCCTTCCGAGATGCGCGTGGTGGTCAGCGTGCCGCAGGAGAAAATAGACGAAATCGGTACGAAATCAGAAACGCTGGTGGAGATTCCTTCGTTGACGCGCTGGATCAAGGCGGCTTCAATCCGGGTGCAACCTGTCGCCGATGCGCGCACGCACAGCACGCAAATACGCGTGAATCTGCCCGCCAATGAAAAAGGACTTTACCCCGGCATGTTCGTGCGCGTTCATTTTGTGGTCGGAAAAATCAAAAAACTGGTGATACCAGTCGGTGCGGTATTGCACCGAAGCGAAGTCGTGGCGGTGTATGTGGTGGACGACCAGGGCGTCGCGCGGTTGCGTCAGATCCGGGTGGGCGAGAACGTGGCAGACGGATTTGTCGAGGTTTTGGCGGGTCTGAAAGCGGGTGAGAAGGTGGCCAGCGACCCGGTGAAAGTCGGCATGCAGGGCGTGATGCAGAAGTAATTGCAAGCGTCAGGCTTGCAGGCGAATTTTTGGTAATTGGTATTGGAAAAAAATATGGGTATTTCAGGACGGATTGCTAAATATTTTCTGCACTCGCAGATGACCCCCTTGCTGGCACTGGTTGCCGTGCTGCTGGGCGCGTTTGCGGTGGCGGTGACGCCTCGCGAGGAAGAGCCGCAGATCAACGTTACCATGGCGAACGTGTTGATCGCTTATCCAGGCGCATCGGCGAAAGACGTTGCACAGACTGTCGCTGGGCCTGCCGAGCAGGTGTTATCGCAAATTGCGGGTATAGATCATGTGTATTCGGTATCGCAGCCAGGCATGGCGGTCATTACCGTGCAGTTCAAGGTGGGGGAGCAACATGTTCCGTCGCTGGTCAAGTTGTACGACGTGGTCAATTCTCATTCCGACTGGTTGCCACCCACACTGGGGGTGGCTAAACCTATCATCAAAGCCAAAGGTATTGACGATGTGCCTATCGTCGCGTTCACCCTGTGGCGCGATCAGGCGGTAGGTGGCGGGCTGGCACTCACCCAGGTGGCGCATGCCATCGAGGCGGAGTTGAAGCGTGTGCCCGGCACACGTGAAGTATCCACGCTGGGCGGGACACAGCGCATGGTGCGGGTGCTGCTTAATCCGGAAAGTCTGAATGCGTTCGGTTTGTCCATACAGGATGTGCGTGCTGCATTGCAATCTGCCAACGTCTCACAGAATGCCGGTAATCTGGTGCAAGGCAATCGTGAAGTGCTGGTGCAAACAGGAAGCTTTCTGAGCAACGCCAGCGAGGTCAGGAAACTGGTTGTCGGCGTATCGAATAGCAAACCGGTATTTCTGGGCGATGTCGCCGAGGTGCAGGATGGAGCGGATCAGCCAGCCAGTTACGTGTGGCTGGGCACAGGTCCCGCCGCGCAGGACAAGCAGATCAAGCAAAAAGGTGAGTTCACCGCCGTCACGGTGGCCATTTCGAAAAAGCCGGGCGCGAATGCGGTGGAAGTGGCTGACGGTTTACTCTCACGCGTGAATGAGCTGAAAGGTTCGGTGATTCCATCCGATGTTGAGGTCAGCATCACGCGTAACTATGGTGAGACGGCCAACGACAAGGCCATGAAGCTGATCAAGAAGCTGCTGTTTGCAACAACAGCAGTGGTCGCGCTGGTTTGGCTGGCGATGGGGCGGCGCGAAGCAATGGTGGTAGGCGTCGCCGTGCTGCTGACGCTGGCGGCCACCCTGTTTGCCTCCTGGGCATGGGGCTTCACGCTGAATCGGGTGTCCTTGTTCGCGTTGATTTTTTCCATCGGAATTCTGGTCGACGATGCGATTGTGGTGGTGGAGAACATTCACCGGCGTCGTGTGCTGTCCCCGCATCAGTCGCTGTCGGAGATTATTCCCGAAGCCGTAGACGAAGTCGGCAGCCCGACGATACTGGCGACCCTCACGGTGATCGCCGCGTTGTTGCCGATGGCTTTCGTCAGCGGTTTGATGGGGCCCTATATGAGCCCGATTCCGATCAATGCCAGCATGGGGATGCTGATCTCGCTGGCGGTGGCGTTCGTCATTACGCCGTGGCTGGTGCTGCGATTTTCGGGCGGGCACCATGAGGCCGCGAAAGATGAGCGCGACTCGGCGATTCATGGTTTCTTTGTCAAAGTGCTGGGACCCTTTCTGCATGGCGAGCAGGGCAAGCCTGCCAGGCGCAAGTTGTGGCTGGCAATTCTGGCAGGATTGCTGCTGGCTGTGTCGCTGGGCGTGGTGAAACTGGTGATCCTGAAAATGCTGCCATTCGATAATAAGTCGGAATTCCAAGTGGTGGTGGATATGCCCACGGGAACCGCACTCGAGCAGACTAACGCGGTGCTTCATGATATTGGCAGCTATCTGGCAACGGTGCCCGAGGTGACGGACTATGAGGCCTATGCAGGCGCTGCTTCGCCGATCAATTTCAACGGGCTGGTGCGACAATACTATTTGCGCAACGGCGCTGATCAGGGTGATATTCAGGTCAATTTACGCGACAAGCACAATCGCAGTCGCAGCAGTCATGAAATCGCCACCGCGATGCTGGCGCCCATCCAGAAAATCGCCAAGAGCTGGGGCGCAAAGGTAAAGATAGTGGAAGTGCCGCCCGGTCCGCCGGTGATGTCGCCTATCGTCGCTGAAATCTACGGGCCGGATTATGCAGAGGCTCGCCAGGTGGCGACTCGTGTGCGTGAACAGTTCGGCAAGACGACAGATATCGTCGGTATCGACGATACGGTGACGGAGGCTGCGCCGAAGCTGCAATTGCGCGTGCTGCAAAGCAAAGCGGCGTTGCTGGGGGTATCGCCTGCTGATATCGTGGATGTGATCGGCGTAGCCCTGTCAGGGCAGGATGTCGCGTCCATGCACGACACCAATGAAAAATATGCGCCGCCGTTGCGTATCGTCATGCCGCCCGAAAGACGCAGCAGTATAGAGGCAGTGTTGAAGCTCAAGGTGCGTGCACGTGATGGCGTGCTGGTGCCAATCTCCGAGGTGGTGCAGGCGATCCAGGTGGAGCGCGATTACCCGATCTATCACAAGGATCTGCTGCCGGTGGTCTACGTGTTCGGCGACATGGCGGGCAAGCTGGATAGCCCGCTGTATGGCATGTTCGACATCAACAGCAAAACAAGTGGCGAAGTCCTTGCGCAGGGCGGCAATTTGAAAAGTTATTTCTTCAAGACACCGAGTAACCCATACGCCGGCTATGCGTTGAAGTGGGACGGAGAATGGCAGGTGACCTTCGAGACATTCCGCGACATGGGGATCGCCTATGGTGTCGGCCTGATTCTGATCTACTTGCTGGTGGTGGCACAGTTCAAGTCGTATCTGGTGCCGCTGATTATCATGGCGCCGATTCCGCTGACCATCATCGGCGTAATGCCGGGGCATGCCTTGCTGGGCGCGCAGTACACCGCGACGTCCATGATAGGTATGATCGCGCTGGCCGGTATCATCGTGCGCAACTCGATCTTGCTGGTGGATTTCGTCAATCAGCAATTGGCAGCTGGCGTCACGCTGGATCAGGCGGTGATTGCCGCAGCAGGTGCGCGTGCCAAGCCTATCGTTCTGACCGGCCTTGCGGCGATGCTGGGCGCGCTGTTTATTCTGGATGATCCGATATTCAATGGGCTGGCGATTTCCCTGATTTTTGGTATTCTCGTCTCCACTTTATTAACATTGGTGGTGATCCCTGTGCTTTATTACGCCACGCTGTACAAAAAAACCGGTAATATTGGCTAATTTTATTTAAGGAGTTTCAACGCATGAACGCAGAACGCATAGTCAGAATCGTTGCAGGTACTTTTATCATGTTGTCTTTGTCGCTGGGCGTTGAAGGCAGCCCGATATTCGTGAGTAAAGATTTTCTGTGGTTCACAGGCTTTGTTGGCCTGAATCTGTTCCAGAGCGGCTTTACCAGCTTTTGTCCATTGAATAATATTCTCGCGAAATTTGGCATAAAAGGCGGTTCTTGCTAGGCAAAAATTTGCAACGCATCCCTCTAACCCACATTAGTCTGACTTTGGTCGGGCTGATGTGGGTTTTTCCGTTTTTGTATTATCGCCATCAATATCCGCTGACCACATTTGATCAGGAGTGGTGGAGCGCGCTGTTGGGCGTGCTGGCGCTCACGCAGCTGATAACCCCGGATTACTGGCGACATCCGCAAATCCCGCGCATCGTGCTGCTACCCGCCGCACTCATCGTTCTGGTGCTGCTGCAATGGGCTGTGGGTTTGATGATCTATTTCGATCAGGCTTTACTGTATCTCTTGTACTTGCTGCTCGCGCTGTTGCTGATGATGTTGGGTGGCAGGCTGCGGGATTGCGTAGGGCTTGAAAAACTCGCCGTGAGCCTGGCGATATTTTTGCTGATAGGCGCAGAATCGAGTGCGTTGGTTGGTGTGCTGCAACACTACCGCTGGCACACGTTGCTGGATTCTGTGGTGGTGGTGAAGATGTCTTCCGCTGTCTATGGCAACCTGGCGCAGCCCAATCATTTTGCCGATTACATCGCGCTCGGCCTGATTTCGTTGGGTCTGCTGTTCCAGCAGCGTAAACTTCCCGTGGTCTATGTGGCGTTGCTGGCAGCACCCCTGCTGTTTGTCATGACGCTGAGTGGTTCGCGCAGCAGCTGGCTCTATCTGGTGATGATGAGTGTGCTGGCCTGGTGGGGAGGGCGACGCCTGCCTGAGCTGCGCCCCCTGCTGCGTTACTGTGTGCTGTTACTGGCAGGGTTTGCCCTGATGCACGGCATCGTGCAACTGCCATTCATGAAAGGTGCGGGCAGCAATTTTGATGTCATGCATCGCATGTTCGGCGATACGTTGTCAGTCGGCATCCGCCTGTATTTGTGGCATGAGGCGTGGCTGATTTTCAGGCAATCGCCGTGGCTGGGTGCGGGTTTTGGCCAGTTCGCCTGGCAGCATTTTCAGATGGGACCGATGTTGCGACAGGCCAATATTTCCGGTCTGTACAACAACGCGCATAATCTGATTTTTCAGCTTGCGGCGGAATCCGGCATTGCGGGTTTGACGGTGTTGTTTGCAGCGCTGACTGTCTGGCTGAATGGCATCAGGCGCGCCACGATGAGTGCGGGGCACTGGTGGGGCTATGCCATTCTGGGTGTGCTGGGCATCCACAGTCTGCTCGAGTATCCCTTGTGGTACAGCTACTTTCTGGCGATTGCAGCGATTTTGCTGGGCGCACTGGATGAAACTCGCTATCGGCTCCGTAATGCGGGGCGCGTGTCGGTGACCGTGATGTTGTTGTTGGGACTGCTGTCACTGTTGCAGTTGCGTGTCGACTATCAGCAAATCAAAAATATTCTGGCGAGCCATCCGGCATCGGGCGCTGCCTTCGAGCGCTCACGCGGCGGGCTGGCCGCGCTGCATAATTGGTCCATGCTGTCACCCTATGCCGACTTGTTCACGAGTTCGTACACCCTGGTGAATGAAGAGCATCTTCAGGAGAAACTTTCCTTTAACTACAATGTGATGCGCTTTATGCCGATTGCATCGGTGGTGTACCGGCACGCCTATTTGCTGGCACAAAGTGGGCAGATCGAGCAGGCCAGACGGGTGTTTGAGCAGGCGCTCTGGTCTTATCCGGTAAATGTCGAAGAACAGCAACAATTGGTGAAATTAGCCGAGAAAGACCCCGCGCATTTTGCCGCTCTGCTAGAATTCGCCCTCCAGAAAGAACAGGAGTACGTACGTGCAATTCATAACAAGTAATTTTTTACCGATTTCACTGGCCCTGATGAGCGGCACGATGATTTTGTGGTCCATGTTTGGCAACCGTTTTCGCGGCGTCAAGGAAGTGGACACCAACGGTGCATTACAACTCATCAACCACAAGAATGCCTTCGTGCTGGATGTGCGCGAACCGTCAGAATACGAGAGCGGGCATCTTTTGAATGCCAAGCTGATTCCGCTGGGCAAGCTCAAGGCGCGCATTTCCGAGTTGGAAAAACAAAAGGACAAGCCCGTCGTGGTGGTCTGCCGGAGCGGCAATCGATCCGGCACGGCTTGTGCGATTCTGTCCAAACAGGGATTTACCCAGGCTTATAATCTGATGGGGGGCATGATGGCATGGCAAAAATCCAATCTGCCGGTACAAAAATGATGGCGAAAATAGTCATGTACAGCACGGAAGTATGCCCTTATTGCATACGTGCCGAGCAGTTGTTGCAACGCAGGGGTGTCACTTCGATCGAAAAAATCAGGATCGATCTGGACCCCGAATTGCGCATCGCAATGGTGGAGAAAACCGGCCGGCGTACCGTGCCGCAAATTTTTATCAACGAGCAGCATGTCGGCGGCTATGATGATCTGGCCGAACTGGATCAGGCAGGTTTATTAACTGCATTGCTGGCTAATTAATTTCAAGGATAAAGCATGACTGAAACAACTCAGGATAACACTCAACCGATGTTCAATATGGACAAAATCTATGTGAAGGATATCTCGCTGGAAATCCCGCATGCGCCCCAGATCTTCCTGGAGCGTGAAAGCCCGCAAATCGAGGTGCAATTGCATACATCGGCAGGTAGCGTCGATGACGGCGTTTTTGAAGTGACCGTGACTGCAACCGTCACGGCAAAAATAGCCGATAAAGTGATGTTTCTGATCGAAGCCAAGCAGGCCGGAATATTTACTTTGCGCAATTTGCCTGAGGCGGAAAAGGAGCCTGTGTTGGCGGTGATGTGCCCCAACATCCTGTTCCCTTATTTGCGCGAAGTGGTGTCCGATGTGTCCGTGCGCGCCGGTTTCGCACCGGTGATGCTGAACCCGATCAACTTCGACGTGCTGTACCAGCAGCAGCAACAAACTCAAGCGGCCGGGGCAACTACCCACTAGGGGCTGTAGATGAAACCGGCCAGCTTATTTGTCGCGCTGTGCATGTGTGCTGCAACTGCGGCACAGGCGGTGGATTATGTGTCAGTCGGAGAAAGCGCCGCAATTCTTTACGACGCGCCTTCTCTCAAGGCGAAAAAATTATTCGTCGTGAACCGTTATATGCCATTCGAACAGGTCGTGACCCTGGATAACTGGGTCAAGGTACGCGATCATTCGGGCGGGTTGTACTGGCTGGAAAAGCGCGTGTTATCGGATAAGAAGTACGTTTTTGCGGTGAATCCGGTGGTTGATGTGCGCGCAGGGCCCGATTTCGGTGCGGCCCGTGTGTTTCAGGTGCGACAGCAAGTCGCGCTGGAATTGCTTGAATCTACCGGTACGGGCTGGGTGAAAGTGCGCCACAGGGACGGTGAGGTTGGCTATGTGAAAAGCACCGAGGTGTGGGGCGAGTAAATTAACAATGGAAAATTGATCATGGTAAATTGAGAAATCATTTTGCCAAATCTTTCTTCCGCTACATTATTCATTCTCAATTATCCATTCTCAATTACCTTTTCAATGAATATTACCGTTATCGGTGCAGGGGCATGGGGAACGGCGCTGGCCATCAGTGTTGCGGCACGGCATTGCGTCACCCTTTGGGGGCGTGATGTCGCGCAGATTGCCGCGATGCATGCCGCGCGCTGCAATCAGCGTTATCTGCCTGATGTGTCGCTGCCCGAGAACCTCTCTTTGAGTTCGGATTTTTCAGCCGCACTGAAAGATGCCGAACTGGTCATACTCGCAGTGCCAACGGCGGCGTTGCGTCTAACGCTGCAACGGATCGCTCAAGCCGGCCATCCCGCTTGCGGTGTGGTGTGGTTGTGCAAGGGTTTTGAGGCACACACGTCGTTGCTGCCCCATCAGGTGGCCGAACAGGTTTTGCCGTCCGACTTTCATCGCGGTGTGTTGTCCGGCCCAAGTTTCGCGCTGGAAGTGGCGCGTGGCTTGCCTACTGCCTTGGTAATGGCCTCAGCTGACGAGGCGTTTGCGCAGCGCACGGCGCAGGCGCTTCACCATTCCCGCCTGCGGGTCTATGCCAGCAATGATGTGATCGGTGTGGAAGTCGGCGGTGCGGTCAAGAACGTCATGGCGATCGCCGCCGGTGTCTGCGATGGCATGCAGTTGGGTAATAACGCCCGCGCCGCGCTGATCACACGGGGGCTTGCCGAAATTACCCGGCTGGGCCTGAAGCTGGGCGGTCGCACCGAGACACTGGGCGGTTTATCGGGCGCCGGGGACTTGATACTGACCTGTACCGGTGATTTGTCGCGCAACCGGCGGGTAGGCCTTTTGCTGGCACAGGAGCTGAGCCTGGATGAGATACTGGGGCAGTTAGGTCATGTCGCCGAAGGCGTGTATGCCGTGCGTGAGGCGCACCAGCTGGCGCTGCGTCTGGGTGTGGATATGCCGATTTGCGACGCGGTTTATCGCGTGCTCTACGATCATGTTCCCACCCGTGAGATGGTCGCTCAGTTGCTCAATCGTACCGCAAGCCTCGAATTCAGCCATTGAAGCAGCCCTCCTGCCATCCATTAGGGCGCGCTTAACTCGTAAAATCCGCGTAATCTGCGGATTGAGCTGAGGCGTCTTTAGTCCTCGGATTTCCCCATATGCAATTTGATGACATTGGTTTTCTGCGGCTGATCGGCATAATACGGTTTTTCGTTTCTGCTAAACCCCAGTTCTGCGGCCAGTTCCGCTTCACGATCCGAGATCACGCCAAAGCATGCCCGAATATCCTGAATAGTTTCATCCGACAGAGGGTGTGGCATGCCGGGTTTAGTCGCGGTGTCCTTTACGACGCTGGCCAGGATTTTGCGCATTGAGCGGAGGATCTGTTGCTCTTGCGACAGGTTTTCAGTGTTCATCTTTGCCTTATTTATCAAATATTAAACGGATGTGATGTTGGAATGATTCACGTGGCAGTGATCATAAAACGACTTTGAGCATACTGGCAAACAGGTTTTTAGCATTGCTGAAAAATTGCACTTCAGGGTTGGGGCCGCTCGCCTGGAAACGCTCAGGACTCAGGACTCAGCATCCCTGTAAATCCGACCTGTCGCCATGCCTCAAATACGGCGACCGCCACCGTATTGGATAAATTCAGGCTGCGGTTGTCCGGCAGCATCGGCAGGCGAACTCGCTGCTCAGTCTTGAACTGGCTGAGCACCTCGTGCGGCAGGCCACGGCTCTCCGGGCCGAAAAGAAACGCATCCCCCGGCTGATAGCTGACCTGATGGAAGGGGTGAGAGCCTTTGGTCGTGAGCGCGAATACGCGCGCAGCATCGAATGCCGACAGGCAATCCGTCAGATCGTCATGGACGCGCAGTTTTGCGAATTCGTGATAATCGAGGCCTGCACGGATGAGTTGCTTGTCCTCCAGTGTGAATCCGAGCGGCCTGATCAGGTGGAGCTGGGAGCCGGTGTTTGCACACAGACGGATGATATTGCCGGTGTTGGGCGGGATTTCGGGTTGGTACAGAATTACATGGAACATAAATATTCGTTAAGTCTGGTCAGTAAATGAAATAGCGGGGCGGCAGTGCAATGATAGCCCGATTTCTCTTAAGGCTTGCAGGGCGGTGGTGAGATTAATCAATCTGGGCGTGCGGCATGCTGCATAGGATCTGCAAAATAGCCAAAACGATTGCGCCCCCCGGCCTTGGCTACATACATGGCTTGATCTGCGTGGCGTAACAGCTTATCTGCATCAGGAGCGCTCTCAGAGTAGAGCGTGATGCCGATGCTGGCAGAAATATCGGCACTCTCGGCTCCCAACGTGAATGTCTGGCTTAGTTGGTTGATGATGTTTTGCGCGATCCTTTCAATCTGGAGCAGGTCGCTGAAGACCGGCAGAATAACGGTGAACTCATCGCCGCCCAGGCGGGCAACGGTATCTGCCTCACGTACACAGGCAGTGATGCGGCGCGCAGCCTCGATCAGCAACAAATCCCCCTTGTCGTGTCCCAGGGTATCGTTGATTTGCTTGAAATGATCGAGATCAATGAACAGCAGCGCCAGTTGGCATTCGGCCCGGTGCGCCTTTTTGATCTCCTGTTCCAGACGGTCGCGAAACAGGCGCCGGTTAGGCAATCCGGTCAATGTATCGAAATTGGCATACTGCCAGATTAACTCATCATTTTTTTTCTTCTGGGTAATGTCAGAAAACTGGGCGACATGTCGCAGGACGCTGCCATCTTCGCGGCGTATAAGGGTAATGTTCAGCCATTTGGCATAAAGCTCTCCATTCTTACGGCGATCCCACAACTCACCCTGCCAATGACCGCATGTCAGGATGGCATGCCACATTTGCCGATATAACTCATCATCATGCTGCCCGGATTGCAATAGATCGGGACTTTGGCCCCTGATCTCAGCCAGTTCGTATCCGGTAATGCGGGTGAACGCCGGATTTACATCCACAATCAGATTATGCTCATCTGTCACCATGATGGCCTCGGCGCTGTGCTGGTAAATTGAGGCAGCCAGGAGCATGGACGCTTCGTTCAGCTTGCGTGTGGTAATGTCCTGCTCATACCCGGCAGTGCCTTCGATTTCACCACGGTCATTGATTACAGCTACTTTGACTGTCTGGTACCAGCATTGATTTCCGTCACTTGATCTGATTTCCTCTCCTTGCCATTTCCCCCCGGTGGCCATTACAGATAGGTCTTCTGCACGGTATTTGTCTGAAAGTTCCTTGGGCCAGATTTCCGCGTCGGTCTTGCCAACCACATTAGCCGGATGTCCCAACCCTGCACGCTGAGCGTGAAGGTGGTTCACCGAGAGATAGCGCCCGTCGGTATCTTTGAGCCAAGCCGCGAAGGGCATGTTGTCGAGAATGGCATGCAGCTTGAGTTTGCTCAGCGCTAACTGCTGCTCCATTGCTTTGCGCTCCGTGATGTCGTGCACCACATAGAACAGCAATCTGGAATCGGCCATATCCACCGGCCACGAGTACACTTCGACCTCGCTGGTCAGGCAGGATGCCGTGCGTTGCTGCAACCGCCAGCAAATGACCCCATCGCCGTGTTTTGGCAAGACATTCCTGTCGGGCACCGCATCCAGATCGGCAACAGTCATTTTCCGCAGTTGCTCTTCCGTATAGCCGTAAAATTCACAGGCCACACTATTGGCGTCAACGATATGCCCTCCCTGCGGATCGATCAGCATCATCGGGATTTTTGCACTGGCGAACAATGATTTGTATCGTTCGCTGCGGATTGATTTTTCAGTTGCACGTATCAGTAAGTTGAACGACTGGCTGGTGTTTCGTGCAATCGAAAATAATGCCAGACTAAAAATTACCAGCATAGGGATCAAACCGGCAAACAGCCAGTGCCCTTCGCCACCAGAGCCCGCTTCCCAGGCCAGTCTTGTCAGCGTGAGCGAACTAACCGGTATGAAGAAGGCCATGAAAGCCGGGAAATAAACACTCCAGGAGACAGCAGATCCTGCCATCATTCCGACCAGCATGCATAGAATGAATACCTGATGTACCAGCGAAGCTGCCGGGAAGAGCACCCATGCCGCCGCACCCCATGCCAGGCCGGAGGGGAGCGCCCCCCAAAAAATCACTCGTTTCCAGTTCTCAAGATGACTGGACTTGTCCGGGTCGCGCCGATAGCGAACAAGGAAAAAGAATCGGGTCAAAGTAATGGCAAAGACAGTCAGCAACCAGCCTGACAATTGGCTTGCGGCCACAACAGGCCAGAGGTAAATCACTGCGATGCTCGGGATAGCGATGTTGGTGAATAAAACAGATTTTGTGCGCGTAAATAGTGCATCTACCTGCGCCATCTCAATGCAGTGATTTGTTTCGTATTCTTGCTGTTGAAACAGGCTTTTCATGCTGAAATCAGGACGGCAGCCTGCCAATTACAGCGTGATTCAGGGCGCTGCTGGTCAATCCAGCGGCTCGCTGGCGAAGACAGTGCAATTTCCCGCTTTGCTGCAGCAGCAACGTTGTCAAATTTCATTCGGCTGGCACACAATCTATGCGCAACCGTCAGGAAGATCGATATTCGTTTCATTTGCAAAGCCCGGTAATTTGTTCGCAACCGCCATAAACATGAAGTTCCGGCAAGCGAGGCTGAACGAACCCTACTACTTTACTGCACTAATACTACTACTTTTTTATACTTAGTAAACCACAACGCATATATATCGGTTCATTGACTTCGCCGGACTAATCAGGATAAGCAAGCCAGCGTCGGACAATGATGGTGTTCGAGAGATCAATACTGGTGCGGTAAGCTCCTGGCTATCACCCAGGCACTGATTTCGCGTGCCCCCCGTTGTTTGACTGTCAAAGCCAGCGCGTTCATGCTGGCTCCGGTGGTCAATACGTCATCGACCAGTGCGACATGTTTACCGGATAAATCCATGTCGCAGGCAAACGCGCCCCGCATGTTTTTACTGCGCTCTTTCCAGGGGAGAGAAGTTTGCGACGGTGTGTCGCGCAGCCGATGGCAGGCTCGGTTCAAGAGCGGCAAGTCGAGTGATTTGGCAAGAGGCGCTGCGATCAGCTGTGCCTGATTGAAACCACGACTCTGCAGCTTGGCCGGATGCAGTGGCATCGCAATGACATAATCCGGCAGGTTGGACTTGTCTATGCGTAGCAATAGTTTTTCCGCAAATATCCGCGCCAGCGCGAGTTGTTCCCTGTACTTCATTGCCTGGATCAGGCGGTCTACCGGAAAATGGTAGCCGAATACCGCGATCGTGCGGGTAAATGCGGGCGGCTTTGTCAAACAATGCCCGCATATCTCACCCCGTGGTGTGGGCCGCGCGCAGACCGGGCAATGCGGCGTGTTGAGATAGGGCATGGACGCGTCGCAAGCTTCGCACCATATGCCGTCATGACTCATGCTGCCGCATAACACGCAGGGTTGAGCGGGCAGCTTAAATTTTGAGCTGATGTTCAGCTTCGGGCGCTTGAAAATTGACAAGGCATAGGCCTTTCCACGATGATGTGCGGCTGCTACTTACCATCATACCCGCTAAACATGAACACCCAGACGATTGCATTTCACCAGCCTGTTAAAAAATCCATCGCCCCGCAACGCCTCTCCGTTGATGAGGTGGAAGCCTTGTTCAGACTGCCGTTTGCCGATTTGCTGTACCGCGCGCAGCAGGTACACCGCGAACATTTTGATCCGAATCAGGTGCAACTCTCCACGCTGTTGTCTATCAAGACGGGCGGATGTTCGGAGGATTGCGGCTATTGCCCGCAATCCGCGTTCCATTCGACGGATGTGGAAGACCGGAAAATGCTGGAGCTCGATGAAGTGGTGAAAGCCGCTCGCGCTGCACAACAGGCAGGCGCGGATCGTTTTTGCATGGGCGCTGCCTGGCGCGAGCCGTCAGATGCGGATATGTTGAGTGTGGTTGAGATGGTCAAGGCCGTGCGCGGCCTCGGGATGGAAACCTGCGCCACGCTGGGGATGCTCAACGACGAGCAGACTGAGCAATTGAAAGCGGCGGGTCTCGATTATTACAACCACAATCTGGACACGTCTCCTGAGTTTTACGGCGACATCATCAGTACCCGCGACTATCAGGACAGGCTGGACACACTGGAGCGGGTGCGCCGCGCCGGCATGCATGTGTGCAGCGGCGGCATTGTAGGTCTGGGTGAGGATATCACGCAACGCGCAGGCCTCATTGCGCAACTGGCGAACCTGGAACCCTACCCTGAAAGCGTTCCTATAAACAACCTGGTCAAGGTGGAAGGCACGCCGCTGGCAGATCAGGCCGATCTTGATCCGCTGGATTTTGTCCGCACCATCGCGGTGGCGCGCATCACCATGCCGACCGCACGCGTGCGGTTATCCGCAGGACGGCAGCAAATGTCAGAGGCGATTCAGGCCCTGTGTTTCCTGGCGGGCGCCAATTCGATTTTTTATGGTGAGCAATTGCTGACCACCGGCAATCCGGAAGTGGCGCGTGACCGGGCATTGCTCGACAAGCTCGGCATGTATCCGTTCGCCGAGATACATTAGTTTTCACGCGGAGACGCAGAGAAAACCACAATATAACTAACTATAAAAACCAGACTCATCCATATGAAATAGATCGTATATTTAATATTTCAAAAGTTTATTTCTGGTTTTTTTCCTGGTTTTCTCTGCGTTCTCCGCGCATCCGCGTGAGTCCCCGAGTTTTTATGGCTGACAATTTATGCCTTTTTCAGAACTACAACTTCAACTCGACGAGCGCGCAGCACAAGGGTTGCTGCGGTCGCGGCGCACCGTATCCGGCCCGCAAGCACCACAACTGGTGGTGGACGGCAAACCGTACCTGTCTTTTTGCAGCAATGACTATCTGGGGCTTGCCAGTCACCCGCAACTCATTCAAGCGTTGGGGCAGGGTGCTGAGCGCTATGGAGTCGGCGCGGGTGCGGCGCATCTGGTGAGCGGTCACGGTGCCGCACATGAACAACTGGAATTTGAACTGGCGGCGTTCGTCGGCAAGCCTGCCGCACTGCTGTTTTCCACCGGTTATATGGCGAATCTAGGCGTAGTGCAGGCACTGACAGGTCGCGGGGATACGGTTTTCGCCGACAAGCTCAATCACGCCTCACTGAATGACGCGATGTTGCTGTCGCGCGCCACTGTGCGACGCTATCGCCATAACGACATGGCGCAGCTCGCCATCATGCTGGGCCAGACAAAACACGGCCGCAAACTGATCTGCACCGATGCGGTATTCAGCATGGATGGCGACATGGCACCGTTGCAGGCGTTACATGACTTGTGCGAGGCGCATGACGCCTGGTTGCTGATAGATGATGCGCACGGCTTCGGCGTGTTGGGCGCTCAGGGGCGCGGATCGCTTAGCTCTGTTGGCATAAATTCAAAGCGCATCATCTGCATGGCGACGCTGGGCAAGGCCGCCGGGGTGTCCGGTGCATTTGTGGCAGCAGAGCAGGTCGTGATAGATACTCTGATCAATAACGCGCGCAGCTACGTTTACACCACGGCTACCCCGCCCGCCTTGTCCGTCGCACTTCTGGAGAGTTTGCGGCTGATTGCCGGGGGTGAGGAACGCCGCGCACATTTGCAAAACCTGATAGCGCAGTTGCGGGCTGGTCTTAAAGGGCTGCCCTGGGCGTTGATGGAATCGGATACGGCGATACAGCCGTTGCTGGTAGGTGAAAATCAGGCAGCGCTGAATCTGAGCATGGCGTTACAGGAACGCGGTATCTGGGTTGCGGCGATCAGGCCACCCACCGTCGCGGCGGGTACAGCGCGGTTGCGTATCACCTTGTCTGCTGCGCACAGCACCGCCGATGTCGATCGTTTGCTGGAGGCCTTGCATGAGCTTGCACGTCGATAGGTACGCAGGGGAGGGTGAGCCGCTGTTGTTTATTCACGGCTGGGGCATGCATGGCGGGATGTGGGGCGGAGTGCCGGAAAAGTTGGCGGCGCATTTTCGGGTTTCGGCAGTGGATTTGCCCGGACATGGATATAGTGCGGTAAGTGGTCAGTCGGGAGTAGTCAGTCGTGAGCGTGACGCAGCACTCACCACTAACTACCTTGACTCCATTGTTGATGAACTTGCCACACAGTTCAACGAGCCGCTGACGGTCTGCGGCTGGTCGCTGGGCGGGCAGGTGGCATTGCGCTGGGCGATACGATATCCGGAGCAGGTGAACCGCCTGGTGCTGGTATCCTCCACGCCCTGTTTTGTGCAGCAGGCCGACTGGCTCTGCGCGATGGATGAACCGACGCTGGCGGCTTTTTCTGCTGCCTTGCAGCAGGATTACGCATCGACCTTGCGCCGATTCCTGGCGCTGCAAGTGCGTGGCAGCGAACAGGAGCGCGAACTTTTGCTGGCGCTGCGTCATAGCCTGATGAGTCGCGGTGAGCCTGATCTGGCGGCACTGCAATCGGGGCTTGAAATACTGCGCGATGTCGATTTGCGTGCCGCCTTGCCGGGGATTTGCCAGCCAACTCTTGTGATCGCGGGAGTCCGCGATACGCTCACGCCGCTGCCCGCCTCGCAATACCTGGCTGCGAAATTGCCAGCCGCAAGGCTGGCAGCCATCAGTGGCGCGGCGCATGCGCCGTTTCTGTCGCATTCTGAAGAATTTGTAAAACACGTAGCGGAATTTTTGCATGAATGAATTTGTGATAGACAAGAAGATGATGCGCCGGTCTTTCTCCCGGGCTGCAGCGGGTTATGACGCGACGGCGGTATTGCAGCGCGAAGTGTGCACGCGCATGCTCGAACGCCTCGACTACATCAAGATGAAGCCTGCACGCCTGCTCGATGCGGGCAGCGGCACGGGCTGGGGCGGGCGGCAGTTGGCTGCAAAATATCCCGATGCACAGATCATCGCCCTGGATATTGCCATCGGCATGTTGCAGACTGCGCAGAGCCGTTCGGGCTGGTGGAAAAAACTGTTTGGGGGCGGACGGCAGATGGCGGTGTGCGGCGATGTGGAGGCTTTGCCTTTGGCGCCGAACAGCATCGAGATGGTATGGTCGAACCTGGCCGTGCAGTGGTGCAATGATTTGCCGGCGACCTTCGTCGAGTTGCACCGCGTACTGAAGGTGGAAGGATTGCTGATGTTCAGTACTTTGGGCCCAGATACCCTGAAGGAATTACGGCTGGCATTCAATGGTGTGGACGGTCACAATCATCTGAACCGTTTCGCAGACATGCACGACGTAGGCGATATGCTGGTGCAGGCGGGTTTTTCCGAACCGGTGATGGACATGGAGTACATGACGCTGACCTATGATGACGTGCGCGGCGTGTTGCAGGATCTCAGAGGCATCGGTGCTCATAATGCCACCCAGGGGCGCGGTCAGGGGCTGATGGGAAAAAATGCCTTTGCCCTCCTGCTGGAAAACTATGAAAAATTGCGCCGCGAGGGCAAGTTGCCTGCCACTTACGAAATAGTCTATGGTCACGCCTGGAAGCCGCAGCCGCGCGTCACCCGCGATGGCGCTGCGATTATCAAGACATCGTTCAGGGTGAAATGAACTACTTTATAACAGGTACCGATACTGATGTCGGCAAGACGCTGATCTGTTGCGCGCTGCTGCATGGCTTTGCCGTGCAGGGACATCGCGTGGTCGGGTTCAAGCCGGTGGCTTCCGGGTGCGATGACAACGGGCATAACGACGATGCCATGCGTTTGCGTGCTGCCGGCAATGTACAGGCCAGTTATGGTCAGATCAACCCCTATTGTTTTGCACAGGCTGTTGCACCGCATCTGGCGGCAAAGTTCGTTGGCATCGACATCAATCTGGATCGGATAACTCAATCCTACCGTGAGCTGGCGGCGCAAGCGGATGTGGTCATTGTGGAAGGCGCGGGCGGATATCAGGTGCCGTTAAATGGTCATCAGAACATCGCCGATTTGGCAATGCAGCTGGAGCTGCCGGTCATCCTGGTGGTCGGCATGCGGTTAGGCTGCATCAATCACGCGCTGCTGACGGCGGAATCCATCAGCGCCTCTGGACTGAGGCTGGCCAGCTGGGTGGCGAACGTGGTGGACGGGCAAATGGCAATGCTGGCTGAAAATATCGCTGCCTTGCAGCAGCGCCTCCAGGCGCCGCTGCTGGGTGTGGTGCCCTATTATCCGGATGGGCCTGATGCGCGCGAGGTTGCGGCAAAGCTGGATTTGCAGTTGCTGGAGCAGGCATGAGGCATGGCGCGGCTCGGCACAGTAGTGCTCAGGCTTGTCAGATCATGGGTGTTTCGAAGCACCGGATGTTATGATAAGCGCCAGCCTGAACATGGGCTGCTTATCCGGGGGGAGAGTATGAAGATTTTGTTGGCAGATGACCACGCGCTATTCCGGGAAGGGATGCGCTATGTGTTGCAACAATTATCTGATGGGGTAGAAGTGCTGGAGGCAAGTAATTTTCAGGATGCTTTAAAGCTGGCCGGGCAGCATCCCGAACTGGACCTGCTGCTGCTGGATTTACATATGCCGGGCAGCGATGGGCCAAAATCGGTCAGCTATTTTCATCGGCGTTATCCGCATATCCCGGTCGTGGTGGTTTCAGGCGAGGAAGCCAGTTCAAATATGGAAAAGGTAATGGACTATGGGGCGGCGGGTTTTGTCAGCAAGAGTTCTAACGGGCAGACCATGCTGGGTGCATTGAGTCTGGTGCTGGCCGGCGGGGTGTATTTGTCGCCGGAAATTTTGCGCCACCATGCGATTGATAGCGGGGCAGTGGATAAGCGCAGTTTTCATACCAATGGTTATGGATTGACGCCGCGTCAGATGGAGGTTTTGCACCATCTTTGTGCCGGGATGAGCAACAAGGAAATTGCATCGGCCATTCATCTGGCCGAAGGCACGGTCAAGATACACGTGGCGGCGGTCTATCACACGCTCAAAGTAAATAGCCGCCTGGAGGCGGTGCGAGTCGCCGAGCATCTGGGGCTGGTCGGGGCATCGCATGGCTGAAGCAGGGAGAGATTTGCCGGGAAGCCGGCTGCTGGGCTTGCTGCGTGAATCCCGCTGGCTGTTGCTGGCGGCGTTGGCGGTGTATTTTACGGTGGCGCTATATGGCTACAATCCTGCCGATTCAGCCTGGTCGCATAGCAGCGCTGGTACAAAAACCGGCAACCCTGCCGGTATGCTGGGTGCTTATTTGTCCGACCTGTTGTTTTATCTGTTTGGTGTGTCGGCCTGGTGGCTGGTACTGTTCATCCTGCAACAGGTATGGGCGGGTTATCGCAGGTTGCGCGCAGACAGTATTTTCTGCAAAAGAGAGTTGTGGGTTTCGCTTGTCGGCTGTGCTCTGCTGCTGCTGTCCAGCAGCGCACTCGAAGCGATCCGCTTGCACACGCTCAAAGTGTCATTGCCACTCGCACCCGGCGGCATGTTCGGCATGTTGATCGGTGACGCAATGACCCGCTGGATGGGCTTTACCGGCGCTACCTTGCTGCTGTTGGCGCTGATTGCGAGCAGTTTCAGCCTGTTCAGTGGTCTGTCGTGGCTGCGTTTCATGGACTGGCTGGGTGCTCAGCTGGAAACGGCTTATTGCTGGGTTCGGCAATTCTGGCAGACACGTGAGGACAGGCGCATCGGCGTTCAGGCAACCAGCGATCGCAGCGCAGTTGTCGAGGTGGAGAAGAAGCGTGTCGAAGTGCATCAGCCGATACACATTGAACAGCCGATCATGGAAGTGATCAGGTCGGCGCGGGCCTCTGAGGAAAAACAGATCACGCTGTTTGCCGATATGCCCGACTCGCCGCTGCCGCCCCTGCATTTGCTTGATCCGGCGACGCAGCAGGTTGAGACTGTTTCTGCCGATACGCTGGAGTTTACTTCACGCCTGATTGAACGCAAGCTGCAAGACTTTGGTGTGAGCGTTAAAGTCGTGGCGGCCTATCCGGGGCCGGTGATCACCCGCTACGAAATTGAGCCCGCAGTCGGCGTGAAGGGCAGCCAGATCACCAATCTGGTGCGAGATCTGGCACGCGCGCTGTCGGTGGTGAGCATCCGTCTGGTCGAGACCATACCGGGCAAGACTTACATGGCGCTGGAGTTGCCCAATGCCCGCCGGCAGATGGTGCAGTTGTCCGAAATTCTGAGCTCGCAGGTGTATGCCGACATGCATTCCATGCTGACCATGGCGATGGGCAAGGATATTTCCGGCAAACCGGTGGTGGCGGATCTGGCCAGGATGCCGCATGTGCTGGTGGCGGGAACCACCGGTTCCGGCAAGTCGGTGGGGATCAACGCGATGATCCTCAGTATTCTCTACAAGGCCACGCCGCAACAGGTGCGCATGTTGCTGATCGATCCCAAGATGCTCGAATTATCGATCTATGAAGGCATTCCGCATCTGCTCTGCCCGGTGGTGACGGATATGCGCCAGGCCGCATCCGGCCTTAACTGGTGCGTACAGGAAATGGACAAGCGTTACCGGCTGATGTCCCACTTTGGCGTGCGCAATATCGCGGGCTTCAACCAGAAACTGCGTGATGCCATCAAAGAGGACAAGCCACTGACCAATCCGTGGTCGCTGACGCAGGACAATCCGGAGGCGCTCGACGAGTTGCCGCTGATTGTGGTGTTCATCGACGAGCTGGCCGATCTGATGATGGTGGTCGGCAAGAAGATTGAAGAGCTGATTGCACGTCTGGCACAGAAGGCGCGTGCATCCGGCATACATCTGGTGCTGGCGACCCAGCGTCCGTCGGTGGATGTGATCACCGGGCTTATCAAGGCCAACGTGCCGACGCGCGTGGCGTTTCAGGTGTCATCCAAGATAGATTCTCGCACCATCCTCGATCAGATGGGTGCGGAAGCCTTGCTGGGACAGGGCGATATGCTGTACCTGCCGCCCGGAACAGGCTATCCGCAGCGCGTGCATGGCGCATTCGTCTCCGATCAGGAGGTGCATCGCGTGGTTGAATACCTGAAGGCGCAGGGCGAGCCGCAGTACATCGACGGCGTGCTCAATTCACTTGAAGACTCAGGCGATAGCGGGGATGCAGGTCCCACGCTGGATGCGGAAGCGGACCCGTTATACGATCAGGCGGTGGACATCGTGGTCAAGTCACGCCGTGCGTCGATTTCGCTGGTGCAACGCAACTTGCGCATCGGTTACAACCGCGCCGCGCGGCTGGTCGAGCAAATGGAAGCCGCCGGTATCGTGACGGCAATGCAGAGCAACGGCAATCGCGAAGTGATTGCACCTCAAAGGCAGGAATGAATCAGGATGCAGGATTGAGGATTGAGGAAAGCCTGCTGTCTTGCTTTTGGCTCACTCCTCAATCCTATAAATAAAGGACAGTAATGAAACATGTTTTTGCAGTAGTAATGCTGTTATTGATGCCACTCACCGCTCAGGCCGGCGCGATAGAGAAGCTTAAAACCTTCATCAGTGCGACCCGTTCCGCACAGGCGAATTTTACGCAGGAGGTACTGGATCAGAATGGCAAACGCATCCAGAGCGCATCCGGAGTGATGCAATTTCAGCGTCCGGGCAAATTCCGCTGGACTTACCAGAAGCCGTATGAACAGATCATCGTAGGAGACGGCGCAAAATTCTGGCTGTACGACAAGGACCTGAATCAGGTGTCCGTCAAAAAGCTCGATGCAGCCCTGGGCAGCAGTCCCGCCGCGCTGCTTGCCGGCAGCAATGAGATCGAGCGCGGATTTACGCTGAAGGAAAACGGTAATCGTGACGGGCTGGACTGGTTGCAGGCCACCCCGAAAGGATCGGACAGCAGCTTTTCTGCTGTATATATGGCCTTTGACGCGCAGGCAGGGCTGGTTGTCATGGAGCTCAACGATGCGTTTGGTCACAAGACCGTGCTGCGGTTTTCGGGGATGCAGGCCAACCCGAAGCTGGCGGCCGGGCAGTTTAAATTCACGCCTCCTGTTGGCGCCGATGTTGTCAGCGATTGAAAAATATTTAACAAATCCTTGTTCGATAGTCACCGTGCTGTAATTCCTCACAGGTGATGGAAGGAGAGATCAAATGAAGAATCGCACCATCAATGTTAAAGGGTCAGAGGTCACCATCGCGACCCGTTTTGGGCAGGACTACATTTCTTTGACGGATATGTTGAAGGCCAAGGACGGCGATTTTTTTATTTCGGATTGGTTGCGGAACAGGAACACCGTTGAATTTTTAGGAATATGGGAGTCCGTTTATAACCCCGATTTTAATTATGGCGAATTCGCCATAATTAAAAGTCAGGCGGGTTTGAACAGCTACAAAATCAGCGTCAAGGAGTGGGTGGCGAAAACCAACGCGATCGGGTTGCAGGCAACGGCGGGTAGATATGGCGGCACCTATGCCCACAAGGATATTGCGTTCGAGTTCGGGATGTGGATCAGCGCGGAATTCAAGATTTACCTTATCAAGGAATTCCAGCGTCTTAAAGACGAGGAAGCACGCGCCACATCGCTGGAGTGGAATTTTCAGCGCACCTTATCCAAGGTTAATTACAAGATACAGACCGATGCGATTAAAGCGCGGCTGATTCCAGCGCGCTTGACCCAGGCGCAGACAGGCATTATCTACGCAACTGAGGCGGATTTGCTGAATGTCGCGTTGTTCGGTTTGACGGCTGCGCAGTGGCGACAAGCGAATTCAGAGGCGACTGGCAATATGCGCGACTTCGCTACGCTGGAGCAGTTGGTGGTGTTGTCGAATCTGGAAAGCATCAACGCGGTGCTGATTCATCAAGGGCTTGAACAGGCTGCGCGTCTGAAACAGTTGAACAATATCGCCATAAGCCAGATGCAGTCATTGCTGGGCAATGACACGGTCAAAAAGCTGAGCGCGGTAGCCGGGAAAACTAATGTCTGATCTGTTCGCTGCCACGCAACCTGACGCGCCGCTGGCGGAACGGCTGCGCCCAAAACATATCGATGAGGTTATCGGCCAGTCGCATCTGTTAGGCGAAGGCCGCCCTTTGCGACTGGCATTTCAGTCGGGCAAGCTGCATTCGATGATTCTGTGGGGGCCGCCCGGGGTAGGCAAGACTACGTTAGCCCGGCTGATGGCCTCCGCCTTCGATGCCGAATTCATGCCGCTGTCCGCCGTGCTGTCCGGTGTTAAGGATATTCGCGAAGCCATCGCAGAGGCGCAGCGGGTGTTGCAGCAAAAGGGCCGCCATACCATTCTGTTCGTGGACGAAGTGCATCGCTTCAACAAGTCGCAACAGGATGCATTTTTGCCGTTCGTTGAACAGGGCCTGGTGACTTTTATCGGCGCGACAACGGAAAATCCCTCTTTCGAGGTGAACAACGCGTTGCTGTCGCGCGCTCAGGTCTATGTGCTGCATGCGCTGTCCGAGGAAGAATTGGGGCAGTTATTTGAGCGTGCGCAGCAGGTCGCCTTGCCGGGTTTAGAATTTTCGGATGAAGCGCGTGAGCGCATTGTCGGTTACGCCGATGGCGATGCGCGCCGCTTGCTCAATGTGCTGGAACAGTTGCAAACCGCCGCCGAGACCGCGGGTGTCAGTCATATAGACAGCGCCTTTCTCGACAACACGCTGGCGCAAAATCTGCGTCGTTTCGATAAGGGGGGAGAGGCGTTCTACGACCAGATTTCCGCGCTGCACAAATCGGTGCGCGGCTCCAACCCGGATGCGGCGCTGTACTGGCTGGTGCGCATGATGGACGGCGGCGCGGATGCACGCTATCTGGCCAGGCGCATCGTTCGCATGGCCTGGGAAGACATCGGTCTTGCCGATCCGCGTGCGATCCAGCTGGCCAATGACGCGGCGCAAACCTACGAGCGACTGGGTTCTCCCGAAGGCGAGCTGGCGCTGGCGCAAGCCGTGATCTACCTTGCCGTAGCTGCGAAATCGAATGCCGGCTATGCGGCGTATAACGCGGCACGCGCGTATGTCGCGCAGGATGGCTCACGGGACGTGCCGCTGCACTTGCGCAATGCGCCGACCAAATTGATGAAACAGCTTGATTACGGTCGTGACTATCGCTACGCGCATGATGAGGCAGGCGGTTATGCGGCCGGTGAGAATTATTTTCCGGACGGCATGCCGATCGTTAATTTTTACCAGCCCACCGATCGCGGACTGGAAGGCAAGATAGCCGAGAAGCTGGCCCATCTGCGCGAGCTCGACGCGGCAGCGCAACGCAAGGAGTAAATCAGGCTCCATGCTGTTTAATTCCTATATTTTCATCTTTGCCTTTTTACCGGCAGCGCTGCTGATTTTCTATCGACTTGGTAAAGTCAGCCACAGATTGGCAGCGCTCTGGCTGGTTGCGGCCTCCCTTTTTTTCTATGGATGGTGGAATTCGCGTTTTGTCGGACTGTTGTTATCTTCCGTTGCATTCAATTATGCGGCGGGCTATCTGATCGGCCATCGTTTGCAGCGGGGCAAGGCGACGGGCATGCTGTTGGCAGGCGCAATCTCCGTGAATCTCATGCTGCTGGGCTATTTCAAATATGCCAATTTTTTCCTCGTCAATGTCAACGCGCTGTTTGCTTTTAACCTGCCGATAGGCGAGTTTTTTTGCCATTGGGCATCTCGTTTTTTACCTTCACGCAGATTGCATACCTGGTGGATACATGGCGCGGCAAGGTGCGGGAATATGATTTCATCCACTACCTGCTGTTTGTGACCTATTTCCCGCACCTGATCGCAGGGCCGGTATTGCACCACGCGCAAATGATGCCGCAGTTTGCACGTGCGACAACTTATCGCGTTCATTGGGAAAATATTGCGCTCGGTGTGAGCATCTTTGTGCTGGGTCTTGCCAAGAAGGTGTTGCTGGCTGATTCACTGGCCGTGTTTTCTTCTCCGGTGTTCGATATTGCAAGAGATGGCGGGCAACCGATGTTTGTCGAGGCATGGATAGGCGCGCTGTCTTATACTTTGCAACTGTATTTTGATTTTTCGGCATATTCCGACATGGCCATCGGCCTGTCCCTCATGTTCAACGTGCGTCTGCCGTTGAATTTCAACTCTCCTTACAAATCCGCCAGCATCATCGAGTTCTGGCGGCGCTGGCACATGACACTGTCGGCATTCTTGCGTGATTACCTGTACATCGCGCTGGGTGGAAACCGCAAGGGCACAGTGCGTCGCTATGCGAACCTGATGGCCACCATGCTGCTCGGCGGTTTGTGGCACGGCGCGGGCTGGACGTTCGTGATGTGGGGCGGTCTGCACAGTTTTTATCTGCTGATCAATCACGCCTGGCGAAGTTTCAAGGGGCGGATGGGCTGGGGGGCCGGCGGGGCCATCGCCCGATTTTTTGCGGCTGGACTGACATTCTTGTCGGTGGTGATCGCCTGGGTGTTTTTCAGGGCGGAGAGTTTCAGCGCGGCGATTTCTGTCTTGACCGGCATGTCGGGCGCACGCGGTATTTCGTTGTCGGATTCCGCGGGCACGCATCTGGGCGCGTTTGCGCTCAAAATGGAACAGGCCAACGTGGTGTTCAGCGGGCTGGCACCCTTGTCAAGAATTAATCCGGACAAGGCCATGATTTTGATTACTCTGGGGTTGATGATCGTGTGGCTGCTGCCGAATGTGGCGCAGATGACGCAGCGTTACCGGCCGACCTGGGAGAGCTTGCAGTCTGCAAGCATCGAAGAACCACAAGGCTGGCTGATGAGACTGCTGGCGTGGCGACCAAACATGCTTTATGCGTTGATACTGGGCGTGCTGTTTGCCTGGTCGGTGTTTTCGCTGACGCAGATCAGCGAATTTC
The DNA here is from genome assembly GCA_002381565.1 of Gallionella sp. UBA4121. GTDB lineage: Bacteria > Pseudomonadota > Gammaproteobacteria > Burkholderiales > Gallionellaceae > Gallionella. The sequence continues at coordinate 32,054 of DFWZ01000019.1, forward strand.
TTTATTTTCAGTTCTGACCATGCGCCGTTACCTCGTCTATTTTTTCGTTTCTGCGGTCTGCACGGCGCTGGGCCTGGCTGCCATCAACTGGACGGTTGATCCTTACGCCATCTATCAGACGCATGGCTTGCTGGAAAAGAATGAAGTCAAACCGCTGCTGACGCTCAATGAGCGCGTATTCAAAACCGTACGGCTGGCGCGCGAAAAACTCGATGTGATCGTGCTGGGAACTTCGCGCGCAGATATAGGCATTGATCCCGAGCATCTTGCCGTCGGGGAGCTGCGTTCAGCCAATCTGGCTACCTTCGATCAGCCGATGAACGAGACGCGCCGCCTTTTTGAGCTGGCATCCGGACAGAACGATCTGAAATCGGTCGTGATTGGCCTGGATTTTTTTACATTCAATGCATTGCGTCCCATGCCATCGGATTTTGTCGCAGACAATTTTGCAGGCATACGTCCAGTCCAACTGGCATTTTCCGTGACAACCAGCCTGGATAGCTGGAAACATCACAAGCAGAAAACGGCGCAGCCCGGAGACTGCTGCTACAGCAACGGCGCAAGACTGCCTGCGCCCTCTCCGCTTGGACATTATCGCAGCCATTTCATGAACAGCGAAAAAATGTATTTGCAGTCGAAATATCTCCCCGCACCGGCGTGCAAATTTGATTTTTCCTTGCCCGGCTCAGAACAACACTCCACCTTGCAGGATATGCGCGCCGTGATTGCACTGGCGCATGCCAGAAACATTGCCCTTAAACTGTTTATTTCTCCTTCGCATGCGCGTCAATGGGAAGTGATAGCAACTGCCGGATTGACGGAAAAATGGCAGGAATGGAAGCGCGCGCTGGTGAAAATCAATGCTGAGGAGGCCGTGCGCGCCCATCGTTCCCCATTCCCGCTGTGGGATTTCAGCGGTTACAACGCAATCAGCAGCGAGGCAGTCCCGATGGATGGCGACATGAAGAGCAGGATGCGCTGGTACTCGGATTCGTCGCACTACACGCCGGCGTTGGGAAATCTGCTGCTGGACAGGATGGCAGGCGTAGCTGCCAAAGAACTGCCGGACGATTTCGGTGTTTTGCTGATGCCCGCCACGCTGGAAAACCAACTCGCCGCGATCAGACGGGGTCATCTGGCTTACCGCGATACGCATCCGGCTGATGAGGCGGAGATAGCGCAGATGGCGATGGAGGCCGTGCGGCGAAAATATTGCGCGGCTGACTCAAGATAATTTCACGCAGGATGGCTCGTGCGGTAAAATTCCGCCCTGTTGAGACGTTGTCGTCTCAGGCTTAAATTAAGGAAATACAGCATGTTGGATATTCAGGTTTTGCGCAGTGATTTGGACGGTGTTGCGGCACGCCTCGCCACACGAGGATTTGTACTGGATACGGCGCGCTTTCATGAACTGGAAGCTGCGCGCAAGACCATCCAGATACGCACCCAGGAGTTGCAAGCCCAGCGCAATAGTTCGTCCAAGCTGATTGGCCAGGCCAAGGCGAAGGGGGAGGATGCGTCACTCATCATGGCGGAAGTGGCGCAGGTAGGAGATGAGTTAAAACGTATCGAAGCGCAGTTAGTTGAGTTGCAAGCTGCGTTGCAGCAGATGCTGGAAGGGTTGCCGAATACACCGCACGAGGGTGTGCCAGCCGGCAAGAATGAAACAGATAATGTCGAGCTGCGCCGCGTCGGCAGCGTGCCTGTTTTCGATTTTGCGGTGAAGGATCACGTCGAATTGGGTGAAAACTTGAAAGGGCTGGATTTCGAGACGGCTGCCAAAATTTCAGGTGCGCGCTTTTCCTTGTTGAAGGGTCCGCTGGCGCGGCTGCACCGTGCGCTTTCGCAGTTCATGCTCGATACACATACCGATGCTCACGGCTACACCGAAGTATATGTGCCATATCTGGTGAATGCGGCTTCGATGCGCGGTACCGGACAATTGCCGAAATTCGAGGAAGATTTGTTTCGCGTGCCCCGCCAGATGGGCGAGGCGGGTGAGCAGGATTTCTATCTGATCCCGACTGCCGAAGTGCCGGTAACCAACATGGTGCGCGACGAAATTATCCCGCTTGAGCAGTTGCCGCTGAAATACGTCGCTCATACGCCGTGTTTCCGTTCCGAGGCGGGCTCTGCCGGACGCGATACGCGCGGCCTGATACGCCAGCATCAGTTCGACAAGGTGGAGCTGGTGCAGATGGTGCACCCGGATAACTCTTACGCCGCGCTGGAGCAGTTGCTGATTCATGCCGAAACGATCTTGCAAAAGCTGGGACTGCACTATCGCGTGATGAAACTGTGCGCAGGCGACATGGGGTTTTCTGCCGCCACGACCTATGACATCGAGGTGTGGCTGCCCGCGCAAAATACCTACCGCGAAATCTCTTCATGCAGCAACTTCGAGGCATTTCAGGCGCGTCGCCTGCAGGCGCGTTTCAGGAATGCGGCCGGCAAGCCGGAATTGCTCCATACCCTGAATGGCTCGGGTCTGGCTGTCGGCCGTACCCTGGTCGCCGTGCTGGAACTGTCTCTTATACACATCT
>DFWZ01000032.1:0-33985 GCA_002381565.1 Gallionella sp. UBA4121
ATGCTGTGCACGTCGGTCAGCACCGGCACGCCAAGCTGCGCTTTGACTTCACTCAATATTTTCAATCCGGCATCCATCCCGAAGCCGCGAAACGACTTTCCCGAACTGCGATTGGCCTTGTCATAAGAGGACTTGTAAATGAACGGCAGATTCAGTTCACGGCAAATTTCCTGCAAAGCGCCGGCTGTATCCATCGCCATCTGCTCCGACTCGATTACGCAGGGCCCTGCAATCAGGAACAGCGGGCGGTTCAGACCAGCTTCAAAGTTACATAATTTCATGCAGCCACCTTTGTGATTTGCCGTTGCAAGGCGGCCTCGACGAACGCATTGAATAACGGATGTCCTGTGCGCGGCGTGGAGGTAAACTCCGGGTGGAACTGCACGCCCATGAACCACGGATGCATGGATACTGGCAACTCCATGATTTCAGGCAGATTTTCTGTCGGAGTACGCGCAGAAATAACAAGGCCGGTTTTTTCCAGAGCGGGCACGTAGTGATTGTTCACTTCATACCGGTGGCGATGCCGCTCATTCACCTCCGCGCCGTAGATCCGCTGCGCCAGGGTACCTGCGGCAACCGGGCAACGCTGTGAACCCAGGCGCATGGTGCCGCCCAGTTCGGAATCATTGCTGCGCGTCTCGACACGTCCGTCGCGATCACGCCATTCGGTGATCAGCGCCACCACCGGATGCTCGGTTTCGGGATTGAGTTCGGTGCTGTTCGCATCCGTCATGCCGGCAACATGGCGCGCATACTCGATCACAGCCAGTTGCATGCCCAAGCAGATACCCAGATACGGCACCTTGTTTTCGCGTGCGTAGCGGATTGCGGAAATTTTCCCTTCCGTACCGCGCGCGCCGAAACCGCCCGGCACCAGTATCGCATCGAAGTGTTCCAACCCCTGCGTACCCGTTGATTCGAGCACCTCCGAATCGATGTATTCGATATTCACCCGGGTTGCGGTGTGAATGCCTGCGTGGCGCAGCGCTTCGATCAGCGACTTGTAGGATTCGGTCAGATCGACATATTTTCCGACCATGCCGATGGTAATCTGATGCTGCGGGTTTTCCAGCGCATGGACCAGTTTCGCCCATACCGACAAATCAGCAGGCGGCAAATCCAGCTTCAGCTCTTCGCAGACAATGCGATCCAGCCCCTGATCGTTGAGCATTTGCGGAATCTTGTAGATGGTATCCGCATCCCACATCGAGATCACCGCTTCTTCGCGCACATTGGCAAACAGCGAAATCTTGGCGCGTTCTTCGTCCGGGATCGGTCTGTCGGCACGACACAGCAGGGCGGTCGGGAAAATACCGATCTCGCGCAACTTCTGCACGCTGTGCTGGGTAGGCTTGGTCTTCAATTCACCTGCGGTAGCGATGTAGGGCACCAGAGTGAGGTGCACATAGGCGACCTGATTGCGCCCCATGCGCAAACCCATCTGCCGCGCGGCCTCGAGAAACGGCAGCGATTCGATGTCGCCTACCGTACCGCCGATCTCGACGATCGCCACATCAGCCTTGTCGCCGTGATAAGCGGCCGCCCCGCGTTCGACAAAAGCCTGGATTTCATTGGTGATGTGCGGAATCACCTGCACCGTCTTGCCCAGATATTCGCCGCGCCGCTCCTTGCGGATCACGCTCTCGTAAATCTGTCCGGTGGTGAAATTGTTGGCTTTTCTCATCTTGGCGGATATGAACCGCTCGTAATGGCCCAGATCCAGATCGGTTTCCGCGCCGTCTTCGGTGACAAAAACCTCGCCGTGCTGGAACGGACTCATCGTGCCGGGATCGACGTTGATATAAGGGTCGAGCTTGAGCATCGTAACCCTGAGGCCGCGAGATTCAAGGATCGCCGCAAGAGAAGCGGCGGCAATACCCTTGCCCAGAGAAGAGACAACGCCGCCGGTAATAAATATGTACTTAGTCATGGGATGCAATGATACCGCAAAACCCCCTGCACTCAAAATTCATCCCAGTGGATTTTGTCAGATGGGGATCAAAATCCGCCACTACCATCAGGCAACCGGCAAGGCAATTTTCGACGGCAAGTTGTCCATGGCCGTGTACAGATTGACAGGCGGACACGAAAAAAACTACCATTACTTCTTACCCCCCGTACCAAGCTCAGGAGCTCGCATGTCCAACATTCAGTCTGTAATGCACGAAAACCGTGTTTTCAATCCATCCGATGAATTCGCAGCCCAGGCTAACGTGTCCGGCATGGCAGCATATCAGGCGCTATGCCGCGAGGCGGAGCAGGACTACACAGGCTTTTGGGCCAGGCTGGCACGCGAGACCTTGCAATGGAAAAAACCGTTCAGCAAAGTCTTGAATGAGAGCAACGCGCCGTTCTACAAATGGTTTGAAGATGGCGAACTGAATGTTTCATACAACTGCCTGGATACGCATCTTGCCACCCAGGCCGACAAGACCGCGATCATTTTCGAGGCGGATGATGGCCAGGTTACCAAAATAAATTACCGCGACTTGCACGCACGGGTATGCCAGTTCGCCAACGGCCTGAAGTCGCGCGGCATCAAAATGGGCGATCGTGTCATCATTTACATGCCGATGAGCATTGAAGCGGTGATCGCAATGCAGGGCTGCGCGCGTATCGGCGCGATTCATTCGGTGGTGTTCGGCGGCTTTTCTTCCAAGAGCCTGCACGAGCGCATCACCGATGCGAAAGCCTGCGCCGTGATCACGTCCGATGCGCAGCTGCGCGGCGGAAGGGTGATGCCGCTGAAACCAGCCGTAGATGAAGCCCTGACGCTGGGCGGCTGCGAGTTCGTTCACAGCGTCATCGTTTACAAAAGAGCCGCCTGCGATACGGCCTGGAATTCTGCCAACAACATCTGGTGGCATGACCTGGTAGCGGGACAGAGCACTGAGTGCGAACCCGAGTGGGTAGGCGCGGAACATCCGCTGTTCATCCTCTACACCTCAGGCTCCACCGGCACACCCAAAGGCGTACAGCATTCCAGCGGCGGCTATTTGCTGGGCGCCATGCTGTCGATGAAATGGGTGTTCGACTACAAGGATTCCGATATCTTCTGGTGTACCGCCGACGTGGGCTGGATCACAGGCCACAGCTATGTCGCCTACGGCCCGCTGGCGATGGGTGCAACACAAGTGATATTCGAAGGGGTGCCAACCTACCCTGATGCCGGACGCTTCTGGAAAATGATCCAGGACCACAAGGTCACCACCTTCTACACCGCACCCACCGCAATCCGTTCGCTGATCAAGCTGGGCGGCGAGTTGCCAAAACAATATGACTTGTCCAGCCTGCGCCTGTTAGGCTCGGTAGGAGAGCCGATCAACCCTGAAGCCTGGATGTGGTATTACAACACGGTGGGCGGGGCGCGCTGCCCGATCGTGGACACCTGGTGGCAGACTGAAACCGGCTGCCACATGATCGCCCCGCTGCCCGGCGCGATGCCGATCAAACCCGGCACCTGCACCCTGCCGCTGCCCGGCATCATGGCGACCATCGTCAATGAAGCGGGCGACGAGGTACATGACCAGCATGGCGGCTTTCTGGTTATCACGCGTCCTTTCCCGTCCCAGATTCGCACTATCTGGGGCGACCCTGAGCGTTACCAGAAAGGTTACTTCCCGGAAGAGATGCACGGCGCCTATCTGGCCGGCGATTCCGCGCACCGCGACGAAGACGGCTATTTCTGGATCATGGGACGCATCGACGATGTACTGAATGTCTCCGGCCACCGTCTGGGCACCATGGAAATCGAATCGGCTCTTGCCGCCAATCCGCTGGTTGCCGAGGCCGCCGTCGTCGGAAAACCGCACGAAATCAAGGGAGAAGCCGTAGTCGCCTTCGTCGTGCTCAAGGGCGCGCGTCCCGATGATCCCGAAAAAGCCCGTGAAATTGCCGAGATGCTGCGCAACTGGGTGGCAAAGGAAATCGGCCCGATTGCCAAGCCCGACGAAATCCGCTTTGGTGAAAACCTGCCCAAGACGCGCTCGGGCAAGATCATGCGCCGCCTGCTGCGCGCCATCGCAAAGGGCGAAGAGATTACCCAGGACGTCTCCACGTTGGAAAACCCCGCCATTCTGGAACAACTTAAAAACGCAGTTAAATAATGGCGGGGTTTCGGCGCAGGCACGGATCGACACAGTTGATCCGTAGCCGCAGTCAAAATCCGGCCATTCTGGAACAACTTAAAAACGCGGTTAAATAAGCAGTATCTGGGATACAGTATCTGGGATTCAGGGAAAACCAGCGCACTACTGAATCCCGCATCCTGCATCCTGAATACAGTATCCTGCTTTTAGATTGACCATCCCCCGGCAACTCGGCTAGCATTAGCAGCTTTTTCCGACTTCCAGGGTCAGGTGCGTGCCATTGATCAAACTGATTCTCCCGCTGCTGCTCGCGATCGGCACACCCGCCGCACAGGCTGAAGAAAACCTCACGCTGAGCACCTCATCGTTAGCCACTGTGCCGCTTGCCGCTGCACCGTTGACCTTTACGAACGCGCATAACGTTCAACTGAGACTAATCCCTGACGACGAGCTGAACAAGGTCGATCTGTGGCAACGTTTGCGCAACGGCTTCTCGCTGCCGACCATGGACAGCCCGTTAATCGCAAAACACGAACAATGGTATGCAAGCCGGCCCGACTACGTTGCCCGCATGATGAACAGGGCGAGCCGCTACCTGTATTACATTACCACCGAAGTGGAACGTCGCGGCATGCCCGGCGAAATCGCGCTGCTGCCCATGATAGAAAGCGGCTTCAATCCCGGGGCGTATTCAGCCAGCAAGGCCTCCGGCATCTGGCAGTTCATGCCGTCCACAGGCAAAAATTTCGGCTTGCAGCAAAACTGGTGGTATGACGGCCGACGCGACATCATCGGAGCGACCACGGGCGCACTGGATTATCTGGAAAAATTGCACACCATGTTCGGCGACTGGGAGCTGGCACTCGCGGCCTACAACTGGGGAGAAGGCGCCGTTCAACGCGCGCAGGAAAAGAACCGCAGAAAAGGGCTGCCCGTGGACTATGCAAGCCTGAAATTGCCGGATGAAACGCGCAATTATTTACCTAAGTTGCTGGCGATAAAAAACATCGTTGACCATCCGTCCGGCTTCGGCCTGACCCTGTCCGACATACCCAATAAACCCTATTTTGTTGCCGTACCCACAACCAAACATATCGATGTGGAACTGGTCGCCCAGCTGGCGGATATCTCCAGCGAAGAATTCCTTGCGCTGAATCCGGCACACAACCGCCCGGTTATTTTGCATGACAACAGCGACTTTATTTTGCTGCCCGTCGATAAAGTCGAAACCTTTCAAACCAATCTGGGGAACTATGACAAGCCGCTGGTCAGCTGGCAAGCCTATCATGCCAAAAAGGGGGAGCGGTTAGATCACCTGGCGCCGCGTTTCGGCCTTACCCTGGAAAAGTTGAAATCGGTAAACGGCCTGTCAGCCCATGCCAAAGTCAGTACGGACGAGACACTGCTGGTTCCGCTCAATGGCGAGCATGGAGAAAATGAAGTCGAATTTGCAGCCTTCAATATGCACCTGCACCCTGTGATCCGTGACAACGCCACCCCGCTTAAATACACTGTCCGCGACGGCGATACGCTGGACAAGCTGGCCGGGCGCTACCACGTCAGCGTCGACGCCTTGAGAAACTGGAATGTTCAATGGAAACATGTCAGGGCAGGACAGCGGCTGCACATCGCCAAATCAAAGCCCCCGTTAAACCCTGCCAGGTATACCCGGCGTCTGGCAGGCAGCCACCCAAAATTCGCGAATCATCTGCAACACAGCAGCCGGCATGCATCGAAATCATCGCACACCCGTCTCGCCCGTCAGGACAGATAATATTCTGAGCAGGCAGCCGATCAGGGAAACTACAGTTGCGCAGTGATTTTTTTGGCGGCTTCTTTGAAAAAATGATAAGCCTTCCATATCCGCCAGACGCCGTTCAGCACAACCCTGGCGCCTCGCCTTTTCACCAGCGCCAACCCCGCCAGCCCTGCGACCAGCAACGCATGACTGCGCAAGAAATGCACCGCGCCCAAGGTCCAATCTGCAAAATGCAACGGGGTTTGCCAGTACGCCCCCAATTCGGCCAGCTCCTCGCGCTGGCTGGCTATTTTCGCCAGCAGCGCATGGCGACGTTGCAACACCGCCTGCCTGCGATTACTCACCGCTGCCATCCAGATCACGGGCCAGCTCGGCCAGACTCACGGAAAACAGTTTTGATTTGGTCTGAGCGATGCTTTGCAGACGCTTCGCCAGCATGATGCCGATCACGAGGAATAGCGCACTCAGCCCTCCCAGTACAGCGAGACGATAATTATCCCAAAACAGTACAACGACAAACACCGTCAACAGCATAATGGTCATGCCGAAACAAAACAGCGCGGAGAAAAAGCAAAGGAACATCTGCTCCAGATGCAGACGTTCCTCATGCAGCTCATTGGCAAGCAACTCCAGCCGGGTGGCTGCGACAGAAGTCAGCGTGGACAGCAATCGCCTGATTGAACCCAGCAAACCCGCTTCTGCCATCGCCTACCGCCCGCGCGAGATCAACATGCCTACGAGCAGACCGACTCCGGCTGCGACGCCGACAGCACGCCATGGATTTTCATGCACATATTCGTCCGTCGCATGGGCAGCCTGCCGGGTCTTCTCCAGCATGGCTTCCTGAGCAACGGCCAGACGCGCACGGGCCGCATTCAGGCTATCCTGAATGCGCTCGCGTGCAGCACTCACCTTCTCGCCCGCCTGACCTGCAGTCGCCCTGAGCAATTCCTCGGCATCCGACACCACCAGTTGCAAATCCTCCATCAGCTTTTCCTTGCTGACGTCGCCTTGTACGCTCGTTGACTTGGTGCTCATGATGCTCTCCTTTGAAGGTTAAGTTAAAAATCACTCACTATAAAACAGACAAAATCCAACAAGACCTTTTTAATCCAATAGCGGCACCCCGTCAACCTGAATTCGCCCCGGACAAATGACAATGCACGATGTGAGTTGCCGAAATTTTTACCTGCGGGGGATAAACTGACCTGCAAACTGCGATGGCATCACTGCAACGCGGCGCAAAGTGGCAGCCTGGCGGCGGGTTGGCAGGCGACGGCAAATCACCCGCCAGACGGATATATTCGCGGTGTTGTCCGTCGATGCGTGGCACGGCCGACAGCAAGGCCCGTGTATAGGGGTGGGCAGGCTGCCGCAGCACTTCATCTGACGTGCCGCGTTCGACGATGCGCCCCAGATACATCACACACACCTCGTGCGCCAGATATTCCACCACCGCGAGGTTATGGGTGATGAACAGATAGGAGAGGTTCAGTTCCTGTTGCAGCGCTTTGAGCAGATTCAGAATTTGCGCCTGCACCGACACATCCAGCGCGCTGGTCGGCTCGTCACAGATCAGCAGTTGCGGCGATACGGCCAGCGCGCGCGCAATCGCGATGCGTTGCCGTTGCCCGCCGGAGAACTCGTGCGGATAGCGCCACTTGACTGCTGCAGCCAAGCCCACCTTGTCCAGCAGCGCGTCAATCTGCGCCTGACGCGTCACGGCACCCCCGCCGATATTCAGCGCGCTCATGCCTTCTTCGAGTATCTCCGCCACACGCATCTTCGGGTTCAGCGAAGCATACGGATCCTGGAAAACCATCTGCATCGAGGCACGTTGACGGCGCAAGACCTTTGCGCCGGTCAATTCGTGCCCGTCAAATTTCACGCTTCCCGCTGTGGGCGTGATCAGTTGCAGCAAAGCCTTGCCCAGCGTGGTCTTGCCGCAGCCGGACTCGCCCACCAGCGCCAGCGTGCGCCCGACGGGTATTTCAAGCGACACGCCATCCACCGCCTTCACCTGCCCCACCACGCGCTGCAGGATGCCCTTGCGAATCGGAAAATGAACCTTGAGGCCGGAGACCTCAAGAAGCTTGTGACTGGTAGCGGGTAGCGGGTAACTAACGTCATGTTCTGCCGTTTGCTGCTCATTTTCAGCTACAGGCGACAAGCTACCAGCTACCCTCTCTGAATACAGATGGCACCGCACCCCCTGATCCTGCCGGAGCGTCGTCCATGCCGGCGTCTGCTCACGGCACAGCTCCCAGGCCTGATCGCAGCGCGGCGCAAAGCGGCAACCCTGCACGACGCTGCCCAGCGGCGGCACGCTGCCGGCAATCGCGGCGAGCATCCGATCGCGATTGCCGGCGTGCGGCAAGGCCGCAAACAGTTTCTGCGTATAAGGATGCAGCGGCTTTTCAAACAATTCTTCGCGGCTGGCCTGCTCAACGATCTGCCCCGCGTACATCACGGCGACGCGATGCGCCATTTGTGCAACCACGCCAAGATCGTGCGTGATCAGCAGCATCGCCATGCCCGACTTATCTTGCGTGTCGCGCAGCAGTTGCAGCACCTGCGCCTGTATCGTCACATCCAGCGCCGTGGTCGGCTCGTCGGCCACCAGCAAGGCGGGCTCCCCTGCCAGCGCCATCGCGATCATCACGCGCTGCTTCATGCCGCCTGACAACTGGAACGGATATTCGCCCACCCGCCGCGCCGCATCGGGAATGCCGACCTGATTCAGCAGTTCGATACAGCGCTGATTAACGCCTTCCCCCTTCCAGGGGGAAGGCTTGGATGGGGGTAATTTATGATGCAACTCCAGCACCTCGGCGATCTGCTTGCCCACCGTCATCACGGGGTTCAGGCTCAGGCCCGGCTCCTGAAAAATCATCGCCATCCTGCCGCCGCGCACGCCGCGCATTTCGCGCTCAGGCAACTCGAACAGCGATGTTTCGCCGAGCACAACCGACCCTGAATGGTTCGCCACCCCGTCCGGCAACAGCCGCATCAGGGACAGCGCCGTCATCGACTTGCCGCAGCCCGATTCGCCCAGCAGCGCGAAAGTCTCGCCCGCCTTAATATCGAACGAGATGCCGTCCACGATGGCGACGCCGGAATGCAGCCCGGTGACCAGGTTTTCGACTTTGAGCAGGGCGCCCGCCCGGTTCTGGTTCGATTGATGTAATGCCGTGTTTTTGTCTGCCATGCCTGAAGGTAAATAATCTATGCAATTCAATGCGCAGGAAAAATATCCCGCGTATTATACGGTGCACTGAGATTATCTTCCGGCCTTGAGGAAAATCGCAGGTTTGCTCGCGATTATTGAGGCATTTTTGAAATCGAAAATACGTTGGGCCGCACAATCACCACTGAAAGGAAACGTATGACAGTCCTAACAGCCTTAATTTATAGCCCGCGTTGGGGGCATGACGATACATACAGCGTTGAATTAAACCGAGAATCAATGCTCATCTCACACGCCCCAAGAAAGTCGAAATGCGTGTGGCAAGACGGTAGAAACCCTATTTGGCAGGGCGAGTCGCTAGACAGTCACCTACGTAATGATTCCATTTACGCCCCTGCAGTCCTGCCGAGTCTCCTAGAGCACCTCTGGAGTTCATGGCGTAATGGCGATTTGAACGATGCACAGGCTCAAACAGAACTAGATGCTGTTATTGCGTGGCTTAATACTCTCACTCGTGCCAAGCCCCAGACAGAGTTCTGGCGCATGTACTTCTAGCTGGTCCATGTGTGCGGTCCAACCCATCATTCCACCGGACCTTGCGCATAAGGCCGCGCAGGCCGATGAATTCAAACGTTATGCATCAATACAATTTGAGGGAATCGAATAGTGGCGCACTATCTAAGAGATGAACGTGTAACCAATTTATCAATCAACGCAGACAACCTTAAACAGCTCAGCGCAGTGTTTTCTGAACGCGTTGGCACGCTTAATTCTAAAGTGCCCGAGAACGACGATACTGGTAAGAAAGCATTCCTTACTTACATAATACGATTCGACAACAAGGGGTATCGGGTTTTTTCTCTTGAAGACCTACTTAGGTATTTTGGTTTAGCCAAAGAGGTCGAACGTATACTCATTACTCTTGAAAATGGAGAAAGCCTACGGTCAAATCGCCAAGTCGGTACATTTTTAGAATTGCGACTAGACGAAAAAGACCTGAATACTTGTACCATAACGGTCACCTCTGACGACAAGGATTGGGTCGATGCATCATTCTCTGCTGTACAAGACGTTTTAGTTAAATGTAAAAACAGAAACGGCTGGGTTCGGTCTGCGTGGACACATTTCGGTGTGCAAATTATTGGGGTAACACTAGGGTTTATTCTGAGTTTGTGGGCTGCAGCGAAAATAGCTCCAAGGTTAGCTATTGAGAATTCTTTTATTCTTGCTTTTCTTTTTGTACTCCTAATGTTTTCGAATACATGGACGTATCTCAATCAGCGAGTGTTATCAGGATTAAATTACGTTTTCCCAAATATAAAATTCTATCGGCCTGACAAGGAGCGACTTCATTGGTTGCTGCAAGCGATTGTAGGAGGGGTAGTGTTTGCCGTTGTCATGTACATACTTGGCCAAGCATTTACATTCCTTATTGATGTTCTCAGTAGCTTGGTACGAAAAAATGCATAACCTGTCGTTCGAGAGGGACACCGCAAAAGCGCGGCGTCCCTCATTCGTTAGCCATTTCCAACCGGAGGAGTTTTTATGCCTTATTTGAATGCCAGGATTTGTGCCCCGCAATCCGCCGAAACCACGAACAAGGTAGCATCTTTTCTTACCGAACTCACTGCCGAAGTGTTGGGGAAAAAGAGAGAGCTCACTTCCGTTGCAATCGAATACGTGCCAGCCAATCAATGGTTTATTGCGGGTTCATCTCTTTCATCACAGGGATTGGCAACCTTCTACCTCGACATTAAAGTTACCGAGGGAACAAATACAAAAAATGAAAAGGCCAGTTACATTAAAAAGATATTCGCTGAATTTGAGTCAGTCTTAGGTAGCCTCAACCCGGCAAGCTACGTAGTTATTCATGAGGTTCGTGCTGATTCCTGGGGTTATGAAGGTGCGACACAAGAATTCCGTTACATCAAGGGTAAAGCTCTTTAGCCCAACCCTGCGCTCAAGCGGGATGGCGCACAACTCGAACCCCTTATTTCTACATTAGAACTCTTACGATCACTCTTATGCCAAACTCACCGAAAAAGCATCTATCTGAACGTGACCTCTTGAAAATTGAGCTTCCCGAGCTACGCTATCAAGTGGACATGAAGCTCTTCGATCATGGACAAGACCTGTCTGCTGAGCTTCTCAAGCTTTCGTTAGCGGGCATAGCGGTTGTTGGCGTTCTTCTGCCACTTCTGCCAAAGTCTGTCTCATTCCCTGGCGCTGGCGACGGCACATTCAAACTGCTGTTTTCGTCTTCAGTTATCGCCTTCGCGATATCTACGTCGACAGCGCTGTTCCAACGTTTTTTTGCGTCCAGCGCCATGTTCCACCACGTGAAGGCGATGAAGATTGCTTTTCACGATGATCCTTCATTAAACGAGGCTATAGACGGAGAGATCGACACCCGATTAAAAAAATTTACCCTTGCTCATTCACTCCTGAAAGCAACCGCGATCCTGCTCGCGACTGGAGCCGCTTTATTGGGAGGAGCATTCATTCGGTTGATGTTTATTCTGTGAAAACGAGGTATAACCCTGCATTCGAGCGGGGCGCACAGCCACCCCGCAGCATCCGTGTCATGCGATACAGGAGAAGCAGATGAAGGAAACGTTGAAGCCCGGCATCCGGTACGAGCACAGGTTCGTAGTTCCCCGATCGAAAACCGTCCCGGCGCTCTATCCGGAGTCGGACGAGTTCATGGCAATGCCGGAAGTCTTTGCGACCGGCTTCCTGGTCGGATTTCTTGAATGGGCCTGCATCAAGGCCATCAACCCACATCTCGACTGGCCACAAGAACAATCAGTCGGAACACACATCGACGTAAGCCACGAAGCGGCAACGCCGCCCGGCCTTGAAGTTACGGCAACCGTTGAGTTGATAGCAGTCGACGGGAGGAAGCTTGTTTTTATTGTGGAAGCCCGCGATGGGATCGACTTGATCTCCAGGGGGCGGCATGAGCGGTTCGTGATCAACAGGGAAAAATTTGATGCCAAGCTTGTCGCTAAAAAGGTAACGCATCATGCTGGCGTGAAAGCCCGTCCCTGAACTTTACGTCAGGCGCATACAATTCTCAGGAGGCAAATTCATGGCAATCGGTTGGCTCGCAGTGCTTCAAAACGTTCCATGGTCTGAGGTCATCAACAACGCACCCAAGGTTGCTGATGGCGCCAAAAAGCTGTGGAACGCGGTTACCAGAAAACCCGCTCGGCCAGAGGAGTCTGATTCGGGCCCACCGCCGGCTGCCCCGACCGAATTTCAAACCATCGCCGCGCTGCAAACCCGTGTGAACGTGCTGGAGGCTGCGGCGGCTGACCTGCACGGTCAAATGCTCGCATCCTCCGAATTGATTAAGGCGCTCGCCGAACAAAATTCGCAGCTTATCCAGCGTATTGAAACCAACCGGATACGCCTGCTGAGGCTGAGCGCCGCGACCGCAGTTATTGCCATTGCCGGCCTGCTTGCTCTGGTGATAGTGCTATCGCGGCATGGCGCCTGACCCTCATTCACAGAGGGTGCAAGCATTTTGATCTGTACTTTGACGGGGCCCGAATTGACCAGCGCGTGCCGCTACGACCAGGCCGTCTCGTCAATCTGACCGATTGCCTGAAACGCTGGTTTGCAGAACAGGTATCCCTGGAAAAGCGATACGCCGCTTACCACCAAAAAATCACGCTCTGCCTTGGTTTCGATACCCTCTGCCAGGACTCTGATTCCCAGTTGACGGCACATATGCACGATGCCTTCGACAATGGCCTGTTTGGGTTTGCTGTCGTTAATATTTCGCACCAGATCCATGTCGATTTTCACGATATCCGGCTGAAAGTCGGCCAGCAGGTTCAGTCCTGCGTAGCCCGCGCCAAAATCATCGATCGCCGTCTTGAAACCGAAGCGCTTATATTCTTCAAATATATTAATCAGGTGTGGGCGGTCAGAGACATTCTCGCCCTCGACCACTTCGAAAATAATTCGCTCTTTGGGAAAATTGTACTTGTGTGCTGCATCAAAGGTCGATCGTATGCATGCCGCAGGTTGATACACCGCATTGGGAAGAAAGTTGATCGACAACATCTCGCGAATACCCAGCTCAGCCGCCCCTTTTACCGCTTTTACTCGGCAGGATTGGTCGAAACGATAGCGGTTGTTATCGTTGACTCTGGCCAGCACAGAAGCTGCGGATTCACCGTTTACACCGCGCACCAACGCCTCGTGGGCAAAAATTGTACGGGCGTGAAAATCGACAATGGGCTGGTAAGCATAGGAAAAATCAAAATCCAACGCTTCGTCATCTTTGCAGCGATTGCATCCGGGAGGTATGGCAGTTGAATCGTCTGTGTGCAGTGTGTTTTTTGGAAGCAAGGTAATTTCTCCGGCATGAAGCATGAATTCAATTAAATACTTTTCGGGGTTGCCTGCCCCGACTCTTCCCGATCTTCACGGCAATGGGCAACTTAACCTATAGCCTTGAAAACAGGACCGATTATAGTGCATTTTCGGCATCGCCTTAGCATGACTTGCGCGTAATCCCGCCTCCTGTCTTCAAAACACAGCCGCTTGATATGGCTGAACTGCTGTTGTGCATCGCACTGTCCAGCGTGGTGTTCTTTGCCGTGAAAATCGAGAAATGGCTGATGCTCAGTGGCATGCTATACCGCAGCTGACTGACGGACAGCAGTTCACATCGCCGTCAGGAACCACTGGTCAAAATGACCGTCAGGTATAATTCGCCGCCTGTCCAACAGAGGTGAGAAAATGTCCACAACGATCCTGTTCATAGGGCTGATGGTGTTCTTCGCACACTTTCTGTCCCTGCAATTTCGCAAAACGAATATACCTGACGTGCTTGTACTGGTCATCGTCGGCATCGTGCTGGGCCCGGTACTGGGTTTCGTATCACCCGCCGATTTTGGCAAGGTGGGCTCGCTGTTCGCCACCATCGCACTGGTCGTCATCCTGTTCGAGGGCGGCACGACGCTGGACATGAATGTGCTGGGAAAATCACTGGCCAGCACGGGCAAACTGGCGCTCGGCTGCTTCCTGCTGACTACCCTCATCGTGGCCGCAATAGGCATGTATGCGTTAGGTCTCACCGTATTGCCCGCCGCCATGCTGGGCCTCACACTGGGCAGCACCTCTCCCGCGGTCATCATTCCGCTGGTGAAAGCGTTGCGCGTGTCCGAGAAGCCCGCCACCGTGCTGGTGCTGGAATCTGCGCTGACCGACGTGCTCAGCATCGTCGGCGTGTTTGCACTGTTGCAGGTGCATAACCAGGGAGC
Source organism: Gallionella sp. UBA4121 (assembly GCA_002381565.1). Lineage (GTDB taxonomy): Bacteria > Pseudomonadota > Gammaproteobacteria > Burkholderiales > Gallionellaceae > Gallionella. The sequence continues at coordinate 14,317 of DFWZ01000032.1, forward strand.
CGTCGGCGCCGGACATCTTGTAGGCAGCGTGCTGTCCGCGATGGTATTCGCAGCCGTGATCGGCGTGCTGGGCGGGATAGGCTGGCTGCTGGTATTAGGACGCGTGCGCGACTTCCCCAACACCATTTCCTCCACTCTGGCGTTCGTATTCATCGTGTACGGCGCAACTGAAGGACTGGGATTTTCCGGCGCTATCGCGTCCCTTGCACTGGGCATCACACTGACCAATTTCGAGAAATTCAAACTGAACCGCATCCCGAGCATAGACCGCAACATCGTGCCGCTGAACGAAGTGGACCTGATTTTCTACAGCGAGGCGGTGTTCCTGCTCAAGACCTACTTCTTTGTCTATATGGGCATTTCCATCCACTTCGGCGCGGTGCAGATTGCAGTTACCGCCGTTGCGATGGTGCTGGCAATCTATGTCATGCGCATCGTGCTGACCCGCTTTGTGTTCCGCGATCCGGAATACAGTCTGCGCGATACCGCCTTTACTTCCATGCTAGCCCCCAAGGGTCTGGCCGCCGCCGTGCTGGCCGCCTTGCCACTGCAATACGGCGTAGCTGGAGGAGAGGTGATCCGCGACACCACCTATATGGCGGTACTGTTCAGCATCACGCTCACCGCCTTGCTGGTGATGGCCTATCCTTCCCGCTTTACGCAACGCTTCTACTCGATGAGCATGGGCAAACCGATCGCTGAAAAAACGGAAGATCAGCAAAGCTGATCTTCCGAACATTACTCGCTCTCGTCCTTTGGCAAGGGGGCGAGCAGCGCCGCGATGTCGGCCTCGCCGAACTTGGTCAGACCCGTGCTGTCCTCGGACAGGATACCGGCAGCCAGCTCGGCCTTCTTCTCCTGCAGCGCCAGTATCTTTTCCTCGATGCTGCCCGCCACCACCAGCTTGTAGACGAACACATTCTTGGTCTGGCCCAGACGGTGCGCGCGATCCGTCGCCTGATTCTCAACCGCGGGATTCCACCAGGGGTCATAGTGAATCACGGTATCCGCCGTGGTCAGATTCAGCCCAACCCCGCCCGCTTTGAGGCTGATCAGGAAAATCGGCACTTCTCCATCCTGAAAACGGCGTACCACTTCTTCGCGGTTTTGCGTGTCGCCGGTGAGTTTCACGTAGGTCAGTTTTTCCTTCGCCAGCTCTTCCTCGATCAGTTCCAGCATCGAGGTGAATTGCGAAAATACCAGAATGCGTCGGCCTTCACTCACCAGCTCCGGCAACATTTCCATCAAGAGGTCGAGCTTGGCATGCTCCTTGACCTTTTTGGCGCTGGCGAGCTTCAACAGGCGCGGATCGCAACACACCTGACGCAACTTGAGCAGCGCATCGAGGATGATGATGTGGCTGCGCGCGAAGCCCTTTTCGGCGATTTCTTCGCGCACCCGCTGATCCATCGCGATGCGCACCGTCTCGTACAGATCCCGCTGCATCCCTTCCAGTTCGACGGTGCGCACGATCAATGTCTTGGGCGGCAATTCCGTGGCCACATCTTCCTTGCGGCGGCGCATGATGAATGGCCTCACGCGCTGCGCCAGCAGGTCGCGCCGTAACCGGTTGCCATGCTTTTCTATCGGCGTGCGCCAGGTCTTGGTAAAGCCCTTGGCATCGCCCAGCAAGCCCGGCAGCAAAAAGTCGAACTGCGCCCACAACTCGCCCAGATGGTTCTCGAGTGGCGTGCCGGTCAGGCACAAGCGATGCCGCGCATTCAGGCGGCGCACTACTTGTGCCGCCTGACTGGAGACATTTTTAACCGTCTGTGCCTCATCCAGAATCAGCAGATGGTAGTTGTATTCCAGCAACGCTGCCTCATCCCGCCACAGCAGTGGGTAAGTAGTGAGAATCACGTCGTGACTGGCGATCAACGGAAAATGATCGGCTCTTTCCTTGCCGTGCAGGGACAGCAGCCTGAGTTGAGGAGCGAACCGTTCCGCCTCACGTTTCCAGTTAAAAATCAATGAGGTAGGCAAAACAACCAGAGATGGTCTGTCCATGCGCCCCGACTGCTTCTCCAGCAGCAGATGCGCCAGGGTCTGCGCGGTTTTCCCCAGCCCCATGTCATCAGCCAGAATACCTGCCAGGCCCTGCTCACGCAGGAATTGCAGCCAGGCCAGCCCCTCCAGTTGATAATGGCGCAGTTGCAGCGCGAAGCCTTCGGGTGCTTCCACGGCCTGTATGCCGGAGGTGTTCTTGAGCTTGCCAGCCAGACTCGCCACCGCATCCACCCCCTTGAACTGCCAGCGCTCCATCCCGGCCAGCGCATCGATACGCGCCACATCATAACGGGACAGTCGGATTTCCTCGGTGCCGGCACGGCCGTCGAACAACTCGATCAGCGTGCGCGCCAGCGGCTTGACGCGCTCGGCCGGCACACGCACCGTCCCCCCCTCGGGCAAGCGCAATTCGATCGCCTCATTATCCTTCATCCTGTCCAGCAGAATGGCATCCAGCCAGCGCTGATCGGTCTTGAACAACTCGTGCAACATCGGTGCCAGGGGCAGACGCTGACCGTTGACCACGATGCCCATGTTCAGGCTGAACCAGCCGTCTTCCTGTTCGTCGAATTCGCCGACCCAGGCTTCCACTTCCAGCACGTGGTGGCGAAAACCCTGAGGGACGACCACTTCCCAGCCCGCTGTCTTCATCTGTGGCACGGCCAGCTTCATGAATGCAGGCCAGGCCTTCTCGCCCTCCAGCACATATACAGGCTGATCGAGCGTTACCCCGGACAGTCCGAAACGCGGCATTTCTTCCAGACCGAAGTCCGCCAGCGACTTGAGATAACGCTGCTCCTGCTTCAGATCGCGCTTCACGCGCACGGTCTCTCCGCTTTGCAGCGTGACGAATTCGCCCGGATGATCCGGCGGCATGAGCGCCTCGCCATAACGGAACCGCACATAGGCCCAATCCCGCACCTGTGTGCCGAAACCATAACCGCGAAAACGTCCCATATACGCAGGCACCGAGGTTTCCAGCAGCAACAAAGGTTTTAGTTGTGCCTCCAGCGAACGCAGGCGCGAGGTAGTGGGGGCGGGCAAATCAGGCACCATTTCACGCAACACTTCCGACACCACCGGCACATCGACTTCACGGAGCGGCGGCATGCTCAACAGCTGCGCGATTTGCGCCGGCGTCTGAGCCAGCTTCAGTAAACCGATTTCGCCCGCTTTCGCATCCAGATACCAGGTAGCTTCAGGCAGTGGCAATACCACCACCGCCGCGCCGCTGCGAATAACCCGGGGCACCATGTGTCCCGCTTCATCCGCGCCCCAGTCAAGACGCGCCTCACGCACTTCACCCTGCTTGAGGCGTATGGGAGCTGACAACACGTAGCGATTGCCCGCGACGCGTTCCATGCAAAAGAATCTTCCGCTCGCCAGAAGGCTGGTCAGTATCTCGTTGCCCTGTTTGCCCAGGAGGATATTGCCGTCGTATTTTTCGCGCTGTTTCCACAACAGGCGCAAAATAGGCAAATCTTCGTCGGTGACAAACATTGGCGGCTTGATCAGCGCGCGCTCGACATTGTTCCACTCTTCCATCGATCCCAGCAGTTGCCCGTCAGCAGACATCTTTGCCTTATAAGTTCCGACAAAATATCCGCTGGAGTTAAACGATTTCATCAGCGCATAGCACAGGTGCTCGGGCCGCAGAGATGGCTTGGCCTTCTTCTTTGCCGGCACGGCCTGTGCTTTCCTGAACGCTTCGACCCACTCCAGCAAGGCTGGATTCACGACAGGCGTGCGCGGCAGGGACAGCGCAGAGAGCAATACCGCAGCGGTGTGTTTGCATTTGTACCCTACCGGGCAGCTGCACATCGGCCTCATGCCCGGCATGTCAGCCATGTCATTTTCGAAGAAAATTTCCACCGAATAGGGATGCTTGGCCGTGCCTTTAACCTGCGCCGTGATTTTGTTCGGCTGAACAGTCAATTGCGTGATCGAATTCAGATAAGGCTTGGCCTTGTTCAACTCATGCATGCTGTACCAGCGGGTTACATCGGCTAAGGTATAGGTCTTGGCAAGTGACATGGAGGCAATTACACCGCACGGGTAAAATAATTGCTGATTATAACGCGCCGCATGGAACGGGGGGAGACTTGAAAAAATATTACTGAACAGACAGGAACTGGTAGCAGACGTTTGCCGAGTGCCGTCCGGCATAACCCCTACAATCCTGCCAAAACCTGCCGGATTTCGGCAAACAACGGTCGTGCTTCAACCTCAGTCTGCCCGCAGCGACGCTGCAATTCCCGCAGTGCATCGATAGCCGCCTGCGATTCAGGCGGAACACGCTCCAGCAACTCCTCCAGAAAGCAGGCAAACGCTCGCACCTCGATGCGCTGGAGTGCCTGCCGCACACGCCCGGATGGCAGAAAGGTAGCCGCACCAAAGTCACCCAGCAGACAATCGCCCTGCCCGTTCCACAGCATGTTGTGCGCGTATAAGTCGCCATGCATGATGCCCATGCCATGCAAATGCTCTGCCGCAGCAGCAATGCCGTGAGCCATGCGAATCAGGATTTTAAGGGTAAACTCCGTGTCGGCTGGATAAATGTCGCGTGTACAGGACTCCAGACTGGGCGGACCTGCGAGGTTTTTGAAACTCGCATCCACCAGCCCCATCACCAGTCCTTTGCTGCCGTCAGGGTGCCCGCTGATCTTGCCCACAACAGAAATGATACCGGGATGATCGCCTGCGGCGATGCATGCCGCCTTTTCGCTGCGCGGCAAACCGTCGCTGGTCACCATCCCCTTGAACAGTTTGACGGCAACCGGCGTAACGCCATCCGGCGCATGCCAGTTGGCCTTGTGAATAATGCCCGACGCACCCTCGCCCAGCTTGTGCTGCAAATCGAGGCCATGCCAATCGACATGCGTAATCGCCTGCTTCGCCAGCGAAGCGGCTTCAGCCACATCCGAGAAAGGGTTGCCGGCAAACGCCAGCCACGCCAGACGCGGCAATGACAACAACCAGCCCGGCAGCGACTCAAACAAGTTGGCGGAAATACGCAACAATTCCAGATTCTGACAGGCAGCCATCTCGTCCGGCAGGTATCGCAACTGGTTGCCCGCCAGCATCAGTTTTTGCAGGCGAGTGCACAGCCCAAGTTCTTTCGGCAGGGAATTTAATCGATTATCGGTGAGTATCAGCCAGCGCAATGCAGCGGGCAGCGATTCGGCTGGCAAGCGGCGAATCTGGTTGGCCTTGAAGCCCGCCATCTCCAGATTGCTGCATTGCCCCAGCACCTCGGGCACACCTGTAAATTTATTGTCGGAACAGAATATCACCCGCAACCTGGAGAGGCGCGGCAGATCATCCGGCAGGCTTGATAAGGCATTGCCGGAAAGGTTAAGGATTTCCAGCGACTCTGCAAGATCATAAATCTCGTCGGGAAAGTGCGTCAGTCCGCACGATAAATCCAGCCGTTTGATTCCTGCCAGCTTGCCGCTGCGCAATAACGAGAGCGTGTCCATAGGATGCAGGATTCAGACCGCAGGCTTCAGGCCGCTGACCCATTGCGTGTACAAGCGCTCCGCGACCTGGTGCAACTGCGCCAGTTTCAGCGCCGCCTGCTGCTGCATCGTTTGCGCGGATTGCACAGCAGGACTGGTGCGGCTGTCAGAAATCTCAATCGCACCCACTTCGCACCAGGCGGCGATCAGGTCAGCGGTCATCTCAACATGGCATTGCAAGGCCAGGTGCGGGCCGATGGCGTAACCCTGATTGACGCAATGCGCGCTGGATAACAGGTGAACAGCGCCCGGCGGCAGCGTGAAAGTTTCGCCGTGCCAGTGGAAAGCTTCAAAGGTTTTAACGTCACCGAACCAGCTGCGCGCAACAATGTTAGCGGAAACCGTCACCTGCCCCCAGCCGATTTCCACGACCGGATTTTTCGACACTACGCCACCCAGCGCGCGTGAAATGAGCTGCCCGCCCAGACAATGTCCCAGCACAGGCAAGCCCTGCGCCACCGCTGCGCGGATCAGGTCCAGCTCCTGCTCTATCCAAGGCAGTTCATCGTTGACACTCATCGGCCCGCCCATGAACACCAGTCCGGAATATGCAGATAGCGACTGCGGCACGGCATCTTTTTCATCGATGGCAATCAGCTGCCAGGGAATATGGCGCTCATCCAGAAACTCGGCCAGATATCCCGGCCCTTCTGTGGCTGCGTGGCGAAAAATGGCGACCGGTTTCATAAGGAAATGGATAATTGACAATTATCAATTGACAACTGTCAATTATTCTTGGTTTTATCCCGTTCAATCAGCGCATAGGCCGAGTGATTGTGGATGGACTCGAAGTTCTCGGACTCGACGATATAGGCATCGATACGGTCATCCGCATTGAGCACGGCGGCGACGTCACGCACCATGTCTTCGACAAACTTTGGATTATCGTAGGCGCGTTCGGTGACATATTTCTCATCGGGGCGTTTGAGCAGACCATACAGCTCGCAGGACGCCTGTTCCTCGGCGATGCGCACCACGTCTTCGATCCAGACGAAGCTGTTGGTACGCAACGTGATGGTCACGTGAGAGCGCTGATTGTGCGCACCGCGATCGGAAATCTTCTTCGAGCAGGGGCACAGACTGGTCACCGGAACCAGCACCTTCATCGTGACATGTGCATGGCCGTCTTTCATTTCACCGATCAGTGTGACATCGTAATCGAGCAGGCTTTGCACGCCGGATATCGGTGCGGTCTTGTTGACGAAATACGGGAAGCTCATCTCGATGTAGCCGGATTCCGCCTCCAGAAGCACCACCATTTCGCGCAGGATCACCTCATACGACTCCACGGAAATTTCGCGTTCATGCCGGTTGAGGATTTCGACAAAGCGCGACATGTGCGTGCCCTTGAAATTGTGCGGCAGATGCACGTACATGTTAAAAGTGGCAATGGTGTGCTGCACGCCGACGCTCTTGTCGCGAACCTTGACCGGATGACGGATGCCTTTGATACCGACGCGATTAATCGCGATATGGCGCAAATCGGCCGAACTTTGCACGTCAGGAATAGGCTTCGGAGTATTCATGGTGAACTTTCTATCAATTTACGGGTAGACGGGATTATAACCAATCCCGACAAAATTACTTGGTCAATTTATTATTTATCGAAGCGATAATGCCTGCGGCATCCAGACCACAGTCGATCAGCATTTGCGCAGGCTCACCCTGTTCGATGAAGCTATCCGGCAAACCCAGTTGCAGCAGCGGCATCGCTATACCCTGCGCAATCAGGCATTCCGCAACGGCGCTGCCTGCCCCGCCCTGCACGACATTCTCTTCCACCGTGACCAGCAGTTCATGGTCCGTCGCCATACGCCGCAACAGCTCAGCATCCAGCGGCTTGACGAAGCGCATGTTCACCACCGTCGCATCCAGTTGCTCACCGGCTAGCAGTGCGGGTTTCAACATCGAACCGAATGCCAGTATCGCCACACGACGGCCCACCCGGCGCACCTCGCCACGGCCAACAGGCAATGCCTGCATCTCGCTGCTAATTGCCACACCCGGCCCCACGCCGCGCGGGTAACGCACCGCGCTGGGCGTATCCAGCGTGATCGCCGTGTACAGCATCTGCCGGCATTCGTTTTCGTCGGAGGGTGTCATCACCGTCATGTTCGGGATGCAACGCAGGAAGGAAAGATCAAAACTGCCCGCGTGGGTCGCGCCATCCGCGCCGACCAGCCCGCCGCGATCGATCGCCAGTACCACCGGCAGTTTCTGGATTGCGATATCGTGGATGAGCTGATCGTAAGCGCGTTGCAAAAAGGTCGAATAAATCGCCACTACCGGCTTGTAACCATCGCAGGCGAGGCCTGCGGCAAACGTCAGCGCGTGCTGCTCGGCGATGCCCACATCAAAATAACGTGCAGGAAATCTGGCCGCGAAGTCCTGTAGTCCTGAGCCTTCGCACATCGCAGGCGTGATACCTACCACCCGCGCATCCCGTTCGGCGATATCGCACAGCCATTGCCCGAATACTTGTGTATAAGTCGGCTTGCCATTCTGCTTTTGCACAATTCCGTTGTCCCGGTCGAATTTGCTCACACCGTGATAAAGCAGGCAGTCTTCTTCCGCCAGCGCGTAACCCTTGCCCTTTTGCGTGACCACATGCAAAAACTGCGGACCCTCAAGTTTGCGGATGTTGCCCAGTGTGTCGATCAGGGCATCCAGATCATGGCCGTCGATCGGGCCGATATAGTTGAAACCGAATTCTTCGAACATGGTGCCGGGGATCACCATGCCTTTGACATGCTCTTCGGCACGTTTGGCAAACTCCAGCACCGGCGGCATGCCCTTGAGCACCTTCTCGCTGCCGCGCCGCACGGCTGCATAAAAACGCCCCGACATCAGCTTCGCCAGATAATTGTTCAGCGCGCCTACCGGGCGCGAGATGGACATGTCGTTGTCGTTGAGTATCACCAGCAGGTTGGCATTCATCGCCCCCGCATTGTTGAGCGCCTCAAAAGCCATGCCGCCGGTCATCGCGCCATCACCGATGATGGCCACCGCGCGCCGCTCGAAGCCTGCCAATTGGGCCGCTACCGCCATCCCCAGGGCTGCCGAAATCGACGTGCTGGAATGCCCGGTGCCGAAGGTATCAAAAGGACTTTCGTCGCGCTTGGGGAACCCGGCAATGCCGCCCGCCATGCGCAGGGTTTTCATCGCGCCCCTGCGTCCGGTGAGGATTTTATGCACGTAAGTCTGATGACCGACATCCCACACCAACCTGTCTTCCGGGGTGTCGTAGACGTAGTGCAACGCGATGGTCAGCTCGACCGTGCCGAGATTGGACGACAAATGTCCGCCGGTCTTGCTGACCGATTCGACCAGGAACTCGCGCAATTCCCTTGCCAGCTGCGACAACTGTTCGCGCGGAAGGCGGCGCAAGTCTTCTGGAGTGTTGACGGTATTGAGCAATGGGTACATCAGAACTTTCTTAACACAATGAAATCAGCCAACTCGCGCAGACGCTGCGCGGCCTCGCCAAACTCTGTCAGCGTCCCCATGGCCTCCTGATGCAGATTCCGCGCCATGTCGCGCGCGGCGGGAATGCCTAGCAGTGTGACATAAGTCGGCTTGTCATTATCAGCATCCTTGCCTGCGGTCTTGCCTAAAGTGGCGGTATCCGCCTCGGCATCGAGCACGTCGTCAACCACCTGGAACGCCAGCCCCACGCACTTGCCGAAATGATCAAGGCAGGCCAGTTGCGCCGGTGAAACGCTCCCGCACTGCGCACCTAACAAAACTGCGGCGCGTATCAGTGCACCGGTCTTGTGTATATGCATGTTCTCAAGCTCAGGCAGGCTTAACGACTTGCCGACGCTAGCCAAGTCGATCGCCTGCCCGCCCGCCATGCCGCGCGAACCCGTGGCCACTGCCAGCAATTTGATCATTTCCAGTTGTTGCAATGGTTCATCGCATAGAGGATGCTCGGCGACTAATTGAAAGGCCAGCGTTTGCAGGCTGTCGCCGGTCAGCAACGCGGTCGCCTCATCGTATTGCACATGGCAAGTCGGCTTGCCACGGCGCAATACGTCGTCATCCATGCACGGCATATCGTCGTGCACAAGCGAATAGGCATGAACCAGCTCGACCGCCGCCGCCACGATACTCACGCGCGCCACGTCAGCGCCTGTCAGTTCGCCCGCCGCAAATGCCAGCAAGGGGCGTACACGTTTGCCACCATCGAGCACTGCGTAGCGCATCGCCTGATGCAGACGCTGCGGGGCAATCTCAGGTTGCGGCAACACGCCGCGCAACACCTCTTCAAAGCCGGACTGATGAGCCGCCGCCCACTGGGCAAAATCAGCGCGCATCACAGCGCCTCTCCCACAGACAGCTCTTTCAACACGCCCTCTTCCAGCACACGCACCTGCTGCTGCGCATCTTCGAGGCGCGAACGACAAAATGTCAGTAACTCTGCACCGCGTTTATATGCAGCCAGCGAATCTTCCAGCGACAGCTTGCCAGCCTCCATATCCGCGACAATTTGCTCCAGCTCGGTCATTGCCGATTCGTAGCCCGGGGATTTCTGAGATTTTCCGGTCATTTCAGTCTTCTGCGTAGAATAAGAATGCCATTTTACCCAACGCACCCTGTCAGGGCCAATTTTTGTTGCCCTCACCCCTGATTTAGAGGAAAATCGCCCCCTTCCTGTAACGATTCACTACATGCAAGGATGATGTGGGTTTGTCCAATATCGCTAATTTAAATTTACTCACACCGCTCAAGGTTCAGCCGCCTCTCGGCTGGTATTTCGACCCCAAAGTGCTGGAGCTCGAACAGCGCGTACTGTTCGAACGCGGCCCCAACTATGTCGGCCATGAACTGATGGTACCCAACCTCGGCGACTATCAGGTGCTGCGCGATGAGGCGCAAATGCTGGTGCGCAATCCGAACGGCGTCGAGTTGCTGTCCAACATCTGCCGCCACCGGCAGGCCACCATGCTGCAAGGTCGCGGCAACGCGCAACACATTGTCTGCCCGCTGCATCGCTGGACCTACAAGACGAACGGCGAATTACTGGGTGCGCCGCATTTTCCTGAAAATCCCTGCCTGCACCTGCACAAGTCACCGTTGCAGAACTGGAACGGCATGCTGTTCTCCGGCGCACGCGACATCGCGAAAGATCTGGCCCGTGTCGGCGTGATGCAGGATCTGGATTTTTCCGGCTACATGCTCGATCGCGTGCAGGTTGACGAATACGCCTTCAACTGGAAAACCTTCATCGAAGTGTATCTTGAAGACTACCATGTCGTGCCATTCCATCCGGGCCTGGGAAATTTCGTGGACTGCGACGACCTGAAGTGGGAGTTCGGTGAACAGTACAGCGTGCAGACGGTCGGCATCAAGAATGCACTCAAGCGGGTCGGCAGTGCTGCGTACGGCGACTGGCAGGAACAAGTGCTGCGCTATCACGGCGGCAAGCTGCCGAAATACGGCGCGATCTGGCTGACTTATTACCCGAACATCATGGTCGAGTGGTATCCCGGCACGCTGGTCATCAGCACACTGGTGCCGCGCGGCGCTGAAGCCTGCACCAACATCGTCGAGTTTTATTATCTGGAAGATATCGTGCTGTTCGAGCGCGAATACGTCGAGGCCGAGCAAAAAGCCTACAACGAAACAGCGGTCGAGGACGACATCATCTGCCTGCGCATGAATCAGGGCCGAAAATCGCTCTATCAGAGAGGCATCGAAGAACACGGCCCGTACCAGTCGCCCACCGAGGACGGCATGCTGCACTTTCACGAGTATCTGCGCCGCAACCTTGCGCCTCATTTGTAATCGACGCCCCCGCTTCCCGGGGAATCATTCCCTCACCGGGTTCCCGCCTGCGCGGGAGTGACACGACATGGGCTCTTTGTGGATGCTGGTCGCAGGCCTGCTGTTCGCCTGCATGGGTGTGTTCGTCAAACTGGGTGCCGCCTACTTTTCACACGCAGAACTGGTGTTCTACCGTTCCTTTGTCGGTCTGCTGCTAATTTTTATCATCATGCGGTCACAGCGCGTCAATCTCGCCACGCGCAACTGGCGCAACCATCTCTTACGCAGCATTTCCGGCACGGTGGCGTTAATGCTGTTCTTCTACTGCATCACCGTGCTGCCGCTGGCGACCGCCGTCACCCTCAATTACACCGCACCGCTGTTCCTCACCCTGCTCACCATGCTGGTTTACAAGGAAAAATTTCAACTGCCGCTGACTATTTCGATCGGTCTGGGATTTTGCGGCGTAGTCTTGCTGCTGCGCCCTACCTTGCAACATGAGCAATGGTTGCCCGGCCTGCTCGGGCTGATTTCCGGTTTCCTGGCCGGCGTCGCCTATCTCAATGTCAGACAACTCGGCACACTAGGAGAGCCTGACACACGCACGGTGTTCTATTTCAGCCTGACCGCATCCCTGGTCAGCGGCGCCTGGATGCTGTTCGACACAATGCGCCCCATAACGCTGCACGGCTTCAGCATTCTGCTGGGATTGGGCATCACCGCCACCCTGGCGCAACTTGCCATGACCCGCGCCTGGCGCACAGGCCGCACGCTGGTGGTAGGCTCACTGGCCTACAGCACTATCGTATTTGCAAGTCTGTTCGGCATGATGCTGTGGCATGAAAGCCTGCCACTATCAAGTTATCTGGGGATGACGTTCATCATCGCCAGCGGTGTGCTAAGCTTGCGGCTGTCGCCTGGCGGGCATGGCAAAAAAAACGCTCCAGACGATATAACCCGGCATCCCCGCCACCTCATCTCCTGCTCATCCCCCGAAGAGGAGAGTGATAAGGTGTCGCTATGCGAGTTTCACGAAAAATACCCGTTATCAAAATAATCAGAGGCTAAAATGATCACCATCGAACAAACAGACAACCTTGTTAATGCCGCTGCAATCGGTGAATTCACGCTCGCAGACTTCAAGGAATTCGAGGAGCAATCCTTATACAAGCTCAAATCGTCAGGCGAACTCAATCTGCTGTTCGATCTGCGCGCCATGCTGGGCTACAGCATCGACGTTGTCTGGGAAGACATCAAGTTTTTCAAGCGTGAACACGAACACGATTTTTCCAAGATCGCCATCGTCACCGACAACCAGTGGCTCACCTGGCAGGCATGGCTATCCCGCACCTTCCTCGACGCCGACATCTGCGCATTCACCGATTACGAAGAAGCCAAGGCATGGGTTCAAGAATAAATGGGGCAAGACTGAGGATTGAGACCGCAAGGGTCTTCCCCGCACAACTAAGGGTCTGCGCCCCAAGTTGTTGCGTGAAGGATTGAGCCTTTTTGTGGATGTTTTTTGATTTTTCTTTCTTCGGGGTGCGGTAAGACAAAAAATCAGTTGCCGGTCTGCCACCGGCTAAAAAATCTCTGCGGGGCCGCATCCCGCTTGACTTCCGATCTGTTACCAGAAAATAATTTCTGCAAAAAACCCGCCGAAGCGGGTTTTTTGTTTTGAAGTCAGCCTGAATTACTTCAGCTTGGTTTCCTTGTACATGACATGCTTGCGAACCACGGGATCGTACTTCTTCATTTCGATCTTGCCCGGAGTGGTGCGCTTGTTCTTGTCCGTAGTATAGAAATGACCGGTACCGGCACTGGATTCAAGTTTGATTTTTTCACGCATTTTCTATACTCCTTAAATTTTTTCGCCGCGTGCGCGCATTTCTGACAACACGGACTCGATACCATTCTTGTCGATGGTACGCAGACCCGCATTGGTCAAGCGCAGACTGACCCAGCGATTTTCAGCTTCGACCCAAAAACGACGACGTTGCAGATTAGGCAAGAAGCGACGCTTGGTTCTGTTATTCGCATGTGAAACATTATTACCGCTCATCGGGCCCTTGCCCGTCACTTGACATACTCGCGCCATGCTTCTACTCCAACCAATTTTCAAAAGAGCGCGGATTTTACAGGCGGAATCAAAAATATTCAACCTTAATTTTACTTATCCAACAACTCCCGCCGACACAGGTTTGAGCGCATGCAACAATCGGGACAAATACATGGACTGAATTAGGCTAGAATCGCGGCAAATTTATGGATGGGCACGATCATGCTGGACACAGATAAAATAGAAGACCATGACGCCACGCAAAAACATCTGTGGCAAGTGAACAGACTGCTGCAAAAACACAAGCTGATCGAAACGCTGGCGCACAAACAACATCTGGCCGAATTGCAAATTCGACTGGAACAACTTGATGCGCCGTCTGTTGCACGCATCGTCGAAGCATTAACGCCAGATGACCGCGAGATCATCTGGCAGCTCATCACCGAAGAACGAAAAGAGGAAATTCTGCTGTTCATCTCGGATGATGTCCGCTCCGAACTGGTAACGGAGGCCGAAGAAAAGCCGCAAGATCGCAGCACGACGATACGGGTATTTGACTTGTTTGAGGGTCGCTTGCGACAGATCCCGATCACCAGTCGCGAGGATCTGGCCAAAGCCAACCCCATCTGGATAGATCTGGTGGCGCCCGATGATGAGCAAATCGCTTGGGCTCGCGAACTGTTCGAAGTGGACCTGCCCAACCCCAAAGAGCTGACCGATCTGGAGACCAGCGCCCGCTTTTATGTCGAAGAAGGCGATGAAGTGCACCTGCACTCCGATTTTTTGCTCGACCGTGAAGACGAGTCACGCAACGTTGCGGTGGCATTCATACTGCACAAGGGTACCTTGTTCTCGGTGCGCAGCGAAGAGTTGCCGGTGTTCCGCCTGCAGCGTTTAAGGGCCCGCGCGCAATCCGGTTACGTATCCGAAGCCAAGGATGTGCTGCTCGACCTGTACGCCGCAGATGTGGAGTATTCGGCCAACGCGCTGGAAGATGTTTACGCCGATCTGGGTATTGTCGGCAAGCAGGTGCTAAGATCCCACATCACCGACGATGAAGCCGCCGTCATACTCGCGTCCATCGCCGAGGAAGAAGACCTCAACGGGCGCATACGCCGCAACGTGCTGGATACCCGACGAGCGCTGTCCTTCCTGATGCGCGCAAAATTTCTCTCGGAAGCGCAGCACGAAAATGTACGCGAGATTCTGCGCGATATCGAATCCCTGGACGGCCATACGGCGTTCCTGTTCAACAAGATCAACTTCCTGATGGATGCCACAGACAGCTCGATCAACATCAACCAGAACAAGGATATCAAACGGCTGACCGTCATCAGCGTGGTCTTCATGCCGCTCAATGTGCTGGCCGGTATCGGCGGCATGTCCGAATACTCGATGATGACTCAGGGCATCCCCTGGCCCGTCTCCTACGCCGCGTTCACCATCGGGCTGGTGATCGTCGGCTGGCTGACCTTTATCGGCTTGCGTTATGCGGAACGACGCAAGGCGAAACTCGGTCTGGCCGGATACCGAAAACCACAAAACCAATAGCAAACTCATTTCCAGAGTGTAATAATACTGTCACATAACATACATAGTATTGGCTCCGCTTCGAAACGCTACTGCCCCCACGCATAGCAACTTTCCACAAAGCGCACAACACACAGGAGAAACCATGAACAGTAAGCTCAAGCAAGTCCTTATCGCTCTCACAACTGCCTCTACGTTCGCTTATGCCAGCGTAAGCTTTGCAACAGACATCACAGGCGCCGGCGCCACATTCCCGTACCCTGTTTACGCCAAATGGGCTGAAGCCTACAAGGCGCAATCCGGCACCAACATGAACTATCAGTCGATCGGTTCCGGCGGCGGCATCAAGCAAATCACCGCAAAGACCGTGGATTTCGGCGCGTCCGACATGCCACTCAAGCCAGAAGAGCTTGAAAAGGCAGGCCTGATGCAGTTCCCGACCGTGATCGGCGGCGTGGTTCCGGTCATCAACGTGCTCAGCATTCCGAATAACAAGTTAAAACTGGACGGCAAAACACTCGCCGATATCTACCTGGGCAAAATCACCAAGTGGGATGATCCTGCAATCGCGGCGCTGAACAAAGGCTTCAAGCTTCCAAATGACAACATCACCGTCGTTCATCGCTCAGACGGCTCCGGCACCAGCTTTGTTTTCACCAACTACCTCTCCAAAGCCAGCCCTGAATGGAAGGCTTCTGTCGGTGAAGGCACTGCTGTTTCCTGGAAAGCCGGCACCGGCGGCAAGGGTAATGAAGGCGTAGCTTCTTATGTACAGCGCATCCGAGGCTCGATTGGCTATGTGGAATACGCCTACGCCTTGCAAAACAAGATGGTGGTCGTGCAGATGAAGAACCACGACGGCGCTTTCGTGTCGCCTGATGCAAAAGCCTTCCAGGCAGCAGCAGCAGGAGCAGACTGGAAAAACGCCCCCGGTTTTTATGAAATCCTGACCGACGAGCCAGGCAAAGGTGCGTGGCCTATCAGTGGCGCCACGTTCATCCTGATGCACAAGTCGCAAGACAAGCCGGAATCTGCCGCAGCTGTACTGAAGTTCTTTGACTGGGCTTACTCTCACGGCGACAAGCTGGCCGCCAGTCTGGACTACGTAACCCTGCCTGATACCGTGAAAAACCTGATCCATGATGCATGGAAAGCACAGATCAAGGACACACAGGGTCATGCAGTCTGGAAGTAAGTAAACGGAGCGTGGCTGACATAGCACGGTTATAATCACGGGGGGCTGATGCCCCTCGTGTTTTATCCTTAGGCTGCCTGTTTATCTAACCAAAAAGCAAATTACTATGTCGATGTTTTTACACGAAGCGCGCCTTAAACGGCAATCCCTCTTCGACTCGCTGTTCCGCAACCTGACGCGTCTGGCGGCCTTTGGCGTACTTGCCTTGCTGGCGGCTATCCTGTTTTCACTGGTCATGGGCAGCATGCCCGCAATTCATGCATTCGGTTTCGGTTTTCTGACAAGTCCCGACTGGGATCCTGTCAACGATCAATTTGGTGCGCTGATTCCTATCGTCGGCACACTCGTCACCTCCGGTATCGCGCTGCTCATCGCCATTCCGGTCAGCTTCGGCATCGCCCTGTTTCTGACGGAACTCTCCCCTCGCGTCTTGCGCCGCCCATTGGGGGTCGCCATTGAACTGCTGGCGGGGATTCCCAGCATCATCTACGGCATGTGGGGTTTGTTCGTGTTCGCGCCGTTGTTTGCAGATCATGTCGAGCCGTGGCTCAACGATCATATCGGCTCCCTGCCCTATATCGGACCTTTTTTCTCGGGTCCGCCCATGGGTATCGGCATACTGACTGCCAGCATCATTCTCGCCATCATGGTCATCCCGTTCATTTCATCAGTGATGCGCGATGTATTCGATGTCGTCCCCACCATGCTCAAGGAATCCGCATACGGGCTCGGATCGACCACCTGGGAGGTCATGATGCGCATCGTATTGCCTTACACCAAGGTAGGCGTTGCAGGCGGAATCATGCTGGGGCTGGGACGCGCACTGGGAGAGACCATGGCCGTCACGTTCGTGATCGGCAATGCCCACGAACTGACCAAATCGCTGCTCAACCCAGGCAACAGTATTTCGTCGGCACTGGCAAACGAATTCACCGAAGCGTTCGGTGAGCTCTACACAGCATCGCTGATCGAGCTCGGCCTGATATTGTTCTTTATCACCTTTGTGGTGTTATCAATCGCACGCTACATGCTCTACAAGCTTGGGCAACGCGAAGGAAAGGCATCGTAATGTTCGACCTGTACACAAGACGCCGCTTAATCAACGCAACCGGGCTGACCGTTGCAGTATTAGCCATGGCATTCGGTTTGTTCTGGCTCTGCTGGATACTATGGACCTTGCTCGATCATGGCCTGCCCGCACTTACACCGATGGTATTCGCGAAGATGACGCCACCGCCCGGCAGCTCGGGCGGCCTGTTGAATGCCATCTACGGCAGCCTGATGATGACCATAGGCGGCACCCTGATAGGCACGCCTATCGGCATTATGGCCGGCACCTATCTGGCTGAATTCGGGCATCGCGGCTGGCTGGCACCTGTCACACGTTTCATCAACGACATCCTGCTGTCCGCCCCCTCCATCGTCATAGGCCTGTTTGTTTATGAGGTTTATGTCGTTCATGTCAAACACTTTTCCGGCTGGGCCGGAACCATGGCCCTGGCTATTATCGTCATTCCGATTGTCATCCGCACCACCGAAAACATGTTGCGCCTGGTTCCTTCCACCTTGCGCGAAGCGGCCGCAGCACTCGGCGCACCGCAGTGGAAAATCATCAGTTTTGTGACCCTGAGGGCTGCGCGTGCGGGCATCATCACCGGCGTGATGCTGGCCATTGCGCGCATCAGTGGCGAGACCGCACCGCTGTTGTTTACCTCGCTCAACAACCAGTTCTGGAACAACAACATGGATCAACCGATGGCCAACTTACCGGTCGTCATCTTCCAGTTTGCCATGAGTCCCTACGAAGACTGGCAGAAACTGGCCTGGGCAGGCGCGCTGTTGATTACGGCCAGCGTACTTACGCTCAACATCCTGGCACGCGTACTGTTCCGTCAAAGTGCTTCTACTCATTAACAAGGCCTAGCAAATGAACGCTACTACCCCCCCAAGAATCGTAGTCAAAGATCTTAATTTTTATTACGGCAAGTTCTGCGCACTCAAAGACATCAATCTGAATATCGCAGAAAAAAAGGTAACAGCCTTCATCGGCCCGTCCGGCTGCGGAAAATCCACCCTGCTGCGCACCTTCAACCGCATGTACCAGCTCTACCCGCAGCAAACGGCCACGGGCTCCATCATTCTCGACGGCGACAATATTCTCGACAAGAGTCAGGATCTTAACAAGTTGCGTGCAAAGATAGGCATGGTATTCCAGAAGCCTACCCCGTTTCCGATGTCCATTTATGACAACATCGCATTTGGCGTCAAGCTCTACCAGAACCTCTCCAAAAACGACATGGACGAACGCGTGGAATGGGCGTTAAAAAAGGCGGCTCTTTGGGTCGAAGTCAAGGACAAACTCAAGCAAAGCGGCATGGGCTTATCCGGTGGTCAACAGCAACGACTGTGCATTGCTCGCGCGATCGCCGTAAAACCGCAAGTATTGCTGCTGGATGAACCCACTTCTGCGCTTGACCCAATTTCCACAGCACATATCGAAAAACTCATCGATGAACTCAAGGAAGACTTCACCATTGTCATCGTCACACACAATATGCAACAGGCCGCGCGCGTTTCCGATTACACCGCCTATATGTACCTGGGCGATCTGGTCGAATTCGGCGATACCAGCACAGTATTCACCAATCCTAAACGCAAGGAAACCGAAGATTACATTACGGGTCGCTTCGGATAAACGACCCGTAATGTAACAGCGAGACAAAATTTCTTTATAAAAATTCGAGCTATTACATCACTGGTAGATTTGGTTAATCTACCAGTGATGTAACAGCGAATCAAAAACTCTATATGTAAAGCTGAGCTATTACCGGCCGTTTCGGCTAGTCCAGCAAATAATAAAGCCCGGCGAGCCGGGCTTTTTCACTACAGACAGATCAGATTCCTGGATCCCCGCTTTGCGGGCAGCATGCTTACACCGCTGCCCGGGGATGACCATAGCCTCTTAACGAAGCGATGGTCAGTTGCGCTCGCCTTGCCTGTATCGTCTGTCCTCGGATCTGTATTGCTGATCCTGTCCACCCTGCGTCTGATCCTGAATCAGGCTGACACCAACCTGAACCGTGGCGCCAGGCTGATAAGGCAATGTCGAATTGATCTGCCGCCCGTTGTAACGATAGGTCACGTTATAGCCTTTGATGACTTCACGGCTGTTTTCCACCTCCCGGCAGCGCTCGACCTGCTGGCTTCTCGGCTGATCAGGGTTGGCGACACGATCTCCGACCAACACCCCGGCTATCGCGCCCGCAGCAGTCGCAGCGGTTTTACCCTGACCGCCCCCGACTTGATTGCCCAGCAGACCACCAGCAACACCGCCGATGATCGCCCCACCCATGGAACGCTCTTTGGGTGCGCTCTGCACGCTTTCATTCCAGCACTCGCGTCGCGGTTCACTGACACGTTCATAAATCGGTGTGCTGGAGACAACTCTCGCGGTATCAACGAAATCGGACGCATAAGCATTGCCATACAGGGAAACGATAGCCAAGACCAAAAGATTTTTTTTCACTTTCAAAACTCCTTAAAAATTTCCAGAACGAGGCTATGACTATACTTTTGCAGAAGTGTTCAATAAAT
>DFWZ01000032.1:34216-79656 GCA_002381565.1 Gallionella sp. UBA4121
GAGCGCATTTGACGCCTGATAAACTCGATCAGAGCAGGTAGGAATGAAATCAGGATGACAACAAGGATAATCAGGGTAAGGTTGTTTTTAACCACAGGAATGTTGCCGAAAAAATAACCCGCCAGCGTGATACTGGCTATCCAGGCCAGACTGCCCAGCGCGCTATACAACATGAACAGACGGTAACGCATCATGCCTATGCCTGCGACAAAGGGAGCGAATGTGCGAACGATGGGCATGAAACGCGCAAAGATGACCGTCTTGCCACCATGCTTCTCATAGAAGGCATGCGTCTTGTCCAGATGTTCACGCTTGAGAAAGCGCCCCTGGACGCGATGAAACAAACGCATGCCAATCAGACGTCCCACCCAGTAGTTGGTGTTGTCGCCAGTGAACGCCGCCAGCATCAACAGAGGCATCAGCAAATAGAGTTGCAGCGCATCCAGGCCGCACAAAGCGCCTGCGACAAACAGCAGCGAATCGCCCGGCAGAAAAGGAGCGAATACCAGACCTGTCTCGGCGAAGATGATCAGGAACAGGATACCGTATACCCATACACCGTAGTGTTGCACCAGGGTCATCAGATGCGCATCCAGATGCAGAACGAGATCAATAAAAGCGGTCAGCAATTCCAAAGACAGTCCATTTCTGTGAGATTGAAGCTTGTGGTTTGCAGCTGTCAGCTACTCGCTACCAGCTGTTTTTTTACGGCAGCACTTCTTCCACTTCTACTTTTTCCGGCTTGATGAAGTCCTCGCGCGACACGCCCAGCCACATCAGGATCGGGCTTGCGACCAGCACCGAAGAATAAATGCTGAACATGATGCCTATCGTCAGCGCCATCGCAAAATAATGCAGCGTCTCGCCGCCCAGAAACAACATCGCACACACCATCATCTGCGTGCAACCGTGGGTGATGATGGTACGCGACATGGTACGGGTGATCGCATTATCGATGATCTCGGTAACTTCCGCCTTGCGCATCTTGCGGAAATTTTCACGGATGCGATCGAACACGACCACCGATTCATTCACCGAATATCCCAGCACCGCCAATACCGCTGCCAGCACCGACAACGAGAACTCCCACTGAAAGAAGGCGAAGAAACCCAGGATGATCACCACGTCGTGCAAGTTGGCGATGATCGCGGACAAACCGAACTTCCACTCGAAACGTATCCACAGGTAACCTACGATACCCAGACTGACCAGCAACAACGCCATCGCGCCGTTGTCGATCAGATCCTTGCCTACCTGGGGACCGACGAACTCAACCCTGCGCATTTCAACGCCGGCGTCCTGGCTGTGCAAGGCAGCCATCACGTGGTCGCTCACCTTGGCGCCGGCAACGTTTTCCTTTAGCGGAATCTGAATCAGCACGTCGTGGCTGGAACCAAAGTTCTGTACCATAGCATCCCGCAGACCGGACACAGTCAGTTGCTCGCGAACCTTTGCAAGATCAACCGGCTGAGCGTAATGCACTTCGATTACCGTCCCGCCGGTAAAATCCACCCCGAAATTCAGCCCCTTGGTGGCCAGAAAAAACACCGCAAACAGGAACGTCACCAGCGAAATTGTCGTGGTGTAGCGCCCAAAACTCATGAACGGGATATCGCGTTTTATTCTGAAAAATTCCATGTTTATTTCCTCTGTCCCTCGCCCGAGGCGAGAAGATTGTTAGCCGATGGAGACGCTGGTCAGTCTTGCGCGGCGTCCGTAGATCAGGTTCACCATGGCGCGTGACACCAGCACCGAACTGAACATCGAAGTCAGAATACCCAGACACAACACCACCGCAAAACCCTTGATCGGACCTGAGCCAAACAAAAAGAGCGCGATACCGGCGATCAGATTGGTGATATTCGAGTCCACAATCGTGGCGAAGGCATTCTCATACCCCGCATGAATGGCTGCCTGCGGCGAAATCCCGTTGCGCAATTCTTCGCGTATGCGCTCGTTGATCAACACGTTTGAGTCAATCGCCATACCTAAGGTCAGCGCGATACCGGCCATACCAGGCAGCGTCAGTGTGGCTTGCAGCATGGACAGCATCGCGATCAGCAACAGCAGGTTGGCCGCCAGTGCCAGTACCGAAATCGTACCGAACATCATGTAATAAGCCGCCATGAATACCGCAATCAGCATGAAACCAATCTTGGTGGAGTTGAAACCTCGCGCGATATTGTCCGCGCCGAGACTAGGGCCTACGGTGCGTTCCTCGATGATTTCCATCGGAGCCGCCAGCGCACCGGCACGAAGGAGCAGCGCGGTATCCTGCGCCTCGTCGGTGCTCATCTTGCCGCTGATCTGAACCCGTCCGCCGCCGATTTCCTCGCGAATGACGGGTGCCGTGACGATTTCACCGCGGCCCTTCTCGAACAGGATGATCGCCATGCGCTTGCCGACATTTTCTCGGGTCGCATCCTTGAATTTTCGCGCCCCGACACCATCCAGATTGATATGCACAGCCGCTTCGTTGTTGCGATTATCAAAGCCGGGCTGTGCATCATTGATGCGCTCACCTGTCAGTATCACCTGCTTTTTCACCAGCAAGGTGTTGCCTTCCCGATCCTTGAACATCTCGGTGCCGAACGGCGCTACGCCGCCTGCCGCTAGCTGATGCTCATCATCCACCATGCGCACTTCCAGCGTCGCGGTACGGCCAAGGATATCCTTGGCGCGCGCCGTGTCCTGCACACCGGGCAACTGCACCACCACGCGATCCGCGCCTTGCTGCTGAATCACAGGCTCGGCCACACCCAGTTCGTTGACGCGATTGCGCAAAGTAAGCAGGTTTTGTTGCACTGCCGATTCCTGGATGCGATGTTCCGCTTCGGGTTTTAATTGTGCCTGCAACAGAAAGTCGCCGCCTTCTTCTTTTTCAATCAGCGCATAGTCTGAAAAACGCTGTTTGAGTTGCTCCTCGCCACGAGTTCTGGATGCGGCATCGCGGAATTTTACCAGCAAGGTATTGCCCTCGCGGCTCACGCCCGAATACGCGATATTTTCTTCGCGCAACGCACCGCGAATATCGCCCGTTGCAGCTTCCAACGCCTTGTCCAGCGCCGCTTTCATGTCAACTTGCAACAGAAAGTGCACACCGCCGCGCAAGTCCAGACCGAGATACATCGGCAGCGCGTGCAGATTGGTCAACCACTGCGGCGAACGCGGCAACAAATTGAGCGCCACCACATAATCTTCACCCAACTGTGTTTTCAGCAAGTCTTTGGCTTTGAGCTGCAAATCCGTATCGGCAAAACGCGCCTTGATACTGTTGCCTTCCAACTCGATCATTTCCGTGTTGATGTGGGCTGCCTTGAGCGCCGCGTCAACGCGACCCAGCAAGGCGGTATCCGCCTTCAGACTGGCGCGCAACGGCAAGATCTGCACGGCTGGTGATTCACCAAAGAAATTCGGCAAGGTATAAATCAGTCCGGCCAGCAACACAGCCAGAATCAGCAGATATTTCCACAGTGGATAACGGTTCATAACGACCTCTAAAATATTGCGCGAAACACAACTCGTAAGTTAACTTGAAAGAACAGTTGCCCACGAATCGATTCAAGCAGGGTTGATGCCCGGCGGGCATCAACTCGCAAAGTCAGGTTTTTTTAAAAAACTTACTTGATGGCTTTGATCGTGCCATTAGGCAACACGCTTTGAATCGCGGATTTTTGTACGATTACTTCAAGGTTCTCCGCGAGTTCCACGCCGACGTATTGCTCATACACCTTGGATACGCGTCCCAATTCACCGCCCATCGTCAGCACTTCATCGCCGCGTTGCAGCGCTGCCGCCATGGCCTTGAGATCTTTGGCGCGCTTGGTTTGCGGGCGCAACACCAGAAAATAAAATACCGCAACCAGGGCTACCAGTGGCAGATATTGCATGAATCCGTCCTGCACCGAACCTGTTGCTGCTGCCGCTTCTGCATATGCATTGCTGATAAACATTGTTTCACCCCACGAATCGATCAAAAGGCACGCATTCTAGCATGAAGCATGTTGCAGATTCATGCCGGCGCATTTGCAAGACCTGCCCGGCGCTCTGCAAAGTTTGTGACGAAGTCCGCAAACACATCGGTTTCTATCGCCGTGCGTATCTCGCTCATCAACTGCTGGTAATAGTGCAGGTTGTGTATGGTATTGAGCCTCGCACCGAGAATTTCCTTCAAACGGTGCAAGTGATGCAGATAGGCGCGGCTGAAATGGCGGCAGGTGTAGCAGGTACACGCCTCATCCAGCGGCCGTGTGTCCAGACGATACTGCGCATTCTTGATCTTGATATCGCCATTCTGAGTGAACAACATGCCGTTGCGCGCGTTGCGGGTCGGCATCACGCAATCGAACATATCTATGCCTTGCGCCACCGATGCCACCAGATCCTCCGGCGTACCCACGCCCATCAGGTAACGCGGCTTGTCATGAGGCAACATCGGCGCCGTATGCGCCAGGATGCGCCGCATGTCTTCCTTCGGCTCGCCCACCGACAGCCCGCCGATGGCATAACCGTCAAAACCAATCTTGATCAATTCGGCGAGCGACTCATCGCGCAGGCTTTCATACATGCCGCCCTGCACGATGCCGAACAGCGCGTTGGGGTTGCCTTCATGCGCTGCCTTTGAGCGCGCAGCCCAGCGCAACGACAGACGCATCGAATCGATCGCCTCGCGCAGCGTTGCAGGATAAGGCGTGCATTCATCGAAAACCATCGCGATGTCGGAATTGAGCACGCGCTGGATGCGCATGGACTCTTCAGGCGTCAAAAACAGCTTATCGCCATTTACCGGCGACTGGAATGTAACGCCTTCCTCGGTGATCTTGCGCAGCGCGCCGAGACTGAACACCTGAAAGCCACCCGAGTCGGTGAGTATCGGCCCATCCCAGCCCATGAAGCCATGCAAGCCGCCGTGCGCCGCAATCACTTCCAGACCGGGCCTGAGCCACAGGTGAAAGGTGTTGCCCAGCACGATATGTGCGCCGATCTCGCGCAACTCGAGCGGGCTCATCGCCTTCACCGTGCCATAGGTGCCGACCGGCATGAAAGCCGGGGTTTCTACCGTGCCATGCGCCAGCGTCAATTGCCCGCGCCGCGCCATCCCTGAAGTCTTGTATAAAGTAAATTCCATTTTTATTTCCTATAGCCCGGGCTCCGCCCGATATTGTTTTAAGCTTGCGACTAACGACTAACGACTGTTTTTCTTTCTATCAGCATCGCATCGCCATAACTGAAGAAGCGATAGCGCTGCTTCACCGCATGCCGGTATGCCAGGCGTATCTCGTTCATTCCGCCGAATGCGGAGACCAGCATCAGCAGCGTGGATCTGGGCAGATGAAAATTGGTCAGCAGCACATCCACCACACGAAATCGATAGCCCGGCGTGATAAATATCCGTGTCTCTGCTGTGCCTGCCCGCAATTCACCCAACGCCGCCGCGCTCTCCAGCGCGCGCAGACTGGTCGTGCCTACCGCCACAACCCGCCCGCCGCCTGCACGTGCCGCATCGATTGCATCCACGGTTGCCTGCGGTATCTCATAGCACTCGCTGTGCATGGCATGCTCATGCACATACTCGGCGCGCACCGGCTGAAACGTGCCGGCCCCCACATGCAAGGTCACGTAGGCGATCTGCACGCCTTTATCGCGCAAGGCTTGCAGCATGGCGTCATCAAAGTGCAGACCCGCCGTGGGAGCCGCCACCGCACCCGATGCTCTTGCAAAAACAGTCTGGTAACGCGCTTCATCTTCATCTTCGGCCGCATGCGTGATGTAGGGCGGCAGCGGCAGACGGCCAAAGCGTTCCAGCAAATCCAGCACCGGCACTTCTGAAATGAAGTGCAAGTGAAAAAATTCGCCCTCGCGCCCCAGTACGTCTACATCCAGCGCCTCCGCAAGACGCATACGACTGCCCGCCCCGGGCGACTTGCTGGCGCGAACCTGAGCCAGCGCCTCATGCTCACCCAGAACACGTTCGATGAGCACTTCAACCCTTCCGCCGCTTTGCTTGACGCCGAATAAACGCGCCTTGATGACGCGCGTGTCATTGAGCACCAGCACGTCGTCCGGCCCGACCTTTTGCAGAAAATCTGCAAACTGTGCATCCTCCAGCACATCATCGTGCACGCACAATAACCGGCTTGCGCCGCGCGTCAACGGCGGATGCTGGGCTATCAAGTCCTCTGGCAAATCAAAATCAAATTCATCTGTGCGCATCTACAACCAGCCATTTTTACAAAGGCGCGATTGTAGTTGATATGGCCAACTGTTTCATGGATAATGCGCCCCTCCTTGCCGGGGTGATGGAACTGGTAGACGTGCCGGACTCAAAATCCGGTGCCTGAAAGGGCGTGGGGGTTCGATTCCCCCCCCCGGCACCAAAAATTATGTTTTGTTGTTGTCAACCGACCCGATGAACAGTACGTTGTAGGCAGCGACACCGAAGTGTCGGCAAATATGCCAAGTATCATTAACTGACTAAATCTGGAGTTCACAATGAGCAAACTGTTATCCGTGTTGATCGCTGCTGTTTTCGCCGCTGTTTCTTTCACCGCTGTTGCCGCTGATGCTGCTCCTGCCAAGGATGCCGGCATGACTGCCGCAGCACCTGCCAAGGCCGAAAGCAAGGCCGAAGAGAAGAAAGAAACCAAGGCTGAAGAAAAGAAGGAAGTCAAGAAGCACAAGAAGCACAAGAAGGCTAAGGCTAAGGCTGAAGCAGCTGCACCAGCCGAAGCACCAGCTGCCAAGTAATATTAGCGGCAGTTAAAAAAGGCAGGGGAAACCCTGCCTTTATTCATTTTTAAAAGCCAAATGATCTGGAAACCAAACGTCACTGTAGCCGCCGTCATCGAACGCGAGAATCGCTTCCTGCTGGTCGAGGAGGAAACCTCGCAAGGCCTGCGCTTTAACCAGCCCGCCGGGCACTGGGAAGCTCGCGAGTCGCTGACTGCCGGCACAATACGCGAAACACTGGAGGAATCAGCTTATGATTTCGAGCCGGAGTCTCTGGTCGGCATCTATCGCTGGCATGCAAAAGAATCAGACACGACTTATTTGCGCTTCGCATTTTGCGGCAGCACCACCGCCCACCACCCCGAACGTACGCTGGATCAGGGCATCATCCGCACGGTTTGGATGACGATAGATGAGCTGCGTGCCAATCAGGCATTCCACCGCAGCCCGCTGGTGCTGCGCTGCTGCGAAGATTACCTGGCGGGCAAACGCTACCCGCTCGACCTTCTGGTGCATTATGAATAACGAACAAGTTCGTTACCCTCCCCCACTTGCGAGCGAGGGAGCAAACGTGTCGCTATGCGACGCTCCCAAAAATCGCCGCGTGGTGGTTGGCATGTCAGGCGGAGTGGACTCCTCCGTCACCGCACTGCTGCTGAAAGAACAGGGTTATGACGTGATCGGCCTGTTCATGAAGAACTGGGAAGACGACGACAACAGCGAATATTGTTCATCACGCCAGGATTTGCTCGATGCCGTGTCGGTCGCCGACACCATCGGCATTCCCATCGAGGCAGTAAATTTCGCAAAGGAATACAAGGATCGCGTGTTCAGCGCTTTCCTGCGCGAATATCAGGCCGGGCGCACCCCCAATCCCGACATCCTGTGCAACGCCGAAATCAAGTTCAAGGCCTTTCTCGATCATGCAGTCGGACTCGGTGCGGACACCATCGCCACAGGACACTATGCGCAGGTACGCGAGGTGAACGGCCTGTTCCAGTTGCTCAAAGCCGCCGATGACAGCAAGGATCAGAGCTACTTCCTGCACCGCCTCAATCAATCACAGTTGAGCCGCGCGATGTTCCCGCTGGGTCGTCTGCTCAAGTCCGAAGTTAGAAAAATTGCCGAACAGCATGGCTTGTGCAACCACGCCAAGAAAGACAGCACCGGCATCTGTTTCATCGGCGAGCGTCCGTTCCGCGAATTTTTGAGCAGCTATCTACCCACCCAGCCCGGCGAGATGCGCACACCGGAAGGTCGTCTGGTCGGAAAACACATAGGCCTGTCTTTTTATACGCTGGGTCAGCGACAAGGACTAGGCATAGGCGGTGACAAGGATTCCAGCGGCCAGCCGTGGTTCGTAGCCGGCAAGGACATGACAAACAATATCCTGATCGTAGTGCAAGGTCACGACCATCCGGCGCTGCTAAGTTCCCGCCTGACAGCCCTCGATGCCCACTGGATCAGCGGCACGGCCCCGCTGACCGACCATACTTACGCCGCCAAGACCCGCTACCGACAGGCGGACGCCCCCTGCCGCATCACGCAATTAGCAGGCGACCAGTGCGCGGTTTCGTTCGAGCAGCCGCAATGGGCGGTCACACCCGGTCAGTCAGTGGTCATGTATGAGGGCGAAGTGTGCCTGGGTGGCGCGATAATCGACGCGGGAATTTAAGCGGTAAAAGTCCAAAATTTCGAAAAACGACAGGCTGATCTGATCAGCCCCCGGCCCGCGACTAGCAATAAATAACTCAAAGTTGAGTTTCAGGTTTACGTTGCTCCGGGCGCAAACGCGGCGCGAGCAGTTCGTCGGCGCTATCCGCATCCAGAAGATTGCCTGCGGCCTCTTCCAGCGGCTGCTCGTAATCGTTCCAGCCGCGCACCCCTGTCTTGAGCGAGACCACGTTGCTGTAGCCCAGACGCAACAGTACGTCTGCGGCGAGTACAGAACGCTTGCCGGAGCGGCAGATCACCACGATTTCCTGTTCGCGCCCGGCAGCCAGCAAGGGCAGCGTCTCGTCATAACCCCATTCGCAGGACTGTTCCAGCACACCCCGTGGCACGTTGATCGAACCCGGGATGCGCAGCATCTCAAATTCCGCAGGTTCGCGCACATCAAGCAGCAAGGGCCTGTTTCCGGCCGCAAGCAACCGGCTCAGATCCCACGGCATAATCTCCTTCACACGCGTCAGCGCCTCGGCAACCAGATCATCATATCTTGGCATTACAACCTGCTCTTTCTAAAATTCCGTCATCAAATCACGTGACACCCTACAGGGCAATCAAACTGGTGCCGTAGTCCGGTTCAGCCTGGGATCGAACGCATCGCGCACGCTATCTGCAAACAGATTCGCCGCCAGTACCAGCACAAGCATGAAACCGAAGGCTGAAACAAGCGCCCACCACACCATAGGCTCGCGCGCCATCTCCAGCCTGGCGCCGTTGATCATGGTGCCGAAACTGATCATCGACGGGTCCACGCCGACACCCACGTAGGACAGCACTGCCTCGGCCAGCACCAGCGCCGAAAAATCCATCACCAGTGCAATCAGGATGATGTGCATCACGCCAGGCATGATGTGGCGCGACAGGATACGCAAGGATGACACGCCGAACGATTGCGCCGCCTGTATGTATTCCATCTCGCGCAGCTTCAGCGTTTCGCCGCGCAGCAGACGGCACAGCCCGGTCCAGCTGGTCATGCCGAGAATCAGACAGAGGAACACAAGCCGCAGATCGGCGCGGGATGCGGCCGTATCGAACCAGCCCGGATGCGTGTCTATAGTCACCTGCATTATCAGCACCGCCGCCGCAATCAGCAGCACGCTGGGGATGGAGCTCAACACCGTGTAGATATACTGGATCACATCATCCACCCAGCCCCTGAAGTAGCCTGCCGCAACACCCAGAAACAAGGCCAGCGGCAGCGTCACCAGCGTCGTCACCGTACCGATGATCAGACCTGTGCGTATGCTTTTCAGCGACAGATACAGCACATCCTGGCCCACTTTATCGGTACCCAGCACATGGTACGCGCCCGCCAGATCAACGGTCATGCCGATCAGTGTCGCCATGAAGAGGCAAGCGATGATGACAGCGCGCCGCCCCTTTTTTTTGCCGGGTTCGGGCCGCAGCCCGCCCCGGAATGCGGCAATCCGGGGCCGGAATGACGCTACTACAACGAACACCCCAGTCAGCAGCCCTGCCAGTGCGCCGATCAACGCACGCCGCATGACATCCGCGTCGCGCTGCGAAACGTCGGGTAAGTGCGACCCGCCGTATTGCAATCTCGGATATTCGCGCACCACGCGCCCCGCAGCATCGGTGGCGCTCTCCCTGGCATACAAGGTGACGGCAAGGGGTGCTGAATAAGTCTTCTCGGTATTAAGGCGCAGCGGTTCGACCAGCTTGTCGAACACGCTGAGCACCTCGGGCGAATACGCACCGCCATCCTTCAGCACGACCCGGTAGTGCAGCGTATCGAGCAAACCCACCAGCAGAAAAAGCGACAACACCAGCAAGGAGACCATCGCCACGTCGCTCTGACCCACGCGCCGCCAGGGCAGCAACAGATGTTCATGGCGGCGTACATACCACGCCATCGCAATGCCCGCCGCCAGCAGTAAAAACACCAGCGCGTCGCTCCACAAAATGACGGGCACAAAACTCACTGCAACCTCACTCTCGGATCAACCACCGTGTATGAAATGTCAGTCAAAATCAGGCCTGCGATATACAGCAGCGAACCTAAAAACACCATCGCCCTTACGATAGAAAAGTCCTGGGCATTGATCGCATCTATCGTGTAGCTGCCAAGACCGGGAATGCCGAAAAACGATTCGGTGAGCAGGCTGCCCATGAACAGCAGCGGAATCACCACCACCACCCCGGTCAGGATCGGGATCATCGCGTTTTTCAACACGTGACTGAACAGCACGCGCTGCTCGGACAAGCCCTTGGCGCGCGCGGTGCGCACGTAATCACGGCCGATCTCTTCCAGGAAGATGGTGCGATACCAGCGGCTGCTAGAACCGATGCCACCGATCACGCCGATCACGACGGGCAAGACCACAAACCTGAAGCTGTCAAACCCGCCCGCATAGCCGGAGATCGGCACCAGATGCCACAGCTTACTTACCAGGAACTGCCCGCCGATGATGTAAAACAGGCCGGAAATGGACATCAGCACCACGCACAGCGCAACCCCCGCCATATCCAGGGCAGTTGCACGGAACAGCGTCATCAGCAGCGCAAAACTGACATAGATCACCAGACCTATCAGGAAAGTCGGCAGCGCGATCGCCAGACTCGGCCCCATACGCTGCGCAATCTCGCGGGAGATACTGCGCCCGTCATCGGAATAGCCGAAATCCAGCACGAACATGTTGACTGACTTCTGCCAGAAAATCGTATTGGTTAATTTGCCAACACCACGAGCCGCGCTGTTGACCAGCAACGGCTTGTCATACCCGCGCTGCTGCTTCCACTTTTCGATCGCCTCCGGCGTCACGCGCTTGATGCCTAACTGCATGCGCGCCATGTCGTCCGGTGTATTCACCACGAAGAACAGCGCGAAGGTGAGCAGGTTCACCCCGACAAGAATCGGAATGGCATAAAGCAGGCGGCGAATGAGATAGGCTATCATGAAGGCGCTATTGTACGGGCAAACAACGTGTTGCCAAACAGGAAGACGTGGCGGAGAATTGCCGTGCAGCGTTTTACCCTCAGTTCAAGCTTTTTAACCAAAAGGTGATTTCATGTATTACACAGTTGAAACCGACAAGTCATTCGAGCAGGCATCAGCCGACCTGGACACTGCCGTCAAACATCATGCCTTCGGTGTGCTGCACGTTCACAACATTGGCAACACGCTGCGCGGCAAGGGCGTAGCCTTCGAAGAAGAGTGTAACGTGTTCGAAGTTTGCAATCCGGGACAGGCGGCAAAAGTGCTGTCCAGCGACATGCGCCTGAACATGGCACTGCCGTGCCGCATATCGGTTTATACGGAAAAAGGCAAAACCCGGATCGGCACGATCAGTCCGGTACAAATGCTCAGGATGCTGTCAGGGGATGCGGCCTTATCCCAGGTTGCCAAAGAGGTTGAGGAAAAGGTTATCCTGATGATCAACGAGGCGAAATAAACGGCACGCTGCGCGCTTCTTCGCGTTTGCGTAACGCGCGCCACATCCACACGCCGAACAGCAGCAATGCGGCAGCCCCCAGCCACAGCGGCCACAGTTGCGGCTGATTCCACCTGGCCCGGAACCGGTCGCGCGCGTTCGCATCCACACGCCAGTATTTGAGCCTGTTGTTCGCCATCACGTTGGGTTTCACGTTGTGCAACCAGCCGTGTTGCAGCACGTAATTCTTGGGATGGTAGCCCCACAACCACGGCGAGTCGTCGCGCACAATTTCCAGCATCCGCTCTATGATGGCGAGCCGCTCCGGGCTGTTTTCCATGTTTTTCATTTGCCCGAACAGGCGATCGTATTCCGGGTTGCTGTAATTGGCGGCATTCTCGCCGCCGTGGCTTACCTTGGCCTGCGCGCCGTTCAGCAAAAACAGGAAGTTTTCAGGGTCAGGATAATCGGCGTTCCACCCGTAATAGAACATCTGCGTGTCGCCACGGCGGATCTTGTCCTGGAAACGGTTGTAGTCGGTGCTGCGCACCACCAGCTGCACGCCGATCTTGTCGAACTGCTTGCGCAGCCAGTCAAGACGTGACTTGTTGCCCACGCCACTGGCGGTGGTGTCCAGATTGATCACCAGCGGCTGACGGGTTTGTGCATCCACGCCATTCGGATAACCGGCTTCTGCAAGCAGCCGCCTCGCCTCGGCAATGGGTTTACGCCTGGGCTGCCCGTCTACCCAGTCGTACACAACAGGGTTAATCCCAGCCCTGCCGTCACGGTAGCCGAAGATGCCGGGCGGAATCGGCGATTGCGCCGCAATGCCGCGCCCGTTGGCGAAGATGGATACGAATTCCTCAAAGTCCACCGCAATCGCAATCGCCTGCCGCAGTTTGCGCGCTCGTTCAGGGTCACAAGATGAATCACTTCGTTTGCTCCCGCTCACTTCGGGAGAGGGTTGAGGAGAGGGAGCACTCTTTGAGTTTTCACACCCTCCCCCGACCACAGGATCGAGCCAGTTGAAACCCGTGTACAGGGTGGAGGTGGCGACCGATGTGGACAGCGTGATGCCTTGTTCGCGCATCGCTTCAGACACGCTGGTCTCACCGCCGACGTTGACCTGAACCGCCTGATCAAAGCTGTCGGAACTGATGCCGGACGCATCGTAATAGCCCTGCAAAAACTTGTTCCAGTAAGGGATGGTTTCCTTTTCCAGCGTGAACACGATGCTGTCAGTCAGCGGCAACGGACGGCCCGCATCCGCCAGCAATCCTGCCTTCGCATCAGCCGCCTCGCCCTGCTCCGGATAGCGTTCGCTGTCGTAATACGGGTTTCTGGTCAGCACCATGCGCCGGTTCGGGTCGTTCTCGAACAGGTAATAAGGGCCGCTGCCTACCGGCCACCAGTCCAGCGTCAGGTTGCGCTCCTTCATACCCGCCTGCGCATAGAAGCGTTCGGCCTCCTGCGGCATCGGAGCAAAAAACGGCATCGCCAGCCAATAGGCAAACTGCGGATACTTGCCGTGGACGGTGATGCGATAAGTCGTATCATCCACCACCTGAACCCCAGGCAAGGGATAGGCATTCAGGTCGAGAAAGCCGTCCGGGTTCTTTTGCAGCGCCTGCTGCAGGGTCGCTGCATACTCTTTCAGGCCGACGATGTATTCGCTCATCACGCCATAAATCGGCAGATGCAGCTGAGGGTGCGCCAGCCTTTTGATTTGATTAACATAATCAGCCGCCGTAACCATGCGCGTGCCGCTGTGTGCGAAGTCGCCCGGAGCATGTATGCCGCGCAGGTCGGCAGTCGTCAGATGGTCGTATTCAGGTCTTCCTTTAGCATCTGTCGCAAAGGCCGGATGCGGCTGGTATCGCATGCCAGGTTTTATGTGGATCTCATACACGCTGAAAGCCACTTTTTCAGCAGGCGCCGTGTCCGGCAATGGATGGCGCAGCTGATCCAGATAGGTGACCCGGGGCATCCTGCTTGCAGCCATAGGCACCAGCTGGTAGGGGCGCTTGAGGTAGTGATATTGCAGCGGCGGCGCGTAAATACTGGAGAGAAACTCGTATTCATTCTCGCTGTAGGCTTGCGCCGGATCGAGGTGCTTGGGCCGTTCGGTGAACGCGGTATAGAGTATCGAATGGCCCGCATCTGTCGCCGGATAGGGGTTATTCCACAGTCCGCCATCGCAGGCGGCAAGCAGGGTGAGCAACAGGTAGGCGACAAGGCGTTTCATGGCGCAAGAGTGTAGCCTAACGCCGCACCCAAGTCATTGCCATAACAACAAAAGAACAGTACAGTACAACCCTCAGCTAACTCTCTTGTCTGCGAATGCCATGTTAATCTCAAACACAAGCCTTAACGCGCCAGCGAGCAGTCCGGTCGGCCAGATTGTCAGCAATGCGGCCACCCCCTTTGTTGAGAGCGCCAAGCCAGACACGCCGCCCTCCACTGTCGTGACACTTTCTGCACAAGGACAGAAGCTGAGCCAATCCCAGACCAGCTCAAACAGTTCGAACAGCTCAAACAGCGCTGCACGATCAAACCAGTCACAAACTTCATACCCTGTTAACAGCGTTGCAAAACAGAGTGTTCAATCTGTACCCAAGGAAGCCAACGAAGCACCCGGCATACAGTTCATTACAGGTGAAACCCGCGGCGGACGCATCAGCACCTACGCCTGATACGCAAGCCAGCTGCCGCCTTCAGCATAAGAAACGGACGGGACGGATCGCAGCAGATCAGCGATTCATACTCGTTTTACGGCAGACATGGAATAGCAGATGAGTCATAGCTTCGACATCCCGGAGGAAAATCCTGAAAATGCACTGTCTGAACTGGCGGCCGAACGCGAGGCTCATGCCGGCACACGCGCCCGGTTAAAACTGCTTGAGCGAACCTTGCTGCACTTTGTGCCGCGCGATTTGATTTCTTTTCTGGGCAAAGCCAGCCTGATCGATGTCGAACTTGGCGATCAGATCGAAAAAACCATGTCCGTGGTTTTCACCGACATACGCGACTTCACCTCGCTGTCGGAAAGCATGACCCCGCAACAAACCTTCGACATGATCAACTCCTATCTGTCGGTGATGAACCCGGTCATCAGTACGCATCATGGCATCATAGACAAGTACATGGGCGATGCGATCATGGCGCTGTTTCCCACTGCGGCCGATGATGCGCTGACCGCCGCGCTGTCAATGCTTGCACGTCTGGATGAATACAATGCCGGACGCGAACGTGCCGCCTATGCGCCGATACGTATCGGCATCGGCGTCAATACCGGACTGCTGATGCTCGGCGTGATAGGCGGGGGAAACCGCATGGAGGGCACGGTGATCAGCCATGCCGTCAATCTTGCATCGCGCCTGCAAACGCTGACCAAGACCTATGGCACGCCGCTGCTGATCAGCGAACACACGCTGTACAGCCTGTCCGAACCGGAAAAGTTTTCGGTCCGCCATCTGGGCCGTGTCAAGGTCGCCTACAAAACTCATCCTGAATCAATCTATGAAGTATTCAATCAGGATGCGCCAGAAGTCAGGGAGCAAAAGAGTCGGACGGTGAGAAAGTTCGAAGAGGCACTGGCCTGCTACCACACCCGCAACGTCGCGCGCGCCCAGCCCATGCTCGATGAAATCGTACGCGACAACCCGGCAGATATTCCTGCCAAAGTGTATTTGCAGCGTTGCGCCGACTTCATGGAGACTGGTGTTTACGCCGGATCGGAAGAGTTCATCGGCGAAGCTGCATGGAGCCGAGAATACGAGCTGGGTCACGATGTGATCGATGACCAGCACCAGACATTGATGGGCATCATAGAAAAGCTGCACGAAGCGGTAACGACTGTGCACGACCGCACTACGACTTCCGCACTGATGCTTACGCTGGAAAATAACGTCCGCGAGCATTTCGAATTAGAAGAACAATTGATGCACGACTATCACTACCCTTTTGCGGCAGACCATATCGCCCAGCACAACTCATACAAGAAATTTTTTCACAAACTCCGTGAAGAGATCGAAACTCATGTCGGCGACCCCTGGTATCTTGGTTTTCGCATCAAACTGTTTCTGGCAGACTGGCTGTTGAACCACTCCAATCGCGACGACCGGCATCTGAGCAGATTCCTGAACGATCGCGGTGTACTCAACCCCCGCTAGCCATTATCATCCACACTTTTCACACTGACCACACCATGCAACCAGACTGGCAACAATTCCTCACCGCACAGGGCGCAATCATCGAAGGCGGCACTGTGCAGCACTTTGGCGACGTCACAGCTGAACTGACTGCCACAGCAAAGCAGAGCGTGCTGTGCGATTTAAGCCAGTTCGCAACGCTGCGCGTATCAGGCGAAGATGCGCAAAGTTTCCTGCAAAACCTGTTGAGCAACGACATCCGTGAAGTCAGCGCTACACGTGCGCAGTTTTCCAGTTTCAATACGGCGAAGGGGCGAATGCTGGCGACGTTCCTGATCTGGCGCGACGGGGAAAATTTTTTGTTACAACTGCCAAACGCGCTGGCCGAACCGCTGCGCAAGAAGCTGTCCATGTATGTGTTGCGCGCAAAGGTAAAAATCACCGGCGACGAAATTATTTCACTGGGTGTGTCAGGCCCCCTGCCGTCATCGCTGAAGGATTGCACTGAACTGACACCGCTCGGTGTAAGCCACATCGAAAAGCTGGCCACCCGTGTAATCAGACTCAGCGAAACGCATTTCATGCTATGCACCACGCCAACACAGGCGCAGACACTCTGGCAAATACTGGCAAGCGAGGCGATGCCGGTCGGAAGTGCGTGCTGGGACTGGCTCAACATCCGCGCAGGCCTGCCCGTCATCCTGCCGCAAACACAGGAACAATTCGTGCCGCAAATGGTGAATTTCGACCTGACAGGCGGGATCAACTTCAAGAAGGGCTGTTATCCCGGGCAGGAAATCGTCGCGCGCATGCACTATCTGGGCAAGCTCAAGCGCAGGATGTATCTTGCCCATGTGGAAAGCGAAATTGCGCCGCAGCCAGGCGATGAATTGTACAGCGAGGATATGGCAGGTCAGGCCAGCGGCATGATCGCCAACTCAGCCGCCGCGCCCAATGGCGGATACGACGTGCTGGCTGTGGTGCAGATCGCAAGCCATGACGCCTATAGCGTGCATCTGGGTTCGTTACAGGGCGCAGTGCTGAACTTCGGGGCGCTGCCCTACTCGCTGCCTGCGCCTTAAACTTCCCATGTACAGGAGGGGGGGTATAACACCCCGATTTCACCCCCTACAGCTTTAAGCGCATTTTGATGTGGGGCAATCCTGCATCCGGAAAAATATCGCCCTCCTCGACAAATCCAAAGCCATGGTAAAACGGCAAGGCATAGGTCTGCGCATCGACGTCAACCTGAGCATAATGATGTGAGCGAGCATAGTCCAGCAACGCTTCCATGATGGCCGTGCCGACTTTTTGCTTGCGCCATGCGGGCAACACGGCGATACGCCCGATGTGCCCGTCCGCCAGCATGCGACCGCAACCGATGGCCTCACCCTGCGAGCTTAGCACCAGTGCATGGCGACAATTTTCATCCAGCCCGTCCCATTCCAGCTCGGGCGCGATGCCCTGTTCGCGAATGAATACCGCTTCCCGAACGGACTTGAGCAAGGGTTCGCCATCGTGCCAGCAAACCAGACTAACGGTAAAAGTGTGGCTCATGCGCTTCCCTTCCGATAAATCACTCGATGATCTCGACCGCCGTGCCGACCGGCACAGCCTCAAAAAGGCTAAGCAAATCTGCATTGCGCATCCGGATGCAACCATGCGACCCGGCCACCCCCACGGGTTCCGTATCGGGTGTGCCGTGGATGTAAATATAGCGACGCATGGTATCGCATTTCCCGAGCCGGTTATAGCCCACCTCGCAACCGGACAGCCACAAAATACGCGTCAGTATCCAGTCCCGTTCCGGAAACTTCGCACCCAGCTGGGGCGTGTAGATTTCGCCGGTCGGGCGGCGGCGCGCAAACACAGTGTTCTCAGCGCACCCCGCGCCTATCTTGGCACGGATGATGTGCCGTCCGCGCGGCGTGCAATAGCTGCCTGACACTTCACCCGCGCCCCTCAGGGCGGTAGAAACAGCATAATGGCACAGCACGCGGCCTGCATCATCCAGCAGTTCAAGCTGCTGGGTTGAAATATGGACATTAATCTTCATGATCCGTTATCGGCTTCCTGAATCCTTCACTGATATCACAACTCAATTCCTGCCAATTTATCAATCACTTGCAGTCATTGATCAGAAACAGAAGCACCTGCTTTTTGTTGCGCACGGCGCATGGTGAAAAAATTGCTCAGCATTAAACCACACTCTGCAGCCAGCACCCCGCCTGACACTTCGGCATGATGGTTTAAACGCACCGGCTGATGTGAACAGGCAGTAGTATTTAAAGCAGCCAAATCCCCAAACGCATTCAAAACGCTGCCGCACGCGCCGGTCTTGAGATCTGACGCGCCATACACCACCCTCGCGATGCGTGCATGCATGATGGCACCGGCGCACATAAGACAAGGCTCCAGCGTCACGAACAACTCACACCCCACCAGGCGATAATTGCCGATATGTTGCGCCGCATCGCGCAACGCCAGCATCTCGGCATGGGCAGACGGGTCATGGCGTGAAATCGGCGCGTTATAGCCACGCCCGATGATCTCGCCATCCTTCACCACCACGGCCCCCACCGGCACTTCGCCCGCCGCCTCTGCCAGTCTGGCCAGCTCTAGCGCCGCGCGCATGTAATCCATATCGGTCATTGCATCATTTTTGATAATTCAAGATTCGCAACCGTAGCACAGTCAGGTTGACGAAACAACGATAGCCACTTGTTTCGGGCTTCTTCTATGGGCACTTGGGTTCTGATATCACGCGACCCGCTCTGCGCTCAAGCGGGACGACCGAAGACACCAGGTGTCTTCCCGCAAAACATTGCGCACTCGTGTTTTTGAATGAAAGCGCGCAGCCCGCTTGAATACGGCACAAAACCAATCCAGTCCATCGGCTTGAAACAGCGGGCAGCACCCATTACAATGCCAGGCATGACAGACTGAACCGCGTGCGACGCCTTTTGACACACAATGACTCTCAGCAAATTTTGCAACGGCAGTTTCTGTTTCTGACATAATGACGCATGCTCTTTTCTACCCTTGGCAGACAACTTGAAAGTTAAACCATGTCAGAAAATCTGATTACCGAATTTTCCCTGCCTGCCACGAGTGGCGGCAGCTTCTCGCCCGCCTCGGTACTGGGCAAAAAACTGGTGATCTTCTTTTACCCCAAGGACGACACGCCGGGTTGTACCACTGAGGCCGTGCAATTTCGCGATCTGTATGCGCAGTTTCAACAGGCCAGCTGTGAGATTGTCGGCATTTCCCGTGACAGTCTCAAATCGCATGAAAACTTCAAGGAAAAATTCCAGCTTCCGTTCGAGCTGTTGTCAGATGCAGACGAAGCAGTCTGCGAGCAGTTCGGCGTGATGAAAGAAAAAAACATGTATGGCAAGCAGGTGCGCGGCATCGAACGCAGCACCTTCGTCATCGACAAGACAGGCGCACTGCGCCGGGAATGGCGCAAACTCAAGGCCGACGGGCATGCTTTGGAAGTACTCGATTTCATTACAACACTAGACTAAAGGAAGCTCATGCGCCAACGCAAAAAAGCGGTATCCGATACCAAGTTGTTTGTTTTGGACACCAACGTGTTATTGCATGATCCAACCAGCCTGTACCGTTTCGAGGAGCACGACATCTGCCTGCCGATGTTCGTGCTGGAAGAACTGGACAACAAGAAAAAAGGCATGACAGAAGTGGCGCGCAATGCACGCCAGGTCAGCCGGTTTCTGGACGAAATCGTCAACGATGCGCCGCATAACATCGAGGAAGGCATATCACTCAAATCTGACGCCCACAAAAACAGCACAGGACGCCTGTTTTTGCAAACCAGCTTCATCAAGCAGGAATTACCGCACAACCTTGAACTCGGCAAAGCCGACAACGCGATTCTGGGCGTGGTCATCGGCCTGCAACAGCTGCAACCCGAACGATCGGTCATTCTGGTCAGCAAAGACATCAACATGCGCATCAAGGCGCGTGCGCTGGGACTGGAAGCACAGGACTATTTCAATGACAAGGTGCTCGAAGACACCGACCTGCTTTATGGCGGCGTGCTGGAGCTGCCCGCGGACTTTTGGGAGAGACATGGCACGGACATGAATTCCTGGCAAAAAGAGGGGCACACCTATTACCAGATCAACGGTCCGCTGTGCGCCGCATTTTTTGTCAATCAATTCGTCTACAAAGAAGACGACACAC
Organism: Gallionella sp. UBA4121; assembly: GCA_002381565.1. Lineage (GTDB taxonomy): Bacteria > Pseudomonadota > Gammaproteobacteria > Burkholderiales > Gallionellaceae > Gallionella. The sequence goes on from DFWZ01000032.1 coordinate 54,426, forward strand.
CGTTTTATGCGCAGGTTCTGGAGCAGAACGACACGAGCGCCCTGCTGCGCACCCTGACCGATTACACGCACAGCAAAAACAACGTGTGGGGCATCGTCGCACGCAATCGCGAACAAAATTTCGTGCTCAACTTGCTGCTGAACCCCGAGATTGATTTCGTGACCTTGCTGGGACAGGCAGGCACAGGCAAGACCCTGCTGACGCTGGCAGCGGGACTGATGCAGACGCTGGAGACCAAACTCTATTCGGAAATCATTATCACCCGTGTGACCGTGCCTATCGGCGAAGATATCGGTTTTCTGCCCGGCACCGAGGAAGAAAAAATGACCCCGTGGATGGGTGCACTGGAAGACAATCTGGATGTGCTGAACAAAACCGACGAGGAAGCCGGTGATTGGGGACGCGCCGCGACCCGCGACCTGATCCGCTCGCGCATCAAGGTCAAGTCACTCAATTTCATGCGTGGTCGCACTTTTCTGAACAAATACATTATCATAGACGAGTCGCAGAATCTCACACCCAAGCAGATGAAAACGCTGATTACGCGCGCAGGCCCCGGTACAAAAGTGGTGTGCATGGGCAATATCGCACAGATCGACACACCCTATCTGTCTGAGGGCAGTTCCGGCCTGACCTATGTCGTGGACAGGTTCAAAGGCTGGGAGCATGGCGGTCACATCACCCTGCTGCGCGGCGAGCGATCCAGGCTGGCTGATCATGCCGGTGAGGTTTTATAGGGGACGCGATTGATCGTGTCCATGTCCGAACCAGGGGCGCGCACGCGCCTGCACGAATAATTTTAAATGCACGAACTACAAAAATCCGATGCCGAGTGGCAGACTGAACTCACACCTGAACAATACAAGGTGTGCCGTCAGTGCGGGACGGAGCCGCCTTTCACCGGAGAATACTGGGACTGCCATGATGCGGGTATTTATCGCTGCGTGTGCTGCAACAGCCCTCTGTTCGATGCCTCCACCAAGTTCGATTCAGGAAGCGGCTGGCCCAGCTTCTGGCAGCCGCTCCAGGCGACAAATGTATCCATCCGCCACGACACCAGTCACGGCATGCAACGCGATGAAGTAAACTGCACACATTGCGGGGCACATCTCGGTCATGTATTCCCTGATGGGCCCAAACCCACCGGACTGCGCTTTTGCATTAACTCTGCCTCTCTGGCGCTCGATAAAAACTAAATCATGAAACTCTTATTCGATGTTTTTCCCGTCATCCTGTTCTTTGTTTTTTTCAAATTCGGCAATTTATACCCGGAAACAGCGGAAGCGATACTGGCATCCTTTCACATCGTTCTCGGAGAAACAATCAAACCCGCTATTTTTCTTGCCACGCTGGTTTCAATTTTCGCCACCACCGCCCAGATTCTCTGGTCGAAATACCGTCATGGCAAGGTCGACACCATGCTCTGGGTAAGTTTTTTCGTCATCGTTCTGTTTGGCGGCGCAACCTTGATATTTCACAACGACACCTTCATCAGATGGAAACCCAGCGTGCTGTACTGGCTGTTTTCCGCGACCCTGTTTGGCTCGAATCTGCTGTTCAAGAAGAACCTGATACGCAGCACGCTGAGCAGCAAAATGGCTCTGCCGATGCGTGTATGGAATCTCCTGAACCTGAGCTGGGGACTGTTTTTCGCCGCACTCGGCTTTGTCAACCTCTACGTAGCTTACAATTACTCCATAGAAACCTGGGTCAATTTCAAACTATTCGGCTTCACGGCGCTGATGCTGATATTCATCGTGGCGCAAAGTGCATGGCTGGCAAAATACGTGACTGAAAAAAAGGAGCACAACTGATGTGGTACGCAATAACAGGCCAGGATGTCCCGGATAGTCTGGCCAAACGCCAGGCATCGCGTCCAGAACATGTAGCGCGTTTGCAGACGCTGCAAGCACAGGGCCGGCTGATGCTGGCAGGCCCGTTTCCAGCCATCGATGCCGAAGACCCGGGTACGGCGGGTTTCACCGGCAGCCTGATCGTGGCGGAGTTCCCATCGCTAGCTGAGGCTCAGGCCTGGGCGGATGCTGAGCCCTATCTTGCCGGCGGCGTCTATGCGCATGTCAGCGTCAAGCCGTTCAGAAAGACATTTCCCACATGAGCCGTATCGACGCGATGCGCGCGCACCTCGCCATACTCAATCCGGTTTCTGTGGAAATCATCGACGAAAGCCATAAACACGCGGGGCATGCGGGTAGCCGTGACGGCGGCGGTCATTATCTGTTACAAATTGTCACATCTGAGTTCACGGGGAAGACTACGATGGCGCGCCACCGTATGATATATTCCGCGCTGGGGGAGATGATGAAGCGTGAAATACACGCACTCAACATACAGGCGAGCACGCCGGAAGAAATTTAATTTTTTTATTCTTAAGAGGACTTACATGTTGAAAACTCATAAATTTGCAGCCCTGGCTATTTTGACCGCCTTGGCAATCAACCCGGCTTTCGCCGAAGACAAGTCCGCCGCCGTCGTGAATGGCGTGGCGATCCCTCAGGCGCGCGTTGAAACGAGCGTGAAGGCTGCCGAAGCACAAGGCCGTGCTGACAGCCCGGAGTTGCGCCAGGCCATTCGTGACGACCTGATCAACCGGGAAGTAATCGTCCAGGCAGCGGTAAAAGAAGGCCTGGATAAAACACCCGACGTCATTGATCAGATAAACATGGCCAAACAGTCCGTGCTGGTCAATGCATTTGTGCAGGATAGCATCAAGAAAACTCCGATCACCGATGCGCAGCTCCAGCAAGAATATGACAACCTCAAAGCCAAACTCGGCGACAAGGAATACAGCGTCAGTCACATTCTGGTCAAAACCGAGGCTGAAGCCAAAAAAATTATCGCCGAGCTCGGTAAAAAAGTGAAGTTTGAGAAACTCGCGAAAGAGTCTATCGATACCGGCTCCGCAGAACATGGCGGCTCACTCGGCTGGACAGTGCCAAAAAACCTGGTTGAACCCTTCGCCAATGCCTTGCTGAACCTGAAAAAAGGCGAATACACCAAGGAACCTGTAAAAACACAATTCGGCTGGCACGTCATCAAACTGGACGATATCCGCGCACTGAAAGTGCCGGCGTTCAACGATCTGAAGCCGCAACTGCAACAACGTCTGCAACAGCAGGCGATACAGAAAACCGTCGCCGACCTGCGCTCAGCTGCGAAGATCGACTAACGTTTCCCTGCTTGCAACAATAAAAAAGGACACCTGAGGGTGTCCTTTTTTATGGGCGGGAATTGCCCCTGCACGACCAACCGTTCAACCTGAAAACCTCAGTTCTATCCGCAGATTACGCAGATTCACACAGATTAACAATAAGTTACGAAATAACTACTCGTCACCAAAATGATGAACCAAGTGTGCGTATAAGTATTTGTTTAATCTGCGTTAATCCATTTAATCTGCGGACAACAGCTTTTTCCAGGTTCAAATATCCCGACTTTTCCTGATCAGATCATGGGCCAGCTGAATCTCCTTGGCCTGTTCGGTTGCCATCGCGATCATGTCCGCCGGCATGCCCTGCCCGATCAGTTTGTCCGGGTGGTACTGGCTCATCAGCCGGCGGTAGGCGCGCTTGATCTCGGCATCTGTGCTGTCCTTCGTGACACCCAGCGCCTTATAGGCGTCCTCCAGTGCAGCGGCTTCGCCCGCCTGCCCTCCAGAGAAATGCGATTGATTCAGCACCATATCCAGCAACTGACCAAACGCGGCCTGGTCATAGCCCAGACGACTGGCAATATCGGCAAGCAGCGCCTGTTCGGCGGGATGAAAATGCCCGTCTGCCAGCGCCATCACGATCAGATAAACCAGCAGCATCTGCTTAAGGTTGCGGGTATGCCCGCAAATAGCCATGAACCGTTGACAGGCAGGCGCGATGTCAAACGCAGGATCTGCGCCCTGCTTGAACCAGACAATCGCCTGGCTGCGATGTTCAGGAGTCATACCCAGTTTTTGCATGAACTGCTCGGCATGATTTATCTCATCCTGAGAGACAACGCCGTCGGCCTTGGCCAGCTTTCCCATCGAGACGAACACCGTTTCAAGGAAAACCCTCTGACGCAACGCATTCTGCAACGGGTTGATCGCACCTGCGCCGTACGTCCTCATGCGATCAAAAACTGACCCGACAAAGAAACCTGCCAGCGCCCCGAAGAAGCCGAAAAAGTAATAACCCGCAACAACAAAAATGAATTTGAACAAGACAACTCCCAGAATAAAAATCAGGCAAAACCAGCAGCTCCCTTTGGCAGGCTACCGCTGCGGTCTGCCAGGCCGCAATGTTATGAGTTCAGTGTCAGCAGGAAGATACTTTCCTGCAAGCGGCTCAGGCCGCGCTCGGCAAAGCGCGGGTTATCCGCCAATACATCAACCTGCGCCAGCAGGCGTACTTCTGCATACTCGCGATAGAGCGACTCGACTTCGCTGACGGATACCGCAAACGGAGGTCCCGACATTTCCGCCTGGGGATAATCAAAGGTGATGAGCAAAATCCGCGTTGCAGGCGGCAGAACATTCACCAGATGGCGCACATAGCGTTCGCGCATTTCCGCCGGCAGGGCTACCATCGAAGCGCGGTCATACACCGCATTCACATCTGCCAGATCATCGATGCGCAAGTCGAAGAAATCGCCGCACAGAATGCGGATGCTATCCGCATCAAAACGATCGAATTTATCGCGGTTGACGCGATGCGGAATGAGCGCGTTTTCCTCGAAGAACGCTTCGACTGCGATCGGGCTCAGCTCTACACCCACTACACCAAGGCCCTGTTTGCGCAGCCATAGCATATCGAGGCTTTTGCCGCACAGCGGCACGAATACCGGGCCATTTCCGGCCAGATGTTGCCAGTGTTGCCGCAGATAAGAATTGATTTCGTTCTGGTGAAAACCGGTTTGTTCCTGCTCCCAGCGCTCCAGCCAAAAGTCTTTTTCCATCTTTATATCCCGGAAAACTTTATTCAAATTAGGTTACATCGATTATCTGACGGCTTATCCGAACAGATATGTTTAGCCGATGATCTTTTCCCCTGCAAACAGCTGCTGCACTGTTTCGCGTTCGCGCACCAGGTGCACCGCAGCGCCATCCACCATCACTTCGGCGGCACGCGGCCTGGTGTTGTAATTGGAGCTCATGCTCATCCCGTAAGCACCGGCGGACATCACCGCGAGCAGGGATTGTGGCGCGATGCCCAGGTCGCGCTGATGACCCAAAAAGTCGCCCGTCTCGCAGATCGGGCCAACCACTTCATAACTCTGCACGGCATGGCTCTCGCGCACGACGGGTAAAATATCGTGGTAGGCATCGTACAGCGCGGGGCGCATCAAATCGTTCATCGCGGCGTCGACGATGGCAAAATTCTTTTCCTCGCCAGGCTTCAGATATTCCACACGCGTGAGCAGCACGCCGGCATTGCCGACCAGCACCCGCCCGGGTTCGAGGATCAGCTTCTGCGTACGTCCCTGCAATGCGCCCAGCAAGGCCGCGATGTAATCGGCAATTGCAGGCGGTGTCTCGTCCTGGTAGCAGATCCCAAGGCCGCCGCCCAGGTCGAGATGCTCCAGCACGATTCCTGCACCAGCTAACGCGTCGACCAGCAGCAGAACCTTTTCCACTGCGGCGATGAACGGGCTGGTCTCGGTGAGTTGCGAGCCGATGTGACAATCCATGCCGGTGATGCGCAGGTTAGGCATGGCATGCGCCTTGCGATACAACGCGATCGCCTCGGTATATGCGACGCCGAATTTATTCTGTTTTAATCCGGTCGAAATATAAGGGTGTGTCTTTGCATCCACGTCCGGATTCACGCGCAAACTGATGGAAGCCGTCTTCCCCATGCTGCGCGCGATTTCGTCAAGACGCTCCAGTTCGGCAGCCGATTCCACGTTAAAGCACAGAATATCGGCTTGCAGCGCCATGCGCATTTCGCTGGCGGTCTTGCCCACGCCGGAAAACACCACCTTGCGCGCGTCGCCGCCTGCCGCCAGCACCCTTTGCAGCTCGCCGCCGGATACAATGTCAAAACCCGCTCCCAGTCGTGCAAACACATTGAGAACAGCGAGGTTGGCATTGGCCTTCACCGCATAACAGATCAGATGTTCACGACCTTGCAGAGCATCGGAAAACTGGCGAAAAGCCTGTGTGAGTGCCGCACGCGAATACACATAACAGGGTGTACCATATAGCGCCGCGATGTCCGCCAGCGGCACCTGTTCCGCATGGAGCTGATTATTTTGATAATTAAAGTGACTGCTCATGGCTGTTTACCTGCCGGGGTAGCGGGAACTGCCGACGCCGCCGGGGCAACGGGAGCTGCGGGAACAGCGGCTTTATGCGCAACAGGCACAGGCATAGTCAGCGGACCTTTGCGTCCGCAGCCTTGCAGCAACAGGCCGAAAGCCAGGATAATGCCAACAGAAATACTAAGCCGCATGTTCACTTCCCTAAAATTTAAAGCAGCGATTATAAAGGTTTCCCATGAACGAAAGTGAATTCAACCAACTGGCCGATGCTGCACTGGCAAGAATAGAAACAGCCACAGATGAGTGCGGGGTCGATTGCAATCGCAGCGGCAACCTGCTGGAAATCGAATTCGACAACGGATCGAAGATCATCATCAACCGTCACGACATCAACCAGGAAGTCTGGGTCGCCGCCAAATCCGGCGGATTCCATTACGCATGGCAGAACGGCGCATGGATCAGTCAGCGGGACGGCAGCGAGCTCTACGCCAGATTGCATGAGCTGTTCACCGCCCAAGGCGAACAAATAAGCTGGTAGACGTCGCAGCTGCGAGCGTGAAAACGTTGTCAGGCGTTGCTGATGCGCATCGCCTTTTTGTCCAGCTTGCCGACGCTGGTGCGCGCCAGACTGGTGACAAAGCTGATCTGAAGCAGGCGCGCGTAGCGCGACAGCCGCCCTTCATCGACACGTCGGTTTACGGCTTCCCGCAATTCGTCTGCGCTGGCGTCAACACCCGGCTTGAGCACCACCAGCGCACGCGGGCGCTCCCCCCATTTCGTGTCTGGAACACCTATCACGGCGACCTCGCTCACCGCCGGATGCTCGGATATCAGGCTTTCCAGTTCAAGTGAAGACAGCCATTCGCCGCTGCACTTGATCACATCCTTGAGACGGTCGGTGACATTCAGCGTGCCCGTCGCATCCCGCGTGCCGATGTCGCCGGTATGCAGATAGCCTCCCTCCCAGAGCGCTGCCGAGGCAGCTTCATCATGCAGATAACTCATGCTAAGCCAGGGCGCGCGCACCACGACTTCACCGGCAGTCTGACCATCACGAGGAACTTCGACGCCATTGGCATCCACCACGCACATATCCACCAGCGGGATGGCGCGACCGGCCCGGGTGCGCTGAGTGAGTGCGGTTTCAGGCTCTTTAACGTCGCCGGATTCCAGTTGCCCGAGCGAGAGTATAGGACAGGTCTCGGACAGCCCGTATCCTGCAAACACATCCACCCCGCGATCCAGCGCTGCCTGAGCCAGCCCCCTGGGCAATGCCGATCCACCGATCACCACCTTCCAGCCTGAGATATCCACCTCCTCTTCCAGGGGACTTGCCAGCAACAGATGCAGCATCGTCGGCACGCAGTGCGAAAACGTCACCCCTTCGCGCCCGATGAGGCGCAACAACGCATCCGGCTGATAGCGGCCCGGATACACCTGCTTGACACCCAGCATCGTGGCAATATAAGGAAAACCCCAGGCATGGACATGGAACATCGGCGTAATGGGCATGTAAACATCTTCCCTGCCGAAGCGACCCTGCACCGGTGCAGTACCGAAGGCTGCCGCCGCTGCCAGGGTATGCAGCACCAGCTGGCGATGACTGAAATGAACACCCTTGGGCAGCCCTGTCGTGCCGGTGGTGTAAAAGGTGGTGGCGCGCGTGTTCTCGTCAAAATCGGGGAAGGCATGATTTGCATCCCCACCCGCCAGCAGGGTTTCATAGTCAGTCGCAAACGGTGGCGGACAGCTGGGTTTAAGGGAATCTGATATCAGCACGAAGCGGCTCACCGTTTCGAGCCGATCGCCAAAGCTCGCCAGCAACGGGAGAAAATCTTCATGCACCAGCAGCACGTCGGCGCGCGCGTGATTGAGCGTATAGACGATCTGCTCCGGCGGCAGACGCACATTCACCGTCTGCAGCACCGCACCTTGCATGGGAATGGCGAAAAAACATTCCAGATAGCGGTGGCTGTCCCAGTCCATCACGGCAACCGTCTGCCCCGGCAGCACCGCACTGCCCAGACGCGCGATACGCATACAAAGCGCGCGATAGTCGTAGCGTACCAGCTCGCGATAAACGATTTCCTGATCCGCTGCATTGGCCAGCGGTGCATGCAGCAACTGTTTGATTAATAATTGATAGTTATAGGCCGTCATGTTTTATGCGCATGTGGCGTTAATATTCTGCATACCCGACACAGCTCAGTTCACAGCAGCATGCTTTTGATTGCCGCCATGCACAGCAGCGCATAACCGGCCGCCAGCAGATCATCGAACATCACGCCCAGGCCGCCATGCCAGTTGCTGTCGAAATGCCGTATCGGCGGGGGCTTGACGATATCGAAGAAACGGAACAGCGCGAAGGCCAGCAACGACCAGTACCAGCCCGGCGGGGTGAAGAACAGCACAAGCAGCATCGCGACGATCTCGTCCCAGACGATGCCCCCGTAATCCGCCACGCCCAGCGCGCGCCCCGTGATGTCAGACGTCCATATACCGATGATAAATGCACAGGCCAGCATGAGCATAAACCACTCATCCGACAGACGGGGGGCGAGATACCAGTAGATAGGGTAAGCCGCCAGCGTGCCGAAGGTGCCGGGCGCATGACGTGCCAAGCCGCTGCCGAAGCCAAACGACAGCAAATGTGCCGGATGGCTGAACAGGAATTTCCAGCCGGGCATAATTTTCAACTCGCCGTCTTCAGGCAATTTATCGGAAGTGGTCATAGCCGCTACTCTCCTGATTGATCAGATTACCCGCCGCATCGCGAACGATACATCCCCGCCCCGCAACAACGCTGCCGATGCGTGTCAATGGCAAGTCCAGCTGTTCGCCGATGCACAGCACATCCGCATGACGTGAAACAGGCACGGTGAAACACAATTCATAATCGTCGCCGCCTGACAGCACACACTGAAACCCAGTCGGCCGGTCAAGGTGGACTTGCATGATTGCCGATACCGGTATGGCCGACAAATCAAGCTCCGCACCCACTTGCGATGCATCGAGTATATGCGCAAGATCGGCCAGCAAGCCATCCGATATGTCAATCGCGCTGTTGGCGATGCCGCACAACGCCAACCCCAGTGCTACGCGCGGTTGCGGTTGATGCAGCGCGGGCGCACAGGCGGCGAACTCATCCGCTGACAATGCAACATGGCCCTGCAAATGGGCCAGCGCGAGTGCTGCATCGCCCAGCTTGCCGGACACCCATATTTCATCCCCTGGTTGCGCACCACTGCGCCGTAACGCCTGAGTTGCATCCACTTCACCCATGATCGTCACGCAAAGATTGAGTGGCCCGCGCGTGGTATCGCCGCCGACCAGTTCCACGCCATACACACTCGCTAACGCAAAAAATCCGGCGCTGAACTGTTCCAGCCAGGCTTCATCGGCGCTGGGCAGCGCAAGTGCAAGGGTTGCCCAGCGCGGGACGGCGCCCATGGCTGCCAGATCGGACAGGTTCACCGCCAGCGTCTTGTGCCCCAACAATCGCGGATCGGCATCGGCAAAGAAGTGCGTGCCGCATACCAGCATATCGGAAGACACCGCCAGCACGCGACCGCTGCCCACTTGCAGTAAGGCCGCATCATCACCCACCCCCAGCAAGGCGCCGGGTGTGGGGCGTGTGAAGTGACGTCGGATCAGATCGAATTCAGACATGCTGAGCTAGTAAGTGGTCAGTGGAGAGTAGTAAGTGGTTTTCACTGAGGCGCAGCCGCTCGACTCACCACTCACTACTTTCTATTATTGGCAAACTCGACCGCGCGAACCTTGGGTGCGAGTTTGTCCAGCACGCCGTTGACATACTTGTGACCGTCGGTACCGCCGAAGGTCTTGGCCAGTTCGACCGCTTCGTTGATGACGACTTTGTAAGGCACGTCCGGTTGCTGGGAAAGTTCAAAGGCCGCCAGTAACAACACCGCAAATTCCACCGTGCTCAGCTCGTCCAGCGTACGGTCGAGATAAGGCGCCAGCAAGGTCTCCAGCGCTTCGTGCCCGGACAACACACCGCGCAATAACCTGGCGTACATGGCCTTGTCGTAGCGACCCAGATTTTTTTCACCCAGCAGATGCTTTTCGATATCAGACGCATCCGAGCCCGACACACGCCATTGGTAAACGCCCTGCATTGCCAGTTCCCGTGCGCGATGACGCGGGCTTTGCTTGACCGCACTTGCCAGTGTTTCCGTACTCATACCAGATCCCGCAACAAATTGGCCATTTCAATCGCAGCCTGTGCCGCCTCAGAACCCTTCACGCTGATGCGCGAAAGCGCCTGATCATCGTTGTCCGTGGTCAGAATTGCATTGGCGATCGGCACGCCGCAAGCCAGCTGCACATCACCCACACCCCGTGCCGACTCGTTCGAGACCACCTCAAAATGATAAGTATCACCGCGTATCACCGCACCGAGCGCAATCAGCGCGTCGTACTTTTCACTATCGGCCATGTGCAACAGCACCAGCGGAATTTCAAGGGCGCCCGGCACGGTCGCCAGGGTAATGTCATCCTCCGAAACACCCAGCTTCACCAGTTCTGCGCGGCACGATGCCAGCAGACCTTCGCATACCTCAGGGTTAAAGCGGCTCTGCACGATACCGATGCGCAGACCTTTTCCATCCAGATTCTTTTCTATTTCTTTCATTACCCTGCTCCTTTAATTCTTAAAACCCAAATCTAATCCGCAGATTACGCAGATTCACACAGATTCTGCATACACCTGCGCTTTGTGATCTCCTGCGGCTTGTTTTTATCCAGCTTTATTCGTGACTGGCGTAGCCTACCACTTCCAATCCAAAACCGGCCATGCTCGGCATCTTGTGCGGCGTCGACAGCAAGCGCATCTTGCCCACTTTCAAATCGCGCAATATCTGCGCACCGATGCCATAGCTGCGCGGATCCCAATGCTGTTGATCGCCAGCATCAAGCGTGGCGCGAGAGAGCAGATCCTGCGGCGTTTCACCGCGATGCAGCAATACCAGCACGGCGGCGTCAGCCTCGGCCATCTTCTGCAAGGCTTCATGCACGCTGGTCGAGTGTCCGGGGGATTTTTTCTCCAGAAAATCCATCACTGACAACGGCTCGTGCACGCGCACCAGCGTTTCCTGCTGCGCAACAATCTCGCCCTTCACCAGCGCCAGATGAGTGCGCTGCGTGGTCTTGTCCACATAGGTCGCCAGATCGAATTCGCCGTAAGCGGTTTGTATCTTGCGCAGCGCCACACGCTCGACCAGCTTTTCATGCTGGCTGCGATATTCGATCAGGTCGGCGATGGTACCGATTTTGAGATTGTGTAACTTGGCGTACTCGATCAAGTCCGGCAGGCGCGCCATCTCGCCATCATCCTTGAGTATCTCGCAAATCACCGATGCCGGGGTCAATCCCGCCATCTGAGCCAGATCGCAGCCGGCTTCGGTGTGTCCGGCGCGCACCAGCACACCGCCATTTTGCGCGCGAAGCGGAAAAATATGGCCAGGTTGCACGATGTCGGCGGGCTTGGCATTTTTATCGGCCGCCGCCAGCACCGTGCGGGCTCTGTCCCCTGCCGAAATTCCGGTAGTCACCCCTGTTGCCGCCTCGATGGACATCGTGAAATTGGTCGCGAGTTGCAAACCGTTTTCCTGCACCATCAGGGGCAGATTGATCTGACGGCAATGCGCTTCAGTGAGCGTGAGGCAAATCAGGCCGCGACCGTGGCGTGCCATGAAGTTGATTTTCTCGGGTGTGGCAAATTCGGCGGCGAATACCAGATCGCCCTCGTTTTCGCGGTCTTCCTCGTCTACCAGAATGACCATATTGCCTTTGCGAATTTCCTCGATAATCTCTCGTATTGGTGCGATATCTGTCATGCGTAACCTCGAAATTGGCGGGGCGGCTCAGCATGCCTTGCATGCGCCGTCCAAAGATTTGCTATTCTACCATTTCTGCATACCGCCCAGCCTGCTCTAACAGAGAATGACGCAGCGAACGACATCCGGCAACTGGTCCGCCAAGGTAACCCGAGAAAGTTTTGCACTTGACCTGGAAGAAGGCGTCTTCACGTGGTGCGACCCGAAGCGGATCGCACAGTCACTCAAGCGGTCGGCGGACACCAGCACGCACCGCAAGGCACCGCCGTTCCGTTCCGCGATGTCCATGCTGGTGTTCTATATCAACCGCGCAGGCAGGAACCTGGATAAAAACCAGAAACACATTCTTGAACAAGCCAAGGATGAATTGCGCATGTTGTACGGCAAAGGTCTGGGTAAAGTTCCTGATTGATTCAGATGCACATCGACGCGAGCCCCTGGACGGGGCCAAAACCGGGTTATTGCAAACTACGCCTTGTCCGCCGTCATCATGCGCTCCACATAGCGGGCGATCAGGTCGATCTCCAGATTCACTCTGGATCCTGTCTTCAATTCATTTAACGTCGTCACATCCAGCGTGTGCGGAATCAGGTTCACCTCGAACTCGGCGCCGGCGACATGGTTCACGGTCAGGCTGACGCCATTGATGGTGATGGAGCCTTTCATCGCGATATACCTGGCAAGCTGATGGGGCGCACGCACCACCAGCCGCCAGCTCTCGCCGATGTCGTTGAACGCAATAACTTCGCCCACACCATCCACATGGCCGCTGACCAGATGCCCGCCCAGACGGTCCGACAGACGCAGGGCTTTCTCAAGATTGACGTGACCGCCCTGATGTTCAAGACCTACCGTGCAACTTAACGTTTCGCGCGAAACGTCAGCCGTAAAGGTACGGCCCTCTATTTTCACTGCGGTCAGGCACACGCCGTTCACCGCGATGCTGTCGCCTGTCTGCACGTCGCTCATATCCAGCACTTCGGCCGAAACACAGAGGCGTAAACCGCCCATCCGTTCTTCCGCCTTTGTAATGATGCCCACATCAGCAATGATTCCACTAAACACGATTACCCCTCTTTATGTTTTGCCTCCGCATTGCGGAGAATCTTTCTATTCGACTGGATGCCCGCCGCAGCCGGCCCCCGAAATGGTTAATCGGAGGCGGGTATGACGCCATTGTTTGCAACACGCGCCAAGATGCGCAAGTCACGCCCGACTTGCCGCACATCCTGCCATGCCAGATTAACGCGCTGATCAAGGCTGGTCAGTTCTCCCAGGCGAGCCATGCCGCGCGCCATATCGCCCAGCAACTGTGGCGCTATATACAGCAACAGCTCATCCACCAGCCCGGCATTCAGCAACGCGCCATTGAGGATACCGCCCGCTTCCACCAGCACTTCATTGCAACCCTTCTGCGCCAGATCGCGCAGCATGGCGCTCAAATCCACCTGTCCGTTGCCATCGGGTAATGCCACCACCGTCGCACCCAGATTCTCTAACAGCGCGATCTTCTGTTCATCACGCAACGCGCTATAAATCAGCGTGCCGCCGCCATTCAGAATGCGCGCCTCCATCGGCATGCGCAGGTTGCTGTCCAGCACCACACGCAATGGAGGCCTGACAACGTCAATCTCGCGCACATTCAATTGCGCATCGTCGGACAAAATCGTATTGATGCCTGTGAGCACCGCACATGAACGCGCCCGCCAGTGCTGCACATCCAGTCTGGCATCGGGCCCTGTGATCCACTGACTGACCCCGTTCGCCAGCGCCGTGCGTCCGTCCAGACTCATGCCGACCTTGGCACGCACCCAGGGCGTACCGCGCGTCATGCGGGCAAAAAAACCCGCATTCAAGTCACGTGCAGCGCCTTCCATCAGCCCGCAGTCGACTTTTATCCCGGCTGCACGCAGCAATGCCAGGCCCGTCCCTGACACTTGCGGATTAGGATCGGTCATGGCCACCACCACCCGCGCAACACCCGCCGCTACAAGCGCATCGGCACAGGGCGGCGTGCGGCCATGATGACTGCACGGCTCCAGCGTCACATAAGCCGTCGCCCCACGTGCTGCGCTCCCCGCTTCCTGCAGCGCATACACCTCGGCATGGGGCTCCCCCGCTATTCTGTGCCAGCCACTGCCCACCAGCGTCTCATCTTTCACCAGCACACAACCGACACGCGGATTCGGACTGGTGGTGTAAAGCCCTCGCTCTGCCAGCCGCAGCGCCTGAGCCATCCATTTATTATCCGCCGCGCTGAGCATTATTCTGTTTGGTCGCTGACAGGCGTCCTGCGTACGGCCTTGACCGCCTCGGCAAAGTCGCCCACATCCTGAAAACTCTTGTACACGGAGGCAAAACGAATGTAGGCGACCTTGTCCAGCTTGAGCAATTCCTGCATCACCATCTCGCCCACCTGTCGCGAATCCACTTCGCGCTCGCCCAGTGCATACAGCTGCTGTGTGACGCTGTCTATCGCAGCATCCACCATTTCGGTTGAGACCGGTCGCTTGTGCAAGGCACGCTTGAAGCTTGTGCGCAGCTTTTCAGCTTCGAATTCGCAGCGGATGCCGTTTTGTTTGACGACCTGCGGCATGCGCAACTCTACCGTTTCATAGGTGGTAAAACGTTTGTCGCACGACACGCAGCGACGACGACGACGGATGCTGTCGCCCTCCTCGCTTTCTCGGGTATCCACGACCTGAGTTTCGTGACCTTTACAGAATGGACACTTCATAGACGAATGGTAAATAGTCAGTAGCAAGTGGCAAGTGGCAAATCAAAACCCCACTTACTACTCACCACTTTCCACTTACGATCTAGGCTCCATAGACCGGAAACTTGGTGGTCAGTTTTTTCACTTCACCGACCACGCGTGCGATCACAACATCGTCGTTCGGCGCATCCAGCACATCGGCGATCAGGTGCGCCAGCTGCTCCGCTTCGAGTTCCTGGAAACCGCGCGTCGTCATGGCGGGGCTGCCGATACGGATGCCGGAAGTCACAAACGGTTTTTGCGGATCATTCGGAATGGCGTTCTTGTTGACAGTGATGTGCGCGCGTCCCAGTGCCGCTTCGGCATCCTTACCGGTCAGGTTCTTGGCTTGCAGATCGACCAGAAACACATGGCTGTCGGTGCGGCCGGACACGATGCGCACACCCCGTTCCTGCAACACACGGGTCATCACGCGCGCGTTCTCCACGACCTGGCGCTGATAAATCTTGAACTCATGGCTGCCCGCCTCCTTGAACGCAACCGCCTTGGCCGCAATCACATGCATCAGCGGGCCACCCTGCAGGGCCGGGAAGATCGCCGAGTTCAGCGCCTTTTCATGTTCGGCTTTTGCCAGAATCAGGCCGCCGCGCGGGCCGCGCAAGGTCTTGTGAGTGGTGGTGGTGACAAAATCGGCGATACCGACCGGGCTGGGGTACACGCCTGCCGCAATCAGACCGGCATAGTGCGCCATGTCAACAAACAAATAGGCGCCGACGCTGTCGGCGATTTCGCGAAAACGCTTCCAGTCGATCACCAGCGAGTAAGCGGAGGCGCCGGCCACGATCATCTTGGGCTTGTGCTCAGTCGCCAGCGCCTGCACCTGGTCGTAGTCGATTTCTTCCTTGTCGTTCAGGCCGTACTGGATGGCGTTATACAGCTTGCCGCTGATATTCACCGATGCGCCGTGGGTCAAATGGCCGCCATGCGCCAGCGACATACCCAGGATCGTATCTCCCGGCTTCAGGACGGAAACATACACCGCCTGATTGGCCTGCGAGCCTGAGTGCGGCTGCACGTTGGCATATTCCGCGCCAAACAGCGCCTTTGCCCTGTCGATGGCGAGCTGTTCGGCCACGTCCACAAATTCGCAACCGCCGTAATAGCGCTTGCCCGGATAACCTTCGGCATACTTATTGGTCAGCTTGGAGCCCTGCGCTTCCATCACCGCCGTGCTGGTGTAATTTTCCGAGGCGATCAGTTCGATGTGATCTTCCTGACGCTGATTTTCATTCTGAATCGCGGCCCACAATTCCGGATCCGTGACGGCAATGGTGTCTTTGCTGGAGAACATGGCAGATATTCCTAAATAAAAATAAAATAATCGCGAATTCTACCATGTGCCGACCATTTTCTGGCCGGGACTAGCCCTGCGGCTGGCTACTTTCTTTGCACGACCCAAGAAAGCAAGCCACTACCCATCTGCTATCGAGGATAGGCGAGCTTCTGCTAGCGAGACTAAGCCGTCGTTGCCGAAGGTACTTGCGATGGACTGCTTTGTGGAAGAAAGCGGAGCCTGAGAAATGTCTATGGAAGTGGGAATATTCGGCCAATCGAATCCAACATATTTACTTACCTTGCATTTTGTCAATCACTGTCCCCATCACGTGGAGAAAACCTCCAGCCATCTGCTTCTCGTGTTCCTGCTGTGCTGCACTTGCTCTCAAGTTTGCAAGTAAATCTCGTTCTTTATCAGGAGAATGTTCAAGCGCCAAGTTTGAATATTCGGCGTTCTGTTGTTTAATTTTGTTATCACTATTCGCGGTAAGTGTCGAAACCATGCGTTGCAAGTTTATACTTTCCATAGCATCTGGATTCCCCTTATCCGCAGCCTTCTGATACCATATATTTGCTTGCTTCTCGTCCTTTTCGACCCCATTACCTAAGTCATAACTTAATCCAAGCATAAATTGGGCATCCGGTCGTCCTTGATCAGCCGCTTTGTGAATCCATTTTGTCGCCTGTACTTTGTCAACTGGAATGCTCCGACCCATGCGATATAAAACGCCCAACAAAAATTGGGCGTCAGCGAATCCATCATCAGCTGCCTTGCGACAAAATTCAGCGGCTTGTATGTTATTGCTTGGCTCCTTCCAATCAGAATCTGAGGCGATGATGTTAGCAAGAAGACATTTCGCCTCTGCCTGCCCTTGATCAGTCGCCTTTCGAAACAGGGCAGTTGCTTGCCCACGATCCTTTAACGTTCCTACACCTGTTAAATACGCAATGCCCAAATTAATTTGATCTACTGCTGATCCGCTATTGGCTGCCTTGCGTAATACAGAGAATTGTTTAGTTTCTTTTTGGGACCGCTCGGCCAATTTTCGCCACCAGTCTCCTGAATGATCATCAAGCTTGGGAACAATTTGTCCTCTGATAAACATAGTTTCAAGTCTAACTCTCGCAAGCATATAATCCTGCTCGGCAGCCTTACGATACCACTCAACTGCCTGAACAACGTCCTTGGAAACTCCCCGTCCTTCCTCGTAATCCCGACCTAAGTTATTTTGAGCTACAGCATTACCTTGAGCAGCAGCTTTTCTAAACCATAAGACAGATTGAGCATCATCTCTTGGCGTGCCTAATCCGCCGGAATAAATTAATCCGAGCATTGCTTGTGAATCAGAGTTTCCATTCTCAGCCTTTTGAAGCAAGGCTTCTTTATCCATAGAGAGTGCATGCCCGTAAATGGAAAACAATAGCAAGCTTACAAATACGGCCAATAATAATCTCTTCATGTTGTCCATTTTTTAGGGCTGAAACTTATAATTGAAATATTCCCCTGAATGACCGTTGCGGCCGACCGCCGCCTGTCGAACTTCTGCACGCCAACGACTGCTTTACTGCCGAAACCAGTCGTTCAACTTGAAATACGTGAAGTTCCGTTAATGGCACATAGCGGCCTGCCATTTCCGTTATATTTTTACATGCGCTCTTTAGCGTGTCTCCCCCTGCGCACCCGCTCCAGCCTAGCACCCTGCGACCGTCATGCCTTCAACCAGGATTGAGCCGCACTGGCGCGAGCCTTGCACCAGCACGTCGCGACCGACCGCGACGATGTTGCGGTACATATCCTTGAGATTGCCGGCGATGGTAATTTCATGCACCGGATACTGGATCTCGCCGTTCTCCACCCAGAAACCGGCTGCTCCGCGTGAATAGTCGCCGGTGATGGAATTGACCCCCTGCCCCAGCAACTCGGTGACCAGCAGTCCCTTGTGCATGGTCTTGAGCAAGCCTGCCAGATCCAACCCGCCCACGCCGGATGGCTGCAAGATCAGATTGTGGTTGCCGCCCGAGTTGCCGGTTGATTGCAGACCTAACTTGCGCGCAGAATAGGTGCCCAGAAAGTAGCCGCGCAGCACGCCGTTCTCGACAATGTTGCGACGCTGGGTTTTCACCCCCTCATCATCGAAGGCGCCGGACGCCAGACCTCTCGGGATGTCAGGTATATCGCTGATATTGATATGCGACGAAAAGACCGGCTGATCGAGTTGATCGAGCAAAAATGACGATTTTCGATACAGACTGCCGCCGCTCACCGCACCCACGAAATGCCCCAGCAGACTGGCAGCCACCGACGCATCGAACAGCACCGGAACCTGCATCGTCGCAATCTGCCTGGCCCCCAGGCGGCGCACCGTACGCTCGGCTGCAATACGGCCCACTTGTTGCGCTGCCAGCAGATCACCCGCACAGCGCGCTGTGCTATACCAGTAATCGCGCTCCATCGCATCATCCTGCTCGGCGATGACCGAGCAACTGACGCTATGGCGCGAAGTCGGATAGCCAGCGACAAACCCCAGGCTATTGGCAAAAACGAATTGCGCCTCATGTATGTTCACCGTCGCACCTTCCGAATTCTGAATGCGCGCATCCGCATCCAGCGCAGACCGCTCACACTCCTGAGCGAGCGAGATGGCTTCCTCCACCGACAAATCCCAGGGATGATACAAATCCAGATCAGGGAAATCGCGTGCCAGACTCGCCTCTTCGGGCAGCCCCGAACAGTCATCGATTGCGGTGTAGCGCGCGATGGACAAGGCAGCATCTACCGTGTCGCGCACGGCTTGCGAAGAAAAATCCGAGGTGCTGGCATTGCCGCGTTTCCCACCCAGATAAACCGTGATCCCCAAGCCCTTGTCGCGATTGTATTCTATGGTTTCCACTTCGCCCTGGCGCACCGTGACAGCCTGACCGAAACCTTCGGAAACCTCGGCAGATGCGGCCGTCGCGCCTTGCCGCTTTGCATAGTCCAGCATGTCCTGAGCGATATTGCGCAGATTCTCAGCCGAGTTGGAAAATCGATCCTGAGCCAGAGGATGTTGCGCAGACGACATAGGTTTGTTCATAACTTCAAGCTGTAAATTGATGAAAGGCGCTATCATAGCAGTATCTCACAGCCACATTGCATACCATGAACCCGCACGACGATTCCGAAGAACACAAAAAACACTTATCTAACAATGAGTTAGATTCAATTCATCCGGATGAACAGGATGAAGCCGACGACGAAAATGACCATGACGAAATTCAAGACGATCTTGACGACGAGGACGAGCCGTACGACCTCGACGACGAAGACGAGGAGCAAGACGACGAAGACGAGGATGTAAAATCCGCGCCAGCGAAACCGCAAGGCCGAGGCCTGCGCAGCCTGCCTGTTCCTGAAGAGGAAGAAGAGCTCCCGCCCAGCAAGACCAAGATAAAGAAGCAGATGCACGACTTGCAGGATCTGGGCGAAGAACTGGTGGGTCTGGGCAAAGACCAGCTCGCGCAGCTCGATATTCCCGAGACGCTGCGCGATGCGATCCGCGAGATACACCGCATCAAAAAATTCGGCGCGATACGTCGCCAGATGCAATATATCGGCAAACTGATGCGCGATATTGAAACCGCGCCCATCATCGCCAAGCTCAACACCTGGAAAGGCACGTCACAGCAGCATATCGGCTATATGCATCAACTGGAACGCTGGCGCGAACGCCTGCTGGAAGGAGATGCCGCACTCACCGAACTGCTGGCCGCCTATCCACAAACCGATGTGCAACGCCTGCGCACGTTGATACGCAATACACTCAAAGAACGTGAGGCCGGGAAACCCGCCAAAAATTACCGCGAGATATTTCAGGTGCTGCGCGAAACCATCCCGGAACCGACATAACGACGTGCTGTCCACGAAAGACGCGAAAAGCACGAAAATTAAACAAAGTTCATATTGAATTTCCTGCTTAATAATTGGGCTCCCGGCGCATCAACAGACAACGTTCAGAAAGCTCATTGCACCCCGCTCTTTTTCGTAAACTGATTTAACAGAAGGCCGCGAACCAAATCCGGGCGCGGCCTGCTGTCAAATGGCAAACATTGTGCAGCTAGTTTCATGTCTTTCGTGGACTGGTTTTTTGGATTAGTGGCTCCTGGCCATATGCGGGTGTTTCTCAGCCACCATGCGATTGAGCACCTGCATCACATCAGCACTGGCAACCTCGGCCCCCTCCATTTCAGCAATAATTTGCGCCTGCACTTTATTGTCACCCTCCCAGCCACTACCGAGCAAGGCGACGGTCTTATGCACACCGCTGTGCACCTTGCCATGCGGATCAAGCAGGGTACGATAGGAAGGCAGATTTCCAAATGCGACCTTGCCATCCCCTTCATACCACTTGCCCATGCGGCAATTCTGGTGATCAACGCCGACCGCCTTGCGCAACTCATCATCATCGGGGCTGTTGATCATGGCGTAGGCGCGTTGTTTGTAGATCACATGATCTACCTTGACCAGTGAGGCGAAGCTCAAGTCCTGCGCATAATTCGCGCTGCTCAGCGTAATTTTCGCCGACTCATAGAACCGGCCAAATTTTTCCTCCAGGCGAGAAATCACAGTCTGCGATGCATTGGCGATTTCATGCATTTCCTCTGAATCCGTCAGCATGGTGACCGCCTCGCCCTGCAACATCTGCATCACGCGCCCTATGGATTCAGAGGCATTTTTGGTATTCTCGGCAAGCTTGCGCACCTCATCCGCCACCACAGCAAAACCCCTGCCCGCCTCTCCTGCCCGCGCAGCCTCGATCGCCGCGTTCAAGGCCAACAAGTTAGTCTGATCGGCAATCGACGTAATCAGGCCAACCGCCTTGTTGATTTCCGCGCTGCGTGCATTCAGTCTGGTAATCGAGGCGTTGGCCTGTTTGACGCGCTCCGTGATACCGGAGAGGCGCTCAACCACATCCTTGACTGATGCCTGGCTGGCTTCCGCATCCTCGCTGTTGCGCTGCGCCATCCGGGCTAACACCGCCATATTGTCGGTAATGATTTTAAGGTCTTCCTGATTGAAAGTCAGATTGCTCAACAAGTTCTGGGTGTTCAAATGGTGCGCCCTGGACAACAGGTTGTCGCGCATCGCGCCTTTTTTCTGCTCGGCCATCCCATCGAGCAAAATATTCTGGTTGGCCAGGCCCTTTCTGAATCCGCCATGCATCCCGCCATTCATCGCGACGCGATTGTAATGCCCTGCCAGGTTGGCTCTGAAACTGGTTTCCTGCTCGCGGAAAAACGCACCCAGCTGGTCGAGCATGTCGTTCACATTCCAGCACAGCATGCCTATTTCGTCCTGATCCGACACCCCGGTAATACGGGCATTGAAATGACCCTGAGCAACCCCCGCGATCACCGTATTCAGCTGTGCCAGCGGCGCCAGCCAGCGCTTGCACAGCCATTGTCCCAACGCAGAAAATGCGATGCCGGCAACCAGGAACACCAGCATGAACACATCCACACCATGCAGCGCAAAGCTGGCCAGAACGGTGGCCAGAATACCGAGGGCAAACAGCCAGAGCAACGCAGAAAATCTAGATTGCAAGGATAAGTTCATCATAGCTGAGCCCCTTCTCATTCAATACATCAACTAACAGTTTGGTGGAGGCTGCGATGGCATTTGCCGCTCCGGCTTTTTTCTCTTCTTCCAGCATCGCGGCATACAGCCCGGTCACGACCTGAATCCCGCTTATCCTGGGCTTGCGACGCACTGACAAGTATCCGGTAATTTTTCCGTCCGTATCAAAAGTAGGCGTCACATTGGCAAACACCCAATAAAAACTGCCATCTTTGGACATGTTCTTGACATAGGCGAAACACTCATCACCGGCCTGTATCTTGTCCCAGAGCAGCTTGAACACACCGCGCGGCATATCCGGATGACGGATGATGTTGTGTTGCGTGCCAATCAGCTCAGCCTCGCTGTAGCCGGAAAACTCGATAAATATCCTGTTTCCATAGGTGAGCCGCCCTTTGATATCCGTCATGGAAACGATAAAATCTTCCTCGCGCATCACTCTTTCAGTCAGGGTAGGTGTTATTGATCTTTTCATTTCTTCTCTTGCCCTGTATTTTGTATCATTTTTCGTTTTAAGCTACAGCCCTCCCTCTATCGGCAAAATAGTGTGAAACTTTAGTTTTGTTTTGCAACTATCGTACCGGCTGATTAGCCTGAACAACATTAAGGACCTGTATATGACCGAAATTCTTTCACACATCGCCATCGAGTCCGGTAAAAATCCGCAATACAGTATCATCTGGCTGCATGGTCTGGGCGCGGACGGACAAGACTTTGTACCCATCGTTGATGATTTAAAACTCCCCGTCGCGGTACGCTACATTTTCCCTCATGCGCCACGGCGACCTGTTACCATTAACGGCGGGTTTGTGATGCGCGCCTGGTATGACATCGCTACCGATGACATCGACGCTGAGCAGGATGAGGCGGGCATACGCGCATCGCAATCGGATGTCGAAGCGCTTATCGAACAGGAAATCGCGCGCGGCATCAAGGCGCAACATATTTTTCTGGCAGGATTTTCCCAAGGTGGCGCCATTGCACTCCACACAGCCTTGCGCCAGCGCGTGCCGCTGGCCGGGGTGCTGGCACTCTCGACTTATTTGCCACTGGCCCAGACCGCTCAAACAGAATCCACAACAAGCTCGCGGCAAACACCCATTTTCATGGCGCACGGGAGCCGCGACCCCGTCGTCCCCTGCACACTGGGGCTGGCCTCACGAGAGGGTTTAAAATCGCTGGGTTACGCAGTGGCATGGCATGAATACGCCATGCAGCACTCGGTGATCGATCAGGAATTGCGTGATATCGAGGTTTGGCTTAAAAGCAGGATAGAAAAACAGGATTGAGGAACAAGGCAAATCGGCACATCGCTTCGCTCAACCCTTCACTCAGAAACAGGAGCATCAGCCCCGTTGTTTCGTGGGAATGCCCTTGCGGCATCAATCCTGCTTCTCTGTCTCTTCCTGCTCGATGACGCGGAAAGTGGCCAGTTCATAATCCGGCCCCCTCTCCTGCAATTCCACGGGAATCAGCAGGCAGTTCCTGCCGTCGAAATGTGCTTTCAGACTGCGCTGCATGGAAAATATACCCGCCTGCATCAGCAACCTTGCCGTGCCATTTTCAACACTTTCTCGCAACCAGAGCGCGTGCTGCTCTTCACCACCCCCCACGCTCTGGCGTACAGTCAGCACAGGGGCCTGATTGGCCAACACTTGCGCCCCCACATGCAACTGCCCCCCGATGTCACGCGACAATCGCCTCACGATTGCCACACCCAGACCGCTCGCCGTTTGCACGCCAAAAAGATGGCCTATGCGTACGCCATCTACTCCCTTCCCCGTCAATATGGCGCAAAAACCGCTGGAACTGGCATTTTCAAGCGTAATTTGCATGTGCTCGCCACTTTCCTGACCAGCGCCGTACGCAAGCACATTTTCACAACCCGAAACAACCGAAAACTGCGCTGTTAGTTCCCGCCTTTTAGTCAGGCGCTGCGGGGGCGAGACAATACAAGTCAAAACATGTTGTGCCGCTTCGAGCACCCATTCCGCCGTAAAAACACCCCCCAGATGAAGTTCCTGAGGAACGATATTCTTGTGCAGTATTTTAATCAGCATTTCCAGCTTGACTTGCATATCTGCCAGGCTGACATAGCGCATCAGGGGATGCATGGTCGCATCTAAATTGATTCGTACAGGCGTGCCTGCACGGGATAAATCGAAACCGCACAGAACATGAGCGGGCAGGTTGGCGCTGATCGTAATGACATTACGGTACTGTGCGATGATGCGTTCGGCAAGATGCATGCCTCGAGGACTCAGGGAATCAAGCCCGCAGGCATACCATGCCATCAATTGCCCGACCTCACTCCCGACCGAAGTGGTTTCCGGCAAGGCGGAATACAGGCTCACCGGAGTATCCAGATATTGCTGCCACTCGGCATGCTGACAGAACTGCGCAAGATTGCGCCAGATCGCCCCGTCATGAACCTCATACTGCACTGCGGTATATTTCAGTTTTTCACGCATCGCGCGCACTGCACGCGCCGCGAGCAGCGGTGCCTTAATGGCAACCCCGCCTTTGTCACCATTGCAATAACGCATGAACATCATGTAATAGGCATCGGCAGTCTGGCGAGACAAATTGCCCATTACCAGGCGCAGGCGATTCCCCTGAAATATATGCATATCCGGGAGGGTAAAATACTCGCACGCCAGTTTTCGTGCATAGAACTGAGCCGTTTCATCGAGCAGACTCAACACCGCGAATTGATCTGCCAGCCCGAACTCTTCACTGCTGGCGACCGACTCGATCCACTCGGTCAACTCGATTGCTGACTTGAGTGCATCGTTCCTGGGCAAGTCAGCCAGCAACGCCTGCGCAGATTTGACATCCGCCATGGGATGATCGATTTTTTTGCCAAAAAATTTCGTCAGCATACTTTAAACCTTAGTGATTTACGTATTTCATTCGTATGCAAGCATTAACCCGTGGCAATATAACCACATATTCACCCACTGTATACAGACGCACATGATCCCCTGGTTATCCGAAAACGCGCCTCTTCCGCCTGTCACACAGGCTTTGCGCGAACCAAACGGCCTGCTGGCAGCCGGCGGGGAATTAACCCCCGGGCGTTTGCTCGATGCCTATCGCCATGGCATCTTCCCCTGGTTCAGCGCAGGCGAGCCCGTGCTGTGGTGGAGCCCTGACCCGCGCATGGTCCTGATCCCGGAAGAATTCAAAGTATCCGACTCGTTCGCCAAAATATTGCGCAAGCGCAACTATGAAGTGCGCACCGACACCGCATTTGAACAAGTGATGCGCGCCTGCGCTGCCCCCAGGAGTGAACAATGCGGCACCTGGATAGACGAGCAGATGATTGCCGCCTATTGCGCGCTGCACAAGTTAGGCTATGCACACTCGGTGGAAACCTGGATGGACGGCAAACTGGCAGGCGGCCTCTATGGCGTGATGATCGGACAGATGTTCTACGGCGAATCCATGTTCAGC
>DFWZ01000032.1:79885-93468 GCA_002381565.1 Gallionella sp. UBA4121
CAACGCTGGCAATCGTATCCTTTGACCGGCAAAGTCAGTGGCGCCATGATCGATTGTCAGATGTATACGCCTCATCTCGCCTCATTGGGCGCGAGGCAAATTCCGCGCGATGAGTTTATTGCAAGGCTCGAAGAGTTGGTAAACTGTGAGACTATTGCCCCCTGGCAGTTCGATCACGATTTATACTTTAAACGTACCCCACTAAATCCTTGATCCTCAATCCTGATTTACATGAGTTCACTCAACGACATTCCCATCACCGCGCTGAATTTTTATCTGACGGCCCCCTACCCGTGCAGCTACCTGCCACACCTGCAGGCGCGCTCACAGGTTGCTACGCCCACCTTTCTGATCAATACACAGCTCTATTCCGAACTGGTGCGGCACGGCTTCAGGCGCAGCAGCACCTACATTTACCGTCCGCGCTGCGACACCTGCAGCGCCTGCGTACAGATGCGCGTACTTGCCAAATCGTTCATACCAAACCGCTCACAACGCCGTGCCTGGGCGCAACACGTCATGCTCGACGCCACGCTGCACCCGCTGCAAGACAAGTCTGAATATTACGACCTTTATCAACGCTATCAGCGTGCGCGCCACCCTGACGGAGGAATGGATAATGACGATCGCGATGCCTATCAGACCTTCTTGTTGCAAAGTCATGTCGATACACTGCTGGTAGAATTCCGGGATGAGGGCGTTCTGCGAATGATCAGCGTGATTGATTTGCTGAGCGACGGCCTGTCATCGGTGTACACTTTTTTTGATCCGGATATACCCCGCGCACGGTTCGGGGTGTACAACGTGCTGTGGCAGATCGAACTGTGCCGCAAACTCGAGTTGAAATATGTGTACCTGGGTTACTGGATAGAGAACAGCCGAAAGATGTCATACAAAACCCAATACCAGCCAGCTGAAGGCTTGCAAAACGGCCTATGGACAAAGCTGGCAGCAAGTAGCTAGTGGCAAAAAACCGAAAGCCGAAAATATCATATGAAAACACGTCTGGGAATTTTTATAGTCGCGCTGCTGCTGTTGCCGCTGGCCGGGCTTTTTTTGAGCGGCAACGCTTGGCACGATTTTTCGGCCGGCACACCGCCTGAAGATGGCAGCATTCCCGCCACGCTGCGCACCAGCATCATGTTGCTGCTCTATGTGCTGCTCGTCAGTCACGCCATCAAACGCCTGTCTGGCAACATGGATATTCAACGCCTGGTAAGAACAGGCATCGCGAGCGCCCTGACCGGCTGGCTGCTCAGTTACCTGAACCTGTTTGTGGCAAGCTGGACGGTACCGCAAAACCACTCGATCGTCATACAAGTGTTGCTCTATACCCCGCTGTTCGCGCTGCTGGCTCCCGCCGTACTTGTCACCCGCGAGCTGTTTTCCTGTTTCCCCGGCATACTCAAATCCCTTGTTTTCAGTTTCACCCTCCCAGAAATCCGCCGCGAAACACAGCTAGCCATCCTGCTTGCCGTGACGCTGTTCGGGCTGTCTGGCGGCGCAGCACAGCCTGCGCAATTATTCTGGTTATTCTGGATGTCGCCGCTCGCACTGCTGATGACTTTACAATTGCTGTGGCATGAAAACACCCTGCTCTCCGGAGCAAAATCGGGCGATTGGGGCCCTGTCGTTTGCTCGGCACTGTCCGGCATCCTTATTGGCAACATCGCCGTCATCACCTACCAGTCGAACGCTTATCTGCAAATCAATCTGCCCAATATGATGATGGCACAAGCAGGACTTGCCCTGTTCGGCCTGTTGTGTTTGCAACTTACCGATGTACTCGGGGAAAGCGACAAGTCACGCCAACCCCTGCAAGCATCCACTGCCAGGAAAATCTAACTTATGTATTCTCTGCTCCGTCCCGCATTATTCCGGCTAGACCCGGAAACCGCCCACCATCTCACGCTGGGCAGTCTGCAAGCCGCCTGTTCATTGGACCTGAGCAGCCTGATCGCGCCCGCCATCCCCGATGATCCGCGCACCGTGATGGGATTGTCCTTCCCCAATCCTGTCGGCCTTGCCGCCGGTCTGGACAAGAATGGTGACTGCATAGACGGCTTGTCAAAACTCGGCTTCGGTTTCATTGAAATCGGCACCATCACCCCGTTGTCGCAGCCCGGCAACCCCAAGCCGCGCCTGTTCCGTCTGCCACAGGCCGAGGGCATCATCAATCGCATGGGTTTTAACAACGAGGGCGTGGATACCCTGATTTCCAACGTGCAGCGCGCGAATTACCAAGGGGTTCTGGGTATCAACATCGGCAAGAATGCCGCCACACCGATTGAAGACGCCGCCAGCGATTATCTGATTTGCCTGCGAAAAGTGTACGCGCACGCCAGCTACATCGCCGTCAACATTTCTTCGCCCAACACCAGGAATCTGCGCCAGTTGCAGGACGATGCAGCGCTCAACGACCTGCTCTCGCAACTCAAAGCCGAGCAGCAGATACTCGCCGACAAACACGGCAAATATGTGCCCATCGCACTGAAGATCGCGCCTGATCTGTCAGGCGAACAGGTCGCGCAAATCGCCGTACTGCTGATGCAGCATTCGCTGGACGGCGTGATCGCCACCAACACCACGCTGTCACGCGAGGGCGTAGAGCACCTGCCGCATGGCAACGAGACCGGCGGGCTCTCAGGTTTGCCGGTGCGCGACAAATCAACCACCGTGATCCGCCAGCTCGCCGCGCGATTACAAGGTGCGCTGCCCATCATCGGCGTGGGCGGAATCTTAAGCGGCAAAGATGCGGTTGAGAAGCTGCAGGCCGGGGCATCACTGGTGCAGCTCTACAGCGGCCTGATCTATCGCGGGCCTGGCCTTGTATCCGAGTGCGCAAAGGCCATCCGCAACATGCACTAATAACCTGCCGCCATATAGTTATGCCAACAAAGCGGTTGAAGCCGCCCATGAATCATCGGATAATCTGCGCCTGATTCCGAAAGCACAATAATGACTGAATATCTTTTGATCTTGCTGGGCGCGGTGTTCGTAAACAACATCGTGATGGTCAAGATTCTCGGGCTCTGCCCGTTCATGGGAGTTTCCAAAAAACTGGAGGCCGCCGTTGGCATGGGGGCTGCCACCACCTTTGTGCTGACACTGGCTTCAGGTTCCAGTTACCTGATCAACCATTACCTGTTAGGCCCGGATCTTGCCTACCTCACAACCCTGTCATTCATCGTGGTGATCGCCGGCATCGTGCAGTTCACCGAAATGATTATTCAGAAGACCAGCCCTGAACTGTATCAGACGCTGGGCATCTACCTGCCGCTGATCACCACCAACTGCGCCGTACTGGGCGTGCCGCTGATCAACGTGCAGGCAAAACACAATTTCATGGAATCTCTGATCTTCGGCATGGGCAGCGCGCTCGGTTTCACGCTGGTGATGATCCTGTTTGCCGGCTTGCGCGAGCGCATGGAAGGCGCAGATGTGCCCGGCATATTCAAAGGCTCGGCGATTGCCATGGTCACCGCAGGGCTGATGAGCCTGTCTTTCATGGGATTCTCCGGGTTGATCAAATAATGCTCAGCGCATTGCTGGCAATGTCGGCTATCGCCATCGCACTGGGTGCGGTGCTGGGTTTTGCCGCAATCAAATTTCGCGTCGAAGGCAATCCGCTGGTGGACAAAATCGACGCCGTTCTGCCGCAGACACAGTGCGGCCAGTGCGGCTATCCCGGCTGCAGGCCCTATGCGACTGCGATCGCGGAGGGCAGCGCCGACATCAACAAATGCCCGCCGGGCGGAGAAGAAGGCATCCACAAACTGGCCGACCTGCTCGGCATGGAATTCAAACCGTTCGGCGTCGAAACCGTTGAAAAACCCAAAGCCGTGGCATTCATCGACGAATCGACCTGCATCGGCTGCACTCTGTGCATCCAGGCCTGCCCGGTGGATGCCATCGTCGGCGCCGCCAAACAAATGCACACCATCATAGCCTCCGAATGCACCGGTTGCGAGTTATGCATACCACCTTGCCCGGTAGACTGTATCAGCATGGTGGCGATCATTGAAAACACCACCAACTGGAAGTGGAAATACCCCGTGTACGCACTGACTCCCGCACCAATTGACACGCCATGAGGACGCTCTACCAATTTCACGGCGGGATACACCCGCCCACCGACAAAACACAGTCGAACCGGACGCCGATCGCTCAAGCGGCACTTCCTTCAAAACTGACGGTTCCGCTGCACCAGCATGTCGGCAACAGTGCAAAGCCCGTGGTTGAAACAGGCGTGCGCGTGAAGAAGGGACAGCTCATAGGCAGACCCGAAGGACACTTGTCCAGCGCGGTGCACGCGCCTACTTCCGGCACGATCGCCGCCATCGACCTGCAACCTGTCGCTCACCCCTCCGGCATCCCCGCTCTTTGCATCACCCTGATTCCGGACGGCCTTGAAGAATGGGTCGCACTGGATGCGTGTGACGACTGGCAGTCCATGCCCCATACCGACCTGCGCCATCGTCTGCGGAACGCCGGCGTGGTTGGCCTGGGGGGTGCGGTATTCCCCAGCGACATGAAACTGTATGCGCACAAACACAAGATCACCACACTGGTGATCAACGGCGCGGAGTGCGAACCCTATATCACCTGCGATGACCTGTTGATGCGCGAACGTGCGGACCAGATACTGCAAGGCGCCTCAATCATGCGTGCACTGCTGTATGCCGACGAAGTACTGATCGGCATCGAGGACAACAAACCTGAAGCGATTGCAGCCATGCGCGCTGCGGTGATGGCGGGCGGTCACGATCGCATGGAAGTAATCGCGGTACCGACGATTTATCCGGGCGGCGGCGCGAAACAGCTGATCCGGATGCTGACCGGCATCGAGGTCGCAGCCGGGGTGCGTTCCACTGATCTTGGCGTGCAATGCTTCAACGTGGGCACCGCCTACAGCGTCTGGCGCGCCATCCGTCACGGCGAACCGCTGATTTCACGCATCGTCACCGTGACCGGCAATGTCAGCCACCCGCAGAATTTCGAGGCGCTGATCGGCACCCCCATCATTGAACTGGTCGCACAGGCAGGAACGCTGCCCGGCACGACCGGCTACATCATGGGCGGCCCGATGATGGGCGTGCTGCTGCCGTCAATACAGGCAGGCGTCATCAAGGCGACCAACTGCATCATCGCCGCGTCAAGCAAACTATTTCCCCCTCCGGCGCCTGTGCTGCCCTGCATACGCTGCACACGTTGCGCCGATGTCTGCCCGGCGGAATTGCAACCGCAGGAGTTATACTGGTTCGCCCGCGCCAAGAATTTAGCCAAGGCCGAGGATTACCATCTGTTCGATTGCATCGAGTGCGGTGCGTGCAGCTACGTCTGTCCGAGCAATATTCCGCTGGTGCAGTATTACCGTTTTGCCAAAAGCGAGATATGGGCAGAACAGGCCAGCAAAAAAGCCGCGGATGCCGCTCGTGAGCGGTTTGAATATCGCGAGAGTCGCATAGAACGTGAAAAGCGTGAAAAGGTCGAAAAGCTTGCCGCCAAAGAAAAAGCCGCGCTTGCAGCCAGAACCGAACGTGCAGAATCACCGCAACCCGAAGTCGCTTCGAGCAAACCCGGCGCTGATCCGGCAAATACCATACAACTCAAGATTCAGGCGGCGATCGATCATGCCAAAGAGCAGGCGGCCGCTACCAAGCCGAAAAACACCGAACAACTGACGCCACAACAAATGGCTGAAATCGCCGATATCGAGGCGCGACGCGCAAGAATCCGTGAAATTGCACAAGTCTCAACTGATGAGCACACCAGGGAATAATATGTCCGGATTTTTCTCACCCTTTATCACCAAGCCTGCCAGCGTATCGCAGATCATGCTGAACGTGCTGCTGGCCCTGATTCCCGGCATTGCGCTTTATGTCTGGTATTTCGGCCCGGCAATCCTGGTTTCAATCACGCTGGCCAGCATCACCGCGCTCGCCACCGAGTCACTGATGCTAAAGCTGCGCAATCGCCCGATTGCCCCGTTCCTCAAGGACAACAGCGCGCTGCTCACCGCCTGGCTGCTCGCCCTCTCCATTCCGCCGCTGGCCCCCTGGTGGCTGGTGGTCGTCGGCACCGCCTTCGCCATCAGCATTTCCAAACATCTGTACGGGGGCCTCGGCAGCAATCCCTTCAATCCGGCGATGGTAGGCTACGCCGTGCTGATCATTTCATTTCCGGCACATATGACGCACTGGCTCACCCCAGGCGGGTTAGGAGAAATCCCGCTGAGCTTCCCAGATCAGCTGAACTATATTTTCCAGGGTATTTTACCCGATGGCATCAAGCTCGATGCTGTCACCATGGCCACCCCGCTGGATACACTCAAGACACAGCTGCATATGAATGGACAGATCAAAACGATTCTGGACATGCCGATTTATGGCAGACTGGCAGGCGTAGGCAGCGAATGGGTGTCGGCAGGATTTTTGCTCGGCGGCCTCTACCTGCTCGCCCAGCGCATCATCTCCTGGCACATACCGGCGGCATTTCTTGCCACCCTGTTCATCACGTCTGGCATCTTCCATCTGCTTGACCCGGCTCACTACGCAGCCCCCCTGTTTCACTGGTTCTCAGGGGCTGCGATGCTGGGTGCATTTTTCATCCTCACCGATCCCGTGACCTCTCCGACCACGCCGCGCGGAAAATTGATCTTTGCCTTCGGTGCCGGGCTGCTTACCTACCTGATACGCGTCTATGGCGGCTTCCCGGATGGCGTGGCGTTCGCCACATTGCTGATGAACATCTGCGTGCCGCTGATCGATGCCTGGACACAGCCTGCCGTTTTCGGCAAGAAGGACAAGCCATGAGACGCACCTTGGCGAAGGCTTCATTGCATACCGCGCTCAATCTGGCGGTTTTCGCGCTGATCGGCACGGCTATTCTGGCTTTCACCTACAACCAGACGCACGAGCGAATTGCGCAAAGCGTTGAAGCAGAGAAACTCAACCTGATCTCACAGATCGTGTCACAGGATTTGTACGACAACGACATCATCAATGACACGCTGAAAATCCAGCCTGACGTATTGCTGGGCAATGATGACCCCACCACCGCCTACCGCGCACGCCTGCAAAACAAACCGTCCGTGCTGGTGCTCGAAGCCGTCGCTCCCGATGGCTACAGCGGCAAGATCGCGTTGCTGGTCGCCATCAAGGACAGCGGCGAGATAGCGGGCGTGCGCGTGGTCAGCCACAAGGAAACACCCGGATTAGGAGATTATATCGACATCGCCCGTAGCAACTGGATCAAAGGATTTGATGGTACTTCACTCGCGAGGTACACTGATCGCGACTGGAAAGTCAAAAAGGACGGTGGGCAGTTCGATTACATGGCAGGCGCGACCATCACGCCGCGCGCAGTGGTGAAAGCCGTGCACAAGGTCCTGCAGTATTTTGCATTGCACCATGACGTCCTGTTTGCGCAGCAGGGCAAGGAGAATAAATAATGACCTATCAGGAATTCAAGGACATCTTTTACAACGGGATGTGGAAGCAAAACACCGGCGTGGTGCAACTGCTCGGCATGTGCCCTCTCCTTGCCATCAGCACCTCGGTGGTGAACGGCGTGAGCTTAGGGCTGGCCACAACACTCGTCATGGCGTTATCGGGCGCTGTCATCGCACCGATTCGTCAGGTCGTCCCCAATGAGGCGCGCATACCGGTATTCATCCTGATCATCGCCGTGCTGGTCACCGTCATCCAGTACCTGATGAACGCCTATATGTACTCGCTGTATGTGGTGCTGGGGATTTTCATTCCGCTGATCGTCACCAACTGTATTGTTCTTGCCCGCATCGAAGCGTTTGCCGCCAAGAATCCTGCCATGCAATCCGCCCTCGACGGCCTGGCGATGGGGCTGGGTTTGACCGCTGTGCTGGTCGTACTGGGCGGCATACGTGAAATCGCAGGCCACGGCACGCTGTTGTCCGGCATCGACCTGGCCCTGGGCGAATCCGCCAAATCACTGGTCATCACGGTGGTGCCCAATTACCACGGCTTCCTGCTGGCCATCCTCCCGCCTGGCGCGTTCATTACACTGGGGTTGCTGATCGCCGGAAAAAACTGGCTCAACCTGCGCGCCGAGGCCAAAATCCATGAATCTGAGGCACGCATCACGCCAATGGATAGCATTCCTGCTGCATGAACGCTGCGATGCGCAGAGAGATCTTCCAGCGCCTCGCTGCGGCCAATCCGCATCCGACCACCGAACTGGAATACCACTCGCCGTTTGAATTGCTGGTCGCCGTGATGCTCTCGGCGCAAGCCACCGACATCAGCGTCAATGCCGCCACAAGGCAGCTGTATCCCGTCGCCAATACGCCGGAGGCGATACTCGAACTGGGCGAAGAGAAACTGACTGAATACATCCAGCGCATCGGACTGTACAGAACCAAGGCGAAGCACGTGATTCAGACCTGCCGTATTCTGGTCGAACAGCACAAAGGCTGCGTGCCGACCACGCGCGAGGCGCTGGAAGCCTTGCCCGGCGTAGGACGCAAGACCGCCAACGTGATACTCAACACCGCGTTCGGTGAGCCCACGATCGCTGTGGACACGCATATCTTCCGCCTTGCCAACCGCATCGGTCTGGCGCCCGGCAAGACCGTGCTGGATGTGGAAAAAAAACTGCTCAAGGTAATACCGCCTGAATTCTTGCTTGATGCGCATCACTGGCTGATATTGCACGGGCGCTATATCTGCCAGGCACGCAAACCCAGATGCGCCGAATGTCTGATTTACGACTTATGCGAATACAAAGGCAAAGACCAAAAAACCTCCTCATCCACGAAAAACACTAAATTCACGAAATAAATTCCAACCTTACTACGGCACAAACATGTTGAGTATTTCGTATTTTTTGCGAACTTTCACCTTGCGGTGAAATGTCTGCATAAATCTTTTCGTGACTTTCGGGACAACTGCTTTTCTCTAGATTTAAGAGGCCCCTTAAATGTTCTTCAATCCATCGCGCGATGAAGCGCGAAGTTTCCTGTTTGAAACCTGGCGCAAACGACGTGCCGGAGAACTGCTGATGCCGCTGGAAGATCTGGCCGCACAACTGATTGAAAAACATCCTGAATATTTTCCGATGTTTGAAGACCCGGATCGCTTCCTGAACCGCGAATATCTGCCGGAACAGGGCGAGCCGAACCCTTTCCTGCACCTGATGATGCACCTGGCGATAGAGGAACAAATCTCCATCGACCAGCCGAAAGGGGTGCGCGCGCACTTCGTGCGTCTGACCCATCAATTCGAGTCCGAACACGACGCACAACACCGCATGATGGAGTGTTTGAGCGAAATGATCTGGCAGGCGCAACGCAACCGCACTGCGCCTGATGCATCAGTATATCTGGACTGTTTATCCGACTAACTGATGCGCCCTGCCGGGAATAAGCCTTAGCGCATCATCCCTGTCGGTTTAGCTGCCTGATCATGGCTTGCAACTCTGTTGCAGATTTGGACATTTCCTGAGAAGACTCCCTTGCATTTTCCGCGATGCGCACATTGCTGTTCACCAGATCGGAAATATGCTCAAGGTTATTTGATACGTCTTCACTGGCGACGGACTGTCCCTTGGAGACCTCTGCGATACGCTGCGCATTTTCGGTAACCTGCCGGCTTGCATCCATAATTTTCCTGAGCGTTGCTGCATTTTCCCCGACGATCACAGCCTCAGCCTCAACTTCCCGTATGGCCTCGTGCATCGATACCACCACGCTTTGGCTCACCGCATGAATGTTTCCAACCATGCTGGTAATATCCGTCGTGCTGGTACCTGTCCGTTCCGCCAGCTTCCTGACCTCATCCGCTACAACCGCAAAACCTCTGCCCTGCTCACCGGCACGGGCCGCTTCAATCGCGGCATTCAAGGCGAGCAGATTGGTCTGTTCGGCGATTTCCCTGATCACCTTGCTGATGTCGCCGATCTTTTGAATCGCAGCTTTAAGATCATCAATCATCTTGCTTGATGAACTTACCGCCTGCACGACTCTGTCCGTCGATTCGATGGTTTGCCCCATCCGCTTGTTGCTCTCCTCGATCATCGCCTGAGAACTGATTGCGACTCCCGCGGAGTTTTCAGCATCCTGAGCCACTTGCGATACAGACTTGCTGAAATCCTCCATACTGCTGGTAATCTGCTGGATATTGTTGCGCTGGGTTGCCGACTGCTCCGCCACCTGAACCACCTTCTCATCCAGTTCCGTACTGCGTTTCATGATATTGGATGCAGCCAGCGCCATCTCATCCAGCATGACCTGAATCTGGGACTGCATAACCTGCAATTTGCAATACAGGCGCCCCGGCTCATCCCGACCGGAGATGTCTATATCGCTCCCCAGACTGCCTTCAATGACGTCCTCAAACTGTTTTTCCATGCCGATCAACGGACGTTCGACAAATCGTTTGAAACCGAATCTCAGCACCAGAAAGATGAACAACTGTATGCCGATTTGCGATGCCATCAGAATCATCAATAAATATTGGAGACGCTGATATTCTTCGGTCAAATCCAGCGTGATGTCGGATGCGCCATTGGAACTGCCTTCCGCAACCACGTGACAGCCTAAACAATCGGTGCCGTGAAATGCATGCGATTCGATGTAAGGGGTAATGACCCTGAACAGGAATTTCCCATCCACCTTGGACTGAGTGTAATAGGGAATGGATTTACCCTGTTTTACCGATTCCTCGATCACTTGCCGTATCAGCGGATCATCCAGATGCTCTTCAGGCAAACCCGGACCGAATTGTTTGACTACCTGTTCGGTACGCACCAGCCGCAATGAGGCCAGCCGCTGTCCTTCGACTATTTTTTTAATCATCAGTTTCCGGTTCTCGGGGTCGGAAATCGTCCCGGTCACCATCAGCATATTGGCGCTGTCGATCACCTGCATGGCGGTCGCTGCTGAACGCTGCTTCTCCTTGTTCAACATGGAAGCTTTCATCTGCCCATATAACATATAAGTCGCGCTGGCCAGCACGACGAACAATACAGGTTGGATCAGCAATTGAAGCTTGAGATTCAGCGAAAGATTCCTGAATTTGAAACGATCGAATTTCGATCCTATCTGTGCGCCGGATTCATTGAGTTTTTTGTAGAGCGTTTCAGCTTCAGTGATTTCATTTCTGGATGGCGCGCGTCTCACCGAAAGATATCCGACAATCTTGTCGTCTGACTTGATAGGTGAGACCAGCGCCTTTACCCAGTAATGGTCGCCATTCTTGCAGCGATTCTTCACCAGGCCGCGCCATGGAAGACCATCCGACAGGGTATCCCAGAGCCACTTGAAAGCCTGGGGCGGCATATCGGGATGACGCACAATATTGTGACTTTTCCCGATCAGTTCTTCCCTTGAAAAACCGCTTATTTCGACAAAAGCGTCATTCGCATAAGTAATAACGCCTTTCAGATCGGTCTTGGATACAAGCAGCGACCCGCGCGGCAAAGACCTGTCATGCTGTGTGACCGGCAAATTATTTTTCATCCCCCACCCCTTATTTTTATAAGCTGCATTTAAGGATAACCCTAATAATAACAGGATAGCACTTATTTGTTTATCAGGCTATTTCCTGGCAGCCTATACAAGTTAAGGGGCTGTAACGGGACGATTGATTATTTTTGGATGCCAGACTTGCTTGCCACACTCGCTCATATCCGACACGGACACTACCCGGATTATTCATTCCATGTAATGCGTCGCACCAAATAAAAACCCCCTCGCGAGCGAGGGGGTTTTTATTCTTCCAGATGCGGCAATTGGCTTACCCGGTACGTCCTTACGTGTGCTCTCAGTGACGGCTGCACTCAAAACGCCAGATCGGTACTACTAAAAACCGGCAGTGCGTCTCCGCTGAAGATTATTTACCGCTGAAAAGAATCATGAGTGACAAACCCAGAAATGGCGACATCACTAAAATAATTGGCAGTGCATTTTCCATTGTGTAAATCCTCCATAATTGAATAATCCGGCCCGGACTGACGCCAGCCGTTACGAAGAATATATTCAAGTATGCGGGGCGATATTGATATATATCAATATGAGTAGAAACAATTTTAGAAATGCCCATTCGTTCCGGCCTGTTGATACGCAGCAGACCTCTTGCATTCAGGCGGCGTTTTCATCGGTAAACCTTAATACGATCGCTGCCTTTGTTACTCCGCCGCCTTGCTCCGTTCCACCAGCAACGTATATAACCTGCGGCTGTCCGCGCGCAGCACGGTGAAGGTAAGCTCGCCAAAATGAAGGCGATCGCCGCATTTGGGCAGTTGTCCGGCGGCCTTGAGCACCAGACCGCCAACGGTATCATACTCTTCGTCACTGAAGTCAGAGCCCAGCGCCGCGTTAAAATCGGCGATCTCGGTATCGGCCTTGACGCGGTAGTGCCCCGTGCCATCGGCGATAATGTTGTCCTCATCCACATCGAAGTCGTATTCATCTTCGATGTCGCCGACGATTTGCTCCAGCACATCTTCTATCGTTACCATGCCCGATACGCCGCCATACTCATCCACCACCAGCGCGATGTGGTTGCGGTTGCTGCGAAAATCGCGCAACAGCACATTTAATCGCTTGGCTTCCGGCACGAACACTACCGGACGCAGCATGTCGCGCATATCGAACTCTTCCCCGGCGTAGTAACGCAGCAAATCTTTCGCCAGCAGGATGCCGATGATGTTGTCCTTGTCGCCCTCGACCACAGGAAAGCGCGAGTGCGCCGTTTCAATGACAAAGGGGATGAATTCTTCAGGAGAGAGACTGATGTCGATGACATCCATTTGCGCGCGCGGAATCATGATTTCGCGCACCTGCCGTTCGGATACTTGCAGTACGCCCTCCATCATCGAAAGCGCATCGGCATCCAGCAGATTATTTTCGTAAGCTCCGTGCAGCAGTTTCACCAGTTGCTCACGGTCTTCCGGTTCGCGCAGCAGCAGCGCGGACAGGCGTTCCAACAAGGTCGGTTTATGACTCTCAGGCTCAGGCATTTTTTGGGTTCAGACTTCCATGTAGGGATCAGGATAGCGCAATCTTACCATCAAGGAGGTTTCCAATGCTTCCATCTTGGCCGCATCGGCATCGTCTTCATGATCAAAACCCTGCAAATGCAGTGCGGCGTGAATGGCCAGATGCGCGTAATGAGAGCGCAAGTCCTTATGCTGCTCTGCGGCTTCCTTCTCCACCACAGGCGCGCAGATCACCACATCGCCTGACAGTACATCGGTATCGTCATAGACGAAAGTCAGCACGTTGGTCGCATAATCACGGCCGCGATAAGCCTTGTTAAGCGCCCGACCTTCCGCTTCATCCACGATACGCAGCGTCACGCTGATATCGCGCTGCAATGCCGCCCCGATCCAGCGACGCCACTGCGGGCGCGTCGGCAGCAGCGCTGCTGCACTCGCATACTGAACGGTCAAAGAAAGTTTGGGTTTACTATTCATGACGCGGGCTTTCTCCTGGCTCATTCGACACGCCCTGCCAGTTCGCCGCGCAACGTATGTCTGACCACTTGCGTCACGCTCACATCCACGAAACGACCTATCATGCCGGGCGAACCACGGAAATTGAT